>NZ_AP026945.1:6160584-6818856 GCF_026000695.1 Limnospira platensis NIES-39
CGCCCGGATAACCGTTGGGGATGGGGGTTAATTAAGCCTTGGGAAGCTCTACAAGCTCTGAAATAGGTTTAATGATTATATTAGGGGGGGTGGTTTTGATGATGCCATACGGCATAATTGGATTAACTTTGCTGGGGGTGGTGCTAGGAGATGCTAACCCAGCAGCGCTCCCCCCATTAACCCCATTAAACAGTTGCGTTAGGGAGAACTACCAGATGAAAATTAGCCCCGAATTTGCTGCTCGTTTGGCGGGTCTCAAGTCTCAGGAAAAAATCCGGGTTCTGGTTTTCCTCCAGGTTCCCCCATCTAATCATCAGCGATCGCCACGTCTATCTCCTGAACAGCGAAAAGCTGAAATGGTTGCTACACAAAAGGCGGCGGAAAGTTCCCTGAATCAGATTAAGCCGATTTTGAATCAGTATAATGGTAAATTACTCGCCCCTAGCCCTAGTTTACTGGGTACTATTCCGGTTGAAATAACTGTGGCTGGTGTTTATGTCCTCAGTCAATCTAATGCGGTTAAATCGATAATTGAGGATCAGGATATTAACTGATAGATAGATGGTAATCATTAGGAAATATCTACTACTGGTTTTTTCCCCAATAACCAATAAGTAGTCATCTGTCCTTTTCCTTTGACGGGAATTAGACCGCGTTTTTTAAATATATAATTATACTTGAGACGGTGGTAGGTTTCCTCGGTGACTTGAATAGAACCGGGTGTTCCTGATGATTCCATGCGGGAAGCAATATTAACCGCATCTCCCCATAAATCATAAATAAATTTTTTAATCCCAATTACCCCAGCTACCACGGCTCCGGTATTGATACCAATGCGAATTTGGAATGATTCTGAACCCATTAAATAACTACCTTGAAACTGTTTCATTGCTGCTTGCATTTCTAAAGCCATATCGGCGATCGCCTCCGCATGATTATTTTGCGGTAGCGGTAAACCTCCCACCACCATATAAGCATCGCCAATAGTTTTAATCTTCTCTAATTTATGTTTATCGGCTAGGTTATCAAAAATCGAAAACATTTCATTAAGTAAACTCACCAACTCAATAGGATCCATGCGCGCTGATAGGGGAGTAAATCCCACAATATCAGCAAATAAAATAGTGACTTCTTCAATAGCAGAAGCGATAGCTTTTTTATTGGCTTTCAACTGGTCAGCAATAGGCTTAGGTAAAACATTCAGTAATAACTCTTCCGATCGCTCTTTTTCTTGAAACAGCGCCGCCGTCCTTTCTAATACCCGTTGTTCTAATTCGCGGTTAGTCTTTTCTAGTGCAATAAATGAATCCCGCAAATTTTGTATCATCATATTAAAGGATTCAGATAACATCCCCAATTCTCGAATCTTCTCAACTTTTACCTGTTGATTTAACTCAGCACTAGCGGTCGCATTACGAGCCCCACTAGCAATAGCACTGGAGGCTTCACTGAGGCGTAAAATCGGTTCACTAATCCATCTAGCAGTGAGAATACCCAAAATTATTGCTAACACTAACGCCGCCATAAATAATAAAATTGTGATGCGGGTATTTTCATGGATCTGTTCCATAAAATCCGCTTCAGGAACCACCACCACAATTAACCAATCAATTCCCCTAGGGTCAATCATGGGAGTTACCTGGACAAACTCTCGCCGACTATTAGCATAAAAACTGAGGCGATCGTGATTGTTTATTTCACTAATATCAGCCAATTTATCAAATAAATATTGGGCAGTTTCTCTGGTCATTATATCACTGCTTTCGACTGCCAAAATTCTTTCAGTGTCGCGATTTTCTTCATCCGTAATAAAGGTTTTTTCGAGGGTAGAAGTTCCCACTAAATAACCATTACGTTCCACAATAAATGTCTGTCCGGTTTTGCCAATTTCTAAGGTACCGAGAAACTCACTAATGCGCTTTAAAGTTAGGTCACTGCTGGCTACACCGAGTAAATTTCCTTGGGAATCATTAATTGGTCGATTAGCAGAAACCACTAAGGCTTGGGAGCCAAAATACCCATAAATCTCACTCCAAACTGGCTTACCCGCCTCTACCGCTACCAGATACCAAGGTCTACCTCTAGGATCATAATTATCGCGGGAACTCACCAACTCAGTTCGGTTCCCTTGATCATCTGTTAACCATTTTTCTAACTGACGATTAGTGCTATCAGTTAAAATATCAAATTCAATGGAACCATCATCATAGCGTCCCGCGCCAATATAATCCCCGTTTTCCATACCCATACCAATATAGCTGGCGGTGGGGAACTGCTGTAATTGTGTCCATAGATAGCGTTCTAGTGCGGGAATGTTATCTATGGAAATTAACCCTTGATTGATAGCATCAACATTAATTTGATTAATCAGGTGAGGAGTTTCCAGATAGGTATTCATTTCCTGTTTAATCCGGTTACTAACCTCAACTTGTAACTGGGTAGCCAGGTCATTTATGGCGCGAGTTCTATTCCGATAAGACAACCATCCTGTTAATCCGAAAGCTATAGTAATTTGTAGTAAAAATGGAACAATTAAGACCAGACGTAAGGATAACTTGGGTATAGGGGGTATAATAAATAAGCGCATGATTGATTAGTAGAGCCTCCCCAGATGTCTAAACCGAACCCGTGAAATATTGATAGGATTTGATGGTCAATGCGATCGCCATCGGATTTGAGCTTTGATGGCATTTAACTCAGCTTCAATTTCGGCATCAGAATAGTTATCATTGTTGTATTCATCCCCCAAGCTGATTAATTCTGGCGATCGCACTTCTAATTCAATAGCTCGCTCCTCAAGGCGGTCTATAATCCTAGTATAATCAAGGCTTTCCTCCATTTCATTCAAACGTTGGTAAGCCTCCAGAGAATAGGATCTAGACCGATACAGATCCCGCTGAGTTTTAGCATTAGCTGCACGCTCCGAGAGTTCTCGTAAATTAGATTTAAGTTGTGCCAAAATTTGTTGCTGTATCTGCAACTGTTCTTGCATCTGACTAGCTGTATGTAAGTAAGATTTCCTACGAATTAGAGCCTCCCGTGCTACCGATTCAGAACCCTTTTGCAGACCCAACTGAGCCCTTTTGTACCACTCCTGGGCACTTTTTTCAGCATCAATATAATCCTGTTCTATTTGTTTTTGGGTGCTACGGGTATCAGCTATGATCTGTCGTAGTTGAACTAGATCTGACTGCATTTGGTCTATAGCTTCATTCAGCAGTGTTTCAGGATCTTTAGTTTGGTTAAATAGGCGACTAACATGGGAGCCCACCATCTGCCAAACTTGATTCAGGATGTGCATTTATTATGGCTTGAAAAGGTGAACATTTGACAAGTATTCAGAGATTTTCAACGGACAGGCTCGCCGCCTGATACTAGGGAGCGATCGCCGGAATACCTAGCAGGTTAACCTCTCCTGATTATAGTCTCTCGTTAGCGGAAAATCAGCAGCAATTCACTGGGTTAGACTGGTATTAGTATTAATACCTCTGAGTTTTGAAGAGGGGTGACCATGTAAACCATGATTAAATCCTTACTCTCCTGGTGATGGGGTATCAAATTGAACGGCAATTCCTTCGGCTCGCAATTCTTCAGCGAGAAGTTTAGCAGATTCGGCATCACCTAAAGCCCCCATTTGAATTTTGACACCTGTTTTAAATCTGCGGATGTATGCATCAGGAACCACTTGGCGAACTGTTTCCAGCCTGGCCTCATTTTCGTAATCTGTTACCACATAATAAAATCCATCTTCAGCCCTCACAGGATTGGCATTAACTTGGGTAGGGGTAGGGGTATTAGCTGGGGTGGAAGCATTAGCTTGGGGAGTGGTTCCGCCTGCGGGTGCGGGTGCGGGTGCGGGTGCGGGTGCGGGTGCGGGTGCGGGTGCGACAGGTTGAGGTAAAAGTTCCTGGGATAAGTTATTAAGTCCGGGACCAGTAGGAATGACTACGGAGGGAGATGGAGCGGGAGGAACTGTTGCGCCGCCATCTATTGGAGTTCCTTGGGGTGCAGTGGTAGGGAGGTTGGGATTAGGATTGATGGTACTGAGGGTATTAAGATCTAGCTCAACAAATTCCTGGGTAGCCAGGTTAGGAGATGTGGGTTCTACTGTGTTGGTATCTATTGGCTCAGAAGTAGGAGTCTGTGAATCCCTAAATAGGCGATTGAAGCCTAGTATTTGCAAGCCGGCACCACCTGTGACGACATAGCCTAAAATGGCACTAGAAATAAACAGCAGCAGCATAGAGACCATCCCCAAGGGGGTAAATAATCTCTTAGTCCAACTTTTACTTTGTCGCTGTTTTCTATATTCGGCACGTTTTTCGATGCTGCTAATCAGTTTTTCGGTGGATTCTAGGTAGCCTAGGGGTGAGGTGGCGCTTGAGGTTTCGGCGGCAGAACCATTACCGTTGGCTGTTGTCTGGTTTTGGTTGTGGGGAACAATGGGAGCCGGCTCTGGTAATAGGACTGATTCCCACCCGGTGGGGGGGCGCTGTGGTTCTGTTTGGGTAGGGGGTAATTCTGGAGTTATTGCGTTAGGAGCGATCGCCCCTGGAAATGATGGCGATTGGCTATTGGATGACTCCCTAGGCTGTTGATTATCGGATTGAGATTGCCGTCTATATCGGCGATAGCGGGTTAGTTCCTGCTCTAGTTTTACGTCTAGGCTTTCCAAAACCGATTGGAGGACTGGTTGTAGTTGGGGGGGGGAGGAGGTAGCTTGAATTTGAGAAGATTGGCTCATAACAAAATTCCTGGAAAATGGGGTTGATTTTAATTGAACTTTGAATCCATTGATCAGATTATAAGTACCTTTGCTGACCGGATTTTAACGCCGGAACAACAGCAGTTTCAGCTAGTGGTTAGCCATTGGCCTGATGTGGTCGGAAAATCAGCACAGGCTCATACTCGACCCATAACGATTTACCGAAATATTTTGCAGGTGGCTACTTCTAGCGCTGCTTGGACTCAGGAGCTGACTTTCCAGCGTAAGCAAATTGTCCGACACCTAAATCAGTGGCTGTGTGATCCTTTGCATGATATCAAGTTTTCCACGGCTCAGTGGTCTCATGGGTCTTCTCTTTTGGCGGCGGGTGCTTTGACGGAAACGACAGATATTAACCAACATCCCAGCACTATCCCTGTTAAGGGAGAATTTGGGACTATTGATCAGGTTATATCTGAGGATGTGGCTGCACCGAAAACGCCGATCGCTGCTTGGGAAATTTGGGCTAGTAAAATCCAAAGGCGATCGCAACATTGGCCCCTATGTCCTCAATGTCACTCCCCCACCCCTCCCGGTGAACTAGAACGCTGGTCTGTTTGCCACATTTGCTTTGCCGAACTCCTGACACCTGATAAATGCCAAGACAAATAGGGGACTCAATCAATTAGCGTTGATCCCCAATTAGTTTTGATTACTTTAGACTTGATCCCCGATGCTTTACATTTCTTTAACAAACTAGCTAAGTTTGTATCTATATATAAAGAGAATATAAAACAATTATAAAATTTCCTGAACGATAAAAACGGATTCTAAGGCATACTGGATAAGGGATGACGGATTCTAGGCAGGGATCAAGGATATACGAGAATATAGGTATTGGATCATTCTTTAGCGAGGAAGCCTGCTATGGGAGCTTCAAACCTGTTAACGTCTGCTTGTCGTTGTTGTCAACACTACACTCCTGAGGGGAGACGTGGCGGGCTATGCCATCAACTCCACGTTCCGGTCCAGGGCAGTTGGAAAGCGTGTCCCCTAGCACTTCCCGTCTTTGCACCTTCTTGGGAAACGGTGGATACAGTAATTCATCTGAATCAAACTCTCCCGACCCTACGAGAAGCAATGGTGGGAGACTTCCCAAATATAACTGCAACTCACCCAGAATTAGAAGCTTCAAGGGTTCAACCCTGAGAAGCGATCGCTGTTTAGCGCGAAGGCGGTCAAGGAAGCCAGGGATACTGACGAAAATCTGGTTTTCGTTTTTCCAAAAAAGCCTGTTTTCCCTCTGCCCCTTCCTCGGTCATATAATACAACAAAGTGGCATTCCCTGCCAACTCCTGTAACCCCGCCTGACCATCACAGTCAGCATTGAAAGCGGATTTCAAACAGCGAATAGCGATCGGGCTTTTTTCCAGAATCTCCAACGCCCATGTTATCCCTTCAGTCTCAAGCTGATCAACGGGAACGACACAGTTAACTAAACCCATATCTAAGGCTTGTTGGGAATTATACTGCCGACAGAGGAACCAAATTTCCCGTGCCTTTTTCTGACCGACAACACGAGCCATATAACTGGCTCCAAAGCCGCCGTCAAAACTGCCAACTTTTGGCCCAGTTTGACCAAAAATGGCGTTATCAGCGGCTATAGTTAAATCACAAATGAGATGGAGAACATGACCACCGCCGATCGCATAACCTGCTACCAGGGCGATCACAACTTTAGGCATTGATCTAATTAGGCGTTGAAGATCGAGAACGTTGAGACGGGGGACACCGATATCATCAATATAACCAGCTTCACCGCGCACACTCTGATCGCCGCCGGAACAAAAGGCATATTTGCCATCTGTATGGGGACCAGCCCCGGTAAACAGAACTACACCGATCGCCTGATCTTCTCTGGCATCTGTAAAAGCATCATACAGTTCAAATACGGTTTTCGGGCGAAAGGCATTACGCTTATCAGGGCGGTTAATGGTAATTTTGGCGATTCCGTCCGCCTTACAATAGAGAATATCTTGGTAAGTTTTAGCGGTCTGCCATTGAATGGACATTGCTTTGCTAAGGTCGCTTTGGTATTTGAGCCTGAAATACTATTGTATCTCAAACGGGCTTTTTTTTAGCGAAAACTTATGCTGTTGCTAGTCCAAACCAATTAGTTGTCGATTTCCAGGGACGACCTCCCCGATTGTATAACTAGGGATATCCTGGGATTGAAAGAATGCGATCGCCTCTGAGGCGTGATCGGGTGGTACAAAAACGACAAAGCCAATACCCATATTAAAAGTTTCCCACATAGCACTTTGGGGAACATCTCCCAAGTCAGCTAACCAGGTAAAAATGGGGGGAACCGGCCAACTGTGGGGAGTGATGCGAATAGCAGCATTTTCAGGAAGAGATCGGGGCAAATTTTCCGGTAGTCCTCCGCCAGTAATATGAGCCATACCATGAATAGGTAAACCCTGAGCAATAGCATTAAGAATAGGTTTGACATAAATGCGGGTGGGAGTCAAACAGACCTGGCCAACAGTTTGACCATCAAATTGAGTAGGGCGGTGGTTCCAATCAATGTGGCGATCGGCGATAATCTTACGGACGAGACTAAAGCCATTACTGTGGAGACCACTACTGGCTAAAGCGATCGCCACATCTGCGATCTTAACCTGACTACCATCAAGTAACTGTTGCTTTTCGACAATACCGACACAAAAGCCAGCCACGTCATACTCACCGGGTTGATAGAAACCCGGCATTTCAGCGGTTTCTCCCCCCAATAAAGCACATCCAGCTTGTTGACAACCGGTAGCTATTCCGGTGACCACCTGGGTTAATTGTTCTGGTTCTAGTTTTCCGGTAGCCAGATAATCGAGAAAAAACAGAGGGGCTGCACCACAGGTCAAGACATCATTAACACACATAGCCACCAAATCAATACCGATAGTATCGTGGCGGTCAACAGCATGAGCGATCTTTAGCTTCGTACCGACACCATCAGTACCAGATACCAGGACGGGTTGACGGTAGCCTGTGGGTAACTCAAAGCACCCGCCAAAACCCCCTAAACCACCCAAGACTTCTGGGCGATAAGTTCCTTGTAGCAGATCGCGGATACGGTTAACAAAATCCCGACCCGCTACCACGTCAACACCAGCTTCTCGATAATCCATAATTGATTTTTGTTTTGTGTGTTCAGGCTTGGCCCCGTAACTCTCTGATAAGGCTTATAAGAAACTTTAATACTTTTTGCAACCACTGACTATTGGGTAAGTAGAAATTACCCCAAGTCTTGATGACCGGGAATTTGGGCCGGAACCAAACTGTCCAGTTTGTCAGTCCGACGGCAAACTATGCCCCCAGACTAGATCCCCAAATAGAAAAGTTCGTGCTAGTGTGTTGCAGTTCCTTCAACCCAAGCGAACAGGAAATTGAGTAGCGATGACTATGGGGGTGTAATAGCCTGCCATGTAGGGTCTAAGTCAATTTCAGTTCAAACGTGGTTGTTTCATATAGAAGATTTATGAACGCAAAACTTTGGAGTGGTCTAGTTTCTTTACTGGTTCTATCAGTTTGCGCGCCAGCTTATGCTGAAAGTGAATGCGATCGCCTTTTATGTCCAGAAAGTGATGGGAGAAGCCATGTTGAGCAATTAGCCCGGTCACAGGGGAATATCACCCAAATTGAAAGCCATGAATTAGACGAAAAACAAGCTGCAACCCTCTTCGTTCGTAATATCCCCGTCCTCACCTTTGTTCAAAACCCCTCAGAAACGACAGCCCGCCCCATCAACTATCAATCTGTCAATGTAGCTGAGAGTTCAACTGGTAATTTAATAGTGGCTTACCTCACACAAGCCAGCGATCCAGTCGCTAGAGCCAATAATGTCGCGGTCAAAATTAATCAGATCAGTCGAGACAATATTGATGCAGATACCATCAGAGTCCGATGGAATGATCAGGAAAAAAATTATGTGATCCAAGTAGGTGAGGAAAAATTAGTAGCCATTGATGGCAATACTATCCTCCCTGACAATACCCGCGATCTGGCGACAGATGCACTACAAGCTACTAACCGCCTGCGGAGACAGGTGGGTAATGCGCCACCCCTCAGCGAGATTGAAGGAAGACCAGAGCCAGAAGTGACTACAGTAGCTGTACGTTCGGTGGCTAATCGTCTCCAGGGTTGGGCTTCTTGGTATGGTCCTGGTTTTCATGGGAACCGCACGGCTAATGGTGAACGCTACAACCAAGATGCTATGACGGCGGCTCACCGTTATTTACCTTTTGGTACAGAAGTCCGTGTTACCAATCAGCATAACGGTCGTTCTGTGGTGGTGAGAATTAATGACCGAGGCCCATTTATCGGAGGTCGGATTATTGACTTGTCTGCTGGAGCTGCACAGGCGATCGGTATGATTAGCAGTGGGGTGGCTCCGGTAACAGTGGAGGTGATCACGCCAGCTAATTAAGGTCGATGGTGCTGTTCCCTATACAATGAAGGGAATGATTGATACTAGGGTGCAATTATTGCGCCCAAAACTACTTTTATGCGCCTGTTTACAACTGTTGCGGCTTGGCGATCTTATTCCCAAGCCTGCCATAATCGGCAAATAGGTTTAGTCCCCACTATGGGGGGTTTACATTCAGGACATTTGAGCTTAATTCGTCAGGCTCGTAATGGATCTGATGTGGTGGTGGTTAGCATCTTTGTTAACCCCCTACAATTTGGACCTAGGGAAGATTTCCAAAAGTACCCCCGTAATTTGGAGGCGGATTTAGCACTGTGTCGGGAAAATGGGGCTGATGTGGTATTTGCTCCGTCGGTTGAGGAGATTTATGGCTCTGAGGAGACGGGAAACACAGAAACTGGCTTATCTCAACAAACTTGTGTGATTGTCCCTGACTCGCTCACGTCCCGTTTGTGTGGCGCATCCCGTCCTGGACATTTTCAGGGGGTGACAACTATTGTGGCTAAATTGTTTAATTTGATTCAGCCGAACCGCGCCTATTTTGGCCAGAAAGATGCTCAACAAGTGGCGGTCATTAGGCGCATGGTGGCGGATTTGAATTGGCCGATTGAGATGGTGGCCTGTCCGATTATTCGAGAGGCTTCGGGACTGGCTTATAGTTCCCGTAATCAGTATTTGACACGGGAACAGAAACAGCAAGCTACAGTTTTATATAAGGCTTTACAGGCGGCGAGACGGCGCTACGGTGAGGGAGTGCGATCGCGATTAGGTCTGTTACAGGCGGCGCAAGAAATTCTGGCGAGAGTGCCGGCGGTGAAGCTAGAATATTTGGAACTGGTTGCGCCGGATACTTTAGTTCAATTGGAAACTGTTGAGGAAATAGGACTTTTGGCGATCGCCGCATCGGTGGGAAATACTCGTTTAATTGATAATATCATGCTCAATACTCGCCAGCCTATTGTGGCGATAGATGGCCCGGCCGGAGCGGGGAAGTCTACTGTTACCCGTCATATTGCACAACTGTTAAATTTGATGTACCTTGATACGGGAGCAATGTATCGCGCTATTACCTGGAAGGTGCTTGAGTCTCAAATATCTGTGGATGATGAACCGGCGATCGCTGAGTTGGTTAGTGGTTCACGGATTGAGTTGATTCCTGATCAAGATCAAATTAGGGTTTTGATAGATGGGTCTGATGTGACTGAGGCGATCCGTACCCAGGAAGTTACCCGCAATGTATCGGCGATCGCGGCTCAGGTAGCAGTCCGTCGTGGTCTTGTTAAACAACAACAGCAGTTAGGTCGTCGGGGCGGTTTGGTGGCGGAAGGACGCGATATTGGCACTCATGTTTTCCCCGATGCTGAGTTGAAAATTTTTCTGACTGCTTCTGTGGAAGAACGAGCCAAGCGTCGCTATCTGGAATTACAACAGAAGGGTGATTTAAATACCAGTTTAGAAGAGATTAAACGGGATATCATCCGACGGGATGAATTAGATAGTAACCGAACTATTGCTCCACTGCGAAAGGCGGTTGATGCGATCGAACTTAGTACCGATGGACTCAGTATTGAGCAAGTTACTAATGAAATTGTTAGATTATATAAAGAACATCTGAAAAATCATGATGCTCTTGACCCTAGGTTAGGGGTTTAAAGGAAAGCTAGGATAGAGATACTGTCTCAGTTCTTGAACTTATCTAAATTCCGGTGAATTAGCTGGGATTAGGTAGGGTAAGCTGTCCTCATCTAGGGTAATTGTATATCAATTGCCCCAATAATAACTAGCTAGTAAAAATCAACATAAAATTTAATTGGTGTGAAGGAGATATGACGTGGTTCAGCCTTACTACAGAGTATATCGCCGCCAACAAAGAGTTTTAACTCTAGCAATATTGGCAGCATTAAGTAGTTTTGTTATGGGTGTAGCTTTACCTTGGACTTTACATATAGACCGCCAAGCGAAAGTTACATATCAGCCTCCAATAAGCCAACAAGTAGTGGCTCAGAGACAGACACAAAGGGAGGTAGAAACCTCTAATAATCCCACAGAACAACCTTCCCCAAATGTAGGAATTCCATCGATAAAACTGGCTATAACTCAAAGGTTACAATCAACACAACAAGCCTTGAGGGAGTTACAAGATGAACGCTTTAATTTTTCGGTTCCTCAACGATTTCAAGGAACTACTATAAAAGAGGTGAATTTGCCACCAGACCGGAAAGTGATTGCTCTGACTTTTGATGATGGTCCTTGGCCGCGAACGACGGAACAGGTTTTAGATATTCTCAGAAGAAATAATATTAAGGCGACGTTTTTCTTGATTGGGGCGGCTTTGAATAATAACAAGGAGATTGCGAAAAAAGTAGCAGATGAAGGTCATGCGTTAGCTAATCATACCTGGAACCACCGTTATCATAAGGTAAGTCAGGCGGAAGCGGCGAAGGAGATTAATAGTACGGGGGATTTAATTGAGGAGGTGACGGGGACTAAAACGGCTCTATTTCGACCGCCAGGGGGGGTAATGACTAATGGTTTGGTTCAGTATGTTCATAGCCAAAATCACGCTAATATTATGTGGTCTGTGGACTCAGCAGATTGGCGATCGGGTAGGGATGCGATCGCTCGTAATGTTTTAACTCAAGCGAAATCGGGTGGTATTGTGCTGATGCACGATGGAGGTGGGAACCGTGCGCCTACAGTAGCGGCTCTTCCGAGAATTATTGCGGAGTTGAAAAGGCAGGGTTATGAGTTTGTAACAGTGCCAGAACTGTTGGAAATGGCGGATGAGTACATGAGTGATGAAGATATCGCCAGCCAGGAACAAAGGGCTAGAGAAATGTCAGAAAGGGATGAAATGCCGATGTATGAATCCCCTTTACCTTATTAAATATCCTGATGAATATTGCCGAAGATGGAAATAATTAAACAATGAACCTGTATTCTTTACCAACTCAGTCAGATTTTGCGATTTCCCTAGCGCCGTTGTCCTTGGAAGATGTTTATAATCTGGTGGACGATCCGGCCAATGGTGCGATCGTGGTAATGAGTGGCATGGTTCGCAATCAAACGGACGGCAAACCGGTTAAGTCCTTGGAATATCAAGCCTATCAGCCCATGGCGCTGCGGGTGTTCCAGGAAATTGCCGAACAGATTAAAACTCAATGGCCTGATGTAACGCGGGTGGTCATACAGCACCGGATCGGACATCTACAAATTGGGGATCTTAGTGTATTGGTGGCGGTAGGTTGTCCTCACCGCCGAGAGGCTTTTGAGGCTTGCCAGTATGCCATTGATACCCTAAAGCATAACGCCCCGATTTGGAAAAAGGAACATTGGGTTGACGGATCTAGTAGTTGGGTTAGTATTGGCTTATGTGAAGCTACCTGCTAACCAGATGAACATTAGGAACTTAATCGGTTCATGCCGCGTCAAAGACCAACAGCCTGCCCCAATACGCAAATTTGAAACTATGATGAGTCAATTTGTACCCCTATCCTGGTCTTCCGGGTCGGCAACGACTCCCGAAGTGCAATTATCCCCTGAAAAGCTGTCGAACTATGATCTAGTTCTACGATGTCAGGAAGGGTTGCAGCCAGACCGTCTTGCCTTTACGGAACTATTACGCCGATATCAGTCCCATGTGGATAAGATTCTGTTTCACCTAGCGCCTGATTGGCAAGATAGGGCGGATTTAGCACAAGAAATATGGATTCGAGTTTACCGCAATATTAAGCGACTACAGGAACCGGCTAAGTTCCAAGGGTGGTTAAGCCGGATTGCGACTAATTTATTTTATGATGAACTGCGGAAACGGAAACGGGTGAGACCGGCTTTGTCTCTGGATGCTCCTCGCACTGTTGATGATGGCGAGATGGAATGGGAATTGCCGGCGGATCGTCCGGGTCCAGATGAGGATTTAGCGACTAGAGAGTTTTATGATCACCTACAAGAGGCGATCGCTGATTTGCCGGAGGTGTTCCGCACTACTATTGTGCTGCGGGAAATTCAAGGCCTAGCTTATGAGGAAATTGCGGAAATTACGGGAGTTTCTTTAGGAACTGTTAAGTCTCGTATTGCTAGGGCTCGTCAGCGGTTACAATCTCAACTACAACCTTATCTAAATGATTAGTTGAGATCATGACTAATTCCGTTTGGAGGGAATATAATAGGAAGTTAATGGTCAGAAACCGGCGGTCTGTTGATTTTTGTGGCTCTACATTTTCTCCCCGATTTAATTCAAAAAGGTTAGACCGTTGGTTTCGATTTTTGCTTGCGTTTTAGGGGGTGTCCCAATGAAGTCTAACCATGACGATCGCTTAGGTAATTTGAACCCGAATTGGCATCCTGAGTCCGAGGGAGAAGGGACTTGGGATGACCAAATGTATGAGCTACTGTCAGCCTATGTTGATGGTGAGGCGACACCGGCGGAACGCCGCCAGGTTCAGCAACGGTTGGATATTGATCGCCAATATAAGGCGGCTTATCTGCAAATGATGCAACTGCGATCGCGTTTGCACTCCATTCCGGAGCCGAAAAATAATGAATCGGCTCAACAGTTGGCGGGTGCTGTGTTCAACCAGGTTGAACGCCGGAATAATTTGATGGTGGTCAGTGGTGGGGGTGCGATCGCGGCTCTGTTTTTGGCGGTTTTAGCGAGTTGGGCTCCGACTGGTGGGGGTGGTACTCTCTTTGCTCAGTTGAACCGAGTTGAGTCGGAGCCACTACAAATTGCCCTCAATGAGCCTTTGCTACCTATTGTTAATCCAGAGGCGGTTAGTTTGACCATAGATCAACCGCTGATTGTGATTCCCAAGGGTCCGATAGCTCACCCCTAGGTTAATTATAGCTGGGTTTCCAGTCGCCACTGGGAATCAAGACTCCCTGGAAGGAGCTAACTACTTGGGGATACATGAAATAAGCCCAGGTCTCACGGAGGGGTTTTTGGTCTGGGGTGTAGGTGAGAATGCGGCGGCGTTGATATTGGTTTTGCTCCGGTGGGCGATCGCTTTGGTAGTCTTCGAGGCGATCGAGGTCGGCCAGAAGGCTGGGGTCTGTGAAGGATAGGATAACTCCAGATACCCAGCGCGTCCCGGTGGTCATGGCGGGGTAGCCTAGGGAGAGGGAATATAATTCCCCTAGGGCGCACGCTGGTAATTCCTCTATGGTGCGTCCGAGACAGAAACGGTTGTAATTGAACTCGCCGGGTTTGAGACTCCCGTAGACAAATACATCGATCAGATCATTTATGCGATCGTTTTGGGTGACAGTGGGTTTCATCGCCTGCGAAAATTTTTGTTAAGATAATCACTAAATCTGGAATAGGTCTGAAAGCGTTATCAGTTATGTTGCATCCGCAACCTTTAATAGCTACAGCTATCCAGTTCAGTTCTTTATGTTCTATTATCGTTCATGGTTTTAGCCACTAGCATTATAGAAAATTTCCTACCGCATCCACTGCCCCTAGGTGCTTTTTTACCGGAATTAGGCCTCGACAGCATTTTCTCAACTCAGGGGGTAATGGTGATGCTACTGGCCGCTTATGCTGTCGCTATGTGGATGTTCCTGACTAGCGCCCCCAAGGTTCATACCATTATGGTCACTGACCTAAATATGGCCAGACAGTTTTATGAGGGGTTGCTAAATTTGCCTGTGGCTGATGTTCCCCTACATTACTACTATAATTATGAGCAAACTTTGGGGGCGACAGGCATCGATCCTTTGTACCTTTCCACTAACATATCGACTGCTAATAACCAAGATTTAGGGGCTTCTGATGGCTTGTGGTATCAGTTGATGAAAAATACACAACTTCATATTATCAGTGGTGCTAGTTATGGTCCGAAAAATCGCCATCGTCATGTTTGTTTTGATCGCGATTGTTTAGACCAAGTTTTGATGCGGGTACAAACCCAAGCCCTCAAGTTTAAAATCCGCAGCGAAAGACCTCTAAATTTTTTGGTGAAGGATTTGGATGGACGGGTGTTAGAGTTTTCTGAGGTGAAAAACTAGCCCGTAAATAGCCATAATGAACTGACAAGAGACAAGGTTTAACTTGTCTCTACGGTTTGTTTAAATGGGAAGATTTGGCAGTGATTAATCAATATCAAACAAATAATAATGTTCACCATCAATTAATTGTTGGGAATTGCCGTGATATTTGGAGACCGCCCGATCTAAAAATGCTTTAGCTTCCTGGGGGGATATATTGGCGGCTTTGGCTAGGCTAGAAACCGTGACTAAGCCTCTGTTATCTCGAATTAGGTGCAGAAATACCGATCGCTTATATCTTTGGCGGCGGTAGAGTTCCCTGCGTCTTTCGCGATACCATTCCCACATAAACCATCCCCCCATAAACAGGGGAATGCTGCCCAAAATCAACCCCCCCGCTACTTTCCCCCAGGGATTATCTGATATGTTGGTGGGGCTAATTAATTCGGTAGCAGCGGATAACCAGAATATTAACCCCAGGGGAATCAAGAAACTGGCGACTATCAGCTTAAATATCTGCATGGTTTCATCCCCCTGACTTCCTTATTGAGGCTAAATTAATAATATCAACAGCGTATGGCTTCTAACAACCGTGAGAAATAAAAGCTGGTAGAAATCATCGATTCTCGGCTAACGGTAAAGCCGTTATCTGAGAGAATTTTGACGATATCTGCCTCCCGGTGTTGGTAGGCGCGGGTGGTTTTGCTGGGTCCGGGGAAAAATTCGCCAATTTTTTTAAGTATACTTAGGGCTAGAGTTTTGGGGGCGAAACTCAGAATGATCCGGGTTTCGGCGAGGGAACATAGATGAGAGATCATCTCTGCTGCTTGGTTTTGGGGATAGTGAATTAACACATCTAAGCAAATTACGGTGTGATAGCGACCTGTTAATTTTTCTAGGTCTTGCGCCATAAAGTTGATATTGCTGGCGCGGGTGATTAGTTGGTTTCTGGCGCGTTGGTTGGCTTCGGCGACCATTTTTTCGGAAATGTCGCTGGCGGAAACGATCGCCCCTGCGTCTCCCAAGGGTATGCTGAGGCTTCCGACTCCACAGCCTGCATCACATACCATTAAGCCGCCTAGGTTTCCATCAGCTTGCAGCCATTCTAAGACGCGATCGACGGTTTGCTGGTGTCCGTCGCGGATATCCCGCTGTACCCGGTTGACTTCGCCGTTACCGTAAATTCTTTGCCAGCGATCGAAGCCTGTTGAATTAAAATACTGCCGAACAACGGTTTTATCGTCTGCCACACTCATGAAACTGCCTGCTGTGAAAAGGGTGTCCAATCCTCGATTCTAGCATTTAGGGGTTACAATTTGGAGGTTTTGCTATCCTCAAATTCCTCAATACGGGTTGGTTCCTTGGGTACTAACAGCCACAGTATGCCATAGATGATAATGCCGGGGGCGGCGGATAGGCCTAGAATAATAAAGGTGAGTCTCACTAGCAAGGGGTCAACATTGAAGTATTGGGCGACTCCTCCGGCTACTCCGGCGATTTGGCAATGTTCACGGCTGCGATATAATTTTTTCATGGTGTCCTCTCCTCTAATGGGCGATGGTTTTGGTTGACAGTGATTACTTCAATTTCTGATTGAACAATTCCCGATCTGATCATAATTAATTGGGGTTCGGAAAACCGCCCATCCCCTGTCCGGCTAACCATCCGGTTGTCCAGGCGTTTTGAAAATTGAAGCCTCCTGTCACGCCGTCAATATCAAGAATTTCTCCGGCAAAATATAGCCCCGGACACCGCCGACTTGCCATGGTCTTAAAGTCTATTTCTTTGAGGTTGACTCCGCCACAGGTGACGAATTCTTCTTTAAAGACTCCTTTACCAGTGATTTGATGGCGACTGCGTTTTAATTCTTCGATGAGTTGATTTAAGTGTTTTTTAGATAGTTCCGCCCAAGGTTGTTGGGGGTTGATTCCTACTCGGATAATTAGATATTGCCAGAGGCGACGGGGTAAATTAATTGGACAGTGGGAAGATGGCGATCGCTTGCCAAATTCTGATTTAGTCTGCAGGATAATTTCTCGCAATTGGTCTATATTTAATTCTGGTAGCCAATCAATTATTAAGGGGGTTTTATAACGACATTCCTGCAAAAATCTTGCCCCCCAAGCTGATAATTTTAAGACGGCGGGTCCACTAATTCCCCAGTGAGTAATTAACAGGGGTCCGGTTTGGGTTAATGGGGTTCCGGTTAGTTGGAGGTTAACTGAATCTACGGATATTCCGGCTAATTCCTGCAAGGGTTTGTCGGCTATATTAAAGGTGAATAGGGAGGGCACTGGGGGGATGATAGTATGTCCTAATTTTTGGGCAAAATTATAGCCAGCGGGACTGCTTCCTGTGGCTATTAATAGGCGATCGCATTGGTAAACTTCCTGGGATTTTAAACATACTTGAAAGCCTCGATCAAGTTTAGTAATCCCCACAACCGCCGCCCCGGTTCTGACTGTGATTCCGGCATTTTTGGCGCTATTTAATAAGCAATTAACAATAGTTTCGGAATCATCAGTTATGGGGAACATTCGACCATCAGCTTCGGTTTTTAACTTAACTCCTCGGTGGTTAAACCAGTCTACAGTATGTTTCGCTTGAAACCTAGTAAAAGGTCCGCGCAAGGCTTTGTTACCCCTGGGATAGTTGCGAATAAACTCCACGGGGTCAAAACAGGCGTGGGTAACGTTACAGCGTCCGCCGCCAGAAATGCGAACTTTGGCTAGGGGAGTTTTTCCAGCTTCTAATAAGGTGACATGGGTTTTAGGGTAGGTTTCTTTACAGGCGATCGCCCCAAAAAAACCAGCCGCCCCACCACCAATTACAATAACTTCGATCATATCTTGTTTCTCAAAGTTTTATTGATAATTATACCCGATAAATACCCACCCTAATACATTGATAATTACTTTGCTATAGTTAGGCTAAGTATGATTATAGATCAAACTCTTGTTTTTCGCAAATCCTATGTTAATGGTGCCGATCAACTATTACAATAAGCTATAGAGTCCGTGTGGGCTACTGGTCTGGCTGAGGGTGAGAGTTCTGCCTGAGTTCATCAACTCAATAACTGTTTGTAGATTACGAGTAAGTAAATTTGTAACATGGCATCTAAAATTAAACCACAATTAGCTTTTTTGTATCCGTTTTTATACCATCTGTTAAAATTCGGTTTTCCTAATTGTTTATGGAGTGGGAATTTATCTCAACGACAAATCGCCCTAACTATAGATGACGGCCCCCATCCTCAATATACTTTAGAATTATTGGAAGTTTTAGACTACTATCAGATTAAAGCTAGTTTTTTTTGGTTGGGAATATTAGTCGAAAAATATCCTAATATTGCTCAAGAAGTCTATAAACGCGGGCATGGTCTGGGGATTCATGGTTATCAGCATAAGTCTTTTACCCGGTTAAATAAACAGGAATTAAAGTTAAGTTTAGACCGAACTCAATCGGCAATTTGTCAGATTTGTGGATTGCCAGAAAATCAAGTTATATATGTGCGTCCCCCCAATGGTTTTTTTACTGGGAAAACTTTACAACTTCTGAATAATTGGAACTATCGAACCGTGATGTGGTCTGTGGTTCCTGAAGATTGGGTAGAGCCGGGGGTCGAGGTGGTGAGCGATCGCATTTTGCGACAGACTAAAAATGGGTCTATCATTGTCCTTCATGATGGCTATTTTGGTGGCTGTAAGGTAGCAGAAACTAGCGCTAAGGTAATTCCTGAATTATTAAAACAAAGATATGAGTTTGTGACTATTGATCAGTTGTGGATGGGGAGAAAAAATGATACCCTGTTCCCTGTTAGTGATGAAATGCGATCGCCTAATTAACTATGGTATTAAGACCTGAAACTGACCCAATTACTGGCTTGCTGCGCCTTGTCGGAGATGATAACCCCGTAGATATCACCTTTTTTGAGAATCAATTAGGGGTGTTTCCTCTGGGAGTATTTCTAGGGTCTGGAAATGATACAGTCCGAAGTTTAGTAGACCCAACACTAATTTATGGAAACCAGGGGGATGATCAAATATTTGGAGGGGGAGGAAATGACACCTTATATGGCGGTCAGGGAGATGACTATATCGAAGGTAATGCAGGTGATGATTTAATCTTTGGAAATGCTGGGAATGATATCTTATCAGGAGGACTGGGAAATGATACTATCTTTGGGGGACCGGGAAATGATGTTATTGATGGAGATGGGGGAAATAATCTGATTTATGGTGGACAAGGTGCTGATATTATTAGGGGGGGAGAAGGTAATGATTTAATCTTTGGAGATGCTGGAGAAAATACCATCTTTGGGGGACCGGGAAATGATACCTTATATGGGGGAATTGATGATGATCAAATTGGTGGTGGACTGGGAAATGATCTGATTTTTGGCGGACTCGGTGATGATATTATTAGCGGTGGCGAGGGGGATGATACCATCTATGGCGGACTGGGAAATGATTTAATTTTAGCAGACGAGGGTAATAATATACTATTCGGAAATGCCGGAAGTAATACCCTAGTAGGAGGGACGGGAAATGATACCTTTGTGTTAGAGGCTGGTGATGGTTTTACCACCGCTGACACCGACCAAATTTTTGATTTTACCCCCGGACAAGATACTATTTTGCTGCTGGGAGATGTTCCCATAGACCAGCTAAATATTATTCTTGATGACAGTAACCCTAATATTAATAATACAATTCTGGAAACTCCCACCGGAGAAATTATAGCCCTATTGCGAGGTATCCGTCCTAATGATATTAGCCGCAGTGACTTTTTTGTTCCGGGTGTTTTATCCTTTGAATCAACTAGATTTGAAGTACAGGATAATGGCATGAGTACCCAACCCATTACCGTGGTGCGTGCCGGTGGTGAAGATGGTGCAGTTAGTGTAACTTTGGTTCCCAGTTTATTAACTCCTTTACCTCCCAGTGGTGTTGATATCAGCCCCATTGTGATTAATTTTGCTGATGGAGAATTGGGGGGTAAAACTGTATCAATTCCCATCGCTAATAACCCAATTGTTACCTATCCTGAAGTCTTGGAATTATCGCTACAAGATGCCACCGGAAATGCTACTTTAATTAATCCTAGTATGGCGACATTAAGGATTATTTCCGACCAGACTCCCCCTGACCCTATCCAAACTTTTAATAACCCCATACCTGAATCTTTTGCCAGGTTTGGCGCGACTTTAGAAGCTGTGAACAATCAGATTTTAATTGGTAGTCCGGGATGGAATAATTCCCAAGGTTTAGTTTATGTTTTAGACGATACTACGGGAGAAATTTTACCAGCCTTTCAGAACCCTTCTGCTAATGCTGGAAGTTCGGAGTTTGGCGCTGCTATTGCTAGTTTAGGTTTATCCCCGGTAATTGGTGCGCCTACAGATAGTAGCATCGCCTTTGCTTCGGGTGCGGTTTATGTTTACAACACCATAACGGGTTTACCCGTGACTCAATTATTCAATCCTACCCCGGAACCTTTCGATTATTTTGGCTACAGTTTGGCGACTATTGGTAATGATATAATAATTGGTGCGCCGGGGGATAGTACATCGGAATTGCGAGGGGGAATTGCTTATTTATTTGATGGTATAACGGGAGAATTACGGCAAATTTTTAATAATCCTAACCCGCAACCAGATGATTATTTTGGGGCGGCGATCGCCTCTGTGGGAGACTGGGTATTAATTGGCGCACCGGGTAGCTTGGGAGTTGGTCAGTCAAACGGTCCGGGTTCGGCTTATTTATTTAATAGCGTAACGGGAGATTTAATCCAGTCTTTTCGTAACCCTAACCCAGGACTAGATAATTTTGGTCATGCTGTCGCTTGGTCGGGAATTGGACGGGATATTCTCATTGGATCTCCGGGTGATGACCAGCGGGGAATAAATGCTGGGGCGGCGTTTTTAATTGATGGTATTACGGGGTCAATTTTGGCAAATTACACACCGGAAAACTTACGGACAGGCGATCGCTTTGGTGAGTCCATAGCTACCACCAGCAACAATAATGTTGTGGTAGGATCTCCCGGTTTCGGTCCTTTTGATTTTGGGGCGGCGTTCAAATTCCAGTTACGCACCGGGGAATTATTAGAAACCTATTTACACCCCCAACTTCCTCCCAGTGATGGAGTGTTGAACTTTGGTAGTGCGATCGCCGGCTTTAATACAGGGCTAATTATTGCCGCCCCAGACACGAATATAGGCTTAGAAGGTGTTGGGGCGGTTTATCAGTTTTAGGCGGCTTTAAGAGGTTTGCACCCGGCGCAAATCTAAGGTTAAAGGATATTCAGGGCTTAAATTGGGGGTGGAAATTTCCAAAGTTCCGGGAGTGTGACCCATGGGTGCAAACCTTTCTAACATCCTAGACTCAGCCTCTCTTTCATTAATGGGAAATGTTGTATAAACAACGCCATTAGGAGGGTTGATATAATAAGTACATCCCCCAATAGATCGCATAGCCCAAGTATCAACAATATCGAATAATAGGGGAGTATGGGGGTTAATAGAAGGATGCAATAAAGAGGCATATTGTCGCGCCCGGAACCTGACCCCGCCTACATATTCCCCAGGTTTAAGGGTAGATTTTAAGGGCACTGCATAGCCATTACAGGTGACAATATAACGATGGGAAAAGCCATCTAAACCGGGAGAATTTCCCATCGCCCCCCGTAGCATGACCTGTAGCCTTTCCATGGAAGAATCAACATATCTGGCGTTACCGCCATTGGCGGTTTCTTCTCCTAAAACGTGCCAAGGTTCTATGGCATTTCTTAACTCTAATGTCACGCCATCACGGGTAATTTCTCCATAGTTGGGAAAGCGAAAATCAACAAAGGGTTTAAACCATGCTAAATTAAATGGATAACCCGCCGCGTTTAAATCTCTTAAAACTGTGCCTAAATCTTCTTCAATAAAATAGGGCAGTAAAAAGCGATCGTGTAGGGTAGTTCCCCAACGAATTAGGGGTTTAGTATAGGGATGTTCCCAAAACCAAGCCACTAGGGAACGAATTAACAACATTTGCAATAGCCCCATTTGTGCATGGGGAGGCATCGCAAAAGCCCGAAACTCTAATAGCCCTAACTGGTTGCGATAATTCTCTAATGGGTAGAGTTTATCAATACAAAATGCTGAACGGTGAGTATTTCCGGTGACATCAATTAGCAGGTTTCGCAATAAGCGATCGACTAATCCAGGGGGTACTTCTCGCCCCTTTTCTAACTGTTGAAAGGCGATTTCTAACTCATATAAACCTTCGTGTCTGGCTTCATCTACCCGGGGTGATTGGCTAGTCGGTCCGATAAATAACCCCGCAAATAAGTAGGATAAACTGGGGTGATTTTGCCAATAGGAAATCAAACTTCTTAATAGGTCAGGGCGACGTAATAGGGGGCTGTCTTGAACGCTCTTACCACCAATGGTGATATGTGCGCCGCCTCCGGTACTTATGCGCCGACCATCTAGGGCATATTTTTCAGTTCCCAACCGACATAGCCGCGCTTCCTCATATAAAGTGGTGGTAATTGCGGTTAATTCTGACCAATTTTTGGCGGGGTGAATATTGACTTCAATTACTCCCGGATCTGGGGTAATCTGAAATCCCATAATTCCATCATTTCCAGGGGGGGTGTATCCTTCAACTAATACGGGAATATTAACAGCAGTGGCGGTTTTTTCAATGGCTGTAATTAAATCTAAAAAACACCGGGCGGAAGTTATGGGAGGAACGAAAACATATATACAGCCATCCCGCGCCTCTACCGCCATGGCTACCCGCACGGAATTTTCTGGTAAATTGATGGGTTCGGAACCAACCACAGCAGGTTTATGATCTAGCGGTACTCGCGCCTCTGGGTGCAATTCTTCTGACCAGCTTATGGCACTTAAAGGCAGTCGAAATCCCAAGGGGGAATCACCTTTTAATAAAATCAATTTATCCTGTGGTAATTTCCACGGACAACTACCCCAGCGTAATTCTTCTGACTCGACAACTGGTAAAATTGGTAAGGCATAACCGGCTAATTCTTCGGTTTCTAATTCATAGGTGGGAATAATGCGATCGCTTGCGATTCCTAACTGTTTAACTAATTCTTGAATAACGACTTCTGCCTGTTTAATCCCATAGCCATAATCGTCACCATCTACCGCCATGAAAGCCCGATTATGCCAAATAGGTTGACCATCTTCTCGCCAATAACAGCCTAAAGCCCACCTCGGCAAAATTTCCCCCGGATACCATTTTCCCATGCCATAATGTAGCAAGCCGCCACCCTTAGAAAACTTACTTTCTAGGCGGTGTAATAGCTGTCCGGCTAACCTGCGCTTTTCCTCTCCCAAGGCTTGTACCTGCCACTGGGGAGACTCAAAATCATCAATAGAAACAAAAGTAGGTTCCCCACCCATGGTTAAACCTACCCCTAAACTTTGCAATTTATCCTCTACTGCTTGACCGAGGCGGTCTATGGTTTCCCATTGACTAGGGCTATAGGGTTGACTGGTGCGCGGTTGATTTTCGTAACGAGAAACCGTCACCGCAAACTCTAAATTTGACCCGCAGGGTTCGGCGGTTCCCTGAACTGGGGAGGCGGCTTGGGGGTCGGCGGTACACACGAGGGGAATATGACCTTCTGCTGCTAAAAAACCAGAGGTGGGGTCTAAACCAATCCAACCCGCCCCAGGAATATATACTTCCGCCCAAGCGTGTAAATCTGCATTATCAGCTTCTGGTCCAGGGGGTCCATCTAGTGGGGGAACATCGGGTTTCAGTTGAATTAGGTAACCGGAGACAAAGCGGGCGGCGAGTCCATAGTGCCGCAAAATCTGCACCATTAACCATGCTGTATCTCTACAGGAACCTATTTGAGTTTTTAGGGTTTCTTCGCAGGTTTGAATACCCGGTTCAAATCGGACTGTATACTTAATATAATCAGCGAGTTTCTGATTAATGGTAATTATAAATTCTGGGGTATATATATCCTTGACCCGGTGCTGTTCTACCCAGTCTTTGAGTATGGGGCTGGATTCATCTATTTCTAAAAATGGGATTAATTCCCGCCCTAGTTGTTCTTCGTAGATGAATGGATAGCGTTCGGCATAGCTTTCCATGACGAAGTTAAACGGATTAATCGGGTGTAAATCTGCAATAATATCTACTGTAATCCCTAGGCGATCGGTTTTTGATAAAAAGTTGAGCCTCCCCAAATAATTGCCATAGGGGTCCTGTTGCCAGGTCATCGTGTAATCATCAGGTTCAATCTTTAGGGAATAGCTATTAATAGGGGTGCGACAGTGGGGAGAAGGTCGCAATCCTAATGTATGAGGACCTAGAATTACTGGATTTTCAAAATGGTAGACAAGCTGATGGTTGAGGCTAACTTTTACTGACATAACTCAATTTGGGCAAGAGGGATATATGGTTGGTAAGTTCGCAATTTAAGCAGGCAAAAGACCATACAAAAAAGCTGCCTCTCTTGCCTTTGGTCTCTTGCCTATTGCCTATTGCTTTTAATGGAGTTGATGACCGCAACTTCCGCAGAAGCGATCGTCCGGTTTTACTGTCGCACCGCAGTTACTACAGAATTTACGACCTCCTGATTCCGATTCCGATGAGGAAGAAGAACCCATTTTTAGCTCCATGTTACCCATCCGCATTTCCATGGGGTTCATACTCATTTGCATACTCCCCATTTGCATCGGCTTCATCGGTTCCATCGGCTTCATCCCTTCCATTGGCTTCATCGGTTCCATCGGCTTCATCGGTTCCATTGGCTTCATCGAAGATGCAGGGGTACTCGAAACCTGCTGAACTGACATCTGCTGGGCGCTTCCGAGGGAGGGTGTCTGACCCATGACACTCATACTACTTCCCTGGAGTTGCACGAAGTGTTCACCCTGAGCAGTTTCTATTTTCAACACTACCCCATTTTCCGTCCGATACATGGAGGGGGGGGAAGTCCAGGTTCCAGTCTGGAATCCATTGCTGGCTTGCTGTTGCTGTCCGGGTGATCCACTGGCGATCGTCACAAAAGTTTGCGACCCTTGGTTATCAAGATAAATTTTTTGACCGGTGCCTAGCTCGCATACATAAGGCATAATCGCCTCTTCCTACCATAAGAAACATCTAATGCTGATATTGTAAAATTATTTCCTCAACAAATCCTACTTCTTAATATTTATATTATAAATTCCTCAAAACTATACAGATTGCCGATTATACAGATATTTAACATTTCGCCACGCTCTCCATCCAGTATGTAAACTTATGTATCAAATTTACCTAACTATGTCATGAATATTTGATAAATCTACTATGGCGATCGCTCTCCATATATTTATCAATCTAATTAATCAACTTTCATTGAATACTAACAACCGATTACATCCAGAATAAATACTCAGCTATTAATCATCATGTTTCGTCACCCCTAACCCTCCCATATCCATGCTATAATTAGCAAAAATAGACTATACTATCAATACATGACTGGAGACAGCTATGGCTATAGCTCAGGAATTAGAACCGACTCAAATCACCCTAGACCAAGATATCGAGTTTCCTCCGGGAGATTTAGAAAGTCAGGAGTTGCCATTGGAAAGTTATTTACATCTACAACAAATCTTGTTACTGATTAAATGTCTAGACTGGTTATGGCGAGACCGAACCGATTATTTTGATGCGGGAAACTTGACGATTTACTATAGTCCTCATCAGAAAAAATCATCAGATTTTCGCGGACCAGATTTCTTTGTGGTGTTAGACACGGAAAGGCGATCGCGGAAAAGTTGGGTGGTGTGGGAAGAAGGGGGAAAATATCCTCATATCATTGTGGAATTATTATCAAGTTCCACAGCTAAGACTGACCGGACTGAGAAAAAGAAAATCTATCAAGATATTTTCCGCACTCCCGAATATTTCTGGTTTGACCCAGAGAGTTTAGAATTTCAAGGATTTGCTTTAATTCAGGGAACTTATCAACCGATAACACCCAATAATCAGGGACATTTATGGAGTGAACAACTGCAACTATTCTTAGGAATAGAAAATCGTCAACTCCGCTTTTTTAGTCCTGATGGTGTTTTAGTGCCTACTCCCGAAGAATCAGCTACTAAATATCAAAATGAGTTAATCACTACTCAAAATCAATTAGAAATTGAACGACAACAAAAAGACCAACTAGCGGCTAAACTACGAGAGTTAGGAATTGACCCCGAACAGTTGTAAAAAATGGAGGTAAACATTATGACAGTTACGGAACAGTTAGCATCACTGGAAACCTCACCAGAATGGGAGGATATCGAGTTTCCTCCGGGAGATTTAGAAAGTCAGGAGTTGCCATTGGAAAGCTATTTACACCTACAACAAATCTTGTTACTGATTAAATGCCTAGACTGGTTATGGCGAGACCGAAATGATTATTTTGATGCGGGAAACTTGACGATTTACTATAGTCCTCATCAGAAAAAATCATCGGATTTTCGCGGACCAGATTTCTTTGTGGTGTTAGACACGGAAAGGCGATCGCGGAAAAGTTGGGTGGTGTGGGAAGAAGGGGGAAAATATCCTCATATCATTGTGGAATTATTATCAAGTTCCACAGCTAAGACTGACCGCACGGAGAAAAAGAAAATCTATCAAGAGATTTTTCGCACTCCCGAATATTTCTGGTTTGACCCAGAGAGTTTAGAATTTCAAGGATTTGCTTTAATTCAGGGAACCTATCAACCGATAACACCGACTGATAAGGGACATTTATGGAGTGAACAACTGCAACTATTCTTAGGTGTAGAAAATCGTCAACTCCGCTTTTTTAGTCCTGATGGTGTTTTAGTACCTACTCCCGAAGAATCAGCTACGGAAGCTCAACGACAGTTAGGAAGTGTTCAAAATGAGTTAATCACTACTCAAAATCAATTAGGCAGCATTCAAAATGAGTTAGTAACTACTCAAAATCAATTACAAATTGAACGACAACAAAAAGACCAACTAGCGGCTAAACTGCGAGAGTTAGGAATTGACCCCGAACAGTTGTAAAAAATGGAGGTAAACATTATGACAGTTACGGAACAGTTAGCATCACTGGAAACCTCACCAGAATGGGAGGATATCGAGTTTCCTCCGGGAGATTTAGAAAGTCAGGAGTTGCCATTGGAAAGCTATTTACACCTACAACAAATCTTGTTACTGATTAAATGCCTAGACTGGTTATGGCGAGACCGAAATGATTATTTTGATGCGGGAAACTTGACGATTTACTATAGTCCTCATCAGAAAAAATCATCGGATTTTCGCGGACCAGATTTCTTTGTGGTGTTAGACACGGAAAGGCGATCGCGGAAAAGTTGGGTGGTGTGGGAAGAAGGGGGAAAATATCCTCATATCATTGTGGAATTATTATCAAGTTCCACAGCTAAGACTGACCGCACGGAGAAAAAGAAAATCTATCAAGAGATTTTTCGCACTCCCGAATATTTCTGGTTTGACCCAGAGAGTTTAGAATTTCAAGGATTTGCTTTAATTCAGGGAACCTATCAACCGATAACACCGACTGATAAGGGACATTTATGGAGTGAACAACTGCAACTATTCTTAGGTGTAGAAAATCGTCAACTCCGCTTTTTTAGTCCTGATGGTGTTTTAGTACCTACTCCCGAAGAATCAGCTACTAAATCTCAAAATGAGTTAATCACTACTCAAAATCAATTAGGCAGCATTCAAAATGAGTTAGTAACTACTCAAAATCAATTACAAATTGAACGACAACAAAAAGACCAACTAGCGGCTAAACTGCGAGAGTTAGGAATTGACCCCGAACAGTTGTAAAAAATGGAGGTAAACATTATGACAGTTACGGAACAGTTAGCATCACTGGAAACCTCACCAGAATGGGAGGATATCGAGTTTCCTCCGGGAGATTTAGAAAGTCAGGAGTTGCCATTGGAAAGCTATTTACACCTACAACAAATCTTGTTACTGATTAAATGCCTAGACTGGTTATGGCGAGACCGAAATGATTATTTTGATGCGGGAAACTTGACGATTTACTATAGTCCTCATCAGAAAAAATCATCGGATTTTCGCGGACCAGATTTCTTTGTGGTGTTAGACACGGAAAGGCGATCGCGGAAAAGTTGGGTGGTGTGGGAAGAAGGGGGAAAATATCCTAATATCATTGTCGAGTTATTATCAAGTTCCACAGCTAAGACTGACCGCACGGAGAAAAAGAAAATCTATCAAGATATTTTCCGCACTCCCGAATATTTCTGGTTTGACCCAGAGAGTTTAGAATTTCAAGGATTTGCATTAATTCAGGGAACCTATCAACCGATAACCCCTAATGATATGGGACATTTATGGAGTGAACAACTGCAACTATTTTTAGGTGTAGAAAATCGTCAACTCCGCTTTTTTAGTCCTGATGGTGTTTTAGTGCCTACTCCTGAAGAATCAGCTACTAAATCTCAAAATGAGTTAATCACTACTCAAAATCAATTAGGTAGCATCCAAAATGAGTTAGTAACCACTCAAAATCAATTAGGTAGCGTCCAAAATGAGTTAGTAACTACTCAAAATCAATTAGGAAGTGTTGAAAATGAGTTAGTAACTACTCAAAATCAATTAGAAATCGAACGACAACAGAAAGACCAACTAGCGGCTAAATTGCGAGAGTTGGGAATTGACCCCGAACAGTTGTAAAAAATCGAGGTAAACATTATGACAGTTACGGAACAGTTAGCATCACTGGAAACCTCACCAGAATGGGAGGATATCGAGTTTCCTCCGGGAGATTTAGAAAGTCAGGAGTTGCCATTGGAAAGCTATTTACACCTACAACAAATCTTGTTACTGATTAAATGCCTAGACTGGTTATGGCGAGACCGAAATGATTATTTTGATGCGGGAAACTTGACGATTTACTATAGTCCTCATCAGAAAAAATCATCGGATTTTCGCGGACCAGATTTCTTTGTGGTGTTAGACACGGAAAGGCGATCGCGGAAAAGTTGGGTGGTGTGGGAAGAAGGGGGAAAATATCCTAATATCATTGTCGAGTTATTATCAAGTTCCACAGCTAACACTGACCGGACTGAGAAAAAGAAAATCTATCAGGATATTTTCCGCACTCCTGAATATTTCTGGTTTGACCCAGAGAGTTTAGAGTTTCAAGGATTTGCTTTAATTCAGGGAACCTATAAACCGATAACCCCCAATGATAAGGGACATTTATGGAGTGAACAACTGCAACTATTCTTAGGGATAGAAAATCGTCAACTCCGCTTTTTTAGTCCTGAGGGTGTTTTAGTACCCACTCCCGAAGAATCAGCTACGGAAGCTCAACGACAGTTAGGAAGTGTTCAAAATGAGTTAATCACTACTCAAAATCAATTAGAAATCGAACGACAACAAAAAGACCAACTAGCGGCTAAATTGCGAGAGTTGGGAATTGACCCCGAACAGTTGTAAAAAATCGAGGTAAACATTATGACAGTTACGGAACAGTTAGCATCACTGGAAACCTCACCAGAATGGGAGGATATCGAGTTTCCTCCGGGAGATTTAGAAAGTCAGGAGTTGCCATTGGAAAGCTATTTACACCTACAACAAATCTTGTTACTGATTAAATGCCTAGACTGGTTATGGCGAGACCGAACCGATTATTTTGATGCGGGAAACTTGACGATTTACTATAGTCCTCATCAGAAAAAATCATCAGATTTTCGCGGACCAGATTTCTTTGTGGTGTTAGACACGGAAAGGCGATCGCGGAAAAGTTGGGTGGTGTGGGAAGAAGGGGGAAAATATCCTCATATCATTGTGGAATTATTATCAAGTTCCACAGCTAAGACTGACCGCACGGAGAAAAAGAAAATCTATCAAGAGATTTTTCGCACTCCCGAATATTTCTGGTTTGACCCAGAGAGTTTAGAATTTCAAGGATTTGCTTTAATTCAGGGAACCTATCAACCGATAACACCGACTGATAAGGGACATTTATGGAGTGAACAACTGCAACTATTCTTAGGTGTAGAAAATCGTCAACTCCGCTTTTTTAGTCCTGATGGTGTTTTAGTACCTACTCCCGAAGAATCAGCTACTAAATCTCAAAATGAGTTAATCACTACTCAAAATCAATTAGGCAGCATTCAAAATGAGTTAGTAACTACTCAAAATCAATTACAAATTGAACGACAACAAAAAGACCAACTAGCGGCTAAACTGCGAGAGTTAGGAATTGACCCCGAACAGTTGTAAAAAATGGAGGTAAACATTATGACAGTTACGGAACAGTTAGCATCACTGGAAACCTCACCAGAATGGGAGGATATCGAGTTTCCTCCGGGAGATTTAGAAAGTCAGGAGTTGCCATTGGAAAGCTATTTACACCTACAACAAATCTTGTTACTGATTAAATGCCTAGACTGGTTATGGCGAGACCGAAATGATTATTTTGATGCGGGAAACTTGACGATTTACTATAGTCCTCATCAGAAAAAATCATCGGATTTTCGCGGACCAGATTTCTTTGTGGTGTTAGACACGGAAAGGCGATCGCGGAAAAGTTGGGTGGTGTGGGAAGAAGGGGGAAAATATCCTAATATCATTGTCGAGTTATTATCAAGTTCCACAGCTAAGACTGACCGCACGGAGAAAAAGAAAATCTATCAAGATATTTTCCGCACTCCCGAATATTTCTGGTTTGACCCAGAGAGTTTAGAATTTCAAGGATTTGCATTAATTCAGGGAACCTATCAACCGATAACCCCTAATGATATGGGACATTTATGGAGTGAACAACTGCAACTATTTTTAGGTGTAGAAAATCGTCAACTCCGCTTTTTTAGTCCTGATGGTGTTTTAGTGCCTACTCCTGAAGAATCAGCTACTAAATCTCAAAATGAGTTAATCACTACTCAAAATCAATTAGGTAGCATCCAAAATGAGTTAGTAACCACTCAAAATCAATTAGGTAGCGTCCAAAATGAGTTAGTAACTACTCAAAATCAATTAGGAAGTGTTGAAAATGAGTTAGTAACTACTCAAAATCAATTAGAAATCGAACGACAACAGAAAGACCAACTAGCGGCTAAATTGCGAGAGTTGGGAATTGACCCCGAACAGTTGTAAAAAATCGAGGTAAACATTATGACAGTTACGGAACAGTTAGCATCACTGGAAACCTCACCAGAATGGGAGGATATCGAGTTTCCTCCGGGAGATTTAGAAAGTCAGGAGTTGCCATTGGAAAGCTATTTACACCTACAACAAATCTTGTTACTGATTAAATGCCTAGACTGGTTATGGCGAGACCGAAATGATTATTTTGATGCGGGAAACTTGACGATTTACTATAGTCCTCATCAGAAAAAATCATCGGATTTTCGCGGACCAGATTTCTTTGTGGTGTTAGACACGGAAAGGCGATCGCGGAAAAGTTGGGTGGTGTGGGAAGAAGGGGGAAAATATCCTAATATCATTGTCGAGTTATTATCAAGTTCCACAGCTAAGACTGACCGCACGGAGAAAAAGAAAATCTATCAAGAGATTTTTCGCACTCCCGAATATTTCTGGTTTGACCCAGAGAGTTTAGAGTTTCAAGGATTTGCATTAATTCAGGGAACCTATCAACCGATAACCCCTAATGATATGGGACATTTATGGAGTGAACAACTGCAACTATTCTTAGGGATAGAAAATCGTCAACTCCGCTTTTTTAGTCCTGATGGTGTTTTAGTACCCACTCCGGAAGAATCAGCCACTGAAGCTCAACAACAGTTAGGTAGCGTCCAAAATGAGTTAGTAAACACTCAAAATCAATTAGGTAGCGTCCAAAATGAGTTAGTAACTACTCAAAATCAATTAGGAAGTGTTGAAAATGAGTTAGTAACTACTCAAAATCAATTAGAAATCGAACGACAACAGAAAGACCAACTAGCGGCTAAATTGCGAGAGTTGGGAATTGACCCCGAACAGTTGTAAAAAATCGAGGTAAACATTATGACAGTTACGGAACAGTTAGCATCACTGGAAACCTCACCAGAATGGGAGGATATCGAGTTTCCTCCGGGAGATTTAGAAAGTCAGGAGTTGCCATTGGAAAGCTATTTACACCTACAACAAATCTTGTTACTGATTAAATGCCTAGACTGGTTATGGCGAGACCGAACCGATTATTTTGATGCGGGAAACTTGACGATTTACTATAGTCCTCATCAGAAAAAATCATCAGATTTTCGCGGACCAGATTTCTTTGTGGTGTTAGACACGGAAAGGCGATCGCGGAAAAGTTGGGTGGTGTGGGAAGAAGGGGGAAAATATCCTAATATCATTGTCGAGTTATTATCAAGTTCCACAGCTAAGACTGACCGCACGGAGAAAAAGAAAATCTATCAAGAGATTTTTCGCACTCCCGAATATTTCTGGTTTGACCCAGAGAGTTTAGAATTTCAAGGATTTGCATTAATTCAGGGAACCTATCAACCGATAACCCCTAATGATATGGGACATTTATGGAGTGAACAACTGCAACTATTTTTAGGTGTAGAAAATCGTCAACTCCGCTTTTTTAGTCCTGATGGTGTTTTAGTGCCTACTCCTGAAGAATCAGCTACTAAATCTCAAAATGAGTTAATCACTACTCAAAATCAATTAGGTAGCATCCAAAATGAGTTAGTAACCACTCAAAATCAATTAGGTAGCGTCCAAAATGAGTTAATCACTACTCAAAATCAATTAGACATTGAACGACAACAGAAAGACCAACTAGCGGCTAAACTACGAGAGTTAGGAATTGACCCCGAACAGTTGTAAAAAATCGAGGTAAACATTATGACAGTTACGGAACAGTTAGCATCACTGGAAACCTCACCAGAATGGGAGGATATCGAGTTTCCTCCGGGAGATTTAGAAAGTCAGGAGTTGCCATTGGAAAGTTATTTACATCTACAACAAATCTTGTTACTGATTAAATGCCTAGACTGGTTATGGCGAGACCGAACCGATTATTTTGATGCGGGAAACTTGACGATTTACTATAGTCCTCATCAGAAAAAATCATCAGATTTTCGCGGACCAGATTTCTTTGTGGTGTTAGACACGGAAAGGCGATCGCGGAAAAGTTGGGTGGTGTGGGAAGAAGGGGGAAAATATCCTCATATCATTGTGGAATTATTATCAAGTTCCACAGCTAAGACTGACCGCACGGAGAAAAAGAAAATCTATCAAGATATTTTCCGCACTCCCGAATATTTCTGGTTTGACCCAGAGAGTTTAGAATTTCAAGGATTTGCATTAATTCAGGGAACCTATCAACCGATAACCCCTAATGATATGGGACATTTATGGAGTGAACAACTGCAACTATTCTTAGGGATAGAAAATCGTCAACTCCGCTTTTTTAGTCCTGATGGTGTTTTAGTGCCTACTCCTGAAGAATCAGCTACTGAAGCTCAAAAGCAGTTAGAATTTGAACGACAACAGAAAGACAAACTAGCTGCTAAATTGCGAGAGTTGGGGATTGACCCTGAACAGTTGTAAATAATGCGGGTTAAATAATTGACAGACATTAGAAACACTTAAATATATGACGGCTGTCAAACCCTCATAAAATAGGATTTAACCCCACTAAAATCGGCTTTAATAAGCTGTTGTTCGTCAATATAGAAATAAAAATAATCAGAACAATCAAAAGGATGATTAAATTCTAATAATAATTGTCCTTTAGCCTTATCTAAAACTTCTGGTACATAGGAATGACACTCTGGAAATCCTGCCATTTTAGCGGTAATACCAAAGTCATTTTCTGACTGATAATCTAACAACCATTCGTCAAATTCATCGGCAATATCTATCAAGTTATCGGGAATACTATTGTAGCAATAATCCCCAAAGACATCCTCTGCTACAGAAAAATCGATTGTATAAATATGGTGATACCATTCATCCCTATAACGCTTATCTTGGGTGAAGCTAAAATCTGTGACCAGGGTGCTTTCATCTTGAGAAATTTCTGGGAAATAGATAATCCTGTGTGGTTCTGGACCTAGTACACACATGGGTACATCGAGGCTAGAATAGAACTGTAAAAGACCCTGAGATGGTAATTGAAAGCCGGGAATAGAAGGAACATCTGCACAGTTAATCTGAAGTAAAAACATCATCATTTCCCCAGTTTGACGATCGCAAGGATACTCCATTCCCTTGGGTAAATAGGGCAACCCTCCGACCTTAGTTTCCCACAACTTCAGGGGATCATTACTGAGGTCTTTTGCTAAAAAACCCTGTTTATTAAAAGCCAGATTAATATAGGGTTGCACATGACTAACCAGGAAAGAACGCAGAGATTCAAATTCTGGCGGTAGGTCTTCTAACAAGCGAGGTGTTACCATAAAGAAAACTGCGACGGCGCACAGTGTTAAAGAACTTGATACTGTTTTAGCATAGTTTGGTTAAAGTTGCACTGTTGATTTGTGCAAGGGTGGCTTTCTGACTATAAAATGGAGATGGCATATTTAATCCAATCTTCTGCACTATTATTTTCGGCTAAATTAGGATGAGAGGTAATGGCTGTTAATGCTTGCATAACCTCGGAACTTGTATAACCCAAAGCCAACAGAGACATTTCTACTTCCTCTTGGATTTCTGCACTTAAATTAGATGTAGAAACTGTAGGAAGTCCGGCTTGTTTTCGCCACTCTGATAACTTGGTTTTTAACTCTAGGGTAATCCGTTCGGCTGTCTTTTTGCCTACTCCCGGAGTTTTAGTTAAAATCCCGGTATTCCCGCCGACAATTGCCTGGACTAAATCCGGTAATTCTAGGGTATCTAAAAGGGCGATCGCCAATTGCATACCAATACCACTAACACTGACCAATTGACGAAATAGATCTCGTTCCGCCATACTGCTAAACCCATACAAAACCATCAGATCATCCCGGACTTGTAGATGAGTAAATACCTGTAAATTTTCGCCAGTTTTAGCATCTAAATTCTGCATCCTGGGTAAAATTTGCAACTCATAACCAACCCCATTAACATCAAGATATAAAATAACTCTATTTCCCGTCTTTTTATAAATACCAGCTACAGTGCCATTTAAATAACCAATCATAGTCTATTTTACCTCAAATTCTCAAAAATTAACCCCTGCTAACTTATCAACCCACTCTGGTTAAGATCACTATTCACGGTTTGACTGTAATTTGCTACGATCGCCAACATACAAAATAGCATTAAGGCAATAGTTTTGAGTAAAAATCGGTTTTGGTCTTGGCTACCTCAACTATCACGCCAAGTGTGGATTTTAGCAGTTGGTCGGCTACTGTCCCAAACGGGAACAGGATTTACCCTATTTTACGCGCCAATTTTCTTTGTTAATCAGGTAGGTTTATCCTCAACCGCCGTAGGAATAGCCCTAGGAAGCGCCCAAATTTCGGGGGTAATTGGGAGAGTCTTCGGGGGGTCTTGTTGTGACTCTCCTCGCTTCGGTCGGCGCTGGACATTATTGGTATCGGCGATAATTTCTGCCCTCTCATCTTTTGTCCTAGCATTTACCAGCAATTTTATGATGTTAATTCTCGGCAATTTATTGTTAGGATTAGGCATCGGACTTTACTGGCCAGCCACAGAAACTATAGTGGCTGATTTAACGACGGGAAAGACACGCAACGAAGCCTATGCTATCACTCGTTTAGGGGATAATATAGGCCTACAGGTGGGGATTATCATGGGTGGGGTAGTGATTGCGACAACGGGAGCTTATCGACTGTTATTTGTGCTAGATGGATTGTCTTTTCTCATCTTTTTTGTAGTGATTTATCTAGCCATAGCCGAAACCTACCAAGCCCCTATTATATCAACAGATACCGAATCCGGTCAATCTTCTAATAGTTGGATGGTGGCTTTAAGCGATCGCACTTTATTAATTTATGTAGCAGTCAATATTTTATTTACCTTCTATATGTCACAAATTCATAGCACCATTCCCCTATATCTTAACAACTTTGTGAAAGCCGAACTTTCCAGCATCACTATTAGCGCCCTGTTTGCTGGACACACAGCGATCGCCATCTTACTTTTATTACCCATGTCCCACATTCTTAATCCTCTCAGTCGTCCCCACGCCCTAATTGTATCGGCTATATTATGGGGAATAGGTTTTTTAATTACCGGGTTAATGGGAATCGTTGAAACCGGCACTTTAACCCTAGCTATTCTAGGATTAGGAATTTTAGCGATCGCCACAGTTACTTATAGCCCCGCCGCCTCTTCCTTAGCCGCTAATCTCGCCCCTGACCCCCTGCGAGGAATTTATTTAGCCATTAATTCTCAATGTTGGGCGATCGGTTATTTAATCGGCCCCCCTCTAGGGGGATTAGCCCTTGATCAAACCCCGGAAATTATTAGCCAATTTTGGTTAGGATTAGCCCTAAGTGTCTTGATAGCGATCGCCATTTTACAGCATCTACATAAAACCATGAACCATCTCAACAACTAATCCCTATATATCAATTCTTCAGCCTCAAACTCATGGTTAGCATCTAAACACCAGTTGAGAAAGTCAGTAGAATTACCCCCGATCACAGAAACAATAATATAGGAGTATTCCGACCAAGCACAAACCCGATCAAATTCGGAGGGAATCGCAGGATGATCGGGGTGCGAATGATATATACCAATAATTGAAAGATGGCGATCGCGTCCCTCTTTTTGCGCTTTCATTAACGCTTCTGGGGCGATCGTAAAACGTTCTTGGCGAGTGGCTATATTGGGGCTATTGTCTAACCCTTGGAATACCTCAGCAGTGGCTGGACTCCAAACATTTTGCATCGGCCAAACTTCCATAATCATTTTGCGATCGCCTAAGTCTTGCCGCCCCATCAGCAAACCACAACACTCCTGGGGATAACTTTTTTCGGCATAATTCCGAATTTGAGCAACTTGTTCAGAGGTTATAATTAACATAATTTTTGCATCAATTCACCATCTACTTTCCTAGGGTAGCCATCGCGGGTTAAATCCCAAAAACGGCAATTCTTCCGGTTTCCATTGAGAAACATTAGCATCTGGTGAACTATCCGTTACTAAAGGCAATAACCACAGGCGACTCGTGGTAATAGTATCCCCCCCATCAGTACGAGGTCGGTTTTCTATCTCTTCATCCATAATTCTAGTTACAGTTTGATCAAACAGTAAAGCCAGACCATCGGGAGATAAACTCAGATTAATTTGTTGCTGATTCGGTAAAATTACCAGAGGGAAAATCTCCTCAGTTTTTAAGTCGATCGCCACAATATAAGGCTGTTCTGTGTATTCCTCATTATCCTCCATTAGCTCCGTAATGAGAGCATAAATAATCGTCTGGCTAGGGTCAAACTCAATACTCAGAATATTGCCAAACTCAGCAGTTCTATATAATTCCCGTTCATTACCTACCGTATCCACCACAAACAGCGATCTGGTTCCATCGGAATTAAACTTGAGTAACCCCGCCGCCGAACCATCCGCAGCAAACCCCAAAACCTGACCAAACTTAGGTAAATATTCCAGCACCTCAGCATTGGGTTCTAAGGGTAAAATACTCGTCAGATCTGGACCTTGGGAAATCAGCAAAGATTTGCTATCAGGTGCAATCATAAAATTTCCCCCCTGAGTTTGTAAAGGTCTCGGAGAACGTCCCTCCCGAATCACCCAAGGACTAGCATCAACCGGATTTTTTTTGTTGACCCGCTGCACAACAATCACCTTACCATCACCAGACAAATCAAATCGGAGGTTACTGTAATATTTGTTATCCAAAATTGTTTCTAACTGACCACGATGTTGAGGCGCTGAAGAACCTTGACCGATAGATTCAGGGTTAATACCAGTCATCACAGTATACAATTGTGGGTCAAACTGTCCACTACTACGATCGCCTCTTTCTATGGCTAAAAACAAAATGCGATCGCCCCTCGGATAAGGTTCAAACTGTATCACCGTTAAATTTTCAGGAGTTAAAGCCACAGGTGTAGGGTCCTGAGACAAATTCACCAGCATCAGTCTCCCTTCCTGGTCTCCTTCCACCCCAATATATACAAAAGCGCGATCGCGACTACGAAAATAGCCCGTAAACGGTTCAATTAACTGACCTTCCTGATTCTCATATAATTGATCTGTTACCCCTTGTAACTGCACACTGAAAGGCGTACCATAGGGAACCGGATCAAGCAAAGTATAAGCCATGCGTTTTCCCGCCCAACTGATTTTTCCCGGTAAAGGCGGGTCAATGCGGAGATTTCTCTCTACCCCCTCCCGGTCCATCGGACGGTTAAATGTCAACAGAAACGCCCTATCTTCCGCCCCTACCTGTCTATTTGCCCAACTGAACTCTCGCACACGAGGAATAGTGCGATCGCCACTCAAAACCACCCCCAAAATTAACACACCCAAAACTAACATCAAAGTTATCGCCGCTCGATCCAACGGTTGACTTTTTTCCGCCAAATTCCTCAATTTAGATGGAAAGCTGGTCATAGTCCCTCTATATTATGCTTATGATCCTGTCCTAAATTAGCACAACTCTCAAAATTCAGTCATCACTGATAGACAATTTCACAGGTTTAGCCGTTTCTGCCATCTTAATTAATTCATGAATTTGGGTGTCTTTATTCACCTGAATACGAGAAACTCGGAACGGATTTCTTAACTGAGTTGGTTGAGAAACTCGATGATCATAAAGATACCCAGTTAAATGATAGCCTCTCAGATATCTTTCTAATTGAGCAGATAACGCACCAAAAGGATAAGCAATATGAGCAGCCACTAATTGATTACGATCTAAATCTTGCGTACATTCCCGCAATTTAGATTTACCCTTTTCTAACTCAATCTGTAAATTATTAGCATCTAGTTTAGTCAGATTTTGATGAGAATAGCCGTGAGACTGAATATCATAATATCCCCTTTCAAAACCATCTCGTAAATCCTCACAACTCATGTGGGGAATATAGGGAGGAATATTAACCCCCATATAAGCCGGATTCAAAAATAAAACCACCTTCACTTTTTCCCGGTAAATATATTCCAAGTCTTTTAATATTGGCAGTACATGATCATGAATACCAGTATAACCATCATCAAAGCTAATCATCACTGGTTTGCGGTTTTCATACTCAGCCGGTATAGGTTGAGACTTTTGGATAAAATGAACAAACAAATCCTGGCTAGACAGAAACCAATAATCATTAACTACTAGGTAATTCAAAAAACTATAAAGCTGGAGTTTTTCGTAATCTGTACTAACTAGGGGACGCTGGGATTGAACTAACTCTTCTCTGGTGTCAACAATATCATGAAATCCAAAGATAGGAACTCTCACCCATGGAGATTTACTAGCACCGGAAACACTTAGACTTAGTACACTTAACAGTAATAGCCAGATACTGCGTATAGATAGCCTTTTCGCAATTATTAATATCTCCACCAACCTGTTAATATTAGTCATTAAATTGACACCTTATTTAATGGTTTTCTGTCTCCATATTTCTCTCCCCAACCCTCTCCCAGAGAGAGTTAGATTATCCATTATCCACCCATCCTCTCATTTTACCAGGATTGAGTAAACCTAGAGGATCATATTTTTGTTTAAAGTTTAATTGTTGTAGATCAACCTTCTTCATTCCCCCATCTTCCAAAATGTAGGTATGGGGATTAAAAATAATTGCCCCTCGGTCTTCATGATATTGGATAATTTCGTTTAACCTAGCTTCATTCGTAAATCGGACAATTTGTAACCCGGCTGGGTGTAAATTTCCCCCAGTACGCAGAAACTCCAAATGCTGAATCACCTCATCCCCAAAATAATCATAACATTCCTGAATCAATTTTAATTCTGGGTCGGCTGGAAATAGGGTTTGCAAATAGGTTAAAGATGGGTCTATACTGCGAGCGTGTAAAGTCGTATGATTCCAGGTAAACTCGATGATAGTTGTACCCTTTACCGTCTCCTGGGTGGATTTTTGATAGCAGATTTTACCCTGAAAATTTTTAATCAATTCTTGTAAAGGTTCCAGGCTAGTTTCAGCCACCATTAACAGTGCCGCCTGTTCACCAGATGGGATAATATCACGAAAAGGAATAAAATAGGATGGAATTGGGGCGGCGCAAATGGAAACTAATTTTTTGATAATGCCATCAGACTGACTTAAAGCCTGACCGAATTTAGCAGCATTCATAAACTCCTTAAAGGTGACAATTAACTCCGTCCAAGGATATACGGGTGCTAGGGGTATTTCTAATTGGGTAATAATCCCATTAGTACCATAAGCGTGATTAATATTCTGCACGGCATCTCCCCTCAGTTCAATTATCCGAGGTTCTGCTTCTAAAGTGACAACACGGACGGCGTGAAGGTTGCCATTATCCCGTAATTGTCCATAAGTAATTGAACCAATACCACCACTACCACCACCAATAAAACCCCCAATAGTGGCTGTCCGATAGGTAGAGGGAAACATCCGCATTTCCCAACCAATTTCGCGAGTTTTTTTATCTAATGCTGCTAGTTTAACCCCTGGTTCTACACAGGCTAAACCTGGCTTCATCCAGACTATATTATTCATTTTAGACATATCTAAAATTACCCCACCTTTCAGGGGTACACACTGCCCATAATTCCCGGTTCCCGCCCCCCTAACCGTTAGGGGTATTTCAGAGTCAACGCAGAGTTTAGCTACTTTTAAAACTTCCGATTCCGAACGGGGCAGCACTACAATATCACCCGTTTTATCTTGTAAAAGCGGTTGTAAAATGGGGCTAAAGTGGTAGTAGTCTTGGGATAGTTTGGCTACCTGAGTGCGATCGCTTATCGTTTCAATCTCTCCTAACAGGGCACAAAACTCATCCCAGTTTTGCTTGTCACTTGCTCGAGTCATTTCCCTTTACCTAGAATTTAAATTCACCGCACATCCCCATTAGCAAATTACCAGATGTCTCTACCAAAAACCCAGTTTTTATTGATTGCTGATTTGTGGATATTGTGCTATGCTATATTTTAGCATATACTGGTTAAATACAATTTTTATCAAAGTCCCAAATGTCTGAGGAACGGGTTTACTGGCTGGCATGGTCACAAATTCATGGTATCGGCCCCATCACCCTTCAAAGATTACAGGAAAGGTTCGGAAGTCTGGCCACCGCTTGGCAGGCATCCCCCATAGAATTAGGTTCTGTAGAAGGGTTCGGAAGACAGAGTTTAGAAAAAGTAATCACTGAGCGATCGCAAATTAACCCCCAGCAACTATTCCAAAATCATCTGATTAAAAATCCTAACTTTTGGACTCCCGCCGACCCAGATTATCCTCGGCTTTTATCAGAAATACCCTCCCCACCACCAGTGCTTTATTACCGAGGAATAATCAACCCCCAAGAAAATCAAGGTCATTTCCCCACCATTGGCATTGTAGGAACCCGCAACCCCACAGAATACGGACGACACTGGACCCGCAAAATTAGCAGCACCCTAGCACATCATGGCTTTATTATTGTATCAGGAATGGCAGCAGGTATCGACACAGAGGCTCATCGCAGTTGTTTAGAAGCAGGAGGACGTACCCTAGCCGTTTTAGGCACTGGAGTTGATATTGCTTATCCCAAACAAAATCGCCCCCTTTGTGAACAGGTATTAAAACAGGGATTATTAATTAGTGAATTTCCCAGTGGCACCAGACCCAACGCTACTAATTTTCCCCGACGTAACCGCATTATTGCTGGGTTGAGTCGGGTAGTATTTGTCATGGAAGCACCCCAACGTTCAGGAGCCTTAATTACTGCCCGTATTGCCAATGAATTTGTCCGAGATGTTTATGTTTTACCAGCTCGTTTAGATGATGAGAAATCCCACGGTTGTCTAAAGTTAATTGATGGTGGTGCTGGCGTGATTCCCGTGGACATAGAACAACTCCTAGAACAACTTGGCGCTATCCCTCAATTAGACACGCCTACCCAGCTTCCCCTATGGCAACCACAAACAAAACCCCTACCAGAATCTCCTAATTTAGACCCAGATTTAGCTAAAATCTTAAATGCGATCGCCTCCCAACCCACACCATTTGATCTCATTGTCGAACAGTGTGGAATCGATGCCGGAACTGTCTCTAGCCAATTATTACAATTAGAATTATTAGAGTTGGTTACTCAGCTTCCCGGAATGCGATATCAGAGACTATAATCAATCCCCACTTTCCTCATGAATAAACTGATAAAATACCATCATATTTTACCATTATCACCATCCTAAGTCAACATCAAAGGGGTAAAATTAACCAGATATTTTTTAGTTTCGTAATTGTTGAATGACCAACTTTCCGGGGTGATTTCTAAGGACAAAATTTCCTGAATACTTAACTCATTGGTCGGCAGAACCCCCGCAAAACCAAACTGTGTATTTTCCTTAATATTAAAGTGTTTTATAACGTCTTGTCTGGGATGTGAAACTTCTATATATCCCAGAAACTTAGAGTTAGCACAAACCTTGAGTTTTTTAATCTGTGAAAAGTCTAAATTTGCCGCCCATCCTTTCAACAATAAATGTTGTTTATCTATCATCTTTATTTCATCTAACCCAAGTCTAAACTTCTGTTGATTTTCGGGTAATCCCAACTTCTCAGTAGCCTTACCTACATAGCCATTGGAGGATTTTAAAGTAGTAAAATTAACCAGATATTTGTGAGTTTCATAATTTGTGAATGACCAACTTTCTGGGGTGATTTCTAAGGACAAAATTTCCTGACCACTTAACTCATTGGTCGGCAGAACCCCCGCAAAACCAAACTGTGTATTTTCCTTAATATTAAAGTGTTTCATAACGTCTCTTCTGAGATGTGAAACTTCTATATATCCCAGAAACTTAGAGTTAGCACAAACCTTGAGTTTTTTAATCTGTGAAAAGTCTAAATTTGCCGCCCATCCTTTCAACAATAAATGTTGTTTATCTATCATTTTTATTTCATCTAAATATAGTCTAAACTTCTGTTTATTTTCTGCTAATCCTAACTTCTCAGTAGCCTTGCCTACATAGACATGAGAGTATTTGCTGGGAGCAGAATTAATTAACGCACAGGTCAAATTAATTACGGCTGAGGGGGCTATTTTTAAAATTTTGCTGAAGTTTTCGTTGGTATAGCGTTTAGATTTACCTTCGGAGTGGGTTAAAATAAATAATAATCTATCTACACCAATATTCTGAGCAATCTCGTTAGCTTTTGCTATCTCTTCGTCCGAATCGTTATGGTCAAACAAGATATATTTCCAAGTAACATGGGGATGATTATTTGCATTCTTATTAGCCACAGCATCTTTCATAAAACGGATGCACTTTTCAAAATTACCTCCCCTTCGATAGATTTCATATTTTTCCTGGGACGCTCCATCACAAGAAACAATAATTCGATGGAGGGTTTCTTCTCCAACAGATAGATTAAAGTTGTTATTGCCGTTGGTAGTTAACGTCTGCTGGGTATTGGGCAAAAACTCAGATACAATTTTCACAAATTGAGAAAACTCAGGGTGGTTCAGAGGTTCTCCCTGTCCGCAATATTCAACCCAATCTATATTATAGTTATCTTCTGCACAAGATACAATCAAAGTTTGGAACTGCTTCTTGTCTAAAAAAAGTTGACCTCGCCGTTGCCTAACCTGTTTAATTCGACTACAACCCCAACAACTTAAAGAACAAGAAAGAGATGTTTCAACTTGAATTTTGTTTAAATGAAATTTGCGTATACGATTTTCAAAACTTTGCTCGGGGCGAAAAAAAGCACAGTTTTGACAGATACCATCATGGGGTACTAATTTCAATAAAAGTCTGGTTTCAATGTTATTCAATTTTGGCGATTTGACTATCTGCTCTATGGTCGGAGAATCATTTAAATTCGCAAGTATAACTTGTTCACCATAGTCATCATCGCAGGGGATGTCTCCATTAGATTTGATGTAAAGCGTACTCAGGATTTCACAGTACATAATTCAATACTCCCTAGGAGGGTTTAAAAAAATCGAGGCTCTCTGAATAAAACCCATTTTTAATTGAAGCTATTTAAGTTTTTAATGTTGCTTTTAACCCATTCCGTACCCTATGGGTATATCTCAGAGATACTAATCCAGCAACTGATTACACTACTGCTACAACTAATACTCGCTACTTCAGATAATCTTCTTTTAATTCTATACCATGTTAAGGGTGGTTTTGTCAAGTCTACCAAGGGGTGCTGTTAGGTTGGCAAACCCATGAAAAAGAGCCACCCATCCATCCCTGGAAGAGAGAGGAAACAACAGTTAACTTAATAATTATAAATTCATGTCACCTTAACATTATTTAGCCAGCCTTTCCCGGAGAATAAACTCAGCAATCTGTAAATCTACAGGAGTAGTAACTTTCAGATTAGTTTCCTCCCCTTCCACCACCTGAACCGGAAGACCACAACGTTCAAACAGCGCCGCATCATCAGTCACATCCCAACCCAGATGACGGCCTTTTTCGTGACATTCTCTCAGTAGTGGAACTTCAAAACCTTGGGGAGTTTGAGCCGCCCATAATTGACGGCGATCGGGAGTATCCTGGATAAAATTATTACCATCCACTATTTTGATGGTATCCTTGACTGGAATAGCGGCAATTAAACCAGATACCGACTCCAGTGCCTTCGTACAGCGATCGAATAAATCCGGGGTCGCTAAACATCTCGCCCCGTCGTGGATTAAAACCCGGTCGGCTTCACGGGGAAGAGCTTGTAAGCCGTTATAAACCGACTCCTGACGGGTTTCTCCCCCAATAATGAACTTTATGGGTATATTCAGGCAAACCTCGTCTGCGATCGCCTTAAAATCCGGGAAATCAGCCCTTTGTCCGATAATACCAATCCAAATAATCGATTTAGATGCCCCGGCACTAGCTAGAGTCCAACCGAGTAGGGATCTGTCCCATAATTTCAGTAGCAATTTGTTACAGCTTGCGCCCATACGCCGTCCACTTCCGGCAGCGGGAATTAATAAATACATGATTAGCTAAGTATTTTGTTTTTGGTCATAGTATTATAGAACTTCACTGAGAATAGGCAAACCATTCCATGCTCCTGTCGATCGCTCTTTAAATATTATTAGAAAACCAATTACCAACCCTTTCAGCCAGTCAGGTTAACCCCCGCCCAGTAAACCTGAGATATTTTTCTATGGTTTTCCGAACTGTCTTCATTTAGAATTAAGCTGATAAGTGGATTAACTCTATTAAAATGAAAATACTAGCCCTTGTCCCAGGCGGGATTGGCGACCAAATTCTGTTTTTCCCTACCCTAGACGATTTAAAGCAAGCCTATCCCCATGCCCAAATTTCCGTAGTTACCGAACCTAGGGCCCAAACTGCTTACCGCGTCTGTAAGTCCGTATCCAAAGTTATCCCCTATGACTTTAAAGGGCGCAATAGTCTCGCCGACTGGGGTAATTTGATTGGCATTGTCCGTGACCGAGAATATGATGTGGTTATCTCCCTCGGACAACGATGGACCGTAGGGCTGTTGCTGTGGCTCACCGGAATACCTAACCGCGTCGGTTATGCAGGGAGTAGCGGAGAAATCTTTCTCACCGATGCTGTCCCCCTCAAAACTGAACAGTATGCAGCCCAGATGTACCATGATTTATTGCAGGGCCTAGACATTATCACCCCCTTTAGCGGATTACAGATTAATGTCCCTAAGTCCGACTTGGCTTGGGCTGATAGGGAACAGGAAAGCCTCGGAGTTAAGGAAAGTGGCTATATCCTTATTCATGGCGGGTCTAGTCAGATGGCTATTAATAAGGGCATTGATAAAATTTACCCCGTTGAAAGCTGGCAGAAGATTATTGAGGATATCCAACAGCGACAGCCTAACCTACCTGTGGTTTTGGTCAAAGGACCTGAAGATCAAGCCTTGATTACTCAAATAACCCAGCGTTGTCCTCAAGTTAAGTTGACACAACCAGAGGATATTGGTAAACTCGCCGCCATGATCGCAGCCGCTAATCTTATGGTTTGTACCGATAGCGCCCCCATGCACTTGGCGATCGCCGTTGGTACTTATACCATTGCTTTATTTGGTCCTACCGATCCTCATAAATTACTCCCCCCCAGCGAAAGAGCGATCGCCGTTAAATCTCCCACTGGAAAAATGGCCGATATATCCCCCGATGAAGTCTTAAAGCGAATTTGGGGAAATTAGGTTTTTTTTGTTGACCAACTCGACACACTGAGGCTTCTAGCTTTCAGTGTGTCCTGGTTTTTCATCCACCTGTCACATTTGAGGCGATCGCCACCAATTCATCAACCCCATTTACAGCCACAATTTTAGTCTGCAAAGTCGCCTCCACTTCCGCCACCGTCAAATCATCCAAAAAGCGATTATCCCCAGTTTTCAACATTAAAGACGGAAGCAAAACCCCATCACCCAAATCTCGTCCTTGGAGTCCCGCGATTAAATCCTGACCCGTCAACAACCCCGTTACAGTTATTTCCTGTCCCCAATAATCACTAGCCAAAGCCACCATTTCCACCCTTAACCCTTCCACCCCATTCAACCGGGCGACAATAGGCTTAAACGCCAATTCTACAGCATTTCCCACCACCCAAGTCCAACGCCGAGGACTAGCCCCACCATTTCCACTTTCCCATTTCACCCTCTCAAAAGCCGTCTCAAATTCCCCTAAAAACTTACGAATAGACCCCACCCCATTACCAATTTGGGGATAGTCCTCATAATCAGACTCTGGTGGTAACTCCTCACGGGCGATTAAAAACCATTCATCCGCCAACCACACACAAGTTGACCCCAATTCCTGCTTAAATGTATCCTGGAGGTCTTGAACTTGCTTAATCACCTCCCTCGCCTTTTCCTGGCTTACCGCAATCAGTTCATCTTCCGGGGGTCGAAAACGAGTTAACCCCACCGGAACCACCGCCACCGAAGCCACCGCCGGAATATCTCCCCGGTGAAATTCCGCCAAATCTCGCAAAGTTTTTTCTAGGTGAACACCATCATTTATCCCCGGACAAACTACCACTTGAGCATGAATTTGTAAACGGTGCTTTTGAAACCATTTTAACTGCTCTAAAATCTGACCAGCTCGATGATTTTTTAACAGAAAACTTCTCACTTCTGGCTCCGTTGCATGGACGGAAACATACAGAGGCGAAATTCTCATCTGAGCAATTCTATCCCACTCAGATTGAGGTAAATTAGTTAAGGTTAGATAAGAACCATAGAGAAAACTCAGGCGATAATCATCATCCTTTAAGTAAAGAGAGCCTCTTTTTCCCGGCGGTTGCTGGTCTATAAAGCAAAAAGGACAGCGGTTATTGCACTGAATTAAGCCGTCAAATAGGGCTGTTTCAAACTCTAAACCTAGGCTCTCGTCATAGTCTTTTTCTAGTTCAATATGATGGGTTTTTCCCTGGCTATCAATTACTTCGATTTCCAGAAACTCATCTGCACACAGGAATTGATAATCGATTAAATCCCGGGGACGAGTTCCATTAATAGACACGATCGCATCTCCCGGTTCAAAACCCACATCAGCCCCAATCGAGTCCGGTAACACCTCAGTAATTAGCGCCGGACGGATAGAAGATACACTCATACTACAATCTCAACCTAACAGATCATACCCGACCACAATTCATTATCCATTATTCATGGTCAGCTAGGACGGGTTCAGAAAAACTCTGGGGGGAATTGATATTGACACCCCAACCCGCCCCTAAATATTCTCCAAAGCGCCGCCCACAACTGCCGTTAAAATCGCTACACCAAAAGCTAGTCGATACCAAACAAACACCCATGTACTACTCGTTTGCAGATAACGGATTAACCAGGCTATAGATAGGTAGGAAAATATGGTTGACGAAATTAAACCCACTACTAACGCCGCCGTGCTAATGTCGTCTATTCCAGCCTCTAAGAAGTCTTTTAATTCTACCAACCCTGCTAGGGTAATAGCCGGAATTCCTAATAAAAACGAAAATCGGGCGGCGGTTCCCCTTTCTAGTCCCATAAATAACCCGGCGGTTATGGTCGAACCTGACCGCGATACACCCGGTATCAGCGCTAAGGTTTGCGCCAAACCCATCAGTACCCCGTCCTTAGCATTCAGATGGTCAAAGTCTCGCTTTCGGCTTCCTAGTTTTTCCGCGATCGCCAGTAAGCTGGCCATCACAATCGAAGCGATCGCGATCGCCACTGTACTCCGCAGAGGCGAACTATCATAATCGGGAATAAATAATTTAATCAGTAACCCAAAAAACACAATCGGTAGAGTTCCTAAACCAATTCCCAAAGCCATACGAAAATCTAGGGACTCGTAATCCGATTTAGCGATCGCATCTATCGCCCCCAATACTACCTTTTTCAGATCAGACCAGAAAAACGATAAAATCGCCGCCATGCTCCCTAATTGAATAATCGCCGTAAATGCTACCCCTGGATCTCCCCATCCTAGCGCCATCGGAACTATTTTTAAATGGGCGCTGCTACTAATCGGGATAAATTCCGTTAGTCCCTGGACTATCCCTAAAATGATCGCCTGGAATAACGTCATCTGCGATTCTACTTCAGTTTCTCCCATCGAGGGCGTGACTAAATCTGCAATATATACCGGAAGACTCTGGAAATCCATAGATCTGAAATTTACTATACGCACTGGACCAATCTAACACTCTCTCCTCAATTACCCGACTTTTGTTAAGTTTTGTAACAAATATTAAGAAATGTTAAAAAAATGACTGTCTGGGGGGAAGGGGATATCTTTTTGAGCCTGCTTGTGCTATTATATTAATAATGGGATATATTCCTTTTTTTTATTTTTGGCACTGTCCAATTATTTAACAATATGTCAATATAATACCCCAAATTGTCCCACCTGTCAACCCCCCTTTATCTTTTTTTTAGAATTGACCCAAAAATCAACTATTGATTTTTGTGTAGAATTTATGCCCCTGGGGGGGATAAATATTTGTGATATCATCAATTAATATGAACTTCAGTAACAAATCTTAAAGAAGCCTTGTTTAGCAATATCCTTATAGCCTACATTCTGACATCAACCCAACCGCTGTGGCTACAGCAGTGGTCTTGGGCGACATTTGTAAAAAAAGCCCAACAGAGTCAAAGGTGGTTTCCATTTGCGATCGCCATATTTTTAGTATCAGTCCCAGTATTTTTCCAAGCGCCCCTAGTCAGAATCTGGCCAATGTTGAGCCTAATCATGACTGGGGGATGGTTAGGAGTAAGTTTATATTTACTGAGAACCAAAGAAACCGAATTATGGGGAGACTTGCTATTTGGATTTAGCTGGACTTGGTTAACCGGGTCCATATATTGGGGATGGCTGAGGTGGGAACCCCTGCTACATTTACCAGTAGAATCGATAGGAGTTCCCTTTGCGGTGTGGTGTCTGTGGAGGGGATGGGGTAAAGTAGGCAATTGGTTTTATCTAGGGTCTCTATTCGGAACCGCCGTTACGGATGGATACTTTTATATAGCCGGTTTAATCCCCAGTTGGCGACAATTAATGCAGGTCGATCCATCAATGGCCATGCCTATATTTCAAAATGCGATCGCCCTAGCCGGAACCCCGTGGGGAATTAGCTGGGCGGTAGTATTAGCGATGACCCTATTCGGAGTAGGAGTATTTCCCCTCCAGTCCCAAGAACCCCATTGGTGGGTATTTGGCGGCGCAGTTTTAAGCACCATTTTAGTCGATAGCCTATTTTTAGTAGCCGCCTGCTTTGCATAAATGCCCAACTCAAGCCTAGTATCCACTGGCTCGGAGATACTGAAGAATACCTTGAGCGATCGCCTGAGCCATGCGAGTTCTTTGTGCTGGGTCAGCCAACAAACGAGCATCATTAGGATTAGTGAGAAACCCCACCTCCACCAAAGCCGAAGGCATAGTCGTATTTCTGAGGACATAAAACCGAGCCTGCTTAACGCCCCGATTGTGCAGTGAGAAATTTGCCAGAATGCTGTTTTGAATATACTGAGCCAAGCTATAGCCAGTTTGATGATAGAAAGTTTCCACACCCGTAGCACCAGCGCGATAAGCCGCATTAGCATGGATACTCACAAAAGCCACAGCCCCAACTCGGTTAGCTAATGACACTCGCGGTTCCAGGTCAATAGTGCGATCGTCAGTGCGGGTCATCACCACATTAACCCCATTTTGCTCCAAAATCTGCTGAACTTGCAGCGAAATAGAAATAACAACATCCTTTTCCCGAATACCACCAACTCCCACAGCTCCTGGGTCACTGCCACCATGTCCAGGGTCAATAACCACAGATACCCTAGAATTAGGATTTCTACCCACAGGGGGCTGAGGAGATGGACGATTAGGCGGCGGAAAAGGTAGTGGAAGTGACGACGGTGGTCGATTTTGAGCCGGAGGCGGAAAAGGATTCGGATTATTTATCGGTGGCTGTGTCACCGGGGCTGGAGTTCTAGGGGGAGGAGCCACAGACGCTAAATTAACACCCATAGGAATAGCCAATTCTTGGGGACTATTTTGGCTAACCTGTCCTACCTGCACCCTGGTAGCCGGTTGAAATAACACCGTAAAAGTATCTGGGTCTTCCCGACGCAACCGAGACCAAATAATCGGTCCTCCCACTTCTCTTTGGGGAAGTTGAACCCCATCAGCTAATCTAGCCGAAAAAAACGTAATACCATAAGCCCCCGTTTCTGCATCCCAACCGTGAGTATAGTTGAGAGGACCATTACCTCTCACCGCAAAATAGGATTGATTTTGAAGGCTAATCGATTCAATGGTAACTATACTCGAACTTGCTTGCACAGCCGGGGGAACTCCCCCTTGGGGCCAAATTGCTACCCCTCCCGCTACTGGTCTCGCTTCCCAATTTTGATTAGTATTAGGGGTACTGAACGTCAGGCGCACCACCGGGGGGGTTGTGGAAAGTTGGGTAACTTGACTTATTGTCACCCCTTCCCGGTTGACTGCTCTCCCCCTTGTGGTCGTACCCCTCAAACTCGCGCCGAAAATATCTAGGGTCATCCAAGTGCGGTCTTGAGAGCGTTTAAACTCAATCTGCGGCATTTGACCTGTGGTCTGTAAAACAATGCCGTTATCGCGCATTTCGATTTGTTCAACAAATGTTTGTGGCTGATTAGGAATTGAACGGTTTGGGTTAGCCTGAGCCGTCTGTTGAACTTGCTGTTGAACTTGCTGTTGAACTTGCTGTTGAAATTGCTGTTGAACTTGCTGTTGGACTGGTTCAGGAGCGCTAACCACAGTAGCTTGAGCCGGAAGTGCCGCCGGGGGTGATGATGAGCCAATAGCTTGCGGTTGTGGTAGTTGTACCATCCACTCACTGGCAGAAATCCCTCGAAACTGCACCATTTGCGGGTTCAGGGTATAACCTTCTACCAGTTCTACAATAATTCGAGCATTTTCGTTATCGGTTTGTTCCCAACGAATTTCACGAATATTTCCCCCTGGTGATGAACGCTGACCGGACACAGAACCTAAACTCGTCCCTGGTAGTTCAATTACCAGACGCGTGGGGTTCGAGAGTAATTTCGCCGTGGGCTGTACTCCCTCATCTGTAGTAAATGACAGACGATTTTGGGAACTTTCAAATTCCCAAGACCGAACTTGAGCCGCTTCAGCACCTGATGCCATCAGCAGCACACTTACTAAACTCGGGAGTAACCAGCGTTGGAGTAGATTTGAGCCAATTCTTAACACGGTAAACAAGTGGAGGAGGTAGTTGAGCTTTTACAGACACCTGACATTCTAGCTAATCCGGTTACGCTTAACCTGAAAATAGCCCCATGTCTGGCACTAAGCTAGTGCATGATAACATATAAAGGTTTTGGGTCAACCTCGATGCTTCAATATTGCCATAACCATTATTATTTAACGATAGTGGCGATCGCTATTCAGAAAGGTTTGACCCTCATTTCCCCATTATTCCCTGAAATCCCCCAATACTATGAGTCTAAATGTTGGTGATCTCGCTCCAGATTTTACTCTCTCGGACCAGGACGGAAATTTGATTAGCCTCAGTCAATTTCGCCGTCAAACTGTGGTTCTGTATTTTTACCCCCGTGATCACACTCCTGGCTGTACTAAGGAAGCCTGCGGTTTTCGCGATGTCTATGCAGATTACCAAGGTAACAATATCATTGTTCTCGGAATTAGTACCGATGATCCTAAATCTCACACCAAGTTTATCAACAAATACCATCTGCCTTTTCCTCTGCTCTGTGACCCCGATGGTAAAGTTGCCACCCTCTATCATAGTTATGGCTTAAAAAAATTCATGGGTCGAGAGTTTATGGGCATTTATCGCCAAACTTTCATCATTAACCCAGATGGCTATATTCACAAAATTTATCCCAAGGTTAAGCCAGAAAGTCATGCTATCACTATTCTTCAAGATTTATCTGGGGAAGGTTAGAAAATATGTTAGAATTAGCTAAGGGCTGGATGCGTTTTTTTTATACCGTTTTGGGCGTTATTTTTCGCCATCCTGTTACCGGAGTTAGCATCGTTCCTCTATTACCAGATGGCAAAATTATCTTGGTTCGTCGCCAGGATAATGGTAAATGGGCTTTACCTGGAGGTATGATAGATTGGGGTGAAGATATCCTCACCACTGTTAAGCGAGAACTGGCTGAGGAAACAGGTTTAGAACTGGTTAAACTGGGGCGTTTGGTAGGAGTTTATTCGGGCGCTCATCGTGACCCTAGACTCCATTCTATTTGTATTCTTGTATCCGCTGAAGTTACCGGAGATATCCACATTCAAGATACCTGGGAAATTGCGGATGTTTGTAGCTTTGAACTGAGCAAAATACCAATGGATAACCTTAGTCATGATTATCAACAACAAATCCAAGACTACTTGGAAGGTCGGACGGCGATCGCCTAATTCCCAGACCATGAAAAATGTTAATTTACAGCCATATATCTACCCAAAAAATAGGCGGATATTATTATCCTAAAACCTGCTATAATTGGGATGCAAATAACCCTATAGCCTCACAAGTTAGGGATTTAAGCCTCTGGGATACCTGCCAATTATGCCAATTATATGCCAGGTAAAAGCTATAAACCGTATTTTTTTAGGTCTAATGCTGATAATATATACTATAATGACATCATCTCGCTTCTGGTTATTCCCATCTATGATCTGCGATCCCGGGATATGACTAACCATCGCGAGAATAGTCAACTCATCATACTGCATCTCATTATATGGCTATGTTTGAACCTTCTTTTCCCTATGCTGAGTCCCAGGAAACACCATCATTATCCCAACCATTGCGCCATTCCCGCGTCAGACTTTCCCAGGGACAAATATTCTGGCGTGAAGTAGGCGCAGGTCCTGATGTCGTGTATCTACATGGTTCATGGCAAGATAGTAGTCAGTGGCTACCCATTATCGAAGAACTAGCTTCAGACTATCATTGTTATACTCCCGATCGCCTGGGTTCTGGTGAGTCAGAATCCCCCAAGATTCACTATTCTATCACCATGGCGGTGGAAAACTTAGCCGAATATATCGAATCCCTAAAATTAGATCAGGTTTACTTAGTCGGACATTCCCTAGGGGGATGGATAGCAGCAAGTTACGCAATTCGCTATCAGCATAAAGTCAAAGGTCTAGTCTTAATTTCCCCAGAGGGGGTAGCAGTCAATGGAATCGAAAAACAATGGCAGTGGATGCGGTGGCTATGTGGAAATCCCCCCCTTTTAGCAACTTGGCTGAAATTGATACATCCATTTACCCGTTTATTTGGAAAAGGAGATGCGATCGCCGATTGGTTAAAACAGCGAGAAACGATGATGCGATCGCCGATTTCCTGTCAGTTTTTGTTTCGTCGCCGTCCGGCTGAAATCCAAGGGGAATTACTTAATGAACAGCTAAATTCATTAACCATACCCGTATTAATTTTACAAGGAAATCGTGAACAACCGACAACTCAAGCCATGGGGGAAACCTTGAACTCCATGCTACCTAATTCTCGCTTAAATTCTCTCATTGCTGGCGGCGAAAACCTCCCCGAAGAGTTTCCCGCCGTCGTCAGTGAATATATCCGTCAGTTTCTCCAACGTCACCCGATTTCAACTCGGAACATTTCTATCTCTGACCATAGCTGACATTCCCCAAAAAATAGCTTCTGGGGTATCTAAAATCAAACCAGCTATCTCCGGGTATTGACTGTTAAGGTAGGTCATCAGAGGAATGCGATCGCCTCCTGTAATGCTAATTTTACTGTGGGGTAACTCCTGACACCAAGCAGCTATAAACTCCCGCAGACCAGCTATAATGCTGTAGATAATACCACTGGCGATCGCTTCTGATGTATTCAAACTCCACCGTTGAGGTAAACTCTCAGGAAAAGCCACTTGTGGGAGGGTAGCTGTACGATTAGCCACACAAGAAAACTGTAGTCCTAAACCAGGTAATATTGCGCCGCCTATTAATTGGCGGTTTTGATTGACTCCAGTTAAAGTTAATGCTGTCCCTGCATCAATAACCAACATCGGAAAACCCAACTGATTCCCCGCGCCTAAAACAGCTAAACCCCTATCTATTCCCAAAGTTGGATATAATCCCCCTAACGGTAACTGTTCTAGGGTGATAATTTCGGCTTTGGGGTAGTTTTGCCATAATTGCATTTGTTCCGGTACTACAGAGGCTATAAATAGCGGTACAGGCGATATTTGATTAAGCCAAGACCATCCCATTTCTAACGGAGATTGATTAAGGTGTTGAGTTTCCCAGGTTTCCACTAAAGTTTCCCCCTGGAATTTACCCCAGTGTAGTCGGGAATTACCAATCATTAATCCTAGCCAATTTCGGGGATGCGATCGCAATTTCATCATCGGATTACATACATAATATAGGATGAGATGATTATAATTAATCAGGGGTCTTTCAATTCCGGGGTGCTATCTTGGGGACTCAAAAGCTAAATCATCATTAAGAATTGAGTCAATTGCCCCTAGGGGGTAGTAAAATCCATTCACAGTTAAGATTAACTCCCCCAACCCCTAAGCTGATGAGTTACTGTCTGAACCCCCTGTGTTTAAATCCAGTAAATCCTCTGGGAAGCCAAGTCTGTTCCAACTGTGGCTCATCCTTGTTATTAAAACAGCGTTATAGAGGCTTAAAAAGTCTAGGTGGTGGTGGTATGAGTAGGACATTTTTAGGAGTTGATGAAGACCGCCTACACACCCCCTGTATTATCAAACAATTTTCTCCACAACAGCATAATCTCCCGCAAATTCAGAAAGCCACGGAACTATTTTATCAAGAAGGTGTGCGACTACAGGAGTTAGGAAATCATCCACAAATTCCCCATTTATTCGCCTGTTTTGAGTCGGACAGTAGACTCTATTTAATTCAGGAGTATATAGAAGGAGAGAACCTCCTGGAGGAGTTAGAATTAGGGGAACCTTTAGATGAGGAAAAATTGCGGGAATTACTATTAGATTTACTCCCAGTCATCCAATTTATCCATGACCATCAAGTGATTCATAGAGATATCAAACCCGAAAACATTATTAGGAGACATTTAGACGGTAAATTAGTATTAGTAGATTTTGGAGTAGCCAAACACGAGATAGATATTTTACACCCCAAAACCGGAACCATGACCGGAACTATAGGATATGCTCCCTTAGAGCAAATTCGCGGCGGGAAAGCCTATGCAGCCAGTGATTTATATAGTTTAGGAGTAACTTGTATTCACCTATTAACAGGAGAAAATCCCCAGAGTTTATTTGACCCATTTACGGGAGAATTTATTTGGGAATCGCACCTAGAGAAAAGTCATCGCCATATTAGTTCTGAACTCAAGCATATCATTAATCAAATGTTAGTGGATAAAGTCCAAGAACGCTATCAATCAGCTGCCGCCGTGTTAGCCGATATACAGCCACCTGTGAGTCTAAAACTCCCTACTTCCAGCCTGCAAATTATGGTAGCAGTTCACATAGCAACTCATCAATCAATTTGGGGAATCCCGCCCCCTGTCCCCTGTGCTTTTCCGTCACTATTATTAACATCACTCGTAAATTTTAGCCGACATATAAACCCAGAGATATCCGGGAAAAAGTGGCAATGTCAAGCAATCATGAAAGGTCACACAGCGCCAATAAATGCGATCGCCATAAGTCCGAATCGATATATATTAATTAGTGGTAGTGCTGACCAGAGTATCCGACTATGGAACCTGAATACAGGTCAATTAGTCCAGCGTTTTTGTGGTCATGTAGCCGCCGTAAATGCGATCGCTATTAGTCCCAATGGTCGTCGTTTAGTCAGTGGTAGTTTTGACCGCAACCTACTAGGTTGGAACCTCAACACCGGGACGATGACCGATAGATTTTTCAGCCATTCAGGTTCTCCCTACAGTCATCGTTGCGGACCAATTCACGCCGTCGCCTACAGTCCTGACGGTCACATAATTGCCAGTTGTAGCGGTAATGCTACCATCAAATTATGGAATCAACGCAACGGAGAACTTCTCTATCGTCTGCGTGAACATTCCGGGGAAGTTTTTTGTGTCACCTTTGCATTTTCCCCAGCCAATAATTCCCGTAATTATGACAGTTTATTTAATCATCCCCAGTCCAGTATATTCGCCAGTGGTGGCGCGGACGGACAAATCAAAATCTGGCAATTTGGGAAACTCCACAGCCTGCAAACTTTGACCGGACATTCAGGGGGAGTCCTCTCCTTAGCATTCAGTCCTAACCAGACAATTCTCGCCAGTAGTAGCGAAGATGGCACCATTAAACTCTGGGATTTTCACCAAGGAATTTTACTCACCACACAGACTGTAGACTCCGCCGTAATATCTTCAATAGCAATTAGTCCTGACGGTAAATTTATGGCAGGTGGTAGCGATGATGGGAAAATTAGACTCTGGAAAATTGACATTCAGGGAATTTCCCAGCAGCCACTCGGCGAGATTTCTGGATACAGTCCTATTACTTTTGGCATAGATAGCCATACCTTAATTTGTCGGGGAGAAAACCATCAACTGTTAGTTTGGCGCTGTCGGGAAGATTAACTCTGGGGGGTAGTTCAAAACTCTAGCTGAGGATAGATGTCATCACCTGAATCACGGGCTATAGTTAAAGTGTTATTTTCAATCAAATCATTTTTAATTATGGCAACTAGCACCGAAGACAAAAAAGCCTACAAAGCTAAAGTTAAAGCACAAATAGATAAACTCGATGCTCAATTAGATGAACTGAAAGCGAAAGCCCAACAAGCCCAAGCAGATGCTACTATTCAGTATCACGAAAAAATTGAGGAACTACAAGCCAAGCGAGATGATGCCAACGAAAAGTTCAAAAAATTGCAAGAAGCTGGTGAGGAAGCCTGGGAAGACATCCGAACTGGTTTTGAAAAGGCTTGGAGTGATGTGGAAAATGCCTTTAAACAAGCCTCTGAGAAATTCAACAGCTAGAGGTTAGTGATTAACTGAAGCTAGGGACAACACCATTAATCAGGTTAATCATATCCTGATCTAGTGTGTCCCTGTAGCTAATTAAAGTGGCTCAATGCGACAATGACCTTCTCCAACATGACCTAATTCCGTCACAGAAAATACGAGGGTATTATATTCCTCCTCAGTCAAAAGCTGTTGAAGTTCTTGGCTGGTAACATTAACAGCATCCCCATCAGCGATATTAGCAAAAGGCTGGAAACCAATAGCCTCATCATTGGGAGACTGGTCAATGGGACGGTCAGAGCGACCAAAAAAGTGGTCAAAGTGAAAAGTTGTTTCTAATTCAGCCACCCCATTAGTTTCTAAAAACCCTTTACGTTCATCTCCGACATACTCACCGCAAAAATGAGCTACGGGTTTATCTAAAGCGATCGCAAAATTGATAGTGCGACCATCTCTTTGGGCTGTACCATCCAAAACCAGCGTAGACCCTGCAAATTCTCCCTCTGTAGCCGTCACCATTTCCCAATAAAGAGCATTGTAATGTCCTGGGGGTGCTATAGCTGTGGTCACTATGGGAGTCTCTTCTGTTCCACCGACTAAATCTACAGTCATCGGTGAATTGAGAAGCTCAACAAACGTGATAGCATTCGGCTGAGACTCAGTATCTGGGTCAAAGGGTGATTGTGCTTGGTAGGCTCTGATATTATCGAAAGTCACATAAACATGATTAAAAGTAAGTTCCCAACCATCTTTACTAACAAACCCTTCTCGCATTCTATCTTCTGCATCCGCAATTAGGGTTAAGGTTCCCCCTTCCTCACCATTGGTTACAATTTCATTAGCGGTCTCAGTTTCTGGCGCGCACCCAACTAACCCCATAGGTGCTAACAAAATTAAGCCAGTAAGCCAGAGTAATTGTTTCATTGATATTTGATTCAGATTATCCATTGACAGCATATTGGGATTATCTTTTTTGATGCCAATATTTGCAATCCCCCAGAGGGGGAATAATTAGCCAATGTCAGCATTTAATTACACTTGAGGGTTTTTAAAAACTGGTTCAGCCAGTATAAACAGCGCCATTTTTGATGTTTTACCTCTGCTATCAACTGGCTTTTTCAGTATAATAACCGCGAAAATTTACCACTTTTTAAAAGCAGTAAATCTTCCGATATGAACTAAATTGACTGGCGTTGCCAATTTTTAATATCCCAAGTATTAGCATCCCATGGCGAGGGTTCAATACCAGTTAAAGTATTACTAATTCCCGTAGTAGTCGCACGTTCAACAATAGGAATCACCGCCACATCTTCCCGTAGAAATTCATCCATTTGACGGAATAATCGGGCTCGTTTTTCCGGGTCGAGTTCCGTGGTTGCTTTTTGCCAAATTTCGTCATATTTAGGGTTACAATAACGCGCATAATTAGGTCGTTGCCAATTATTTTCTTTTTGGGAAATTTCCCCACAAGTCCACCACTTCATGTGAGGACCTGGGTCAGGACTTTCATTTCCTGTAGTTAACATTTGTAGGTCTGCATAAAAATGATTAATCGTGTCGGTATTAGCGGGGTCGCCAGAAAAGAATATACCAGGATCAACACTTTTTAATTCCACCCTTATCCCCATAGCTTCTAAAGACTGTTTAACGATTTCTTGAGTTTTCTGGCGCACGGGATTAACTGATGTTTGAAACACCACGCGCATTTCCAATCCATCTCGGTCACGGATACCATTATTATTAGTATCTTTCCAACCAGCTTCATCTAACAAACTGTTAGCTTTTTCTAGGTCGAGGCTATAGTTAATTTGATTCGACCTATAAGCGGCTGGAATCACTATTAATTGTGCGGTAGGACGACCTGTCTCGCCATAAAGTTGATTAGCGATCGTATCACGGTCTATAGCCAAATCAAAGGCTTGTCGGACTCGTTTATCACTGAAAAAAGGATGGGGAAATTCAACACTAGAACGCTCTCCATCTTCCGTAGCTTGATTAGGGTCGGTAAAATTAAACATAATCCTTTCCACATAGGACCCAAAATTAGCCAAAATTTTGCCTTTCCCTCCCGCTGCTAACTGTTGGAGAATATGAGCTTCTACCTGTAAATTAAAAGCATAATCAAAATCTCCCGTTTGTAAAACAGCCCTAGCTGCTGAGGTAGCATCACCCCCCCCTTTAATTTCTACTCTTTCAAAAAACGGTTTATCTGGCTCCCAATAATTGGGGTTCGCCTCGTAAATAGCGAGATCTCCCGGTTGAAAACTTACCAGTTTATAGGGTCCCGTGCCAACAGGTTGATTATTCGCCCTAGCCGACCGAATATTAGAGTTATTGTAACTAGCAAAAATATGTTCTGGCAGAATTAAGCCTCTTTGACCAGTAAAAGGAACCGACCAACCGGGAGTAATATTTTTAAAAGTAATTTTGATAGTGTAATCATCTAAGGCTTCCACAGTTTCAAGACCCGCGTAAACCTCAGCACTAGATGAACCTACATCAGGGTTAGTAATAAAGTTATAAGTGAAAACAACATCTTTGGCGGTGAAAGGTTCCCCGTCCGACCAAGTGACACCCGATCGCAATTTCCAAGTTACCGATTTTCCATCTGCTGCGACACCCCCATTTTCTCGACTGGGAATTTCCGCCGCCAGAATAGGAATCAGGCGATCGCTATCATCATAACTTGCTAAAGGCTCATAGACTAACCTAGCCGCATCAAAGTCTTTAAATCCTGTCGCTAAGTGGGGATTAAGGATGGTAGGAGACTGCCAATACAGAAGTTTAAGGTTTTTGTCATTTTGAGTAGTTGGCGCGTCCTGGGGGCTACAGGCGGCGAAGGTGATAGACAAGAAACACGAGAGAATCACGAGAGGTAGGAATAAACGCCGAATCATATTTTTATACTTATCAATGTCTGCCCTTAAATTTGTAGCAGACATTAGCACATTTGGCGAACCCATTTAATTAACAACCTGTGGGTTAACTGGTATCATCCCAAAAGCTCAAAATAGGATTGTCAGAATCTCCAGATTATGCTATAAGTCTATAGTCAGTCTCTCTAAGGGGTCTTTTAGAACCGCTCTTTTAGGGCGATCGGCGAGACAGGCGGAGGCTTGGCATTTTCTCCCTTTATCTAAATCTAAGCAATTTTACTAGGAACTAACCCATGGGTAATTTGGGATACTTAATTAATACAGACGCAGGTAGCTTGTCCATGATTACTCTGACCACCCCTCTGGCACAGATTTTATCACAACCAATTCAAGACCCCGTAGCCGTTTTCTTAATTATTATGGGGATGATGCTCATTGCTCCCCTAGTATTTGAACGCATCAAATTACCTGGTATTGTTGGATTAATCTTAGCCGGAGTTATTATTGGTCCCCATGGTATAGGACTACTTGCCAGAGATAATACCATAATTTTATTGGGGACTATAGGATTATTATTTTTGATGTTTCTAGCAGGCTTAGAAACCAGCTTAGACGACCTCAAACTAAATGCCAAGTCAGCCTTTTGCTTCGGTTTGCTAACCTTTTTATTCCCCATGATACTGGGAACAGTAGCCATGATGGGACTCGGTTACAGCGTATTAGCCTCCATATTAGTCGCCTCTTGTTTTGCTTCCCATACTCTCCTAGCTTTACCCATCTTAAACCGTCTGGGAATTATGCGTGCCTCCTCAGTAACCGCCACCCTAGGAGGAACTTTAATTACCAATGTTTTAGCTTTATTAGTTTTAGCAGTTGTCGTCAAAGCCCATGGCGGTGATTTAACCCTAGAATTTTGGCTATTTTTAATTCCGGCTTTAACCATTTATACCCTCGCATCCCTCTGGGGAGTTCCCAAAATAGGCCGCTGGTTTTTCCGAAAATTTGGTCATGACGAAGGCGCAGAATTTACCTTTGTTGTCGCCACATTATTAGTAGCTTCCTATGTAGCGCAACTCATTGAAATTGAACCCATTATTGGCGCTTTCTTGGCTGGTATTGCTCTGACTCCCATTATCCCTAACTTGAGTCCATTAATGAACAGGATTCAGTTTATTGGCAATACCCTCTTTATTCCCTTCTTTCTCATCTCTGTGGGGATGTTAATTGACCCCCTCATTTTAATAAAAGAACCCAAATCTCTTTTAGTCGCAATAGTCATGATTGTCGCAGAATCTATCAGCAAGTATGCAGCCGCTTGGGTTTCCGGTAAAGTTTTTGGCTGGCCGTTTCCAGAGAAAATGCTTGTCTTTGGTCTCTCCCTAGCTCAAGCCGCTTCTACTCTGGCGGCGATTACCGTGGCTTATAATATTGAATTGGTAGATGAGTTAACTGTTAATGGCATTATTGCCATGATTTTATTTAGTTGTATTGCTTCTCCCTGGATAGTCACTCGTTGGGGTAAATTAGTCAAACCAGAACAAAAATTAGACAGCGACAATCAGCAAAGTTGGTCAGAACGGGTATTAGTTCCAGTCGCTAACCCTAGCACGGAAGACAACCTCTTACAATTGGCGATTTTGCTAGTGAAAAAATCTAAAGGCACTCTATTACCTCTCAATGTTATTTCTGATAAAAGTGGCAAGATTTCTGCCGCCACCAAAAGTAAGCAAAACCGTTTATTGTCTGTGGCTGAACAGATAGCTCACGCCGCCACAGTTAAAGTTGAATCTATTGCTAGAATTGATGCAGCTATATCCAGGGGAATTGTTCGTAGCGCCACCGAACGCAATGCTACCCTGATTATCTGCGGTTGGAAAGGATATTCAACTTATCAAGAGAATTTCTTTGGTAGCGTCATTGATCAGATTATGAGGCGTTCACCTGTCCCCATTTTGATTACCCGCTTTCCTCAGCCTCTGGAAAATACCGAGAGGGTATTTATGGTATTCAATCAAGGAGAAATTGGGTCTTGGGAATTTCAACAAACTCTGGAAATCACTAAAGCGATCGCTCAACAAATTAAAGCGAAATTACACTTATTGGTACTGGTGACTGATTCCCTAAATGTAGATTTAAATCTTTCATCCTTTGGTCTCAGTAAAGATACCCCAGTTCAACAAATGCAAGGGAATTTTATTATGAAAGTTTCCCGAATGCTCAAAACTAATGATTTGTTATTATTAACTCCCGGCAGTCATCAGAATCAGGCTTTCGGATTCTCCAGAAGCGGCTTGGTAGAACCAGAAACAATTGTTCGTACTCATCCAGATGTTGCGACTATTGTCGTTCATTTCCCTAAACTTAGTTAATGGTTACTAAATCTCTCTCTTGATATGTTCGTTAATCGTCAAAATCATGTTTAAATCTTCTCAACAATTCAGCCATTTTTCGGTCGATTTCCTAACAGTAATTGACAAAACCAGATTTGGCGTGATATTTTCAAGATAATCGCCTTCTTGTGTCTATACGCGGATAACCTCCCCGAAACCATGATTCTGTCGTGAACTTCTGTAATTGACGGGAGTTTGAGAGGGAATGCGGCGACACCAATTTAGGGAAAGGTGGGGGGGAAAGCGATCGCTCTATACCCCTAACGGAAAAGGTTACAGCCAGACCTGTCGAATTTACCTCCCCCAACTCGCCAGTTAACCCTAACGCCAGGAAGAGTCTTTAAATGTATCGGAAATACTACGAGGAATTGAGTGATTTTTCGAGGGAGTTTCTAACAGTAATTGACAAAACCAGATTTGGCGTGATATTTTCAAGATAATGGTTATCCCGTGTCTATAACCGGATAAACTCACCGAAACCCCTATGCTGTCGTGAACTTCTGGAATTGACGGGAGTCTGAGACTGAATGCGGCGACACCAATTTAGGGAAAGGTGGGGGGGGGAAAGCGATCGCTCTATACCCCTAGCGGAAAAGGTTACAGCCACACCCGCCTAATTTACCTCCCCCAACTCGCCAGTTAACCCTAACGCCAGGAAGAGTCTTTAAATGTATCGGAAATACTACGAGGAATTGAGTGATTTTTCAGGGGAGTTTCTAACAGTAATTGACAAAACCAGATTTGGCGTGATATTTTCAAGATAATGGTTATCCCGTGTCTATAACCGGATAAACTCACCGAAACCCCTATGCTGTCGTGAACTTCTGGAATTGACGGGAGTTTGAGAGGGAATGCGGCGACACCAATTTAGGGAAAGGTGGGGGGGGAAAGCGATCGCTCTATACCCCTAGCGGAAAAGGTTACAGCCAGACCTGTCAAATTTACCTCCCTCAACTCGCCAGTTAGCCCTCACGCCAGGAAGAGTCTTTAAATGTATCGGAAATACTACGAGGAATTGAGTGATTTTTCGAGGGAGTTTCTAACAGTAATTGACAAAACCAGATTTGGCGTGATATTTTCAAGATAATCGCCTTCCTGTGTCTATAGCCGGATAACCTACCCAAAACCCCTATGCTGTCGTGAACTTCTGGAATTGACGGGAGTTTGAGAGGGAATGCGGCGACACCAATTTAGGGAAAGGTGGGGGGGGGAAAGCGATCGCTCTATACCCCTAACGGAAAAGGTTACAGCCAGACCTGTCGAATTTACCTCCCCCAACTCGCCAGTTAACCCTAACGCCAGGAAGAGTCTTTAAATGTATCGGAAATACTATGGGGAATTGAGTGATTTTTCGAGGGAGTTTCTAACAGTAATTGACAAAACCAGATTTGGCGTGATATTTTCAAGATAATGGTTATCCCGTGTCTATAACCGGATAAACTCACCGAAACCCCTATGCTGTCGTGAACTTCTGGAATTGACGGGAGTTTGAGAGGGAATGCGGCGACACCAATTTAGGGAAAGGTGGGGGGGGAAAGCGATCGCTCTATACCCCTAACGGAAAAGGTTACAGCCAGACCTGTCGAATTTACCTCCCCCAACTCGCCAGTTAACCCTAACGCCAGGAAGAGTCTTTAAATGTATCGGAAATACTACGAGGAATTGAGTGATTTTTCGAGGGAGTTTCTAACAGTAATTGACAAAACCAGATTTGGCGTGATATTTTCAAGATAATCGCCTTCCTGTGTCTATAGCCGGATAACCTACCCAAAACCCCTATGCTGTCGTGAACTTCTGGAATTGACGGGAGTTTGAGAGGGAATGCGGCGACACCAATTTAGGGAAAGGTGGGGGGGGAAAGCGATCGCTCTATACCCCTAGCGGAAAAGGTTACAGCCAGACCTGTCAAATTTACCTCCCTCAACTCGCCAGTTAACCCTAACGCCAGGAAGAGTCTTTAAATGTATCGGAAATACTATGGGGAATTGAGTGATTTTTCGAGGGAGTTTCTAACAGTAATTGACAAAACCAGATTTGGCGTGATATTTTCAAGATAATGGTTATCCCGTGTCTATAACCGGATAAACTCACCGAAACCCCTATGCTGTCGTGAACTTCTGGAATTGACGGGAGTTTGAGAGGGAATGCGGCGACACCAATTTAGGGAAAGGTGGGGGGGGGAAAGCGATCGCTCTATACCCCTAGCGGAAAAGGTTACAGCCAGACCCGCCTAATTTACCTCCCTCAACTCGCCAGTTAACCCTAACGCCAGGAAGAGTCTTTAAATGTATCGGAAATACTATGGGGAATTGAGTGATTTTTCGAGGGAGTTTCTAACAGTAATTGACAAAACCAGATTTGGCGTGATATTTTCAAGATAATGGTTATCCCGTGTCTATAACCGGATAAACTCACCGAAACCCCTATGCTGTCGTGAACTTCTGGAATTGACGGGAGTTTGAGAGGGAATGCGGCGACACCAATTTAGGGAAAGGTGGGGGGGGGAAAGCGATCGCTCTATACCCCTAACGGAAAAGGTTACAGCCAGACCTGTCGAATTTACCTCCCCCAACTCGCCAGTTAACCCTAACGCCAGGAAGAGTCTTTAAATGTATCGGAAATACTACGAGGAATTGAGTGATTTTTCGAGGGAGTTTCTAACAGTAATTGACAAAACCAGATTTGGCGTGATATTTTCAAGATAATGGTTATCCCGTGTCTATAACCGGATAAACTCACCGAAACCCCTATGCTGTCGTGAACTTCTGGAATTGACGGGAGTCTGAGACTGAATGCGGCGACACCAATTTAGGGAAAGGTGGGGGGGGGAAAGCGATCGCTCTATACCCCTAACGGAAAAGGTTACAGCCAGACCTGTCGAATTTACCTCCCTCAACTCGCCAGTTAACCCTAACGCCAGGAAGAGTCTTTAAATGTATCGGAAATACTACGAGGAATTGAGTGATTTTTCAGGGGAGTTTCTAACAGTAATTGACAAAACCAGATTTGGCGTGATATTTTCAAGATAATGGTTATCCCGTGTCTATAACCGGATAAACTCCCCGAAACCCCTATGCTGTCGTGAACTTCTGGAATTGACGGGAGTTTGAGAGGGAATGCGGCGACACCAATTTAGGGAAAGGTGGGGGGGGGAAAGCGATCGCTCTATACCCCTAGCGGAAAAGGTTACAGCCAGACCTGTCAAATTTACCTCCCCCAACTCACCAGTTAACCCTAACGCCAGGAAGAGTCTTTAAATGTATCGGAAATACTATGGGGAATTGAGTGATTTTTCGAGGGAGTTTCTAACAGTAATTGACAAAACCAGATTTGGCGTGATATTTTCAAGATAATGGTTATCCCGTGTCTATAACCGGATAAACTCACCGAAACCCCTATGCTGTCGTGAACTTCTGGAATTGACGGGAGTTTGAGAGGGAATGCGGCGACACCAATTTAGGGAAAGGTGGGGGGGGGAAAGCGATCGCTCTATACCCCTAACGGAAAAGGTTACAGCCATACCCGCCTAATTTACCTCCCCCAACTCGCCAGTTAACCCTAACGCCAGGAAGAGTCTTTAAATGTATCGGAAATACTACGGGGAATTGGGTGATTTTTCAGGGGAGTTTCTAACAGTAATTGACAAAACCAGATTTGGCGTGATATTTTCAAGATAATCGCCTTCCTGTGTCTATAGCCGGATAACCTACCCAAAACCCCTATGCTGTCGTGAACTTCTGGAATTGACGGGAGTCTGAGACTGAATGCGGCGACACCAATTTAGGGAAAGGTGGGGGGGGGAAAGCGATCGCTCTATACCCCTAGCGGAAAAGGTTACAGCCAGACCCGCCTAATTTACCTCCCTCAACTCGCCAGTTAACCCTAACGCCAGGAAGAGTCTTTAAATGTATCGGAAATACTATGGGGAATTGAGTGATTTTTCGAGGGAGTTTCTAACAGTAATTGACAAAACCAGATTTGGCGTGATATTTTCAAGATAATGGTTATCCCGTGTCTATAACCGGATAAACTCACCGAAACCCCTATGCTGTCGTGAACTTCTGGAATTGACGGGAGTTTGAGAGGGAATGCGGCGACACCAATTTAGGGAAAGGTGGGGGGGGGAAAGCGATCGCTCTATACCCCTAGCGGAAAAGGTTACAGCCACACCCGCCTAATTTACCTCCCCCAACTCGCCAGTTAACCCTAACGCCAGGAAGAGTCTTTAAATGTATCGGAAATACTATGGGGAATTGAGTGATTTTTCGAGGGAGTTTCTAACAGTAATTGACAAAACCAGATTTGGCGTGATATTTTCAAGATAATGGTTATCCCGTGTCTATAACCGGATAAACTCACCGAAACCCCTATGCTGTCGTGAACTTCTGGAATTGACGGGAGTTTGAGAGGGAATGCGGCGACACCAATTTAGGGAAAGGTGGGGGGGGAAAGCGATCGCTCTATACCCCTAGCGGAAAAGGTTACAGCCACACCCGCCTAATTTACCTCCCCCAACTCGCCAGTTAACCCTAACGCCAGGAAGAGTCTTTAAATGTATCGGAAATACTACGAGGAATTGAGTGATTTTTCAGGGGAGTTTCTAACAGTAATTGACAAAACCAGATTTGGCGTGATATTTTCAAGATAATGGTTATCCCGTGTCTATAACCGGATAAACTCACCGAAACCCCTATGCTGTCGTGAACTTCTGGAATTGACGGGAGTTTGAGAGGGAATGCGGCGACACCAATTTAGGGAAAGGTGGGGGGGGGAAAGCGATCGCTCTATACCCCTAGCGGAAAAGGTTACAGCCAGACCTGTCAAATTTACCTCCCTCAACTCGCCAGTTAGCCCTCACGCCAGGAAGAGTCTTTAAATGTATCGGAAATACTATGGGGAATTGAGTGATTTTTCGAGGGAGTTTCTAACAGTAATTGACAAAACCAGATTTGGCGTGATATTTTCAAGATAATGGTTATCCCGTGTCTATAACCGGATAAACTCACCGAAACCCCTATGCTGTCGTGAACTTCTGGAATTGACGGGAGTTTGAGAGGGAATGCGGCGACACCAATTTAGGGAAAGGTGGGGGGGGGAAAGCGATCGCTCTATACCCCTAGCGGAAAAGGTTACAGCCAGACCTGTCGAATTTACCTCCCTCAACTCGCCAGTTAACCCTAACGCCAGGAAGAGTCTTTAAATGTATCGGAAATACTATGGGGAATTGAGTGATTTTTCGAGGGAGTTTCTAACAGTAATTGACAAAACCAGATTTGGCGTGATATTTTCAAGATAATGGTTATCCCGTGTCTATAACCGGATAAACTCACCGAAACCCCTATGCTGTCGTGAACTTCTGGAATTGACGGGAGTTTGAGAGGGAATGCGGCGACACCAATTTAGGGAAAGGTGGGGGGGGGAAAGCGATCGCTCTATACCCCTAACGGAAAAGGTTACAGCCAGACCTGTCGAATTTACCTCCCTCAACTCGCCAGTTAACCCTAACGCCAGGAAGAGTCTTTAAATGTATCGGAAATACTACGAGGAATTGAGTGATTTTTCAGGGGAGTTTCTAACAGTAATTGACAAAACCAGATTTGGCGTGATATTTTCAAGATAATGGTTATCCCGTGTCTATAACCGGATAAACTCCCCGAAACCCCTATGCTGTCGTGAACTTCTGGAATTGACGGGAGTTTGAGAGGGAATGCGGCGACACCAATTTAGGGAAAGGTGGGGGGGGGAAAGCGATCGCTCTATACCCCTAGCGGAAAAGGTTACAGCCAGACCTGTCAAATTTACCTCCCCCAACTCACCAGTTAACCCTAACGCCAGGAAGAGTCTTTAAATGTATCGGAAATACTATGGGGAATTGAGTGATTTTTCGAGGGAGTTTCTAACAGTAATTGACAAAACCAGATTTGGCGTGATATTTTCAAGATAATGGTTATCCCGTGTCTATAACCGGATAAACTCACCGAAACCCCTATGCTGTCGTGAACTTCTGGAATTGACGGGAGTTTGAGAGGGAATGCGGCGACACCAATTTAGGGAAAGGTGGGGGGGGGAAAGCGATCGCTCTATACCCCTAACGGAAAAGGTTACAGCCATACCCGCCTAATTTACCTCCCCCAACTCGCCAGTTAACCCTAACGCCAGGAAGAGTCTTTAAATGTATCGGAAATACTACGGGGAATTGGGTGATTTTTCAGGGGAGTTTCTAACAGTAATTGACAAAACCAGATTTGGCGTGATATTTTCAAGATAATCGCCTTCCTGTGTCTATAGCCGGATAACCTACCCAAAACCCCTATGCTGTCGTGAACTTCTGGAATTGACGGGAGTCTGAGACTGAATGCGGCGACACCAATTTAGGGAAAGGTGGGGGGGGGAAAGCGATCGCTCTATACCCCTAGCGGAAAAGGTTACAGCCAGACCCGCCTAATTTACCTCCCTCAACTCGCCAGTTAACCCTAACGCCAGGAAGAGTCTTTAAATGTATCGGAAATACTATGGGGAATTGAGTGATTTTTCGAGGGAGTTTCTAACAGTAATTGACAAAACCAGATTTGGCGTGATATTTTCAAGATAATGGTTATCCCGTGTCTATAACCGGATAAACTCACCGAAACCCCTATGCTGTCGTGAACTTCTGGAATTGACGGGAGTTTGAGAGGGAATGCGGCGACACCAATTTAGGGAAAGGTGGGGGGGGGAAAGCGATCGCTCTATACCCCTAGCGGAAAAGGTTACAGCCACACCCGCCTAATTTACCTCCCCCAACTCGCCAGTTAACCCTAACGCCAGGAAGAGTCTTTAAATGTATCGGAAATACTATGGGGAATTGAGTGATTTTTCGAGGGAGTTTCTAACAGTAATTGACAAAACCAGATTTGGCGTGATATTTTCAAGATAATGGTTATCCCGTGTCTATAACCGGATAAACTCACCGAAACCCCTATGCTGTCGTGAACTTCTGGAATTGACGGGAGTTTGAGAGGGAATGCGGCGACACCAATTTAGGGAAAGGTGGGGGGGGAAAGCGATCGCTCTATACCCCTAGCGGAAAAGGTTACAGCCACACCCGCCTAATTTACCTCCCCCAACTCGCCAGTTAACCCTAACGCCAGGAAGAGTCTTTAAATGTATCGGAAATACTACGAGGAATTGAGTGATTTTTCAGGGGAGTTTCTAACAGTAATTGACAAAACCAGATTTGGCGTGATATTTTCAAGATAATGGTTATCCCGTGTCTATAACCGGATAAACTCACCGAAACCCCTATGCTGTCGTGAACTTCTGGAATTGACGGGAGTTTGAGAGGGAATGCGGCGACACCAATTTAGGGAAAGGTGGGGGGGGGAAAGCGATCGCTCTATACCCCTAGCGGAAAAGGTTACAGCCAGACCTGTCAAATTTACCTCCCTCAACTCGCCAGTTAGCCCTCACGCCAGGAAGAGTCTTTAAATGTATCGGAAATACTATGGGGAATTGAGTGATTTTTCGAGGGAGTTTCTAACAGTAATTGACAAAACCAGATTTGGCGTGATATTTTCAAGATAATGGTTATCCCGTGTCTATAACCGGATAAACTCACCGAAACCCCTATGCTGTCGTGAACTTCTGGAATTGACGGGAGTTTGAGAGGGAATGCGGCGACACCAATTTAGGGAAAGGTGGGGGGGGGAAAGCGATCGCTCTATACCCCTAGCGGAAAAGGTTACAGCCAGACCTGTCGAATTTACCTCCCTCAACTCGCCAGTTAACCCTAACGCCAGGAAGAGTCTTTAAATGTATCGGAAATACTATGGGGAATTGAGTGATTTTTCGAGGGAGTTTCTAACAGTAATTGACAAAACCAGATTTGGCGTGATATTTTCAAGATAATGGTTATCCCGTGTCTATAACCGGATAAACTCACCGAAACCCCTATGCTGTCGTGAACTTCTGGAATTGACGGGAGTTTGAGAGGGAATGCGGCGACACCAATTTAGGGAAAGGTGGGGGGGGAAAGCGATCGCTCTATACCCCTAGCGGAAAAGGTTACAGCCAGACCTGTCAAATTTACCTCCCTCAACTCGCCAGTTAGCCCTCACGCCAGGAAGAGTCTTTAAATGTATCGGAAATACTATGGGGAATTGAGTGATTTTTCGAGGGAGTTTCTAACAGTAATTGACAAAACCAGATTTGGCGTGATATTTTCAAGATAATGGTTATCCCGTGTCTATAACCGGATAAACTCCCCGAAACCCCTATGCTGTCGTGAACTTCTGGAATTGACGGGAGTTTGAGAGGGAATGCGGCGACACCAATTTAGGGAAAGGTGGGGGGGGAAAGCGATCGCTCTATACCCCTAACGGAAAAGGTTACAGCCAGACCTGTCAAATTTACCTCCCCCAACTCACCAGTTAACCCTAACGCCAGGAAGAGTCTTTAAATGTATCGGAAATACTATGGGGAATTGAGTGATTTTTCGAGGGAGTTTCTAACAGTAATTGACAAAACCAGATTTGGCGTGATATTTTCAAGATAATGGTTATCCCGTGTCTATAACCGGATAAACTCACCGAAACCCCTATGCTGTCGTGAACTTCTGGAATTGACGGGAGTTTGAGAGGGAATGCGGCGACACCAATTTAGGGAAAGGTGGGGGGGGGAAAGCGATCGCTCTATACCCCTAGCGGAAAAGGTTACAGCCAGACCTGTCGAATTTACCTCCCTCAACTCGCCAGTTAACCCTAACGCCAGGAAGAGTCTTTAAATGTATCGGAAATACTATGGGGAATTGAGTGATTTTTCGAGGGAGTTTCTAACAGTAATTGACAAAACCAGATTTGGCGTGATATTTTCAAGATAATGGTTATCCCGTGTCTATAACCGGATAAACTCACCGAAACCCCTATGCTGTCGTGAACTTCTGGAATTGACGGGAGTCTGAGACTGAATGCGGCGACACCAATTTAGGGAAAGGTGGGAGTTAGGAGGCGATCGCTCTATACCCCTAACGGAAAAGGTTACAGCCATACCCGCCTAATTTACCTCCCCCAACTCGCCAGTTAACCCTAACGCCAGGAAGAGTCTTTAAATGTATCGGAAATACTACGGGGAATTGGGTGATTTTTCAGGGGAGTTTCTAACAGTAATTGACAAAACCAGATTTGGCGTGATATTTTCAAGATAATCGCCTTTCTGTGTCTATAGCCGGATAACCTACCCAAAACCCCTATGCTGTCGTGAACTTCTGGAATTGACGGGAGTCTGAGACTGAATGCGGCGACACCAATTTAGGGAAAGGTGGGGGGGGAAAGCGATCGCTCTATACCCCTAACGGAAAAGGTTACAGCCATACCCGCCTAATTTACCTCCCCCAACTCGCCAGTTAACCCTAACGCCAGGAAGAGTCTTTAAATGTATCGGAAATACTACGGGGAATTGGGTGATTTTTCAGGGGAGTTTCTAACAGTAATTGACAAAACCAGATTTGGCGTGATATTTTCAAGATAATCGCCTTTCTGTGTCTATAGCCGGATAACCTACCCAAAACCCCTATGCTGTCGTGAACTTCTGGAATTGACGGGAGTCTGAGACTGAATGCGGCGACACCAATTTAGGGAAAGGTGGGGGGGGAAAGCGATCGCTCTATACCCCTAGCGGAAAAGGTTACAGCCAGACCTGTCAAATTTACCTCCCCCAACTCGCCAGTTAACCCTAACGCCAGGAAGAGTCTTTAAATGTATCGGAAATACTACGAGGAATTGAGTGATTTTTCAGGGGAGTTTCTAACAGTAATTGACAAAACCAGATTTGGCGTGATATTTTCAAGATAATTGCCTTCCTGTGTCTATACGCGGACAACCTCCCCAAAACCCCTATGCTGTCGTGAACTTCTGGAATTGACGGGAGTCTGAGACTGAATGCGGCGACACCAATTTAGGGAAAGGTGGGAGTTAGGAGGCGATCGCTCTATACCCCTAGCGGAAAAGGTTACAGCCATACCCGCCTAATTTACCTCCCTCAACTCGCCAGTTAACCCTAACGCCAGGAAGAGTCTTTAAATGTATCGGAAATACTACGGGGAATTGGGTGATTTTTCAGGGGAGTTTCTAACAGTAATTGACAAAACCAGATTTGGCGTGATATTTTCAAGATAATCGCCTTCCTGTGTCTATAGCCGGATAACCTCCCCGAAACCCCTATGCTGTCGTGAACTTCTGGAATTGACGGGAGTTTGAGAGGGAATGCGGCGACACCAATTTAGACCAATTTCGGGAGAGGTGGACGAAGTTAGAACCGAAACGAACCGAAACGAACCGAAACTGTGGTAGGATGTCAAATTGTCCGAACACTGACCACCTGCACTGTCTCCCATGCCTAGCTTTTTACTCGAAGTCGGTACAGAAGAATTACCAGCAACCTTTGTCGAAGGCGCGATCGCCCAGTGGGAGGCGATGATTCCCGCCAGCCTAAAAGAACAATACCTCACCTGCGAGTCGGTGAAAGTGTACGCCACACCGCGAAGACTGGCTGTAGTCATAGCCGGACTGCCCGAACAGCAACCTGATCGCCAAGAAGAAATCAAAGGTCCCCCCGCCACTGCTGCCTTCAAAGAGGGGAAACCGACGAAAGCAGCGGAAGGTTTCGCGAAAAAACAGAATATCAAATTAGAAGACATCGAAATTCGCCCGACCCCCAAAGGGGATTTCGTGTTTGTCCTCAAACACATTCCCGGACGCAAAACCGCCGAAATTGTAACGGAATTAATACGCCAATGGATTAATCGGTTGGAAGGTAAGAGATTTATGCGCTGGGGAGATGGAGATATCCGCTTCCCCCGTCCGATTCGTTGGTTAGTAACCCTACTAGATAAGGAGATATTACCGCTAAGTATCCCCAACGGTTCCGAAACTATTAGTAGCGATCGCCATAGCCAAGGTCATCGAGTTTTACACCCTAACTCAGTCAGTATTGCGGAAGCGACGGAGTATGCGGAAACCCTGGGTAAAGCCTTTGTAGAAGTAGATCCGCAGACGCGAAAAACAGCGATCGCCAACCAGGTAAAAGTAGCAGCGAACAGCGTAGGCGGCGAGGCGGAAATTCCCGAAGATTTGCTGAATGAAGTGGTTAACTTAGTGGAATGGCCGACAGCGGTAGTGGGAACTTTTGACGGGGAATTTTTAGTGCTGCCACCGGAAGTGATTAAAATGGTAATGGTGACACATCAGCGGTATTTCCCAGTCTTAGATACCCAAGGGAATCTGAAACCATATTTTATTACTATTTCTAATGGTGATCCAGCCAAAGCTGCCATTATTGCATCGGGGAATGAACGGGTAATCCGCGCCAGATTAGCAGATGGAGAATTTTTCTATAAAACCGATTTAAAGAAACCCCTAGAAAACTATCTCCCCGACTTGGAAAATGTCACGTTTCAAGAAGATTTGGGTTCAGTTCGCGATAAGGTAAATCGGATTATTGCCAATGCCGATCGCATTGCTAAACAGCTAAAAGTAAGCGAAGGGGAACTCGCCCAGATTAAAAGGGCAGCCTTATTATGCAAAGCTGATTTAGTCTCTCAGATGGTTTATGAATTTCCCGAACTTGAGGGAATCATGGGTGAAAAATATGCTTTAGCTGGCGGGGAATCTGAAGGGGTCGCTAAGGCTATAGTTGAACATTATCTCCCCAAGGGAGCAAGCGATCGCCTGCCGACAAATATCATTAGTCAAGTGGTCGCCCTAGCTGATAAACTCGACACCCTAGTTAGTATTTTTGGCTTGGGAATGCTTCCCACAGGTTCATCAGATCCCTTTGCTCTGAGACGGGCGGCTAATGGAGTTCTGAATATTATCTGGTCGGCTGACTTACCTTTAAATTTGCATGAGTTGCTAAAGGATTTAACGACGGATTTCGTTAATAGTCATCCTAACGCGATGTTAGGTCTGATTCATCATTTAGAAGATTTCTTTTTACAGCGCATTCGGACTTTGTTGCAGGACGAGAAATCTATTGATTATGATTTGGTAAATGCGGTGCTGGGAGATGAAGACATAGAATATAAGGAACGCGCATTACAAGATTTATTAGATGTACGCGATCGCGCTTTGTTTTTACAAGAAATTCGCGGTGATGGTACCTTAGACATCATCTATGAAACTATCAACCGTTCCACCCGTCTGGCTAAACAAGGCGACCTCGACACGGGGGAACTTCAACCCGATACGGTGATTAACCCTTCCCTGTTTGAAAAGTCTTCAGAACAGGCATTGATGGAAGCCCTAGAAAACTTGATACCCAACACTCAAGCAGCACTAGAAACTCGCAATTATCGACAGTTAGTTACAGCCTTAGCAGCAATTGTTCCCACAGTTACCCAATTCTTTGACGGTGAAAATAGTGTTTTGGTGATGGACTCTAACCCGAAAGTACAGCGAAACCGTCTCAACCTACTAGGGTTGTTGCGAAATCATGCCCGTGTACTAGCAGATTTTGGCGCAATTGTCAAGGGGTAAATGATAGATTTTACAATTCTGTGATGATTTCTTTGGGAAAAAATTTGAATCCATTAAGGACAAAAATAACTAACCCAGTCAGAATAACCCAATTAGCCAACAGGAAACTAGAGACAACCGCAACTAAAGCAATGCCTCCTGAGACTAGCTTGATTAATTCTTCTTGGGTGTAAGTATAAACCAAAACGGCAGCAATAGAGATAGCGATCGCAATTAGGGAAGGTAAATATCCAGCGAGGTTAATTTCCATGACCATGAGACTCCAAGTGGTAACTGTTATGGTTGCTATATCCAAGATAGAAGCCTGTGTAATGATCCAATCAAGCGATGCTGCAACTTTCGTAACTGACCTATAGGGAAATTGCCTATAAAAGTTGTCGCATAGTGGCATTGCTGGTTATTGACCGTTATTCCAGGTGACTGTAGCTGTGCTAGTTTCCTGATTGACACAATGACAGTCAACTCCGCTGGTGGGAGAAAGATGTTGGAGAGAGAGACAACGGTCGGTTGTTGTCTGGGTGGGGAGAATTTTTAAAAACTCTGGTGGATATGGAAATCATCTGCGATCGCGAAAATATTGTGCCACCAAAATGGAAAAATTGGGGCACAATAAATATTATGCTGTCACTGAGAATGCGATCGCTATGACCTGCTGCATCAACCCCAACTGTCCGCAACCGATAAACCCCGACAACCTGACATATTGTCAAAGCTGTAATACCCCCCTAGTTTCACTACTGCGGGGACGCTACCGTATTATTAAACCCTTGGGAAAAGGAGGCTTTAGCCGCACCTATCTAGCTGAGGATACGGATAACCTCAACCGTCGGTGTGTAGTCAAACAACTGGTAGCGGACGTAAAAAGTAACTGGGGACTACAAAAGGCAACAGACTTGTTCAAGTTAGAGGCGCAACAATTACAGCAACTAGAAGGAAACCCACAAATTCCGGGAATTTACGGTTATTTTGAAGAAGATAACTGTCTATATCTCATCCAACAATATATAGAAGGAGAAAACCTGGCGCAACTTTTAGAAGAGGGAGGAATCTGGAATCAAGTACAAGTCCGCCAACTGCTAGTCAAATTGCTTCCGGTTTTAGAGTTTATCCATAGTCGCCAGGTAATTCACCGAGATATTAAACCGGAAAATATCATCCATCGTAGCAGGCTTCCTCAACCGATAAGCGATCGCCATAATTTAACCGCTACCCCTAACCACAGCGCACCCACGATCATTCAAGATCAAGTAGTTACCCAAACCACAGAGATCGGTGATTTAGTATTAATTGATTTTGGGGTATCCAAACAACTATCAGAAACGGTGATGGTTAACCCCCTAGGGACCAGAGTAGGTTCAGATGGTTATGCAGCTTTAGAACAAATGCGCGGAGGAGAAGCCTACGCCGCCAGTGACCTGTACAGTTTGGGTGTCACCTGCTTTCATTTACTCACGGGAATTCATCCCTTTGAATTATGGACAGAACAAGGTTATGGCTGGACAAAAAACTGGCGTAATTATCTACCAACTCCTATCAGTCCAGAATTAGGACAAATTCTCGATCGCCTGCTTCAGAAAGACCTAAGCGATCGCTACAGCAACGCCACCGAAGTTTTAGGAGACCTGAATTCTAATAGTCATCCTCTCCCAGTGATGTCCTATCCTTTATTTATGAGATTGTCTCGCCGCCGAAAACCTGCGAAAACGATAGCGATCGCTAGTGCGGCATTATTGTTATTGGGGACGGGTGGAAATATATTATTAAACAATACCCCCCCAGCGGTAATGTCTTGGATAACTCCGGTGGCGGCGTGGAATCAAGCGAGGTTAGGACAAACCTTAACCGGACACACTTCTCAGATATTAACTGTGGCTATTACCCCTGATGGTCAAACTCTCGCCAGCGGTAGTCATGATAATACGGTGAGATTATGGAGTTTACAAACCTTTGAACATCTTTCTACTTTAACGGGACATGGAGGCGCTATCAACTCAATTGCTATCAGTCCTGATGGTCGAGTTATCGCCAGTGGTAGTCGCGACAATACGGTGAAATTGTGGGATCTTCACAGCAAACAAGAAATCGCCACGCTGAAAGGACATGAAAGGGATATTACGACGATCGCTTTTAGTCGAGACGGTAAAACTCTCGCCAGTGGTAGTCGCGATCATACTATTACTTTATGGGATTTAGAGACTAACGAACTCATTGGTACATTAAGAGGACATAATCATGAAGTTCGCGCAGTGGCTTTTAGTCCTAATGGTAGACTCATAGCTAGTGCTTCCCAGGATAATACGGTGAAATTGTGGGATATTGACCGCCGCGAGGAAATCTCGACTTTATTATCCCATGATAAGTCAGTGAATGCGATCGCCTTTAGTCGAGATGGTCAAACTCTCGCCAGTGGAAGTAGTGATCACACTCTGAAATTATGGGATGTTACAACTAAGGAAGTTATCGCTACTTTACACGGACATTCACAAGCCATTAAATCTCTCGCCCTGAGTCATGATGGTCGAATTATCGCCAGTGGTGGTGATGATGATACGGTCCAACTTTGGGACCTCAAAACTAAAGAAGCGATCGCTACCTTGCGAGGACATTCCTCTAAAATTGAAGCGATCGCGTTTTCTCCCAAACGTCCCCTCTTGGTTAGTGGTAGCCATAATCGCAACCTGGAAATTTGGCAAATTCCTGACTAATCTACCAGCTATTTATAGCAGGGATTATCAAGTCATGATTAAACCGAGGATTTTCGGACAGGCTTTGAAAGGGAGATTTTCCATTTATGGTCAACCTGGTTAACCTCAATATCTGGAATAGTCCACGGTGAAAAATTTCAGATTTTCCTAAAAAAACAGTTGACATCAGGTTAATGTCAGGTTACAATAATGAGTGATTGCTAAAATTAATTTTTCCCTTGATTATTTTAGGATTATCCCTATTGAGCTAGAATTGTAAGCTGGTGAAATAGAGGCGATCGCATGACCCCAAGTTACCGAAATAGCAGGGACATCAGACAATTAGGGATTAACCCCCATTGCTGGTATGTTGTCAGCAGCAGCCAGGAAGTCACCAGTAGCCCAGTAGGGGTAATTTTGTGGAATCAGTCGATTGTGTTATTCAGGGACACCCAGGGGAAAATAAACGCCTTAGAAGACCGATGTCCCCATCGCCAAGTCAAACTAAGTCACGGAAAAGCGATCGGGGATGAGATAGAATGTATCTATCATGGCTGGAGATTCAATGGTGGTGGAGACTGTGCTTATGTACCGTATTTACAGGAGAATCAAAAACCGCCAAAATGCGGAATCAAGACCTATCCAGTGCGAGAATTATATGGATTTATTTGGGTATTTATAGGAGAGGAAAAGCCAGATATTGAACCGCTAGAAATTCCCGAATGGGAACACCTGAACTACATAGCCACAGTAGCGACAATTCACACCCAGGCGCACTATTCTTTTTTAATCGAAAACCTGATGGATATGTACCACGGCCACCTACACCAAAACTGGCAAGCCTGGACGGAGGCGCAATTAGATTATATCACAGAAACCGACAATAAAGTTGATGCTTATTATGAAGCACAAAGCTATTATAAAATAGACAAAATCTGGTCAATAGCGCAACTATTTTTTCCTCCTCTGAGAAAACTGCATCCCGAAAGGCTGACGGTTAGTTATATCTATCCCCATTGGTATTCTACTCTCGGTGAAGACTTCAAAATCTACTGTTTACTCTGTCCAATGAGTGTTACAGAAACTCGTGCCTACTTAATCCATTTTACCTCGCTTAACGCCTTTTGGAGACTGCATAAACTCCCGGTTAAATTTCGTCAATTCATAAAAAACAGCCTATTTGGTTGTGCCCAAAAAATGTTAGATGGTTTAGTGGAAGAGGATGTTAGGATGATAGAAGAGGAACAACAGGCGTATCAAAAGCATCCCCAGCGGCGGGGTTACGAATTAAATAAAGCGATCGCATCTGTTCAGCGAGTGATGAAAAAGCAGGCGATCGCCAATTAATCAACTAGCCCTCTAATTCTCCTGAGCATCAGTAGATACAGCGGCTGATTTTAGATTAACAAATAGGTCATAACGGCTGGTGTGGTTGTCAGTGACAGCCGTAGTCAAACCGATAGATTGAACAGCATTTACCCAGACTTCTTGTTGAGGAGGTAAAGGGGGTAAAGAGAGGTTTTGGCGATTAAATACCTGTTCAACATTAATATAAAAATTCCCATGTTTAGGACTGAGACTAGAGGGGAAAGTTTGTCGGAACAAAGAACTAGAACTAATTGCGGTTTGAGGTTGTGGTATAATCTGATTAGCCACAGCAGCGCCCAAATTCACAAAAGCGACATCTCCATCTAACCAACCGCGAAGCACAGTAAAGCCGCCATAGGGAGAAGTCCACTGAACCACAGGCTGACCATTAAGTTGAGCATCACCAACTTGGAAACTGCGACCCCTGAGAATTTCATCTAATTGTTGTAAAGCTGTGTCTGCTGCATTGCGATCGCTGACCCTAACCATAAAAATCAAACCCGCCATAAACCTTTGAGGGGTGTCAGGATTAGAAATAGCCGGAATTACAGACAGAGAAAACTCGCCATCCATCCAGCTCAGGAAATCTCGCTGCAACTCCATACCAATAGACTCTTGTAAACTAGCAGCCAAAGCCTGTGGATTAAAAGGAGCGATCGGATTAGCATTAGCACCTTGATTATAATCACTCCAGAACTGTTTAAGGTTGCTGCCACCGAGAGTCATAATTGCCGTATCTGGGATACGTCTGAGCATTCCATCAGTAGAATTCCCAACAGTGAGTTTTCTGTCAGTGTTAGGCCGCAACCAGGAAACCCCCTGAAAATTAATGCCATTATCTCTTAAAATAGCAGTAGTAGCAAAGCCCTGGTGTCGTTTCAATTGTTCCAAACTTTCTGGGGGAATAGGCTGCGCCGCAGTCATAGAAGCCAAAGAAGCAGCGACGGGAATATTCAGATAAACCTGAGCAAAAGCCTGGGAATTTCTAATTTGTTGAACTGCTGCCGAATATCCAGGAGTAGCAGCGAGGGAAGTATCACCGCGATAAGTATCGATCGCCCTATCGGTAGCACGAGGGTCATCAGAAACCAACAAAAACTCTCTATCGAGGACTGCAATAGAGTAATTTTGCAATCGTCCTTGAGTTTCAAATATATCAATTCCCCGGTAGTTACGTTCGAGAATTTCTCCTTGATTTAAAGACTTTCGAGCCGTCAGAATTTCTTGAGCCCGGAGAGGATTAGCAATAGGAAGTAATAAGATCCTAGCGGAAGTCATGGGAGACTGACGGGGAGTATCACCGGAGGGGGAAGGCTGACCAGAGACCAGAGCCGGATCTGGCAACCAAGCCATCATCACCTCATTACCAATCCAGGGCTGAATATCCTGCTCAAAATCATAGCCTTGATCAGTAAAAATGCGATCGCGCCACTGAATTAGCAATTGTTCAAAAGCGGCTTGAGACTGTGAAGTGCCATACTGTTGAAGTGTTTGCCATTTTTGAGGCGAAGTAGAAACAGAAACAGCCAACAAGGCATCTTGGGGAACAATATTAGCGCCCAAAGGCACATCCCTAATAGTTCTTCTAGCGGTCAACACGAAATAGGCAGCAACCCCACCACCAATCAAAATAGCGATCGCACCTATAGTTACAAGCAGAGACGGTTTATTTTTTGCAAGCATAACTAGCCCATGGGAAATCGAAAAAACTCAGATGTCAGTTCACAGTAGCACTAAATCAATCAAAGTGTAGAAACCGAGAGCCAACAATAGGATAGCGACCAATTGGGTAAGCAGCAAGCGGTTAGAGGGAAAAATCGCCTCTCGAACTAACATGGCAGTGGAGGACCCCATCACATAACTAAGACACAAGACCAAATAGGGCCACCGTCCAGTTATAGCCCACAGCAGCAATAGTGGCATCCCCAGCAGTAGCATCAGAACCTCAATAAATTGAGGCGGATTATATTGGGTTAAATAAACCAGATTCTGCCACCAAACTTGCCAAAGTCTCATCAGGTTATCCCGCTGTCAAATTCATCTAGTTTCCAGGATAGTCCCTGAACAGACCAGGAAGCAAGGGAACCCTGACCCCCAATTGGATACTATGATATTTTAGCGTCCTGACAGTCGCCGCCGAGAGCCGCCGAAATCATCCTCGATTTGCAATTGTGGCTGAGTTTCCTCTTGAAATTGAGATTCGTATTTCTCCAGCCAATCGAGTCCTACCTGAATGGTAATATCCGACTGTAGATGACCTGTACTTTCCACCACAACTTCCCCAAATCCCAAGGCTTCCTGAATAGCTTGTGCGCTTCTGACATCGCCATCTTGAGCAATAACACGGGTAACATCAAGTGGTTGATTCCAGGGTCTTGTTAGTCTCAGATTCCAATATCCTTTACGATTGAGGGAAGACATGAAATCATCAACCGCATAGGAATCATCAGTGCTGTCTTGAATGGCAATTCTCAAATCCCTCGGATCAATATTATCAAAACTCCAGCGGTTATGACCAAAATCAAAATGTTTTGTCACCATCGCATCAAGGCGACTATAATCTGGTAGCCAATAACTAGCTCTATACTCTTTCGGATCACTAAACTGTCCAGGAACCATCAGCATTTGTACATCATCAGGATTTACCTGAGCGGCAAAATTGACCAAAGCCACCAATTCTTCTAAAGTCAAATTTGTATCAATATGAGATTGAATAATCGAAACCAACCTAGGTATGCGGGATATCGTACCCACATCTAAAACTTGGTTAATAAAAGAGCGGATCAGCATTTGCTGTCGTTGTACCCGACCAATATCACCTAAATTGTCATATCGGAACCGCAAAAACTGCAAAGCACCATCACCATCAAGATGTTGTTCACCCTCTTTCAGATTAATATAAAGATGTTGGCTATCATCTTGATACTTCATATCTTTAGGAACATAAACGGTGACTCCTCCCAAGGCATCAATCAGCTTTTCAACGCCTAAGACATTAACGCGAACGTAGCGATCTATGCCGACACCGCCCATCAATTCACTCACCGACTTAGCGCTAAGTGCGGGACCACCGTAGTAGTTAGCATCATTAATTTTAGTCATCCCCCGTCCCTTGACAAAAGTACGGGTATCCCTAGGAATAGAAAGAACTTTTAACTTATTAGTATTAGGGTCAAAACGCAACAGAAGCATGGTATCAGAAAGACCCTTAAAGGAGTCTACTACCGCATGATATCCCAGGTCTTCTTCTGGCGGTTCATCTAAATCTGAGGTTAAAACTTTAATACCCAAAACTAGAATATTGACAGGACGAGTTAATTCTGGTAGACGCATATTTACCCGCGCCATTTCACCCTTAGAAAAAACCGCCTGCTGTTCAGGTGTTAACTTTTCCTGCATCAGGGGAGTTGAAGACAAGGAAACAGCCAGCAAGGCTCCAGCAGTTGCCGAAATCATAGCCACTCCGGTTAAACCCATACCAATGCCAAGCCATTTGGCGGGGCTAGACCTGATGAACTTTTTCATAACAGGTCGAGACGGTTGAGATCTAAGTGGTTTTTGCCGTTTGATTGGATGATTTGACACAGGCTTCCTCACACACCAATTTTAATATACAAAGAGTTTACAGACACTTCCGAGAAATTGTGATATCAATTGACAATTGGTCAATTATAATGCTCGATCGCCCTTGTTAGCAATGGTTAGCATAGGCCAAGGGGGAGTAATCATATCCGCCAGAATAATCCATTCTTTCAGCATCAGCCAGCCATAACAGGATATACAACTCACCCAAATCTACTGTAGTTTAATATTCAGCAACTCAGGAGTTAGGGGGATTATCCCCCAGATAACGACGCATAACCTTTTCGGAGAAGGGACTGATTGCAGGCAACCACAGGGGTTTATCTTTCCATAGACGCACCATTAAGCCAAAGTTAACTAAAAAGTAAGTTGTGGTCAGAACACTGCTAGTTAACAACACAGGTAGTTCCGGGATTTCCGCAAGACTAGCACCACCGCGCAAAAGCAAATTGCCAGCCAACCAGCTAAATGCTAAAGTCACGACTAAGCGACAGGTAGCGCGTTCTTGGGGTGTACCCTGATGGCGATACAAAGTCCATAGGGCCGGGAAAAAGCCCAACACGGGAATTAAATACACAAACTGTTGGATAGATATTCTATCGCTGGGTTGGTCCCGATGATGCCGCATAAGATATCCTCATCTCCAGGCTGATAGGTTGGATCGCTGGGGTCGGTATGGGAAGATACTCCCTAGGGAATTGACCAACGGGGGTAGTAGAAGCACTTTTTTGGTTGTCCCTTGGGGTCAGCAAATTCTGATACACTGGATAAAAAGACCAGATGTTGGAGGAAACACAATCGCTATGAGTCAATCCCAAAAATCAGTTGTTATCGCCCCATCTATATTATCAGCAGATTTCAGTCGTCTTGGAGAAGAAATTCGCGCTGTTGATGAAGCGGGCGCTGATTGGATTCATGTTGATGTTATGGATGGTCGCTTTGTCCCTAATATTACCATCGGTCCTCTGATTGTTGATGCTATTCGGCCCGTTACTAAAAAGCCTCTGGATGTTCACTTGATGATTGTGGAACCAGAGAAGTATGTTGAAGATTTTGCTAAGGCTGGGGCTGATATTATCTCGGTTCACGCTGAACATAATGCTTCCCCTCACCTCCACCGGACTCTCAACCTGATTAGGGAATGTGGCAAACAGTCCGGTGTGGTATTAAATCCTTCTACTCCGCTGGAGTTGATTGAGTATGTTTTGGATGTGTGCGATCTGGTGTTGATTATGAGTGTCAACCCCGGCTTCGGAGGTCAGAAGTTTATCCCGACTGTGGTTCCTAAAATTCGCCAACTGCGCCAAATGTGCGATGAGCGGGGTCTTGACCCTTGGATTGAAGTTGATGGCGGCTTGAAGGTTGATAATGCCTGGCAGGTGTTGGAAGCTGGGGCTAATGCTATTGTGGCAGGTTCGGCGGTGTTTAATGCTGATAATTATTCGCAGGCGATCGCCGGTATTCGTAATAGTAAGCGCCCTAGTCCTGAATTAGCGACGGTCTAAACTGCTGGCCTTACTGAACTCAGGGGGGGGGCGTAATGTTAGATAATCCTACTAGAGACTAAGTAAAATCGCTCCCCCCAATCCCCACATAGTGAGTTATTATGGGTGAGCCTTCCTGTTGAGCTACTAAATGTGGACATCGAGTTAGGATTGGCATGGCTTCAGAATCTAGGTTATCTAAGTAAAGTATGGTTGAAACACTAATCACATCAGGCATCATCAATCCTCGCCAATGGCCTTTAGCGCGTGTTTGGTTGGAGGTGGCTACTTATCTGGGAGTCCCACCTCGCCAAATCGATCGCTTAGAGTTCTGGGCACATCAAATTTGGGTTAAACTCATAGGTATGAGGGCGACATTAGTTAGTTTCCGGGTTCTGCCTCTGTGGGTGGAACAAGGACTTGCAGCTATTAAGCAAACAAGCGATCGCGATCGCCTAGATCTGCTAGGGGAAATATTTAGCACTGAAATCTCGCGCTACTCCAAACGCTATAATGCCCAAGACATAGAAAACTGGCGATCGGCTTGGGCGGAACAATCCCAGAAACTCAAACAACAAGAACTTATCAAAATTCAGGAAGAAGAAAATCTTAAACCCCTTCGGGAACACCAGCAGGCTTGTCAACAATGGCTCGAAGGTTGGCGGGTGATTCTGAAACACTGCCAAAGTCTGGAATCTCTCGATAATTTAGTCCCGGAAATCGAACGACAAATGCAGGAGTTTTCCGACTTGGAGGAAGCGGCTACAGCCATGGAAATTTGGAGCGATCGCCGTCAGGAAGTAGCCCAAATTACTGGCGGAATTACTTAATTTTGCCTATACCTGAATCTGATTTAGCCTTTAATAATCTGGTAAATATCATTAAGTTTCGCTTCAATTACAGGAGGTTTGGAGGTGAAACGAATATAAAATTTACCCGGTTCGGCTGGTTTTTCTAAGACCTTGGCATAGATATCCTCCCGCAGTTCCGAGTCCGATGATTTCAGATTCAGTTTGATGTTAGTCAACACCAGCGGTAAAGAGTCTGTACCATCTTCTGCACCGATTAAAGCACTGCGATCGGAGAGTTCTAATAACCGCCCAGAAAATAGGTTTTCGCCAACGTGCTTACCTTCTAAGACCGTATATTGTAATGATATGGGCTGAGACAAAGAATAAAATATTTCGGTTTCTTTGGGTAAAAATAGGTTATATTTCCCAGCAATTCCAGAGACTTCATAGATAGCTATGGGATTTTTAACCCCCTTGGGTTGTACCAATTTCTTATCATCAATTTTAACTAAATTAGGATTAGTACAATTGAGGGTTTCTTCAGAAATAATAATTTGTCCGCCTGTGGTGTAAGACTCAATTCTGTAGGTGAGATTAACATGACTTCCTACAACTCCGTATTTAGTGCGTTTTTCCGAACCCAAATTACCAACGACCACTTCTCCGGTATTAATGCCAATTCCCATTTCTAAAGCGGGTAATTCCCACTTCTCCATTTGTTCATTTACCTGAGCCATAGCCAACTGCATGGCTACGGCACAAGCCACCGCCCTTTCTGGGTCATCTTCGCGCAGGGTAGGCGCACCAAATAACACTAAAATACCATCCCCCATAAATTCATCAATTGTCCCTTGATAATGGGTAATGACATCAGCCATATAGGATAAATAGAAATTCAGCACTTGCACAACTTCTTCAGGGGGTAAGCGTTCAGAAAGCGCGGTAAACCCCCGTAAATCCGAGGTTAAAATGGTGATTTTACGACGTTCGCCACCCATTTTTAATCCCTCTGGGTGTTCCAGCAAATTAGCAACTATTTCATCACTGAGATATCTACCAAAAGTTTTACGGATATCGGATGCTGAACGAGCAATATAAGCAGTAATTACCACTACTGAACCGACCAAAGCCAGGGATGAAGGTACAACAGGTAACCACCAACTGCCTAAAAATACGATAAAGGTAAAGCCTAATAAAATACCCCCAGCCATCACCAAAATCACAACTCTTTTAAATAGGAATTGTCCAACTCTAGTGGGGTCGCGTAATCGCCAAGTTAGGGTCGCCCCCAGACCAGACCAAAACAGAATCCATAGCCATTCGATAACTTCTGGTAAAGTTCTAATTAGAGGTCGATTTTCCAGGGCGGCGCTGATGATGTTACTAACAATATTAGCATGGATTTCTACGCCGGTCATGCGTTGATCTGGGGCTAGGGTGTAGGGGGTAGAAAATAAATCTTTCATGCTTTCGCCCACCGAACCGATTAAAATAATGCGATCGCTTCCCCAGTCTGAGGCTACCCGGTTTTCAAAAATATCTCGCATGGAGACAATTTCAAAATGCTGGCTAGGTCCTCGGTAGTTAAGTAAAACTTGATAGCCACCATCATCGGCGCGCACATAACCGCCATCATTCCCCTCAAAGGGAACAAACACCACATCACCAAATTTCCACCAATTATCTGTACCTTCTACAATCTCAACTGAAAAGTCCGGTTCTTCATTTAAATATCTCAGGGCTAAATGAACGGCAAAACTATGGACAGTTTCCCCATTTTCTCTGGGGAAATATAGCAAAGCGCGACGCACCCTATTATCCTGATCAACAATCAGGTCATTAGCCCCAACTTGTCCCTTAGCAGCCAAGGCGGGAGGGGGTCCCACCCGACTAAAAAAGTGATCACCTATGACTTTTTCAATACCAATTAGATTATCTGTAGTTTCAAAAAGCCGCACCAATTGGGAATGCCCAGGTTCAAAGGGTAAATCTCGATAAATATCTAATCCGATTACCCTAGGATTCATGGCATTTAGTCGTTGGATTAACTCAAAATACACCCCATCTGGTACATAACCTTGACCAATAAATTTAAGGTCATCCTCATCAATACCAACGATGACAATGCGACTATCACGGCTTTCCGGGGGTCGCCAGCGCATATACTGGTCATAGGCAGCCAATTCCAAGGTTTGCAAAATACCAGTTAGCCGTAATAAAATCACGGCGAGGGCGACAGAGGGGGTCGTCACCAGGACAACCCGCCAATTCCAGAATCGTTCTCTAATGGTTTTGAGCATTTAGTTACGATGCTTCGATTTCCGAACCCACAGTTTCCTCAATTTCTGGAATACAACAGGGGGCGATGGGTTTAGAGGCGATATCTTTTAATCCTACGGACTCCATCAACTGTTGCCAAATTTCGGGATGAGTTTCTCGCAGTCCTAACACAATCAGGAGAGTCTCCGGCCACATCTGTTGTTCTGCATACAGTACCGCCTTATCAATGGGGTCAGTTTCGGCGGCAATTCTAGCTTTGTGTTCCTCGTCTAATTCTATCCGTTCAATAGCTCCTGTGATGGACTCGTCTAAATCCCTTTGATTAGGATCGCAAAATAGGGAAAATTGCCAGGTGTAGGTTTCTCCCACTCTCAAGGAAACGGTTTCCGGTAGGCTAATTTTCATAATAGCCCCTTGTGCGGGTGTGGCGAAACTTTCCACATAGACATCCCGACCTTGGCTATCTAGCACCAAAAATTCAGCCTTTTGGGCTTTGGTTTTGGGAACGTACAGGAAAAAGCTGGGATTGGGGGAAGCGGTCTTTAAGACCTCGTAACCAATGGGTAATAGGGGGGTGATAAAATCACTGTTGTTGTCACAAGTGCCATCGACAATGGTGCTGGCATTCCCTCGGGTTCCTCCTCCAGCGGTTGACTGAGGTGGCTGGCGACTTGGACCTTGTGGAAATTCTAGGGCTGTGGTGATGGAAAGGGGAGTGGCGATCGCTAATATAGTAGATGCGATCGTAGTTAACAGTGTCCGCCCGCGCCAAAATTTGATTTTCATGTAAAATTCTATACCTCCATAATCCGTTGAGCCAATTTACAGACAACTGATGCACTCAACTGATGACCCTAGTTTAATCTTTTCAATTCAAGTTGGTAAAAACAGCACTCATCTATTTTAGAGACTCATAGCATAATCAGCACGTTCCCGAACTTTGTAGTAAAATACCCTAACATTATATGCCCAAAACTAAAACCTACGCCCAACCCCCCCTAGAATTTCTCCCCCCCAAGTTTAACCCGCTGGTTTTGCGACTGTCCCAGACATTTATGCCGCTGTGGATGGCCTGGAAAACACCGATCGCTGATATTCAGATAGAACAAGGCGATCGCATCATTGAATTGTTCCAACAATTCCAAGCCTCAAAAATTCGCTTCCTCCTCGCTTTTCGTCATCCCAACCCCAATGACCCCATAGCCCTTTCCCAGGTATTTTGGCGGCGTATTCCAGCCCTGGCAAAATCTCAGGGTGTCAGCCTTCAAGACCCCGTGCATTTTCATTTTATTTATGATCGCGGTATTCCTCTGTGGGCGGGAAATTTCGTGACTTGGTTATTTCCTCAATTGGGCGGAAGTTCGATTTTACGCGGCACCATAGATCGCCCTGGCTTAAAATCTGCCCGCCATTTATTTGTTAACGGTCGTTTCCCCATAGCTGCGGCTCCAGAAGGTGCAACTAACGGCCATAATCAATTAATTAGCCCCCTAGAACCCGGTATCGCCCAAATGGCTTTTTGGTGTGTGGAAGACCTCCACAAACTCCAGCGCCCAGAAACAGTTTTGATTGTTCCCCTAGGAGTTCAATACTCTTATGTTCAAGATAACTGGAAAGCCTTAGAATCCCTGTTAACGGAGATGGAAACAGATTGCGGCTTATCGACATCTAACCATCAGCCTGTTTTTGAGAATTTATATCCCCGTTTAATTAACCTGGGTAACTATTTACTAAATTTGATGGAGAACTTATATCGCCAATTCTATCATCAAAATATTCCCCAGTCCAGTGACCAGCAAGATTTACCGGAACGCCTCCATTCCCTGCTAGATATCGCGTTAAAGGTTTCTGAAAGCTATTTTGGTATTCAACCTATAGGGGATTTAACTAGCCGTTGTCGCCGTCTGGAACAGGCGGGTTGGGAGTATATATATCGGGAAAATCTGAAATCTCCCGAAGATTTATCAGCGGTCGATTTAGGACTAGCTAATCGCCTGGCGGAAGAAGCAAGTTTGCGAATGTGGCACATGAGATTAGTGGAAAGTTTTGTGGCTGTGACTGGGGAATATATTAAGCAAAATCCCTCGTTCGATCGCTTTGCGGATACGGTAATCATTATTTGGACGGCGATCGCTAGATTAAAAGGCGTGAACCCTAATAAAACCCCCAACTTAGGTAAACAGTTAGTTAAAACTAGGGTGGGTGAACCTATTGCTGTATCCCCACGGTGGGCTAGTTATCGAAGCAGTCGTCGTCAAGCGATCGCTGATTTAACCCAAGATTTACAAATCGCCCTAGAAGAGTTAATTGTTTAGGCAGATTTATTTTAATTTATACTCCCGAAAATTCTCCCTTTGATTACCATTAATCCGTAACACAGCCAAGGGTTGATTTTGTTGATCACGGATTAAATAATACCATTGAAAGCTAGTTGTCCCATTCAAGGCTTGCAGCAGTTCCGGTTGTCCCTGGAAGGCACTTTGAATCGCCTGTTCATATTCCTTAGCCACAATTTGACGTTCAAATCCTTTTTGCGGATAATCAACCCACATAGAATCATAATTCCAGATAATAATATCATCCTGTTGGTCGGGTAAATACAGAGTAATATCATTCACAAACGATAACTTTTGCACACTTCTAATTAAATCATCCAAGGTGTTAGGAACATTAGCCCTCGGCGGTTCATTTAATAGAGAAACCTGCTGCACAAACTCATCGCTGAGTTGCTGCATTTGTTCTGTAGCAATGCGTTTAAAAACACGGTTACGATGGTTAGTAATCATAAAATTAGCGACAGATAAAGCACTAATTAACACGGCAAAAACCGCCACGACACCGGACATATATAACATATAGGTAGTTTTGGGCGCGTCGGCAACAGTCTCCAACTCATCCAAACCTCGACTTTTTTGGAGTAAGCCAATAGACTTAACAATTTCTTGAATACCCAACACAAAAGTAATGGCGACACCAAAAACACTCAGGACAATACACCCCGCCATAATTGCCCTTAAAAGCTGTTCAACTTGCGGGCTAAAAATATCCCAGTTTAACATATCATCAAAAATGCCTAACACGGCTAATGTCGCCCCAATTAGCAACAGAGAAACTGTCATCGCTACAGTGAAAGACAGACGTTTAACTCGTTTTTTCATGGGTGAATCCTGACATTAAATTTCAGTGTGCTTTTTTTGTCCGAAAATGCTAGGCTATTGGTTAACGTTATGAGGTAATCTACTCAATGACTGAACATGAAATGTTGATGCTAGGTATTCTGCTATTACCGGGTTTGGCATTATCCATAATTATTTTAGGGACTTTTGCGGCTGGCGGTTAATTAGAGATACGCACCCAGGGGACTAAGTGGGGTTATCCCCACCCCTGCTAATTAATAAACAACAGGATTATGGCAAATTCCGCAAGTGTGATTGATCACTTCTTGATTATTTGCTGGCTTGGTCTTCGCCAAAAATCTGAAGCTGGAAATAGACTAAGACTAGGGCGATCGCTAACAGTAAAGTCGCCGCCGCTGCTGCGTAGCCAAAATCAAACTGGGAAAAAGCCTGTTCGTAAATATAGTAAACCAGTAAATTGGTAGAGTTGAGGGGACCGCCGCCAGTAATTACATAAACGGGTTCAAAACTTCTCAGGGTAAAAATAACTGTAGTGACAGTCGCAAATACTAAGGTAGGTTGGAGACCGGGTAGAGTCACATACCAAAATTTTTGCCAGGGTCCCGCGCCATCAAGTTCCGCCGCTTCATAACGGTTAATGGGAATGGTTTGCAGTCCGGCTAAAAATACGACTAAGTTAAAGCCTAATTGTTTCCAAATACTTAGTAAAATTAAAATGGGCATAGCCCAGACGGTACTACTTAACCAGGGAATGGGGTCAAAGCCAATTTGTGATAAAAAGCCGTTAACAGGACCGTCAGTTTGAAATAGCCACCGCCAACCCAAACCTACGGCGACTAAGGAGGTAATAGAAGGGATAAAATAAGCAGTCCGTAAAAACGCCCGCAGCATCAAGGTTTGGTCTAACATTACAGCTAGGGCGAGGGGAATGATTAAACTCGGAATAACTGTGGCAATGGTGAAGTAAATTGTATTACCAATAACCTGCCAGAAATCAGGGCTAACAATTAAGCGCAGATAGTTGGTTAGTCCTACCCACTCGGTGCCAGACCGGGTAAAACTTCCCTGAGTGAAACTGAGGTAAATTAAATAAATAATCGGCCAGATAATAAATATTGCCATCAGAAACAAGGCGGGAGTTAGGAACACCCAGGCGGCTACTGATTCTTGATCTAATGTTAACTTGGGGGGTGATTTTGGGTGATTCATATACACAGATAATAGGACATAGTAATCGATTTATTAAAATGAGTTTTATGGGGTTTCCATGACTGATAAAACATAATCAAACTCATTAACACTGTGGTTGGTGGCGATATCTAGCACTAAACCATCAGCTTCTGCCAAGACGGGGAGAATTGTAGATGTTTGTTGGTCTTTGTCGAAGGATAGTATATCATAGATTTTACTGTTTTTGGTAATGGAATCGCCAATATTAATAGAATTGGTAAACATACCTCCCTGGGGGGCATAGTATTTTTTTATATGAGTTTTGGGAACGAGTTTAATGGGATAATTAGCAGTTTGTGGCAGGGGGAATTTTTCAATATTTAAGATGCCTTTGGCGGCGAGATAATTTTTAATTCCGATTAATCCGCGCTGGACTGAATCGGGGTTCATGGTCATACCTGAGCCCAATTCCAGAGTCCAAGATTCAATGTCAAAAATTAGGGGTTTTCCTAACAATTTAAATTCCTGTTCTAGGGCTAACCAAGGTTTTAAAAAAGCCTCGTCAAAAGCATCTCCATCATATTGATTCATCCAAATACCATAATCTAACAAAAAACCTCTGGCGCTTTCTTCTCGACTATGGAAACAATACAAATAATCGATCGCTTGATTAGTGGAACTGTGCAAATCAATGACATAATCAGCATCAAGGCACAGAGATTGTAGTTGATAGCGGTAATATTCTCCGTAGGGAAGGCGACTACTGCTGTGGATTTTATAATTATGTGAATTGTGGAATTTTGCCAGTATTTTTTGGCGATAATTGGCGATAATTTGTGGGGTGGGAAAATCCCGGTTAGCACGGGCAAAACTGGCGATATCATCCCCGGTTTTTTGATAATCCCAAAAAATGCGATTCCAATCTTTACCATCATAAACATGATAGCGACCAGGAGAAAAATGGTGCGATCGCTGATTAACTCCTAGGGGATTACAAACTGGGACTAACCAAATTTCCCCGACCAATTGGGAAGGGTCTAAATGAGACAAAAACCCAATCAAATGGTGAATTACCTGATTGCCACTAATTTCCGCGCCGTGCAAATTAGACTGTATATAGGCTTTTTTGCCAGGATCTGCACCCTGAAACCGATAAACCTGTAACCCCAGGCGATCGCCCGAAGCCAACTGCAATAAAGGGATAGTCCAAATTGTCGGTATCATGATCAGACACATTTGATAGTAGAATCTCAAACCTGTATCAAGACCCGGTGAGCCTGGGCAACTCCTGATTTTCAGGGAAAGGCTACAATAGGCTGATAGATTAGTGCCAGTATCTAGCTGGCTTGGTAAAAGCGTCCGGCTAGGTTGGTAACTCACCGGCTTGGTCACAAAATCATTTAGGATTGCTATATCAATTTAACTTATTTGTTCATTTTAAAGATTATCCCTGTGTCAAATCCTATCCAAAACAGCCCCCAACTCGATTTAAGTTATCTATTCCCTTTTGAACTCGACGATTTTCAGAAGGAGGCGATCGCCGCTTTAGAGGAGGGAAAATCCGTAGTAGTATGCGCCCCCACCGGAGCCGGAAAAACCCTAATTGGGGAATATTCCATCCATCGCGCCCTAGCCAACGGTCGCCGAGTCTTCTACACCACACCCCTAAAAGCCCTCTCCAATCAGAAATTAAGAGATTTTCGGGAACAATTCGGTGATGAGATGGTGGGACTACTCACCGGGGATATCTCCTTTCATAGGGATGCCCCCATTTTAGTAATGACCACAGAAATTTTCCGAAATATGCTCTATGGTACTCCCATAGGTGAAGTAGGCACATCCCTAGAAGGAGTGGAAGCCGTAGTCCTTGACGAGTGCCACTACATGAATGATAGACAGCGCGGCACAGTTTGGGAAGAATCAATCATCTACTGTCCTCGAAATATACAACTGTTAGCCTTATCGGCTACTGTAGACAACCAACAGCAACTCACCGATTGGATCAGAAGAGTACACGGTCCCACAGAATTAATATCTTCCGATTCTCGTCCGGTCCCGGTAGAGTTCTACTTTTGCAACAGCAAAGGGATGTTTCCCCTTCTCGATGGTAGCAAACGCCGCATCAGCCCATCATTAGCCAAAAGCAGTAGAGCGCGTCAGCGTGGCAGTTATAACCGCAAAAGCGGTGTACCAGAACTAGCCGATATTGTATTGCGACTGAAACAACGGGATATGTTACCGGCGATTTATTTTATATTTAGCCGTCGTGGGTGCGATCGCGCTGTGGGTGATATTAGCCATCTATCCCTAGTCAGCCCCAAAGAGGCGCAAATTTTACGCGATCGCATTAACCGTTTCATCAAAGAAACCCCCGGTGCCGCCCGTCCCAAACAACTCGAACCCCTCGCCAAAGGCATTGCATCCCACCACGCCGGACTACTTCCCGCCTGGAAAATCTTTGTAGAAGAGCTATTTCAGGAAGGACTCATTAAAGTAGTTTTCGCCACCGAAACCCTAGCCGCTGGGATAAATATGCCCGCCCGCACCACCGTAATTTCTAGCCTATCCAAGCGCACAGACGACGGTCATCGCCTCCTGAGAGCCTCCGAATTTTTGCAAATGTCAGGACGTGCCGGACGGCGCGGCATGGACACCATCGGCCATGTAGTTACCGTAGAAACCCCTTTTGAGGGAGCCGAGGAAGCAGCCTATTTAGCCACATCCAAACCCAACCCCCTAGTCAGTCAATTTAGCCCCAGTTATGGCATGGTGCTGAACCTGTTGCAGACCCACAGCCTAGAAAAGGCAAAAAACCTAGTTGAACGCAGTTTTGGTCAGTATATCTCCACCCTATCTTTAGTTCCAGCAGAACAACATATTAAAAACCTAGAAACAAAACTGGCCCAAGTTGAAGCCGAATTAGGCTTAGGAGAGGACTTAGACATCAATACCCTAGAAGACACCCTCGCTGAGTATGAAAAGCAGCAGCAACGCCTCAAGCAGGAAAAACGACTGTTAAAAACCCTGCAAAAACAAGCCAGAGAAGCCCGCACTCAAAAAATGGCAGAAGCCCTGGACTTGGCAGCGTTTGGTACTTTGGTCAGCCTCCGGGGTAAGCACGTCCCCACCGCCCGCAAGTCTGACTCACCGCCAATTTCCGCCGTACTGGTTGCCCAAACCCCTAGCCCTGGACAAGCGCCCTATTTCCTATGTTTGGGGCGAGATAACCGTTGGTATATAGTGGCGGCGATGGATGTGGTTAATTTACACGCTGAACTTCCTAGGCTTACCTGGGTGGATCATTTGGAAATGCCAGAAATGCAGTTTAAATTGGGACAGTCACGACGGGGAGATGAAATAACCGAAGCCCTGGCTGTACAAATTCCAGAACTGTTGGTCGCAGATACGGCCCCAGAGGTAGTTAACCAAATCACTCGCATTGAACAGGTCGAGGAAATTTTAGCTACACACCCAGCCCAAAAGTTTGGGAAACCTCAAAAAATCCTCAAACGCTTGAGCCGCCGTTCGGCTATTCAGAAGGAAATTGTTGATTATCAGGAAGAGTTGCGTCAATATTTGGAACGTAATTGGCGGGAATTTCTGAATCTGATTGACATTTTACAAGAGTTTGAGGCTTTGGATGATTTGCAGCCCACTAAGTTGGGACAGGCTACAGCAGCGCTGCGAGGGGATAATGAGTTGTGGTTGGGGTTGGTTTTGATGTCGGGAGAATTTGATAACCTAGAGCCTTATAATTTGGCTGGTGCTTGTTCTGCTTTGGTCACTGAGGTTTCTCGGTCTGATAGTTGGACTCATTATCAGCTTTCGGAGGTGGTACAGGAAACTTTGAACCGCCTGTGGTCTTTGCGTAGATCTTTGATTAAGGTTCAGGGTCGCCACCGTGTTGAGTTTTTGGTGCTTCCTGAACGCCGAGAACATCAGCGCCTCAGTGCTATTCTTGAACAGTGGGCTGGTGGGGTAGAATGGGCGGAATTGGTGAAAAATACTACTCTTGATGAGGGGGATATTGTCAGGATTATACGACGCACTCGGGATTTTCTCTCGCAGATTCCCCATGTTCCTCACCTCAGTAGTACGCTGAAAGATAATGCGATCGAGGCTAAAAATTTAATCGATCGCTTTCCGGTTAATGAGGGTGTGCAGTAAATGGCTCATCGATGATTCTGGCTGGCTCTCCCTTCTGGGGAGGGAGGCTAGATGATGGCTAGATGTCGCCCCTACAACCTACTTGATAATTGGTAATATTGGTTATTACGAAAATGTCTCCAATTTCCACCAAAAGTGAAACTATTGCTGCGATCGCCACTGCCATTGTGCCACAACAGGGCAGTATTGGCATTGTCAGAATGTCTGGAGCAGAAGCTGTAGCGATCGCTAAAACCCTATTTAAAGCCCCAGGAAATCAGCCCTGGTCAAGCCACCGCATTCTCTATGGTTATATCCATCATCCCCACACACAGCAACTGGTGGATGAGGCTTTATTGCTCTTAATGCTCGCTCCCCGCTCCTACACCCGCGAAGATGTGGTAGAATTCCACTGTCACGGTGGTATTATCCCCGTTCAACAGGTCCTACAGCTTTGTTTACAAGCCGGAGCCAGACTAGCCACCCCCGGAGAGTTTACCCTGCGGGCGTTTCTCAATGGGCGACTAGATTTGACTCAAGCTGAGAGTGTCGCTGAACTTGTGGGGGCTCAGTCTCCCCAGGCAGCGTCTGCGGCTTTGGCTGGACTGCGGGGAAAATTAGCCGATCCGATACATCATCTGCGATCGCTCTGTTTAGATATTTTAGCAGAAATTGAAGCTAGGGTCGATTTTGAAGAAGATTTACCCCCCTTAAATGAATCGGAAATTATCCACCAATTACAAGAGGTCCTCCAGCAATTAACTGATATCTTAGACACAGCAGATAGGGGGGAACTCTTACGCACAGGTTTAAAAGTGGCAATTGTTGGTCGTCCTAATGTGGGAAAATCTAGCTTATTAAATGCTTGGAGTCGTAGCGATCGCGCCATTGTCACAGACCTACCCGGAACTACTAGGGATGTGGTAGAGTCTCAGCTAGTGGTCGGGGGTATTCCTGTACAAGTTCTTGATACGGCTGGGATTCGTAAATCTGATGATAAAGTCGAACAAATTGGGGTGGAAAGGTCGCAGATAGCCGCTCAATCAGCGGATTTGGTATTATTTACCCTGGACTGTGAAAAGGGCTGGACAGAAGGGGAAAATGAGATTTATCAGCAGGTCAAAAATCGACCAATAATTGTAGTGATGAATAAAAGCGATCGCCTATCCTCAGCACAGCTAGAAAATTTACGTCAAGCTATTATTAATCAACTTGACATTAAACCATCGTTAATTATTGCAACCGCCGCCACCCTTAATCAAGGGATTACCGATTTAGAAACAAGCATCCTTAACGCTGTCCATACGGAAAACCTACAATCAGCTAATCTGGAATTTGCCATTAACCAACGTCAAGCAGCAGCCCTTACCCGTGCGAAAATAGCCCTAGAACAAGTGGAAAACACCATAGGCGATCGTCTACCCTTTGACTTTTGGACTATCGACCTACGCGGCGCAATTCACGCCCTAGGAGAAGTCACCGGAGAGGAAGTTACCGAATCAGTATTAGACCGGATTTTTAGTCGATTTTGTATTGGTAAATAATCAACAATCATCCATCATTACTGACAGCAGGGAGAGTAATCATAGAATTAATGCGATCGGCAAGTCGAGAGAATGGTAAACTTTGAACAATCACAATACCCGGTCCCGTCATTTTCGCCAAAAATAACCCTTCCCCACCAAATAAAGCATTACGAAAACCACCCACAAACTGAATATCATAGCGCACCGACGGAGAAAACGCCACCAAACATCCCGTATCAACTCGCAAAGTTTCACCAGGTTGTAAAGTTTTTTGAATCATCGCCCCTCCCGCTTGAATAAAAGCCAGACCATCCCCTTTTAATCGTTGCAGAATAAATCCCTCCCCCCCAAAGAAACCAGCCCCTAATTTCTTAGTAAATGCTACATTAATTTCCGTACCATTAGCAGCACACAAAAACGCATCTTTTTGGCACAAAAATTCCCCACCAATTTGAGCTAAATCAACCGGAATAATTTGCCCTGGTGAAGTCGCCGCAAAACCCACCCTAGAACGTTGTTTACCATTATTTAAAAACGTAGTAATAAAGAAACTTTCTCCGGTAATCATCCTTTTAAAACCAGAGAATAACCCCCCTTTCCCCATACCCGTTTGCATTTGAATACCATCTTCCATATAGGTCATGGTTCCCACTTCGGCTTGAACTCCCTCACCGGGGTCTAGTTCAATTTCCACCAATTGCAAATCATTACCGTAGATTTTGTAATCAATTACATCAGCCATAAGTCAAAATACCGTGAGAAGTAAGCATGGAGGGCAAGCCCAAAGACTTGCCCCTATATGTTCGGGGAAATCAGATTAGCGATCTACTGACCCCATAATAATATCTACACTTCCCAAAATCGCCACAATATCAGCCACTTTTTCACCTTTAACTAAATCGGGAAAAATTTGCAAATTATTAAAGTCTGCTGCCCGAATTTTGAACCGCCAGGGGAAAACATTATCATCACCGATAATATAAATGCCCAATTCCCCTTTACCGCTTTCGACGCGCACATAATGTTCTCCAGAAGGAATCTTAAAAGTCGGAGCAATTTTTTTCCCAATAAACTGGTAATCAAAATTATTCCACTCAGACTTAGGCCCTCCCATCATCCGTTGTGCCTCTAAGTTCTCGTAGGGGCCCCCAGGAAGACCATCTAAGGCTTGGCGAAGAATTTTAACAGATTCCCGCATTTCCCGAATTCGCACTACATAACGGGCGAGACAGTCTCCGTCAGTTTCCCAGTGAACATCCCAATCCAAATCATCGTAACATTCATAATGATCGACCTTACGAAGATCCCAATTAACCCCAGAAGCGCGCAACATAGGGCCAGAGAGTCCCCAGTTAATGGCTTGTTCACGGGTAATAACTCCCAAACCCTCGATACGGCGGCGGAAAATCGGGTTATTGGTGATTAGTTTTTCATACTCATCAACTTTGGGGAGAAAATAATCGCAGAAATCATGGCATTTATCAACCCAACCATAGGGAAGGTCGGCGGCGACTCCACCAATGCGGAAGTAGTTGTTATTAACCATGCGATAGCCAGTAGCAGCTTCCCAAAGGTCATAAATCATTTCCCTTTCTCGGAAGATGTAGAAGAAGGGAGTTTGCGCGCCTAAATCTGCTAAAAATGGTCCTAACCACAGTAAATGATTGGCGATCCGGTTTAACTCTAACATGATTACCCGGATGTACTGGGCACGTTTGGGAACCTCAATATTAGCCAGCATTTCTGGGGCGTTGACTGTTACGGCTTCATTGAACATCCCCGCCGCATAATCCCAACGGCTAACATAGGGAACATACATGATATTGGTGCGGTTTTCGGCGATTTTTTCCATGCCCCGATGTAGGTAGCCGATGACGGGCTCACAGTCTACTACATCCTCGCCATCGAGGGTGACAATTAGCCTCAACACTCCGTGCATGGAGGGGTGATGGGGTCCCATGTTGATGACCATGGGTTCGGTGCGAGTTTCGATTCTGCTCATATCGTTATTGATGGCGCTAGAGTTTATGATGGTCTTATAGTCTCGTCAAATCTGCGTAACTTGCCGATTAATTTGAGTTTCCTTTAACTGATTATAGGGATTTTGGGGTGTCTGAGAAAGGTAGAGATTTGGATAATTTAGAATTGGCTGGGAAATTTGTCCATATTCCGGTTTTGGGGCGGGAATTAATCGAGGGGTTAGCAGTCCAGGAGGGTGGTCACTATCTCGATGCTACGGTTGGCGGCGGGGGACATACAAAGATGATTTTTCAAGGGGCCCCTAATGTGCGGGTGACGGCGATTGACCGTGATTTAGAAGCGATCGCCGCCGCCAAGTCAATGTTAATGGATACTATGGGTAATTGTGGCGATCGCCTGCAATTTTGGCACGGAAACTTTAGCCAATATCCATCGAGTCCCTCACAATTTGACGGCATCATAGCTGATTTAGGGGTGAACTCCCATCAACTAGATACCCCAGGACGAGGATTTAGTTTCCGTCATTGTGGACCATTGGATATGCGAATGAACCCACAAGACCCCCTCAGCGCCGCCGAAATCATTAACACCTGGGACGAAAAACAATTGGCTGATATCTTTTATACCTACGGCGAAGAAAGACTATCTCGGCGCATAGCAAGGCAGATTGTCGAAAAACGACCCTTTCAAACCACAGAACAACTCGCGGGGGCGATCGCCAATTGCGTCCCCTCCAAGTACCGTTACGGGCGAATACACCCAGCTACCCGAGTTTTCCAAGCCCTACGCATAGCCGTAAACGGAGAACTAAGCGCCCTAGAAACCTTCCTAGAAACAGCCCCCACCTGGCTTAAACCCGGAGGACGTATCGGCATCATCAGTTTCCACAGCCTAGAAGATCGGCCAGTCAAACACGGATTTCGCCATCATCCCCTACTCAAAGTCTTAACCAAAAAACCCATAACTCCCCAGCCAGATGAAATTAGCCAAAATCCTCGCGCCCGTTCCGCTAAACTTAGATTGGCACAAAGAAATACAAATGAGACTTTAAACCCCGTTTTTCGGTAAGATGTTTAAGATGCCTGATTGATCTAGGAGAAACGTAGAGCATGAGTCGGGGAGAAGGTCGCAAACTGAAACTAATGGTCGTCGATGACGAACCCGATAACCTAGACCTGCTGTTCAGGACGTTTCGCCGTGATTTCAAAGTCCACAAAGCCGATAGCGCCCTAACAGCCCTCGAGATTCTTGATCAAGAGGGAGAAATGGCTATTATCATTTCCGATCAGCGGATGCCTGAAATGAATGGGACAGAGTTTCTCGGTAAAACCGTTGAACGCTTTCCCGACACTATCCGTATTCTGCTGACCGGATACACTGATGTAGAAGATTTGGTCGAAGCTATCAACTCCGGTCAAGTCTTCAAATATATCACCAAACCTTGGAATCCAGAGGAACTGCGAACCGTTGTTCAGCAAGCCTCCGAAACCTATAAATTTTTTAAACAGCGCACTAACGCCCTGCGTCGGTCTTTGAAACGAGAGCGGCTATACAATGATGTGGTAATTGCCTTGCGCGAGTCTCTCGACTATGCAAGTATGCTGCAAACCATTGCAGATACCGTAGGTGAAACCTTTGAAGCCTTGGCTTGTAAGGTTAAACCCATCGAATCGGGCTCTTTGTCAGAACAGGAGTTCTCTTATCAGAGTGAATCTCACCCGGAACCCGACAATATCATAGCCTTGATGCAAGCGGCTGTAGAAACCCGTGAAACCCAGACCCACAGCGGTCAGGGAGATGATACCATCAGCCACATTGTAGTTCCCCTTACCTATCAACACGACCTGTTAGCCGTTTTAGCCGTTTACCGCCATGGCGCAGACCAACCCTGGTCGGAAGAGGATATTCAACTGTTAGAAGTAGTTTCCGAACAAGCATCTCTCGCCCTGTCTCAAGCTAGACTATATCAACGTACCCTAGAACTCGCCGAGCAAATGCAGAGTGAGTTAAAGGTTGCTCGTCAAATTCAGATGAATTTACTCCGCCAAAGTTGGCCGGAATTTGACAATCTGAAGCTACAAGCCTGCTGCTATCCAGCTAGAGAAGTTGGGGGTGATTTCTTTGAGGTCTATATCCACTCTATGGGGGATATTTGGGTGGCTTTGGGGGATGTTTCCGGGAAGGGAGTTCCCGCAGCTTTGTTTATGGCTAGTGCCATTTCTGTCTTGCGTCGAGAACTCTCTCAAGATACTTCCCCAGAACCAGAACAGGTAATGCACAATCTTAATAGCATCTTATCTGATGATCTGATTGGCAATAACCACTTTATTACCATGGTTTTGGCTCGCTACACACCAGCAACAGGAGAAATATCCTATGCTAATGCTGGACATATCTACCCCCTGATTTGGGATCATCGCACCCTCCAACAACAAAACCTTAATGGTGATGGCCATGTCACAGTTGAGCCGATTTTTCTGAAAGAACGGGGTATTCCTTTAGGGATTCTCCCAATCTGGCGCGGAAAAGTAGGTAGTCGTGTCTTGTCCCCTGGAGATGTATTTTTACTAACCAGTGATGGAATTACAGAGGCTACTGTGCTACAACAAGGCAATGATGGTAATTCCGCCCGTGCCATGCTGCAACAGGAGGGGTTATGGCAACTCCTAAAACAACAAACTAGCCTATTAAATTTAGAGGCTTTACTGGCTTCCATCCGTGAACAAAATCCGGTTCAGGAGGACGATCAAACCATACTCTCTCTGGAGGTTGTGTCAACAGATGATCACTGAATTACAGGTGCCGAGCGATATTCGGTTTTTAGAAGTTGTTGAACACTGGCTATTAAGCAGTTTGGAAGTCCAGTTAGGGGACTCGGTGGATTGGCCCCGTCAGTCGAATCGGTTTCGCCTAGTCCTAGCTGAAGCCTATTCTAATGTGATTCGCCATGCTCACCGCGATCAGCCTGATCTTCCGGTGATTATTCGCCTACAACTTGATCAAGGTGACATTCGCTTGGAAATTTGGGATCAGGGTAAGGGATATGAAATGAGTGATTATGAACCACCATTACCTGAAGATAAGCCAGTACATGGTTATGGGTGGTTGATTATGAAGCGCCTCATGGATCGGGTTGATTATAAACTTGAGACTGATGGCCGTAATTGTTTGGAGTTACAGGCTAGTTTGGGTTCTAAGGAGTCCTCGTCTTGACACTCTAATCCCACCACCCCCCATAGGGTGGCATTAGCCCCATGATTAACCACTTTCCATTGTTGACTTTTCTCTCTGATGGCTGCTTCTGTTGACCGTTCTCAAATTCAACAATATCTCCTAGATTTAGGTTTTGATCAGGTCGGCTTTACGCCAGCCACAACAACCCCTGAAGAGGTGGAAGGGTTGCGTCTATGGTTACAAGCAGGATATCAGGCGGATCTGGCTTGGATGGATAATCCTAAACGTCAGGATATTCGCCTAGTTATGCCGGAAGTGCGATCGCTTATTTGTGTTGCGATTAACTATTATACACCACATCAACATAAAAATGAGCCGGAATATGCGAAAATTTCTCGCTATGGCTGGGGACGAGATTATCACCGCATTTTGCATAAGAAATTAAAGCAGTTTTGTCAGTGGTTAAAACAGCAGGGGGAAGATATCGAAGCCCGCTATTATGCTGATACGGGACCGGTTCAGGATAAGCTATGGGCGCAACGGGCGGGGTTGGGTTGGATTGCTAAAAATGGGAATCTAATTACTAGAAATTACGGTTCTTGGGTGTTTCTGGGAGAGGTGTTAACTAATTTGGTGTTAGAGTACGATCGCCCCCATACAGAACATTGTGGCACTTGTACTCGCTGTTTGTCAGCCTGCCCTACTAATGCGATCGCTGAACCTTTTGTAGTAGACGCAAACCGCTGTATTGCTTATCATACCATAGAAAACCGAGCGGAAAACTTGCCCCCAGAAATAGCAACTAATCTTAATAATTGGGTGGCAGGTTGTGATATTTGTCAGGATGTTTGTCCCTGGAATGAAAGATTTGCTAAACCCACAAAAGAAGCGGCCTTTAATCCCTATCCGGAAAATCTGGCACCAACTTTAGAAGAATTAGCCACTATTTCTGATGAAACCTGGAATGAGAGGTTTACCGCCTCAGCTTTGCGCCGAATTAAGCCCTATATGTGGCGGCGTAATGCTCAGGCTAACATGAAATTTTGACATACTCACGCCCGCTGAAGCCACGGTGATTCTTGACGCTTCACTGACTGAGGCTACCGAAGTAGCCAAGAAAGTAGCTGGCTTCTGCGTTGGCGAAGCCTTCCTAAGCAAAGCAGTACCTCTCAATTGAAACGGGAGCATGATTTAATCTCAAATTAGGTTAATATTTTAGGGCAATACGGTATAAGAAGCGAGAATAGTTGAGGATAAACCTATTGCCAGATATGTCAAACCCAAGGAAGCGGTCTAAATCCTTGGAGTCCATGAAAGAACACTCCCCAGATGGGACTCCAATGGCTCAATCGAGACCATCAGAACCCCGGCTGGGCAACGACGATACAACGTTGAGTCATATTCTGCTGCCAAATCAGGCAGTGACAAACGCAAAGTCGTTATCTATGCCAGAGTTAGTAGCCGCGCCCAGCAGTCCGACCTCAACCGACAGGTGGCCGCACTGTCCAACCTCTACCCCGAAGCAGAAGTCGTCTCCGAAATCGGAGGCGGGCTCAACTTCAAGGGAAAGAAAATGCTGGCCTTACTGGGATAAGTCTTGTCAGGAGATGTCCGCATGGTTGTCGTTGCCCACCCAGACCGATTGGCCAGATGGGGATTTGACTTGTTTCGATGGCTCTGTGAGCAAAACAGGTGCTCACTCATGGTTCTCAACGAGACAAGTCTCAGTCGAGAACCAGAAATGGTTGAGGACATCCTCGCCATCCTCCACTGCTTCAGTTCCCGATTATACGGACGGAGTAAATACAAAACTCAGGTCAAAGAAGATCCGGATTTACCCCAGCCCAGAGCTAAATCAAGTCTGGCGTAAATGGCTGGCTGCTTGTCGGTATTGCTACAACCAAGCAATTGCATTATCCCGGAGTGGTAAACGACTAAGCAAGTTAAAGTTACGCTGCGGAAGTGATGCAGAGCGACTTGCCTGCATGGGTCAAAGAAACACCCGGCCATATTCGGCAGAATGCTATCTTTGATGCCTATCTCGCCTTTTCAGTCAGTCCTGGCGCAAGGCCACCGAGCTGTCGGGATAGTTCTCAAGGGATTAAGTTCAATAATACTAATTTCTCTTCAGGGAGTTGGTATCCAAGACTCACGAAAGGATTAACTTTCATGGTTTCCGAAGCTATCCCTAAAACTTGCGGGCAAGGGACTCAGTTGGTGTTTACCAAAGGTCGATGGTTGGCGATTTTCCCTGAACCAGTTGCCGTTAACCCAACTGAAGCGAATGGCGTAATTGCATTAGACCCAGGTGTCCGAACTTTTATGACCGGGTTTGATGGCTCTCGGTTTCTGGAATTGGGCTCCGGGGATATTGGACGCATTACTAGGCTATGTCAACATTTGGATGATTTGATGAGCCGAATCGCCAAGGAACCCTGTCGTTCAAGAAGGCGACGGATGAGGCAAGCGGCTCAACGAATGAGAACCAAAATCCGCAATCTAGTTGATGAAGCCCACAAACAAATTGCTCACTACTTGACTAATGACTACAGCATAATTTTTCTGCCCACCTTCGAGACTTCCAACATGGTTGCCAAAGCCAAGCGGAAAATCAAATCCAAGACTGCCCGCGCCATGCTGACATGGGCGCATTATCGATTCAAACTAACCCTGAGACATCAAGGGGAAATAACTGGAACCACAGTTGTAGATGTGACCGAAGAATACACCAGCAAAACCTGTACTCACTGTGGTCATGTCCATTCCCAGCTAGGTGGCTCAAAAGTGTTCCGATGTCCTGAGTGTGGGTTCAACCCAGGGACTGGAACGGTGCTTTTGGAATCTTTCTAAAAGCTTTGCGGGATACCGCCTCTGTTACCTTAACGGGTAATAGTGCTATCGTAGCATTGTCAGGCAATAGCCGGATAAATGTCGCGTAAATGTATCAGTAATCCCAAAGCTAACCCTACAATAGCGGGGGGCTTGTCTGCGGGTAGCTAAATTTGAGGCGATCAAGCTGTTGGGTTAGTGGTCAGTGCCAATAATGTGTAAATCAACCTGGGGTAGACCTCGCATTAACCTTTGAACAATAGATCCTTTAATCAGTAGTTGCCAGCGAGATCGTCGAGTTTCCCCCAAAACAATTTGAGTGATGTGTTGTTCGACGGCAGTATCAAGAATCGCTGTCACCACATCATCTGACTCCACCCGCAAAAACTCCCCCTCAAACTCCTGACACATCCGTTTGCAGGTTTCAATGTGGAGTGCCTCAGATTTAGAAAGAAATTGATGAGGATGAGCTACAAACAGCACAGACAAACGGCCATTCATTTGGTTAGCAATGCGTGCCCCTCGTCTCAATAACCGAATCGAACTGGGATAGGTTGAAACACAGACCAGAACCCGTTCTTGGATATTGCAATAGCTCTGAGAATGGCTCTGTCGGCCATTGTCTTCAATATTGTCAGCCACGAACCGCAGCGCCAATTCTCTGAGAGCGACAAGATTGCGACGTTGGAAGAAGTTGTGCAGAGCCCGATCAATCTTGGCAGAGGCATAGATTTTACCCTCTTGAAGGCGCTCTTGGAGAGTTTCAGGGGTAACGTCTACGACGATGACTTCATCAGCTTCATCAAGTAGGCGATCGGGTACCCGCTCGCGGACGACCACCCCAGAAATTTTGTGTACCAGGTCATTAAGGCTCTCTAGGTGCTGGATATTGATAGTGGAATAGACATCAATACCCGCTTCCAAAATCCAAAACACATCTTGGTAACGCTTCTGTCGTTCAGAACCGGGGATATTGGTATGAGCCAATTCATCAACCAGGACTAGCTGAGGACAGCGGGCGAGTACAGCAGAGGTATCCAATTCCGTGAGAGTGCGAAAGAGCCAGTTGATCTGCTTGAGGGGAACCTGCTCTAAGCCAACTGCCTTCTCAGCGGTATCTGCTCGTCCGTGGGTTTCCAGTATTCCAATGACGACATCAAACCCTTCCTGCTTTAGCTGTTGGGCTTCCTCTAACATTCGATAGGTTTTACCGACTCCCGGTGCCATGCCGATAAAGACTTTGTGCTTACCAAGGGCGATGCTTTGGGGAGGATTGGGTGGGGTGATACATAGGGAGGTTTGGAACATTAGAAGATTTGAATTTAAAGGTTATCCAAGGCTAAGTTCTCTCTTGAGAACATTGATACCAGGCTCCCCAAAAATACCAAGGAAGCGGTCTTCAGTATTTTGAGTAATCAGCGATCGCACTTGGTCAGTAGACAGGCCACGCGCAAGGGCGACCCGTTCAACTTGAGCGAACCGCAGCAGGGGGGCTAATGTGAGGGTCAAGACCGGAACCGGAGGAATAAAGTAAGTCAGCGGTGGGTTCAATCCCGGCGCTACGAAGACGCTGGGCTTCGTTCTGAATGCGTGCCAACAGTTCCGGGTTGTCTGGAGCCAGATTACTACCTCCCGATACTCCGGTGGGGTTAGCCTCCGCGTCAGAACTATAATTGACATCACTAGGACGGCTCCAGAAATAATCGTCAGTGGTAAAGGTTTGACCAATGAGTGCGGAACCAATGACCTCAAGAGTGAGAGTTAGTGAGAAGACTGCCGTTAGCCTGGTAGGGGAAAAAGCCCTGACCAATGAGGAAAATCAGCAGGGGATAGAGGAAAGCGGTGAGGAAGCGCGAGGGTAGCGAGACTGCGAATACTGATGATCAGGTCTTTCATGGTGAATTTCTGAGAGGTTTAGAGTTTGAAAAAGTTGACAGTTTGAGTTGGGATGTAAACGTTTATAGGGATTAACGTTGTACTTAGAACTTCTCGGGCTGAACAATCACGATCGCTAAATAGATAGCCAGGCCCACAACGAATCAAGTGCATTAGGCATTATCTGTTAATTTATTGTTGTAAGTCATAAGTCATTTTAGTTCTCCATTACAGTTTTGTTAGGGCTAAACACTCACTTTCACTAAGAGCGCGAGGGTAGTAGCGGAAATCTTTACATATACCAGTTTCAACAACACCATTAGCTCTTCTTAATATAAGAATTTCAGAAATAGGTTGATAAGATGTTACTGTATTAGGTGCATCAACCACTTTATCACCGTTAATAAATAACTTTTGCCGACCTTGCTCTAAAACAGATAATATCTTAAATGATGGTGCGTCCAATCTAGTTATTAAGGGTGATGAATAAGTCAACACACCACCAGACACAGTTCTAGTGTCTATACCGAAACCTGCACTGTCGTCGCCGTGAAGTATCAAGTTGGTATTATCTGAATTAGTACCTAAAATAGCACCAACTCCTGTCAACTTGTTTGGTGTATATTCTATATAAAAACTACCTTCACTCGGGTTAAACTCATCCCCCAACACTCGACTAACCGCATCAGAAGCACGTGTTACGCTGGTGGCTTGAGTAGGGGTGTAAGGGGATGGTGTTGATGATGCTTCTAGTTGTGTACCCCAAATGTAGATACCTGAAATGCCATCACCTGTGTAAAGAATGCTAGACCCATTATTCAAGTAATGCACTATTGTTGCAGTAGCAGTTGATGATGCTGTTGAGGTAATTGAGCATCTATACCATCCGTTTCCCATAGACGTTACTGATGAAGAAACAAGTCCTCCTCCTGCTGTAATTGCTCTAGTCAGTAAATTGAAATTTGCGAAAGAATTGGCGGGAAATTGAGTGGCAAATGCAATTACAAGAATCGAGCGTTCTGCGGCTTTAGCATATATGGTTAATGTATATGTTGTCCCAGATGTTGCAGAAAATGTACGATTTACATGGTGGGCGGTGTTTGTGCTTGAATCCTCAACTAACTTGTCACCAGTTAAATTTCCATCAAGCGCAACAATTACATTTGGCGTAATACTTGCTCGTGTTTTTGTCCAAGTCGCATTATCAAAATCCTCACTCCACGATACCAAATTAGTCCTCTGTTCCTCCACCAACGACCCTAACCGTTCACCCGTTTCAGGATTAAATGTGTATCTAGGCTTATTCACTGCGGCTGTACGAATCCTGCCTGCTGCGTCTACATACGTTGCCGTAGATGCTCTAGTAACAGTGTAAGTGTCTGTTACAGGTTCTGTTATCCATTCTTCACCATTGTAGCGTGTGTTGGATTTACCAAACTGAGTTGAAAGGGTAGGTTCTATAGAGATGCGAGGTTCAACGTTATACGTATTTGAGTCAATAACTGCTTGTATCCGTTCATTAGTTAAATACAGATTAACTTCACCTTCTGGCAAGTCATCGGTTGATTGCCCAAACTTACTAGAGTAAATGTTGAAATTAGTCATAACTGCCTCTATATTGATTATTTAATTAAATGGCTAATAACTTAATACTAGCCATTCATTTGATGATTACATATTGATATATTCGATAATTGTAACGCTGATACTAGCGCTAGATTCTGCTATCGCCTGTAACTTAGTTCTACCCCACGTTATTGAGATGGTATCACCTGGCTTAACCGAAAATGCAGCGTCTGACACGCTATCACCTGTAGGGTCAAATATTAGATGTACATTGGTATTTGACCGATTCTTTACAAACACCGTTCTACCGTTACTGGTAGCATTGATAGGCACAACTTCCGTGATAGTGTTAGCAGTCAAACTTATCGCGGTAGTTTCGGGAGTTCCCGGTATTTTACTGCTAATGTTTAGAGTGTCTAAATTGACAATAGAACTGTAAATTGAGAAACTCATAATAAACTCCTAAATCAAAGTATAATTTACCAATTTATTATTTGTTTTAATCCAACAATATTGGTTACGCTATCCTCAGTTATAGCATAGATAGAAGCTGTTGATTTTAGTTCATCATCCCACCCAGCGTTAGGAGGTAAATATAGGCATTGATAAGGTACACAGTTACTGATATCACCGTGACAAAACCATACCCCTACAGAACCTACGTTTTGTAAGTGCAACCTATACCGATTAATATTTGAGGGTCTAACTAATGTGGGGGTATTGCCTATTGTCACCCCAAAATTTTCGGGTTGTGTCAATGTAGGGGTTTTAGGAACTGTATCGAGTTGATATTCAGCCATGCCCAAAATATTAATAGAATCATTGTTATGTAACTGAGTTAAACACCTAGCTTTAACTATTGAGTTGCTATCAATTGCTAAACCTTCGTTTTGATTAGTGATTAATTCAATTAACAGGTTTTCGGTGTGAATGCCTCCATAATATGGCAATTTGACAATCCCTAAATTTAACCCGTTTTCTGTTGCCATATTCCCATAAAATATTTGTAAATCTACCGCTTCCTGCAACACTTCCTGTTTTTTTTCCCACCGTTGGTAATAGCTATCTTCCGGGTAAATTGTGGGGATTTGTGATTGTGCAATACTGGGAGTGTAACATCTAGCGTTTAACGATGATATATAGCTGTAAATACCGATATCATATTTATATCTTTCTGTTATTAATGATTCTAAAATAGTCCCGTTAAATAACTCTATGGCGTTACTCCAGTTAGCAGCGTTTATATGAGCCGCGATATTTTTAACACCTCTCATGATTTCCCTTATTTAATGGATTTAGTAACATAATTATACTATCATATAATACTATTAAACTTAGTACAAAACGTTAATATGGTTAGAGACAGACGGACGATTAGAGACAAACCAAAGGTTAGACCTCGCTCGGGAGTTAGATATGACACAGCTCCCTTTAGATTAAACGATGACCCCGGTAAACTAGGAGACCCGTTTCGAGGTTGGACTGGAGACCCATACGGGAGGGAATTAGATACTCGAAACAAATTTATAAGTGATTCTAAATATGTAGCTCCTGAATACTGGGATGCAGATGAATATCACAAAAAAAGAGAAGCTGAAGAAAGGGAAAAAAGAGAGGATATTAAAAAAGAGGCAACTGTCAAGGAACCACCAAACAGAGATGAACCAAAGGGAGGAAAAAAACCTAGGGGAAAGGGTGGCGCTGGTAGAGGTTTTGGCGGTCCTAATAGCGGTGACGAGGTAGATGATGATAAAGGAAGGCGACCAGGCGATAGTTCAGATGATGATTCAGATGATGATTCAGACAATGGAAATGGCGGAAATGGCAATATCGGTTGTACCATAAAAGCTAATGAAAAGTACAGCGTTGAAGAGTTCGACAGACAAATGGGTAGCGGGGGATGCTGTAATCCTCCACCAAGTGGAAGTAGCATCACTTTTTTTAGTCATATGGATTGGAGGTGGGGAGAAACTCCTCAACCAACAGGAAGTGAGAGGTTTTTTTATACGCAAGGACAGTGGGAGTCTGAGTGGGCATACGGCGACCCTGATTTAATGTTTGAAAGTATAGGTGTATTTTGTGATTGGTGGATGGAATGCACAGAATTTGATTATGTAATTCCTAGATTTTCCGCGAGCACAAAAGATATCCCGCAATGCATCGAAGGAGAAGAACCTGAAAATATACGAACGATAACAATACCAGATATGAACGAAGAATGCTGTGGAATGATTAGAAGGATTTACGAGTTCCTAGACCCTGAATCCTTTCCGGCTGAAATGCCGGAAAAAATCACGGTTAATGCTGATAATCCAGAGAACAGAATTAAACGAATAAACACATTGCCAGAATGGTTAATGTATCGATTTGACATCGATGACGAAAGATGGGGTGAATTTGAAGTTAAAGTAGAGATTGATGATGTCAATCTAATGACAAAAGCAGAAGAAAAAGCCGAAATCAAATTACCTAACTTAGCTGAATCAATTGCTGAAATATTCGGGATGGTAATGGAAATTGCCATCTCCCATCAAGTGACACAAAACGCTGTTTTAACCTGTTTACATGAAGCAGGTTTGGCGCATTCAGCAGCCTTTAAAGCTGGTAGAGAGGTCTCAGAAATATTAGATTATTTAGGATTTAAAACTGAAGAAAAATACGCAACAATTAAAACAGCGTTTACTCCAGAAGCTGATAATTTTGAGGAACTACTAGAACCTAATGAAAGTAAAGTTAAAATCACTAATCAAAAGAACGCGAAAGAAACACTATAAATAACATTAAATCAAATAAAGAAAATATTCTCAATAGTTAGAGCGCAAGGTACTTTACAAGTTAATGGTAATGACCCGTCAAAAGACATATTAGCCGATTTAACTAGGTTATATGATTCAATGAAAAAACAGGATGATATTAGAGAACAGGAAACCAAGAAAGTACAAGAATTATTGAAAAAAGACTTTCCTGATATCAAGATAGAAACCGAATTGATTGACGGCGATAACCCACTAAGAGGAACTTTGTAATGGTTGCCAGAAGTGCAAGAATGCTAAGGAGTACTCGTAGCTTGTCTAGCCGTCAAACTCGTAGCAGTATAGGTAGGAATGGCGTTAGACAAGTTAATTTAGCTCAGAGAACATCTACTCAAGAGATGGGTTGGTTTGGCAAGCTATGGGCAAAAATAACTGGTAAAGTTGTTGAATGGGGCAAAAGTTTTGGAGGTTGGTTATGGGAAGGAATTACTAAGTTTTTATCTAACTTTAGTTTTGAGAAAGTAGCACGATTTATCACGTCTAATTGGGATAGTTTCTGGAATTTCAACTGGAATATATCAGATGAACAGATAGACAAAAATATGATGAATATTGCTAATCAATTTATTAGTACTACCGCCGGTTTTTTGGGTAATATGGCAGGTAAATTAGTTTGTGGAGTATTGCCTACCATTGGTATTGCATTTATCAACAAAGCCGCTGCTATGCACATTGCCTTAAGCAAGGGACCTGAAATGCTTATGGAAGTATCTACAGCTTTCGGCTCATACGTTAAACAATCATTTGGCATGGCTATGAAAGCCATAGCATGGCAACTGTTTAAACATGGTAGACGGGTTGTTAAAATGTTTTTAGATAAAAGTCCTTCAACACTTGCAACGGCTATTGTTTCAATGGTTCCTGGTGGTAAAGGAACGATTGAAAAGTGGGGTGACGAAAAAGGTGAGGAATGGAGTTTCGGTAAACAGAGAAGGGAAGCTAGGGAGAAATTACCAGAAAGCTATGACGGAAATATTAACACTATTTGGAATCAAGATAGTAGTGAAGAATTTTGGGAGGAATTCTCAGATAATTGTAAAGAAGCGATTATTTTAGTTGCTCAAGGATTAGATGAATATATTGCATTACAACGCATTGAGGAAAATAGACAACAACAATTAGTTAACGCGGTTGTAGAAAATGGTGGAGAGCGATTTAGACTAGTATCATCATTAAGAAACCTTCAAGAAAATGTAGCAAATGTGTTAGCTCAAACTGAAATACTAGGTAATCGTGATATAGGGCAATTTGTGGGTTCCGGTGATATCTCTGAAGTTCCGAATAGTAGTAATTTAAAAATTCAGTTAACCTTTATTTTATATAACTACGAAAAACCTCCATATTGGACTAAGGAAAGACGGTCAAAACTACAAAAAACTCAAATAGAACTCCCATCAGTAGAAAGACACGAAATAACCTGGGATAAATTACAAAGGATATTTACTCAACCTAGTAAATCAGCGTTCACAAAAGGCAATATCAAAGTAACCTGCAATATGCGAAATGGTAGAACATTCTCGTTTTTTGTGAATGAATCTAGCAAGTCAGATGCTGAACGTATTTGCAAGGATTTAGTACAATTAACAAATTCTTCAATTGTTTATCCTTTACTATTTGAGGAAAGGAAAGGTTTTGGCGGTAGGGAAAATGCGAAACGAATAAAGGAAACAAAAATGTATATATCGGAGGTTAAAATACTTAACTGGGAATTAATTGATAAATTTGAACAAGCCAAAATCGATATGGGAGAGAATAGTGTTTTGGCAATGTACAAAGACCCTAGGAAGTCTAAAGTAAAAATTCCTTTACATTTTGAGAAGAAACCTAAGTGGGTAGATGACGCAATCAGAACAGCTACTAGAACGTCGTTAGAAATTAAAACTGGGAGTCAGCCACCAACTACAGCTTAATGTAGTTTTCATTGAATAGAAGCTACATATATGTAGCATTTCCTTAACGAAAATATAGCTAACACCTATATCAGTTTGGTGCTATCTTATTACTATTGATTTATTAGAGGTAATGACTATGGCAAGCCCCGTAACTCTTAATGGTCCCACTCTCGAACACCAATTGTTAGAAGTTATCGAGCAAGTTCAACGTGCACAGATAAACGCAACTAGAAACCCTAATGGTGTAACGGTAGTTACAGCTTATACCCGCAACATGGCAACTGGAGCTGTGACAGTATCCCTAACAATCCCTACTGATGATGTTTTGGATGCTACTAATGGCTCTATCGATGTAGAAGCTATTGCTGTTTTTGTTGACTAGGGTTCATTAACTAGGTAGACAACAATAGTGTTAATGTCTACCTATCTAAGGTTTTGTTTGATAATTAATGAGGTTAAATTATGCCATTAAATGATGCTTACGATAAATATAAAGCAAATTTTGTTGCTAAACTAGCGGAACCGAAAGGCACTTGTATCGGCAGGAGTTTGATGGTTGAGGCTCCAGTAGACAAGACATCAAAGTATGTTATCCCAATGCCTATGTTGCTGCTTTATACGCTATCCGATAACGCCGTAACACAGGAACCCGTCCTGGTGCGAGACTTAACTATCTGGAGACCTCCCGTTAGTGGAACTACATCAACTAATGCTAATAGGCGTAATATCATACCAGGGGCTAGAGTTAGGTCATGGAAACGTATAGAGTACACAAAGATTTTTGTAGAAGCTCCTGCCTCTATGGGTGGAGTATGGAGAACATATCGCACATCAGGAGTTAACGCGGGTGATAGGAAGCTAAGATTTATTGGTTTAAAAGTTCCTCAAATTTTCTCGATTAATTCCTTGCTATATGTTTTTGCTCATTACTGGAGCAAACAACCCGCGAGTATTAGAACCTATAACTCAATGTTTCGTATTCCGGCTGAATCTGAAATTACCCTCGATAACCTAGGAGAACTAACCACAGGTAGAACTGAAGCAGCTAATCAAGTACAAGGAAACCTTAGCGCTTTACCTGAGACAACAGGCAACAATCCATAATAACTATCTTGTTACTAAGTATATACCCGTTAACTCACAAAATAGGATTAACGAGTTTTTTGTATTGGTTATTATTTGTACATTCTATATATACTTAATGTAATACTTGATATTTTTATAAATAAGTGTAAATTGTATAATTTATGTTTATTTTTAATAAATTAATTAGATAAGATAATTTTAATTAAATACAGTGAATTCAAAAGAGCAAGGTAACTATACAGTTACAGAATCAATTGAAGGTAGCGTAACTGTAGAAAATGTAACTAATGTCAATACTAATAAAGTATTGACTCCTACAGAATACCAAGAGACGTTGAGTCGGTTTAATCAGTTTACTAAGTTTCTGGAGTTGGTTAATACTTACCTTCCTTACCCCAAAACTTCATTAATTCAATCATTGACCAACAAACTCCAAACGTCGGAGATTATCAACTCAAATACCTTTTATCTGACATATTCAGAGATTGCCACACTTAAACGAGTCACCAACGCAATCCTGACGCTATTAAAAGCAGGTGGAGTAAAGCTACCTCGTAAGGTTACGGGAGCCATCCAAGATGATATTAACGCCCTCGAAGACCATCTATTGGGCTCTGAGAGTGATTTAGAGGATGAAGATAATGAAGTCAACCCATTTTCTAGTTGGTTAGATTAATCCCACACCAAAAACAAAACCGCTTATGTGTAAATTTTTTAGGGACTCTATTTTAAAAGCACATAAGCGGTAGCCACTAAGCATTAGGAAATTATAGCATGATACCACGTCATTGGTCCGAGGTTAGGCTTAACCTACGAAACATCACGTTAACCCCCTTGATGTATATCGGTCATTCCCTATATATCAAAGTTCCAATTTCAGGCGTAAAGGGGTTTACGTGGCCATCAACTTTAGTTAAGTTTGATAAGGATTTTATTGCTTATTTTATAGGCGAAATTCTTAAAAAATTAATCCCATTACATCCTGACAAACTTGAGGAAATTTGTACAGAAGCCCTAGAGTTCTACAGAGAAGAATGGAATATATATCAAGCCGAAAACGGCGGGGATAGAGAACCTGATAATCCTAATACATCTTTCGGAGTGTACCCAAAAGATGAAAAATAAATACAATGCTAGAGGACAAAAAATAGACGGCTATTATTTTCCAAGTGCATTTGAATGTAGGGTTTATCACCTTCTACGAAAACATGATAATCAATTAATTGTTCACCCTAAAATGACATTAATTGAACATGCAAAACCTTGGAAAAATATCACCTGGATTCCAGATTTTTAGAGTCCGTTCTTTAATCGTTACATCGAAGTTAAGGGAGTATTAACTGATTCATTTAAGCTAAAAATGCAGTTATTGCAGTACCTTAATCCTGGTTTAGTCAATCAGTGTTGGTTTGTTATAAGGGGGACATCCTACCGATGGCAAGGCATCTCATTTATCAATATCGACGAGTTTAAGGGGCTTTGGAAAAACTTAGAGATTCCAAGGGTAAACAATGAATAAACTGCACTACAAGGGGTTATTTTCCATTGACGGTGAGTTAATAAACACCACCTATAACCCACACCTATTTGAGTCAGAAACCACTCAAATAGCCTACCGGATACTAACCCCTATAAAGGAACATAAAACCCAGGAAATCCTTGATTTAGCTTATTCCTATATGGGTTGTTATAGCCCTAGGGGGGACTACAGAGGTCACGCTACAGCAAGGTTGACAAATGAAGGCAGCCTACGAGTATCAATTGTTGGTAACCCTCAATTTTGGGAGGTATGCAAAAAAATTTCAAACGTCATAATCAATCATCAAAGGATAGTTAATCATGAGTATCGGATATTACGGCAAAAAACAGGACGATAAATTTAGTTATTGCAGTGCAGTTAAGCCCGGTGAAACGGCAACCTTTCTAATTGTTGATTATGCATAATTCCGAATTAAGTCACCTCATTTATGGATATTCGGGAAAGGTGTATCAGGGGATTTTTCTAACTTCAATGATAGGGATTGGAGTTATTCCCAAGGTGATAAAGAATTAATTGCTGTACGGTTTTATATTGAAAAATACGAGACTGAATATAACGGCAAAAAACGAGAATATAGCCCTACATCTCCAGAACTCGCATTGCTTAAAATAGTCGAAAGTGACTCAATGCTTACAGACGGTTCTGTGATGTTTACAGCAACAATAAATCTAAGTCAATCATCAGTCAGACCTTCTGACAGGATATTAGAGGGAAATATCGGAGACGATAATTTAAACTCTGATATTTCTAATATCTTAGAAATTGAATGTATTAATCCATTCAATCAATCTTTCGCTACTTACTCAATCGGAGATATTGACGCTTTCATTGAATCCAAAACTAAAAATAAAGCAGGATTTAATGGAAAGGCAAAATACAAAACCTTCGAGGAAAGGTTAACAGAAGGGGCTAAGGTTTTGGATTGTGACCCTAGCTTTGAGAGTCTTTATAACAAGGTTAAACAACTTGATTCTAATGTATTAATTGCATTAATTGAATTACTGCGATTAATGTAGTCACAAATAAATCCCCCCTAAATATTTAGGGGGGAATAACCACCATACCATGTCAACAAGTCAAGAGCGATAAGAGGTTACTACCATGTCTGAGGACTATATTGATTATAGACTAATTAGAAGTCAGATGTCATCTGAACTAGAAGAAATAATCACAGAAGGCAACCTGGGTGAGCAATTAGAGTCTGTTTTACGGGCTGTCTGTGTTCTGCCATATCCTGATATTCAGTTTCCAATTATCGCCTCGTTTATAGCGTCTCCAGTAACGTTAATGTCTACCGCTGGTATCCTGTTCCTTTGGGGGTCTAGCGGTACTGGAAAGTCACAGATAGCTACCGTAGCATCTGAACTATACAAGACAACCTCGGTGCTTGCTAATAGCACTTTCGCTTCACTGAGAAACAAGATACAACATGAACGATTTTATGACCCCCTTCAATGTGAATTTGAGAAAAATTTTATATTGGTATGGGAAGATATCACCCCTAGCTTATTAATTGAAAATGAGAATATGTTATCGCTTTTCAAGGTGTTAAACCGCAAAAATAGCCGAATAACCATCAGTAGTCAGACACCGGGAACTAACATGATTTTTAATGCTTTCGCTTTAAAGGTGATTAATTCAATACATCCATTGTGGACATTGTGGGAGTTAAACGAACTCAAAAGACGGATGTTTCCTATATGGTTTAAAAAACGAGAGACTATGACATCAGAGGAATATAGGGGGAATAGTTACGAGTTAAGTGATTTAAACGATGTAGAGGATATTACGCTTGATAAATTATCATCTCAATTAGAAATTTTCTGGAGAAATATCGATAACTGCAATCAATACAGCAAGGTCAAAAAACAACTACAGAAACACAAAAAAGATATCATTAACGCTAGGTTATCAAGTGAAATTATTGTCACTCATTCATTGATTTATCAATTATCTATCAATGAATCAATTAAACGCTTCAATGATTACTGGGATTTTGTTAATGAAAAAATCTTGACTATATCATCAGGTACTGAACAATTTTTAGACAGTTTTATCACTCAAAGTATTGAGGCAAAAATGAAACAAAACAATCAGGCAATTAACGCGGGATGTCCTGAGTTAACCGAGGTTGTAACTGATATCGACCCGAAAGCGTTAAAAGAAGCCATTGAGAGAGCTAAAACAGATGGATATCTTGATAGTCGCGTTAATGTTTCAGAGTTGACTAATCTAATGAAAAATAGAGGATATAATATGATTAATCAGAACAGCAAAAATGTTTGGAAACACATCATATAGGAGACCAAAAAAATGACTAAACCTCCCAACACAAATGCCATTATAAAGGCACGGTTTAAAACATTTAAACAAATGGTAGATAGTACAGTCTACAACGCTAATAAAGAAGACGCTAAGGAAACGTTAATTTCAATAATGAATGATTGCGAGGTTGAGTTATCCTTAGCAGAAGCGAAAAAACAATTATCGCTCAAACAGCTTAATTATATTCAGCATTTACTAACCAAAATCGAATAATTTAAACCCGTCCGAAATGACGTTAAACTATCACAACTTAACCACTATCAAAGGATAAAACCATGTCAATCAAATTAAGTACACCCGGATTAAACGTAGTAGAATATAGCTACATGAGTAATCGATTAAATCCTAACGTTGTAGGATTACTTGACTTAGTAGAACTTGCTATCACACCTGAACAATTTGATGAAATTGTCGAATTTATTCAAATCCACAGGCATTTTTTAAACGCGGAAATCGAGTTACTCAAAGGCATTGAAGCCTTGCTTAATGCAAAAATTACAGAACACAACAATAGTCAAAATCACCCCGATAATGATGATCACAAGTTCAATTAATCAATAGGAAATAAAGCCATGAATGAGTTTGAACAAGAAAAAATGATGGTTATTGCAGAAATGGCTAGGGAGATTTACATTCAAATGATGTCACGAGATATCTCCTATTCCAATCAGGATACTAGGGTGACATTAGCCGAAATATCTCATAACGCCGCTGTTGATTTTATGATGGTACACGAGAAATGGGTAGAATCTCAGTATCCAATTATTACTCGATTTGATTCAGGTATAATATCACCTGAATGCAACCTTAATGGTTATAACAGCGATATCCTACTGGGAGGTGATTTTCATGCCTAAGCTACTCCCGGTAGTCACACTAACAGGGTCTTACAAAGGGTTTCTGGTAGGTCATGGTAATATCTGTATCGAAGTAGGTTCTTTAGAATGGTTTAAATACCTAGAAACCCATAAATCCTTTTCAGTGGAGGTTAATGGTAAACGATTTACAGCGTGCAAAAAACTCTCAATCAATGGTTTTACCTACTGGAACCTCAAAGGGTGGGATGGTAGCGTCAATCATCACATCTACGTTGGAAAATCTGACCAAGTTACTGTAGACAAGTTAATAGACGTAGCTAACGCTATGGTTACTAAGTGCAGAAAACCCTAAACCCTAACAGCTAACAGCTAACCCTAACTCAATAACTTAAATGGCCCCCTATGGTTTCTGACTGTAGGGGGTGTCTGCATATTTTTTGTTTCCTGGCCTGGTTTTCCAGGCCAGGAAATCATTTATATGAATGCTTGCCTCTAATTTACCTACAATAAACACCCTAAGCCAAAACCTTAACCCGTCTATTAGGGGTAATCATCCCGTGCGGAACTCAGTACCCCTATAAATTGGAGACTTGCTGAGGATTATGTAGGTATCAGCGAGAGATGACGAAACAAGTTACCAGTTGAAAAGTTGTTTAGGGGTATCGGGTTGGTTCCGGTAGATGATAGTTCAGATTATGCGATCGCATTTTGTTGGTAGCGAGTAGGCTCCCCAATATTTCCCCAATAACCTGACTCCCATAGATAACCGGATAGGCAGCCTAATATCTTTGTACATTGATAGGAGTATCGTTGTACATTGATAACCTAGTGGGTTCCCCCTACGGCTACCTACGGCTATCGTGTTGACTTTGAGCCATAGATAAATCCCACTGCGATCGCACTCATACCTTTCTATGGTTAGCACTGGTAGCTTTAGGTAATACCCTGCAAAATTGAACCCATACCCTCCCCCTAACCGAAACAAGCACTATTGGGGAAACGAACGATGTGATAGCAGTCAATGGTGAGGAACGAACCGATAGGCTTGCCATTGACGGGTATCACAAGGGAGTTACCCTATCGGTGTTTGGTTGGGGGGTGGTATGAGTGTTTGACAGATTAATTAAGTTGTGCTTGTTGACTGAGTAATCATCCTATTGACAGAATTATTTTCCTGTGCTAGGACTAGATTGTGAGTAATATCTGAGTAATTCAATAGGATATAGGGGTTGAGTAATAACCCGCTATCGCTGTCAGGATAAGGGTTTATAGTTAACACGCTCTGACGCATCGCAACCGTCACCAAGAGTCAGGGGTTCTTGCTCGCGGATAGCCAAAGTAATCAAGGCAATTCCAATGGGAGCAGTTAGCAATGACAATCCCAAGTTAAATCGGTCGGCTAAAACTAATTGGATGTCTCGTTGTAAAAGTACCCTTATTTGCCTCAGAGGAGAAGGCTTAACCTGTTTTGGTTTATCTTTTAATTTTGTCGTCCTTTGATTGGCTTGATTGATTTCAGGAGAATTGGCATTAATTTTACCGGGAACAATCAGAGCGTCTAGGACATATTTTTGGTAGTCAGTATGCTGTTTAAATCGAGTATTCCACTGGTGGCAATAATCTTCGATGGAGCAGCCTTGATTTTCTTCTGGAGACTTTTCCAGTTCATTATAAATTTCAGCAAAGTCATCCCGTCCTACATTAAAAAAACTAGGAGCTTCGCTAGGGGGTCCGAAGTAACAGAGATTTCCTCCCCTTCCCATAAAGGCAACGCGATCGCACAAAGTGATATTGGCAGTCGCATGGGTAACAAGAGCTACAGTTCGATTTTCTGAGTGAGCTAACTTTCGCAGAAGTTGCATCATTTTTTTGTCTAATCCTGGATCGAGTCCTGATGTGGGTTCGTCGAGGAAAAATAACTTGGGGTCTGCTAAAAGTTCAACGCCAATGCTGACTCGCTTCAATTGACCACCACTTAGTTGGCTAATTAGGGTATGCCGTCGATCTAAAAGTTCAATTTCAGTCAGAGTTTTTTGAATAACTGCCTCAATATTTGTATCAGGGGGAAGACGTAATTGAGCAGCAAAAGTGAGAACCCGATCAACCGTCAGATTTCTATGTACGATATCTTCTTGAGGTACATAGCCAATTTGGGTACGGTAGATATTAAAATTTTGTTGCAGGTCTGAGCCGTTTAAATAAACATATCCTCCAGAAAGAGGTTGAATACCTAGCAGTGTCTTCAAAAGAGTTGATTTTCCCGTTCCACTTCCGCCAACAATTGCAATCAGTTGACCGGGTTCGAGTGGAATTGAAACACAATTGAGCAAAGTTTGGCTGTTTCGGGAATGTTTGGAAACAATGCGGGTAACTTCCCAAGCATCAAGACGCAATTTATCCCCCCGGTCTTGAAGGGTGAGGCGATCGCCACTCAACACCAAAATAAATGAACCGATGCGAATTGTGCAACCATCGGGAAGCCGCATGGATTGATTGACTTTCTGTTCGTTGACGAAAACACCATTTGTACTGTAGTCAAATAACTGGTAGTACCCACCATCAACCTTGTCAATGACAACGTGCTTTCTGGAAACCACAGGAGAATCAAGAACCAAGTTACAAGATGGGTCGCGACCTAGCATAATCGAACGGTTTTTGATACTAATTGATTGATTTCTCGTGGTGCTAGAGACAATGAATTTAGGGTTTTGGGGATTATGGTATTTCAGACGAATGAGAGTCATAGGATCTTGACCAATTTGCAACTCATCCCCGTCGAATAATTGATAATATTCCACAACCCCTACCCGGCGTTGCTCAACAAGCAGTCCATTTCGACTGGGTTGGCGAGTACCATTTTTGGTGATACCGTCGTAAATCTCATATTCATCGCCGTGGCGAGTTAAAGTAGCCTGGTAACGAGAAATTGCTAACCAGTCTTCGGGAGTCTTTAAATCTGCATCAGTAGCCCTACCAAGTATCAGTTGAGCCTTTTTTAGTGGAAATTTGATGGTTTGGGTCTGGTTTGTCAGTTCCAGATATGGATCGGAAGATGTTTCAAGCTGGGTTTTAGGTAGACTATGGCTCATGGGTTATGAAAACTATGCTATTAAGTTTTTTATGTTAAATTTTTTCAAGGTCAATCCGTTAAAACTTAAAAGAAAATTTATATTTCTTGGCTTGAGTTTCAGAGTTAAGCGTGTTATTGTTGGAATAAATAGGTATAAGCAATAAAGACAGTTCGTACTTAGAATGAACTGGTTAAGGAATTACTATGGCTGACCATTCTTTATTAAACCACCGCTATCAAATCATTCAGCCTTTAGGTTCTGGCGGTTTTGGAGAAACATTTCTGGCTGAAGATACTCAAATGCCATCCGGGCGAAGGTGCGTCATTAAACAACTAAAGCCTGTTACGGATAATCCTGATATTTATCAATTAGTACAAGATCGGTTTCAACGAGAAGCTGCTATTTTAGAGGAACTGGGAACGGCTCATCAACAAATTCCAACCCTCTACGCCTATTTTCGTGAAAATGACTTATTTTATCTGGTTCAAGAGTGGATCGAAGGTCAAACCTTAACGGACTACGTTCATCGCCACGGATCAATGCGTGAAAGCTCTGTCCGAGCTATGTTAGTCAGCTTACTGTCTGTTCTGGAATATGTTCACAGTAAGCAAATTGTTCATCGCGACATTAAACCTGACAATATTATGCTGCGATCGAGCAATTTAGAACCCGTATTGCTCGATTTCGGTGCCGTCAAAGAGACGATGGGAACCGTACTGAGTCACTCTGGAAATCCGACGCGATCGGTGGTTATTGGTACACCGGGGTTCATGGCTAGTGAACAAGCTATAGGTCGCCCTATATACAGCAGTGATTTATACGCTTTAGGATTGACTGCCATTTTCTGCCTAACTGGAAAAGTTCCCCAAGAATTTTCAACAGATCCTCTTAGCGGAAATCTCCTTTGGCGCTCTGAAGTCCCGACAATTACACCAAGTTTTGCTAACGCCATTGAACAAGCTATTCAATCTCATCCAGACAAGCGTTTTTCGACGGCTGGCGAAATGCGAGCTGCGCTGAATTTCACATCTCATACAGGTACTTCTGTTTCCCGGACTGGGCAACCTACAGCTACAATAATTTCTAGCAATCCCAACCAGCAACCTCCAACAATTGTTTCTTCTGTTCCCGTAGGTCAAGCAGCTACTATTCTTTCTCCAGCTCAGTCTATGAGTCCGACAGCATTACAAAATCCATCAACAATGCCAGAATGGGCTAAAGCAGTATTAACGGGCGGAATAATTGGCAGTTGCATTATTGTTGGACTTTTTGTCTCAAGATTTTGGAATAGTGTTGCTGATAATGCAATAGACAATCCTATAGCCGTTGAGGTTCAGCCGACAACTACAGCTTCTGCAAGCCAGACACCATCGCAATCGGAATCAGAAGCAGAATCTCAGCCACCAAAGCCTGCTGTACAAGCAATACCATCTATTACAGAAGAAAAAGCGGTTGCATTAGTTAAACAATGGCTTCAGTCTAAATCCCAAATTTTTGCACCTCCTTATAGTCGAGATGCTGCCCGTAATTTAACCACAGGTGCATTACTCACTGATTTAGTTAAAGCCGATGGCCCCATAACTTGGCTACAAAATAATAATGCTTATTATCAGTATGGAATTCAGCGCGTTGATTCTGTAGAGCGTTTTGAATCAGATGAAAACAATGCAACAATAGAGCTGATAGTTACAGAAGATGGCACATTATATCGCAACGGCAAACCCGACCCCAATAATGCTTATTTCAGTACATCCAGATATCGATATACCATAAAAAAAGAAAATAATCAGTTAAAAATATCCTGGTATCAAAAAGTTGATTAAATACATCATGGCTGTGCATAAATATTTTTTCAAAAATAATCATAAAAATCAGGGTGAACGTCAAGGATTGAGACGTGCCTATTTAGCGACTAACAATTACCCGAATAAAAAGCATTTATCAAGGTTAGCTTGGACTACAATTGTTATGTCAGTTAGTTTAGTTTTAGGACTAAGTGGAGCAGCTATTTTGTACTTTGTATTTCCTCATAAACCTTCATTAAATGATGATCGCTATTTAGATAATACAATTTTTAGAGAGCCACCTAATAGTATAGATTTATCTCCAGATTCTGTAGATTTAAATATAACTTCTAGACTGGAATCAAGAGAAGGTATTAACCCCAATTGGGTTTATAATGTCACTAATCCTACTCACTTTAATCCAAATGATAATTTACAAAAGATTGTTAATGAAGTAGTTTATACTGCCAGAATGCGAGGTCTGCCAACTAATTCTTTATCTATACACTTGATTGATTTAAATCAACAAACTGAAGGCACTTATCAAGCTGATGTTTTTCGTTATCCTGCCAGTATCCCGAAATTGTTTTGGTTAGTCGCGTATTATTCCTTACAAGCAGAGCGCAACATTCCTCCTCAACCAATTGATTTACCACAAATGGGATGTGTTACTACTATTTGTAAACTCATCCAAAAATCTGATAATGAAGCAGCTAGCCGAATTGTAGATTTTATCACTGATACCACATCTATTTCCCATACAGAAGACTACCAAACTTGGCTAAATAAACGCTATTCTGTCAATTATTTCTTTCAAAAATCAGGATATTCAGGAATAAATATCAGTCAGAAAAATTTTCCCATACCCTATTTGGGAATGAATTATCCTCAAGGATGGGATCTGCGTATGCGTGGTGATAATCAGCCTCCAATTCGTAATCAAATGACGGCTCGACATGCGTCTAGATTAATGTATGAAATTGGTACTTATCAAGCTGTTTCTCAAACTGCATCAATGCAAATAATGTCACTGCTTAAAATAGATTTAAATCCTCAAGTTTGGAAGCCCGAGGAATATGATTCAGTTGATGGTTTTTTAGGAAAAGGAATTTATCAAAATCGACAAAAGATTGATTTTTATTCAAAAGTCGGGTGGACTAATGATTCTCGGCTCGAAGTCGCTTTAATTCATCATAGGTCTAAAAATAGAGCCTATATTATATCAGTCTTTGGCGATGGGGCTGCTTATGGAGAGGATTGGGAATTTTTTCCAATTATTTCACGCTTAGTTTATGAAAGAATGTTCGAGTAAAGAAAATAATGAGTTTTTTAAAATTTGCAAATCATTGGGGTGTATTTCTGATATTATTTTGGGTATCTGACTGGGTTTTTGCAGAGACTTGCAACATTCAGCAGATTGCGGACGGTACAGAAATAGATAAAGTTAGAATTGACATCGATCAATTTTTCACTTTTCCTTGATTTAATTATTGGAAAACTCTTCATTCAGCTTATGACTATGCACAACCCGAAGTTAATAAAATACAAAAATTTTTTTTATTTTTGGGGATTATCAATCATTGTTTTATTGCTTATTTTGGTTCAATTTCCTGCTCATTCAAAAATAGATAGCCAATACCATGTTCTTATAACCAGGTCTAGTTTGCCTGTTTTAAAGAGCCAAGGAGGACAGGATGTGGAGGCTATGTATTCTCGTTTAGAAAACTTTGCACAGGAGGGAGACTGGCGTAAGGCTGATGAGCAAAACTGGGAATTAATAAAGCAAGTTGGTAATAGATGGGGCAATTTAGGAAGACAAATCCGTCCCGAAGAAATTGCTCAAATTTCTTGTTCAGATTTGAGGAGAATTGATGAGGTTTGGAAGAAGCACTCAAATGGAAACTTTGGTTATAGTGTTCAACTTAAAGTTTGGAGACAGCAATTCAATACTACTCAACTTCAAGGGTTAATGGAGGGGGAGCGAAATCGTGAAGTTTTTCAAGCATCTCTTCGGTTATATGCAGCTTTGGGATGGTTGATTACTCCTTCTTATAAGAGGGATTACCAGAACTTTATATTTTATTTGCAAGCACCTCCAGGACATTTACCTTGTGATTCGGGAAATTCAGTAAATCATTGTTACACAGCCTGTGACTCAGGGAGAGCACCTGGCTTTTGTGGGGGTGTAATTGTGGAAAATTCTCGGTTTTTGGAATGTAGGCTTTAACCCCGTAAGTTACACTATGAAATCTAAATTTATGGATTTTCCCATGCAGAAAATTGCCCTGGCTTTTCTAGGCTTACTATTTGGCACTTTAGCCACAATAGAGACTTCTTTCGCCTATCCCCGTCTTAACTGGCGCAGTGCTGATTTTGAAGGTCGAAGATTGCGGAGTCGGCTTGGAAAACTGAGGCAGAGGCTCAAAAAAGAGGTGAGGCTCTTCATTTTGAGCATGGATTTGGGAATTTAGGGGTTCTCTGGATTCCCTATTATGAAAATCTCTCAGGACGAAGACTCTATCAAACGATTATTGTTCCTGAAGCAAATTGCGATCGCTTCTTACGTGAGAATATTCATAAGATTGATGGCAATGCTTACTGCTTTACCCCCAGTAATCGCGGCTTACCGGCTAACCGCAGAGGAGTAACAATGTAGTAGCAATGTAGGTTGGGTGAAACGCAGTGAAACCCAACATCATTTAGAGATGGTGGCGTTGGGTTTCGTGACCTCCACCCAACCTACTCAAATTGGGGGAAAAAGGTCATACTAAGAGATGGTGGCGTTGGGTTTCGTGACCTCCACCCAACCTACTCAAATTGGGGGAAAAAGGTCATACTAAGAGATGGTGGCGTTGGGTTTCGTGACCTCCACCCAACCTACTCAAATTGGGGGGAAAGGCGATACTAAGAGATGGTGGCGTTGGGTTTCGTGACCTCCACCCAACCTACTCAAATTGGGGGAAAAAGGTCATACTAAGAGATGGTGGCGTTGGGTTTCGTGACCTCCACCCAACCTACTCAAATTGGGAAAAAAGGCGATCGCCTGTCTAGTCATTTTTCCTTGATGGGTGGGAAGGAGAGAATGACTGGAAACTCGGGTGCTAAATTGCATAAATTTATCGATCCGAGCCGATAACTATTTTAGGGAAACCCGAAAACCACTGCACTGCCAAAGGACCGATGAAAACTCTACCAAACTATCAAATCCGAACATTTGGCGATCGTCGTCAAATTCCCATCAAGCAAATCGTGATCTCGAAAGTGCAACCGAGAAAGTATTTTTCTGAGCAAAGCATCAATAAACTGGCTGCCAGTATTAAAAGCAGTGGCATCCTGCAGGATTTGATTGTGCGACCGATTGATAAGGGTAAGTACGAGTTAGTGGCGGGGGAGCGTCGCTATCGAGCGGCTCAAATTGTGGGACTTGAGACGATACCGGCCCAAGTTAAGGAGATGAGCGATGCTGAGGCTTTGCAGTGCGCTTTGACTGAGAATATCCAGCGGGAGGATTTGAACCCGATTGAAGAAACCGAGGCGATTTTGCGGCTGTTGGCTATCAACTTAAATGACTCAGTGGAAAAGGTGCGATCGCTACTGCACCGAATGAAAAACGACGCTAAGAAAAAAGTAACTACCCATAGCGCTATGGGTAAACCAGAAGCCGAAATTGTGAAATCCACATTTGACTCCCTAGGTAGGATGTCCTGGGATTCATTCGTCAGCAATCAATTACCTATGTTGAAACTGCCACCAGAAATCATGAAAGCTCTGGGTGAGGGAGAGATTGATTACACCAAAGCCAAGGAAATAGCCAAGTTAAAGTCCGAGAAGGAACGGTTGGCGCTGCTATCAGAGGCGATCGCTCAAAACTTGACCTTGAGACAGGTGCAAAAATTGGTAAGGGAAAGGAAAGTATCAGAAATGCCAGACCAATTGGAAACTGAGATATCCGACATGACGAAACAATTCCGACGTTCAAAGGCTAGGCTATCTCCTCAACAACGTTCCGAAATTGAAGCCTTACTGAAACAGTTGAAGTTGCTCATGTCGGAGTAAAAAAATATGCTAGGATAAGGCCAAGAGAAAGTGTGAATCGATCAAAAATAAACGAGAATGCCTACAAGACCGGGTGGAGAAATAGCTTCCAGACCTTTGCACTTCATATTTCTGTGTGATTGCTCTGGATCAATGACGGTAGATGGTAAAATCCAATCATTAAATGCTGCTATTCGGGAATCTATTCCCCATATGCAAGCGGCAGCTAGTAGTAACCCAAATGCTCAGGTTTTGGTGCGAGTTATTAATTTTTCTAACGGAGCACAGTGGCATATTGCTAGTCCGACAAAAATTGAAGAGTTTAAATGGAAAGATTTGGAAGCTAATGTGAATGCTCTAACAGATATGGGCAAAGCTTTATCAATGCTATCAGAACAAATGAAAGTTCCTCCTATGGAAGAAAGGGCTTTACCTCCTGTACTGGTATTAATTTCAGATGGTCAGCCTACCGATGATTTCAAGGCCGGATTGAATGATATCATGAAGCAGCCTTGGGGCAAAAAATCTGTGCGTATTGCCATAGCTATTGGCAAAGATGCTGACGAAGAAGTGTTGCAAAAATTTATTGGTCACTCTGAGTTAAGACCACTTAAAGCGAACAATCCAGAAGCTTTAGTTGAAAGAATTAAATGGGTATCAACAGTGGTTTTACAGTCTGCATCTTCACCACCTAGCCAAATTTCAAGCTCATCTCACACACCAGTGACTGTACCAATTCCAAGTGTAGTTCCAGCAAGCACACCTTCAGTAGATGATGTTTGGTAAAAGGAGAAATAAATGTCCAATCATCATAACAAGCAGGAATGGCAAGTTATTGGAAAGACAGTTAGAGGTTCTTCCCATGTAAGAAATAATTTACCTAATCAAGATGCTATGGGGTGGTGGCCAGACTCAAAAAAAGGCCATTCATTAATTTTAGTGGTTGCTGATGGTCATGGGAGTTCTAAAAGTTTTCGTAGTGACCAAGGTTCTAGGTTAGCTGTTAATTCAGCCAAACAAACGTTACAGGATTTCTTAACTGAGATTTCCAAAACTGATTTAGTGCAAAATTTAGCATCCATTAAACAAATAGCTGAACTAGATTTGCCAAAGGAACTAATTAAAAATTGGAAATCAGAAGTTCAGAAAAATTTTTCAGAACATCCTTTTACAGATGAAGAGTGGATAAAATTGAAAAATCAAGAAGGAATTCAACAGCGAGAACAAGTTGAAAAAAATCCATTTATTGCCTATGGAACAACCTTGCTATCTATTGTAGTTACTGATTTTTTTATCTTATATATTCAACTGGGCGACGGTGATATTCTTTGCGTTGATGAACAGGGAAGAACAGAAAGACCTTTACGCTTAGACAAAAGATTTTTAGGAAATCAAACAACTTCTCTTTGTTTACCAGATGCTTGGAAAGAGTTTCAAGTTAGATTAGTTCCTTATCCAGAGAGAATGCCAGAGTTAGTATTGGCTTCAACTGATGGATATTCTAACTCTTTCCGAACAGAGGAAGATTTTATAAAAATTGGAAAAGACTACTGGGAAATGACTTATTCTAATAACCTCATTGAGTTAGAAAATCAATTAGAAAATTTTTTGAAAAGTGCTTCTGAACAAGGAAGTGGCGATGATATTACACTAGGGATTATTAAGCGGCTACATCAAAATAAATCCAATAATTTGTGCCACAATCAAGTAATAAATCAGGAGTAATAAAATGAGTCAACTACTTAAAAATGGGCAAGTTTTTTTTACAGTTCAATCCAATACACAAGGCAAAGTTGAAAAATTTCTTGGAGGAGGAACACAGGGAGAAGTATATCAAGTCAATTTAAAAGATAAAATTTTAGCTTTGAAATGGTATTTCCCAGAATGGATAAATCAAGATGATAAGCAAAAAAGTAGATTAGAAGAAGCTATAAAGTTGGGAATACCGACTGACAGATTTTTGTGGCCATTAGAGATAGTAAACATACCAGATATCCCTGAAACTTATGGTTATATTATGCCACTTCGAGAAAGCCGATTTAAAGGCGTGGTAGATATGATGAAAAGGCAAGTAGAGCCCAGTTTTCATGCACTAGCAACAGCAGGTTTTGAGTTGTCAAATAGTTATTATCAGCTCCACTCAAAAGGATTATGTTACCGGGATATTTCATTTGGAAATGTTTTTTTTGACCCAGATACAGGAGAAGTAAGAATTTGTGATAATGATAATGTAGATATTAATGGCAAGCCCGGTATGATTGGAGGGACTCCTGATTTTATGGCTCCCGAGATTGTAATAGGCAAGTCCCATCCTAGTAGTTTTACCGACCTTTATTCTCTAGCGGTACTTCTGTTTTATTTATTTCATGTTCATCACCCGCTTTGTGGAAAAAAAATGCTCCAAATTAAATGTTGGGATTTAGCAGCGCGGAGAAAAATATTTGGAGAAGAGCCAGTTTTCATTTTTGATACAGATGATACATCTAATGAAGCTCTCTCCAAAGATATTGATGAAACAGGAGAATGTGGAGATAATGCTCTTGCCTTTTGGCAAATTTATCCTAAATTCTTTCGTGACTTATTTACTAAAGCTTTTACTCAAGGTCTTCGAGATCCAGAAAATGGCAGAATAGCAGAAAGTATATGGCGAGGAGAAATGATTAGATTGCGAGATTCTATTTTTTACTGTAGTAACTGTGGATCTGAAAATTTTTACGATTTAGACAAACTCAAATCATCTAGTGGCGATCCAGGAAAATGCTGGTCTTGTGAAAGCCATTTAGCTATCCCACCCAGAATTAGATTTAAGAAGAACATTATTATGCTCAATAACAACACTAAGATTTTCCCGCATCATGTTGATGATCAAAAACGATATGATTTTTCAAATCCGATCGCAGAAGTAATCCAACATCCCACTCAGCCAAATGTTTGGGGATTAAAAAATCTTTCAGATGAAAAGTGGGTAGCTAATGTTAATAATTCAATCAAAGAGGTAGAACCCGGTAGAAGTGTAACTTTAGCTTTAGGAACAAAAGTTAATTTTGGTAAAGATGAAGGAGAAATAAGAGCTTGAAAATAAATTTATGCTATGCTCTATAAATAAGTGCGAGACGTTCAGGCATGAAATAGGGTTGCAATACCCGAAATAACCGCCTGGTGGGGACTTCAACCCCTTGGTTGAATATAAGGAGCGCACTCCTGACCATCCTCATAACTGTTTATATGTCCCAACGATTAGTATCCTACGATACAAATCAAGGCAGGGAACCCAAGGTCAAAACAAACTAACTCATACAAATTCCTTATAGGATGTCCAAAAATGGATAAGTAAAAGTTAGGAAATTAGGGTAACGGCGATAGCCACCCCCAGTTTTGGGAATCACAACCCCAGGATTGAAGCGGGGAACGGAAGGCTCCGAGGTGCAACCTAACACCAGAAACGAGACCACTGCCAACCATCCATGATTAGGGAAACCGAATGTCTGGCTTGAACCATCGTAAAGAGTAAGTAGCGAAATAGGTTGATACGCTGCGCTCAAAAGAGTAAGGGGAAAAGTAGGGGTTTTTTTTTACTACCTACACAGACCTTTAAAAGTACCCCGGTGGAGAGGACAAATCTAAAGATGGAATGCCCATATAAACGGAACGTTTTAAGTCCTCCTGGACTCTGATTATCTGGTCGAGATATCAGTAGGGATAAGTGTAACCGCAAGTCCTAGAGGATGTGAGATGTGACCAGAAGCCAACGCCCTGCTGTAATGGTAGGGATATGCTAACAGGTCACGGTTTGATTGTAAGAATAGAGTCTAATAAGAGTCAAAATGGCGATAGCGAGTTTAAAGAAAGGATTTGGTAAACCCAAACCAATCAAGACTACGAACAACGCATGGAAGGCAATCCCATGGACTAAGGTTCAACGGAAAGTTTTCAAGCTCCAAAAGAGTATATTTCAAGCAGCTAAATCGGGACAAGACGCAAAGGCACGAAGGTTGCAACGTCTATTGGTGAAATCGTATTATGCCCGGCTCTTAGCAGTGCGGCGAGTGACCCAAGATAATCAAGGCAAGAAAACAGCCGGGGTTGATGGAGTAAGAGCAATCTCTCCAAGACAAAGGTTAGAAATTGTCAAAAACATTAAGGGAAACCTCAAAGCAAAACCACTGCGAAGGGTGTGGATTCCAAAACCTGGTAGGGATGAAAAACGCCCACTAGGCATACCCACAATCCAAGATAGAGCAAGGCAAGCTTTGGTTAAGTCGGCCCTCGAACCTGAATGGGAATCGAGGTTTGAAGGCACAAGCTATGGGTTCCGACCCGGACGGTCAGCACAAGATGCAATAAGTAGAATATATACTGCCATAAATCAAGGACAATACTATGTTCTTGATGCTGATATAGCAAAATGCTTTGACCGAATAAACCATGATTACCTATTGTCCAAAATTCATTGTCCAAGCAGCTTGAAGAGAGACCTGAAACAATGGCTCAAAGCTGGCGTGCTAGATAACGGTGTATTTGAGGATACAGAAGCAGGGACACCCCAAGGAGGAGTAATAAGTCCACTACTAGCCAACATCGCACTGGATGGAATAGAAAGGTTAGTCAAAGAAATGTATCCAAATAAAGGCAGCACCAATCAGGTAAACCTTATAAGATATGCCGATGATTTTGTGGTCATCTCCAAAGACCTAGGAATCATTGAACAGTGCATGACTGCTATTTCTATATGGCTAAAACCTGTAGGACTAGAGATTAGACCTGAAAAAACCCGAATATGTCACACACTCAATCCTATTGAGTATAATGGCAAGATTGAGGAACCTGGGTTTGATTTTCTAGGATTCAATATCAGGCAATATCCCGTAGGAAAGTATAAATCTGGGAAAACAGGGGGGCCTAAGAGTCGATTAATCGGACATAAAACCCACATAAAACCCAGCAACAAAGCAGTTAAAGCCCACACAGAAGTGATTAAAGGTGTGATTAAACAACATAGAACAGCACCTCAATCAGCCTTGATTAGTAGACTAAATCCAATTATTCGGGGATGGTCAAATTATTACTCAGCGGTAGTCTCAACAGAGACCTTCAATAAGCTAGACAAAACAATCTGGCAAATGTTAAAGGCATGGACAGTATCAAGATGCGGAAAGGCAAATCACGAAAAGCTAAGTAATTATTTCAGACATGGAACAATTAAACTTAGCAATGGGAAAGAAAGACACGAAAATTGGCTATTCCAAACCAAAGATGGGTTACATCTATTCAAACATAACTGGACTCCAATTGTCAGACATACCCTAATACGCCCCGACGCAACACCATACGACGGAAATTGGACTTACTGGGCAACCAGGAAAGGACAAGCAATCGACACGCCAATTAGGGTAGCAAAACTACTCAAAAAACAAAAAGGTAGATGTACCTGGTGTGGGCAATTCTTTACCCCATCAGACTTAATTGAAATAGACCACATTGTACCTAGAAGCCAAGGCGGAAAGGATGACTACAAGAATCTTCAATTATTACACCGCCATTGTCACGACGATAAAACAGCTCTTGATGAAGAGATGATGCTGTACTCTTAACAAGGAGACGGTCAAACTAGGAGCCGTATGAGGTGAAAGTCTCATGTACGGTTTTGTATGGGAGGGGGAGATGGCGACATCTCTCTCGACCCCTACTCACAAATAGCTGGTGGCAAAAATGGTAAAAAGACCTGGCGGAAGTTTATCAGTAAGACCTCTTAACTTTATATGGATTTGCGATACATCAGGGTCGATGTCAGTGGAAGGTAAAATTCAATCTTTAAACGCTGCAATTCGCGAAGCGTTACCCCATATGGTAACTGTAGCAAGTGAGAATCCTAATGCTAATGTGCTTCTAAGAGTTTTAAAATTTTCTCATGGGGCAGAATGGTATTTTCCATCAGCTATTCCGATATCAGACTTTCAGTGGAAAGATTTAGTTGCGGATCCACTTCAGCAACCCAAGTTAGATATTGTATTTCTAGTAGATACAAGTGGCAGTATGAGCGATGAAATTGATGCTGTAAAAAGGAGCTGCGTTTCATTTGCAGATCAAATTATCAAAGCTGGAGCTAATGTCAGATTAGGTTTGGTTGGTTTTGATATTGGAGGTCATCGCGGATCGAGTATGGGCAAAGCCTATAAAGTTTATAATTTGTCTCGTTATACCATTGGTGTATGGCCTTTAAATACACCTGAAAGATTTAAGAAAAATATTCAATCTCTATCTCTCGGTTTATTTGGAGGCGGGGGATGCTATTTAGCTCAACGCGACACCGTTGACATTTTTCCTCATGTTATTAATACGTTTGATAATTCTTCTGAAAATACTCGAATATTAGTCATTATCTCAGATGAAATGGGTGGCAATGAAGGGCTTTCTGATATTGTTTCCCAACTCAAAAGTGCATCAATTACCAGTCATGTTTTGGGCGTTTCTGGAAGAGAAGGAGCACATAAATCTATTGCCCGCATGACAGGTGGCGAGTTTTGGAATATTACAAAAACTAAGGGGGTTCATAATTTTGAGGATCTATTAGGAACAGTTGCAGACACGATCGCAAAAGAAGTGACTCAAAAGTTAGCAGATGGGACAACTTCTTCAGGAACCGATATGGGTACAGCTTTAAAGCTAGTTTCGCAAGAGTTGAAAATACCCCCCATGAATGAAAGAGCTCTGCCTCCTGTTTTAGTATTAATTTCAGATGGCCAGCCCACTGATGACTTTCAAAGTGGACTGGATGAGCTTATGAAGCAGCCTTGGGGGAAAAAAGCAGTCAGAATTGCTATTGCTATCGGCAAAGATGCCGATGAGGCAGTGTTGCAAAAATTTATTGGTCACACAGAGCTAAAGCCATTGCAAGCTAACAACCCAGAAGCTTTATTTAAATACATCAAGTGGTCATCCACTATAGTATTGAAAGCAGCATCATCCCCGGTTAGCCAAACTGATTCATCTTCTAAGAGTAATTTATCTATTGCTTTGCCTCCAAGTCCTGAAGTTTCTTCTAGTGGTGGAGTTTGGTAAAGTAGTGGAAAATTAATATTTAGTCAAGTTCATCTTTATCAATGAAAAACTAATGAAAAATCAGCCCCACCCTCGGAAAGTGCTTGGAGAAATAATTGCTAAAGATCCAAACTTGTTGCAAGATAGGCAAAGATGCGAAGCATATTTGCGAGATATGTGTCCTGCTTATAAACGCGAAATCAAAATTTTAATTGATGCACATAGGGAGGGAGTACCTAATGATTTGATTTCAAGCAAGCTTCCGCCTGAATTATCTATACAAAATATTTCTCAAAAATTGCAAAATAACTGTGGATTGTCTCTCGAAATGTCTAAATGGGCGGTCGATTCATGGGCAATTGCACTAAAAATAATTGGTGTCTCATCTACTCATAGCTCTGGATTAGGAACTCCTAAAATGACAAAAAAGCACGACATAAAAGTGACAGTTATATCTTTCATACTGGCAACCTTTTCGCTGTTTATTTTGATGGTATTTGGATATAAATATTTTGGATATCCTAAATTTTTATCCCGTCAATATGAAGCTCACGAACCAATTTCTACAAATTTATATAACTTAGAAAGTTCGTTTCCTCAAGAGCAATACTCTAAGTATATAGAATTAGCGAAAAAAAATATTTTATCTTTCCCGGACACAGCACATATAAGGTATTCGCTAGGAACAAATGAGCCAATTAGTTTGAACAACAATCATACAACTAACCTCAATAACAATTTAAATCTAGAAGCCATTGGATATTTAGATGCTTCTGGTGAGCAAGCCTTACCATTTACAAAGCAGGATATATTACAGCTAATTGATGAATTATCTGACAGAATGAATAACAACTCTATTCAGGAATCCGATACAGTAGAAGTTTTAAGCTTAGTCTGTATTGAAGCAAACAGTAACACAATTTATCTGATGAAAAATATTAGTATCCAAGCAATTTTAAGAGATATAGTTAATTCAGCAGTTAACGAAGGCTTAACATTTTTAGAGTCGGATATTGACTTGACTCAATTAGAAATCAATCAGAACTCGCCATCATCAAATTTGATGTCTGGTCGGTATCAGTAATTTATAAAAGTTTTTGGAGGTAATGGTTCAGATAATAAAAACATATATATCCACCCTCCCAATTCAAATGGATTTTGTCTAAAATGAAGTTTAGGTCACTCTCAGGCAATCTCAACTATAACCCCTAAAACTAAAGTTGCTTGCTTTCCATTTTGATTTTTACTGGAAGAACAAATCGCATGAAAAAATCCTCTGTCTGGAAAAAAATAGCCTTGGCTTTCTCGTTTGTAATTTCTTTAGCCCTGATTATAAGCTTATCCAAGCCATCAAATGCAATTGACTCTCGTTATCAGAATTTAATTGACTTAGGAATTATTGACGCTGTAGCCACACCTCATGAACTAGGATTAGACCAGCTAGGACAACAACCCGTAGATTTAAGTGCGAACCCTAGCTTAATGAATTCTATAAGGCGTGTGAACAGAGAGGTTATGCAAATGCCTGAAAATGCTAGATTGATATTTCCTATTGGGACTAACTCTCCTATTAAAATGGGAGATATTCCACAGGATACAGGTCATCAAGCCGATTCAAGAAGTGATGAATATGAAGGTGAAGGTTATGTAGATGGCAGCGGAAACCCTCAATCTTTTACAGCGGGAGATGGAGTTGAAATGACAACAGCAGAGTTACTTGGTAACGGTAGCATTGCTATGGATTTTAACTCTCAACATATTTTAGTAGCTGATGCAAGCCGTACATTTTTACAAGTACGACGCTATCCAACTATTAATCTGATAGTTCGCAACAAGCGGACTGGAACAAGAGCAGTAATGGTAAATACAAACTTGAATGCAGTTTGCCGAGATTTATTAAATGCTGTTTTAAACAGCAACTTGCGCAGTTCTTAACCGTTCAAGTTCGGTCACCTTTCACTTGATAAGATTATCAAGTGAAAGGTGGCTTATTTTGAATCAACAAAAACAATCGATGCAGTTCAAATTAATCTAGTTTAGATTGTAGTTAAGCGCGTCACTACAGTGACTTGCCTCTGACGTTAAGTTTTAAAGAATCACCAAAAATATCATGAAAAAATCCGCTTTCTGGAAAAGATTAGCCTTGGCTTTCTCGTTTCTAATTTCTTTAGTAATGATTATAAGCTTATCCAAGACTACAAATGCAATTGACTCTAGTTATCATAATTTCATTGGCTTGGGAATTATTGAGGCTGTATATACACCTCATGAACTAAATGAACTAGGGTTCAAACAGCTAGGAAAACAACCAGTATATTTAAGTGCGAATCCTAGCTTAATGAGGGCTATAAAGCGTGTGAACAGAGAGCTTATGCAAATGCCTGAAAATGCTAAATTATCATTTCCTGTTGGTACTAACTCTCCTATTAGAATTGGAGAAATTCCAAATGATACCGGTCATCAAGTAGATTCAAGAAGTGATGAATATGAAGCTACAGGTTATGTAGATAGCAGCGGAAACGCTCAATCTATTACAGCGGGAGATGGAGCTGCAATGACAAGAGCAGCATTGTCAGGCACTGGTCACCTCCTAAGACACCAGTGTTCATTGTCAAGATCCGAGTTAAGTTGCCAAGGTAACACTTCTACTGATTTTAACTCTCAACATATTTTAGTAGCTGATGCAAGCCGTATATTTTTACAAGCACGACGCTATCCAACTATTAATCTGATAGTTCGCCACAAGCGCACAGGAAGACAAGCGGTAATAGTCAATGCTAACTTGTATGCAGTTAAACGAGATTTATTAAACGCTGTTTTAAACCAAACTTTACGAATATATTAATTGGTAAATTTTTTCAACTATCAATAAAATAAGCAATGAAACTTTTGTTAATCTTCTTGTTAACGTCCATCTTAAATTTTTCTATTTTTTTTGATTTGACATACCTCTTTGAAAATCATTTTACGGATACTATTAATGATATGTATATTCAAGAAAAAATCTACAATTTAATTGATTTTAAGTCGTCAAATATAAGCTTAATAGACATAAAAAAATATAGTAAAGTTTCTAAGAAAGAGTTGCTAAAACTTAGCTCTGTTTTCAGAGATATCGCTAGAGCTTTAGGATCTGGGTTTTCAACAAAGGATATTTTTTATGACAAATATTCAGAAATTTCCATGACCAATAATGAGATAATAAATATTTTATACAGTGCTAGTCATATTAAAGATTCTCAAGGAGATTGGGTTTCGTTAACCGTGGGACAATCACTAAAACTGATCACTCAACAACTTAATTACTTGGAAAACTTAGAATCCAAAAAAACAATTGATTTGTTGATTAAAGATAATACAAACAATCATGATCAACAAATTCTTAACGTTCCTTTAGATTACTATTGCCAAAGCATACTTCAAAAACTTAAATTATGACTAAGGAAACTCTCGACCGAGCAATATGTCGATTTTTATGTCTTTAGAAGTTCAATTTAGTTTGGAAATCTTTTGGCGATAATTGATTTTAATAAGAAATTCATATAAATTAATCTATGCAGTTAAACTTAATCTAGTTTACAATGAAGTGGTAATTGATAACGTTACAACATTTACCGACTTCTGACGTTTTGTTAAAATTACAAAAAATCTCATGAAAAAATACTCTCTGTTGAGAACATTGGCTTTAGCTTTATCATTTTTAATTTCTTTAGCACTGATTATAAATGTATCAAAGCCCTCAGATGCAATTGACTCTGGTTACCAGAATTTAATTGACTTAAGAACTATTTATGCTGTAGCTACGCCTCATGAATTAGGGTTAGATCAGCTAGGACAACAACCCGTAGATTTAAGTACGAGTCCTAGCTTAATGAGTTCTATCAATCGTGTGCGCCGCCAGCTTATGCAAATGCCTGAAGATGCTAAATTGTTATTTCCTGTTGGTACTAACTCTCCTATTAGAATCGGAGAGCTTCAGCGAGACAGAGGTCATCAAGCAGATTCAATGAGTGATGAATATGAAGCTGTAGCCTATGAAGATAGTAGTGGGAATATTCAACTTCTTACAGCGCAAGATGGTGTTTACATGACAACTGCTGAGTATAACAATAGAGGGAATATTGCTAGTGATTTAAATTCCCAGAATATTTTAGTAGCTGATGCAAGCAATACATTTGTACAAGCACGACGATATCCAAATATTAATCTGATAGTTCGCAACAAGCGCACAGGAAGATTCTGGAAAATTACCAACGCCAACTTGAATGCAGTTTGCCGAGATTTATTAAATGCTGTTTTAAACAGAAATTTACGCAGAATTTAGGATTTAAAATTATGGGAAATATAACCTGAATCATGCTTATGTTTGTGAAGTTTATTTTAAGCCTAGTAATAATTTTTGGGGTGATTTTCTCTGTCGAACAACCAGTTCTTTCTGCCAATGATCCTGAGCATACTTATTTGGATATGCAGCTTAGGCAGTTAATTAATTCGATCGCCCCTAATAATAGTGGTTATCAGTATTTTATTCTACCTGATTCAGAAAATCTTAGTGCAATACCTTTTGATCCTCAAAATGAATTAACAAAAGAAAAAATTTATCTTGGTCAAATGCTGTTCCATGAAACGGCTTTGTCTATTAATCCAATTAATAGTAAACATTGGCAGGAAGCAAGCTGTGCATCTTGTCATTTTGCAGAAGCTGGATTTAGATCAAATTTGCCACAAGCATTAGGAACAGGAGGAATAGGAGCAGGTAAATTGCGACATCCAGATCCCGATGCTTTCCCTGCTGAAATTGATAAGCAAAATATTTTAGCTCCATCTGTATTAAACAGTGCTTACCAAAAAGCAATGTTATGGAATGGGCGTGCAGGCTCTACTGGAGTTAATGGCAAAGAGAAGCTAATTCAGAGCTTCGATATTAATAGATTTAAGCTGGATGGGTTAGAAACCCAGGCCATTAGTGCAATGAACGTCCATAAATTAGGAACAGCCGCGATCGCTCTCATACCTGAATACCAAAAGCTATTTGCTAGTGCTTTTCCTGATCGCCCTTATGTAGGATCAGAAGTTGAAGACTTGAAACGAGCAGGATTAGCAATTGCAGCTTATGAGCGGACTTTATTAAGTAATGAAGCGCCTTTTCAAAAATGGCTAAAAGGTAATAAAATGGCTATGTCAAAAAATCAAATTAGAGGCGCAATTACCTTTTTTAGTTCATCTTGTGTTCACTGTCATACTGGATCAAACTTAGCACGAGACGAATTTTATGCAGTAGGCTTTGATGACCATCCAAAAGATTGGACTGGATTAAATTTAGGGAGAGGTACAGCTACACAACGAGCCAAGGATGACTTTAAGTTCAAGGTTCCGCCGCTTTACAATTTAATAGATAGCTCTCCTTATGGTCATGGTGCATCTTTGACAACTGTACGACAAATTGTTGAATACTTTAATAATGCAAAACCTCAAAAGATGGAGGCTAAATATTCTGGTAACTTAAGTATATTTTTTAAGCCTCTTAACCTAACTAATAAGCAAGTTGATGATTTAACTTATTTTGTAGAAACTGGATTACGAGATCCTAATTTAATTCGGTATGTTCCAAGCAAAATCCCTAGTAGCTTGTGTTTTCCAAACAATGATGATTTGTCAAGAAAACAATTAAATTGTGATTAATTTTTGAGTAAAATAATCAAATTATATTTGAATCTTTAAAGCCATTCAAGATAATTATACCGATTTAAAAATTATGTTTTAATGACTCTATCCTTTTGGATTTATAAAGTCAAATATGTTTTGTTTGGTTAGGTAAATTAAGAGTTTATTTTAGAATTATTTATTATGACAATAGTTGAACTTGCACTATTTATAGCCCTTTTAGTTTTTGTAATTTTATTGGTCGCAACAATTTTAAATAATCCTTCAGAATTTTATACTAAAACACCGTGGTTTGAGATTACATTATATGTTAAATATCGGGCAAGTAAATTGAATGATTGGCTACTGCCACCTCCAGGATATACTCTTTTTCGTTTGCCTAATCACAATAATTTAATCTCTTTTAAGTATCACTGTTTTATGAATACTATTGCTGTAATTGTTAGTGTATTTACTTGTGTCTTAACTTTGATGATCTTGGCAGAGTTAAAACAAATTTTATTGGTAAAATTAATTCATCAAATTGTTTGGGGTTTACCCACCTATTGGTTTTTTTATTTATTTTCAATGCCTTGTATTTTTTTGTTAATCAAGAAACTATAAGTTTCTTGGTTAAGAGCTTTATTAATTATTCATATTGTCTTATTTGTTAATGGTAGATTTAATGAATTATTGTGGGAATACAAAATTATAACTGAAGATATAACTCTGATTGTTATTTTTTTTGAAATTCAAATTTTTTGGTTAAGCTTATGCAGTTGGATTAATTACAAATTACAGTGGGATTAGGTTGGAAAAAACAACTTTAGGGTAATTATTTACGACATGATATTTGCCATTTTTGATAAAAAATAAATTGATTATATGATTATATATAAATTGATTATATTTATTGGGAGATGAACATTTTGCCAGAACGGCTATGTAGCGATTTGGGCTGGGTGAAACCCAGTGAAACCCAACCAGCGAGAGTGCCGTTTTCCGACCCCTAACCTACTACTAAACTTATGATGATCGCGGGTTGGCGAGGCAGTAGCAATGATAGGTTGGCTTTGGTTTTACCCACTGTAAAATTCATATATATAGCGGCACAGTTTTCTATTCTTATAGGATAGGTAAAATCCGGGTATTTGTCAAGGTAAAATATCAGCCATGTAGGTTGAGTGAAACTCAACATCAGTTAGAGATGGTAGGGTTGGGTTTCGTGACCTCCACCCAACCTACTCCACTTGGGGGAAAGTGCGATCGCCTAATTTTCTACCACTTCCCAAAACCCCAGCCATGTGGGTTGGGTGAAACCCAACATCAGTAGGTTGGGTGAAACGCAGTGAAACCCAACAGCAGTTAGATATAGTGCGATCGCCTAATTTTCTACCACTTCCCAAAACCCCAGCCATGTGGGTTGGGTGAAACCCAACATCAGTAGGTTGGGTGAAACGCAGTGAAACCCAACAGCAGTTAGATATAGTGCGATCGCCTAATTTTCTCGGACTTCCCAAAACCCCAGCCATGTAGGTTGGGTGAAACCCAACATCAGTAGGTTGGGTGAAACGCAGTGAAACCCAACAGCAGTTAGATATAGTGCGATCGCCTAATTTTCTCATACTTCCCAAAACCCCAGCCATGTAGGTTGGGTGAAACGCAGTGAAACCCAACAGCAGTAGGTTAGGTGAAACGCAGTGAAACCCAACAGCAGTTAGATATAGTAGCCTTGAGGTTTCGTGCCCAGCGTAGAACCTACAAGCCACTCAATTGCTGCGATATAATTACTCAAAAACTGCAATTCTGCTTCTAACCGTTAAAAAACAGTCTCTGATAGTTGTCCGGTGAGTAAACCAGGCGGGTGAGAATTTCAGCTTTTTTTAGTGGTCATGGTTGCCAATCTATCCTCATTGTAGACATGATCAGGTTCATCACCTGCAAATCAATCACATCTATTCTTTCCCCATAATCTCCCGCAGAAATACTAATGATATATCGTCCATTAGGATGTATTAGCCGCCCATACCGATAACGCTCAGGATAACTCGTTTGCACTATATAAATTACCGCCTCCTGTCCCGCAATAGTCGTAAAATTAGACTCTAAAATCTGGCTGTAACTGCTTCCAGTAGCCGCATTGCGTAAAATATCACGAACATTGCCGATATTGCTAGGACGTGGTTCAATGGTAACTCTCACGTCGGAAACTTGGTGTCCATAGCCTCTCATTCCTTCCCTTCTCCCACATTCCAAAAACTCGACATCAGTAGGGTTACGAACGGCAATAGATAACTGTTGGCGATGTCCTCTCTCACTTCGTAGTTCCGTGTAATAATTAGCTGGAATATCAAAGCGCAAGCCATATTCACGGTTAATAATTTGGCGGCGACGTTGGGAGGGTCGTTCTTGGTTATCATTAGAACAGGGTGATGGACGCTGCGACTGCGCCGGAGTGGCTAACAACAGGTAGCTACTCATTAACGATATCACCGCATAAATTCCTAAGTTGAGCTTCATTTTCTCGAATTTTACCAATCATTAAGTTTTCAGGGCTAATCTTCTTTGTCGGTTCGGTGAAACTAGGGTGAAACCAATTTTTTCGGTCAGAGATGGTGGTGTTTGGTTTCACTGGGACACACACACTACAATTTTACTTTGACGGCGACAGTACGATTTATCTCTAGGTGACGCGCCCTACAGTAACTGAGGGGTTCCCCATAGTTAAGGGTTGAATCCCGGCCATAAAGCACCACTATACGCGCGAAACCGTCATTTTTATCAATAGACACCACAGGGGGAGAAATCGGGATCGCGCGGGGAAATAACCAGCCTAGATCATCCGTCGCGACGGCGCAGCCTGTCCCGCGCCCGGACTGATTCATCTGCTCTCCCAGTCAGATTCTAGGGGGGTTTTGCGATAAATATGCCACGATCATGGTTAAATTTTCTTAAAGTGATTCTAGTCGCACCTAGGTGCGCCAAAACTAACAACTATCAACGCCTGGGACTGAGTTAACGTTATGCGATCGCCAAACTTAATACATAGAACCAAAATTGTCGCCACCATTGGACCGGCGACACAAAAACCGGATGTACTCAAGGCGTTGATAGAAGCGGGAGCAACCACTTTGCGCTTGAATTTTTCCCACGGTAGCCATGAAGACCACCAGCGCAGCATTCGTTTGATTCGTCAGGTATCCTTTGAATTGAACAAGCCTGTAGGTATTCTTCAGGATTTACAAGGACCCAAGATTCGCTTAGGAAAATTCGAGAATGGGTCGATCAAATTGAACCGAGGTGATCACTTTATCCTCACCAGCCGTGACCTTCCTGGAAACGAGGAGATCTCCTCTGTTACCTACGAACCTCTCGCTGATGAAGTCCCCGATGGCGCGACCATTCTTTTAGATGATGGTAAGGTCGAGATGCTGGTGGAAAAAGTAGACCGAGACAAGGGAGAACTACACTGTCGGGTAGTCGTCGGTGGTGTCCTCTCCAATAGTAAAGGGGTTAATTTTCCGGGGGTCTATCTCTCCATTAAAGCCATGACCGACAAAGACCGGCGCGATTTGATGTTTGGCTTAGATCAAGGGGTCGATTGGGTCGCCCTCAGTTTTGTCCGCAATCCCCAGGATGTCTTGGAAATTAAAGAATTGATTGCTAGTGCGGGTAAGGATGTCCCCGTCATCGCCAAAATCGAAAAACATGAGGCGATCGAACAAATGGAGGAGATTTTAGCCCTGTGTAATGGTGTGATGGTGGCGCGGGGTGATTTGGGGGTGGAGTTACCTGCTGAGGATGTGCCACTTTTGCAAAAACGTTTGATTGTCACGGCTAACCGCATGGGAATTCCGGTGATTACTGCTACTCAGATGCTTGATAGTATGGTGAGCAATCCTCGTCCGACTAGGGCGGAAATTTCCGATGTGGCTAATGCTATTCTTGATGGTACTGATGCCGTGATGCTCTCTAATGAAACGGCTGTGGGTCAGTTTCCCGTGGAAGCGGTGGCGACTATGGCTAGAATTGCTAACAGAATTGAACGAGATGGGATTACTCGTAATGTTCTCAAGGTGGAGGATACGGGGCGATCTATTCCTAATGCGATTAGTCAAGCTGTCAGTCAAATTGCGATTCAGTTAGATGCGGCGGCGATTATGACTTTAACTAAAACTGGCGCTACGGCGCGCAATGTCTCGAAGTTTCGCCCCCAAACTCCGATTTTGGCGATTACTCCCCATGTGGAGGTGGCGCGTCAGTTGAGTTTGGTTTGGGGGGTTAAACCGCTTTTGGTTTTGGATTTACCTTCTACGGATCAGACTTTCCAATCGGCGGTTAATGTGGCGCGGGAAAATAATTTTGTCGCTGATGGGGATTTGGTGGTGACTACTGCTGGGACTTTGCAGGGGGTCGCAGGTTCTACGGATTTGGTTAAGGTGGAAGTAGTGACGGCGGTTCTCGGTAAGGGAACTGCTATCGGTCAGGGAACTTTTACTGGTCGCGCTCGTGTGGTTAACCAGCCTTCTCAGGTGGGTGATTTTAACCCTGGAGAAATTTTGGTGGTTTCCCAAACTAATGCGGATTTTGTGGAGGTTATGCGTAAGGCGGCTGGTGTGGTGACGGAAGTTGATAGTTTGACTAGCCATGCGGCGGTTATTGGTTTGCGCCTCGGGGTTCCGGTGATTGTTGGGGTGAAAAATGCTACCCAGGTGATTCGTGATGGGGTGATTCTTACTTTGGATATGCAGCGGGGTGTGGTTTACTCGGGCGCAACTGCCTCGACTCCTGATCCTGTATAATCAGCGTTGACAAGTTTTTGGCTGGCGATCGCTCAATTATATTATGTGTTACAATGGGCTACTGTGCCGATGTAGCTCAGTGGTAGAGCACTCGATTCGTAATCGAGCGGTCGCGGGTTCAAATCCCGCCATCGGCTTTTGAAGCAATCTCTTATCCTGACTGCGATTATCGGAATTCACTTAACCCGATAGTCGCACCGCACCGTTACATTCAAAATGCACTCCATTCAGTCTTAGCACACGGGACAATTGGTGCATATCCCTTAGCAACAAATCTTAATTATTGACGGGTTAATCAATAAGCACAACTTAATCAATCTGTCAAATATCCATATCACCCCCATAACCGGACGCTGATAGGGTAGTTCCCTTGTGATACCCGTCAATGGCAAGCCTATCGGTTCGTACCTCACTCTTGACCGCTATCACATCGGTCACTTCCCCAATAGTGCTTATTCCGGTTATGGGGGGAGGGTATGTTTCAAAGCCAACACGATAGCCGTAGGTAGCCGTAGGGGGGAACCCGCTAAGTAATCAATGTACAAAGATATCAGACCGCCTTTCCGTGGACTAGACCTATAGGTAAACCTATGAGCGATCGCCTATCCGGTTATCTATGGGTCTGATTCATCATCTCCGGTGAGGGGAAACTATGAGCTATCATCTACCGGCTCCAACCCGATACCCCTAAACAACTTTTCAACTGGTGACAATTACCGAGATGGGAATCGATACCCACATAATTCTCAGCAAGTCTCCAATCTTTGTTGGCAATCACCCCGTGCGGAAACCGATACCAACATAATCAGTTCACCCCCAAAATCTTAGTCGTAGGTTGTAGGTAAAGCTATCTGTTAGGGGTAAAGTAGTTCTGGGTAATATCTGGACATGATAGGGTGAGCATTCATATAAACCCGTTACAGGCGTGTTGTAACGGGCTTGTATTCAAAAAATACATAGACACCCCCTACAGTCAGAAACCATAGGGGGCTATTAAGTTATTGAGTTAGGGGTTATCTGTTAGCTGTTAGGGCTTACGCCAACCATCATCATCAATATCATCTCTGTTGATTGGGAGATGGGGTGATGGCTTTTTATCTTCTAACTGTTTTTTACAAACTATCTGATCTAACAAATTTTTCAAAAACTCAAATAATACAGCCTTTACCCAAAACACAAAGTACAGTATAATGTATGGCTATTGTATAAGTGATCACAACCAACTACCATGAGCCGTTACTCTTTAGATTTTCGGAAAAAGATAGTAGAAGCCTATGAAAAAGGGGACACTTCTATCCGAAAAGTAGCGAAACGCTTTTTGGTGAGTCCAGACACGGTAAGGCGACTGGTCAAACAGTATCGATTAACGGGAGACTTATCTCCTCGTAAGTGCGGCACTAAAAAGAAAAGCATTTTATCTAAGCATGAGGAAGCCGTGATAGATATTGTAGAAGCCCACCCCGACCTGACCTTATGGCAATATAGTGAGAAGGTCAGAGAAAAGCTGGGCATAAATGTCAGTACGAGCATGATAGATAGATTTTTAAAGCAGCACGATATAAGCCTCAAAAAAAAACATACAGGAGCGAAAAAGTAGTAACAGAAGAAGTACAGAAAGCGCGAGTAGATTATTGGGAAATAATTAGAGATGTGGATACTGAAAAGCTTGTGTTGATTGATGGGTTTATGGGTAGGAATGAGGAGACCGTTAGCCAGAGCTACGAAAGGGAAAAAAGTGTATGAAATGCGGAAATCCTATCGAGGCAAAAAATGACAATAATTGGTGCAATTAAGCTCTCCGGAGTGGTGGCGACTCAAACATTAGAAGGGTCGATGAAAAAAGAGGATTTTCTCCAATTCATCAAGTTAGATTTATTGCCAAAATTAAAAAAAGGAGATGTAGTGGTAATGGATAACTTAAATTATCATCATGGAGTAGAAGTCAAATAAATGATAGAGTCAGTGGGAGTCAGGGTAGAATATCTGCCGGTGCATTCCCCTGAGTTTAACCCTATAGAGATGATGTGGTCACAGTTCAAAAGTTTAGTGTGCAAGTTCAGGACGGAGACAATGGAATTATTAGTGAGATTGGTAGAAGTGGCGGTAAGCCTTGTGGATTTACAGTGTTTGAATAACTGGTTTACCAAGTGTTGTTACTGTGCTTAATGATTGAGATAAAGGCTGTATTCAAGAAATCGTAGAAAAAGCCGGATGTTAAATTTGGTATTAGCCTGCTTATTCTCCGGACTTAAACAAAAACGGTTAGAGAATGCGTGGATGCATCATTCAACAATTGTCCTAACGTATATGCGTAGTGCTATATCAGAAAATGAGGCGATCGCACTTTCCCCCAAGTGGAGTAGGTTGGGTGGAGGTCACGAAACCCAACCCCACTATATCTAACTGATGTTGGGTTTCACTGCGTTTCACCCAACCTACATGGCTGCGGTTTTGGGAAGTCCGAGAAAATGAGGCGATCGCACTTTCCCCCAAGTGGAGTAGGTTGGGTGGAGGTCACGAAACCCAACCCCACTATATCTAACTGATGTTGGGTTTCACTGCGTTTCACCCAACCTACATGGCTGCGGTTTTGGGAAGTCCGAGAAAATGAGGCGATCGCACTTTCCCCCAAGTGGAGTAGGTTGGGTGGAGGTCACGAAACCCAACCCCACTATATCTAACTGATGTTGGGTTTCACTGCGTTTCACCCAACCTACATGGCTGCGGTTTTGGGAAGTCCGAGAAAATTAGGCGATCGCACTTTCCCCCAAGTGGAGTAGGTTGGGTGGAGGTCACGAAACCCAACCCCACTATATCTAACTGATGTTGGGTTTCACTGCGTTTCACCCAACCTACATGGCTGCGGTTTTGGGAAGTCCGAGAAAATTAGGCGATCGCACTTTCCCCCAAGTGGAGTAGGTTGGGTGGAGGTCACGAAACCCAACCCCACTATATCTAACTGATGTTGGGTTTCACTGCGTTTCACCCAACCTACATGGCTAGATGGGCGATCGCACTTTCCCCCAAGTGGAGTAGGTTGGGTGGAGGTCACGAAACCCAACCCCACTATATCTAACTGATGTTGGGTTTCACTGCGTTTCACCCAACCTACATGGCTGCGGTTTTGGGAAGTCCGAGAAAATTAGGCGATCGCACTTTCCCCCAAGTGGAGTAGTGGAGTAGGTTGGGTGGAGGTCACGAAACCCAACCCCACTATATCTAACTGATGTTGGGTTTCACTGCGTTTCACCCAACCTACATGGCTAGATGGGCGATCGCACTTTCCCCCAAGTGGAGTAGGTTGGGTGGAGGTCACGAAACCCAACCCCACTATATCTAACTGATGTTGGGTTTCACTGCGTTTCACCCAACCTACATGGCTGCGGTTTTGGGAAGTCCGAGAAAATTAGGCGATCGCACTTTCCCCCAAGTGGAGTAGGTTGGGTGGAGGTCACGAAACCCAACCCCACTATATCTAACTGATGTTGGGTTTCACTGCGTTTCACCCAACCTACATGGCTGCGGTTTTGGGAAGTCCGAGAAAATTAGGCGATCGCACTTTCCCCCAAGTGGAGTAGGTTGGGTGGAGGTCACGAAACCCAACCCCACTATATCTAACTGATGTTGGGTTTCACTGCGTTTCACCCAACCTACATGGCTAGATGGGCGATCGCACTTTCCCCCAAGTGGAGTAGGTTGGGTGGAGGTCACGAAACCCAACCCCACTATATCTAACTGATGTTGGGTTTCACTGCGTTTCACCCAACCTACATGGCTAGATGGGCGATCGCACTTTCCCCCAAGTGGAGTAGGTTGGGTGGAGGTCACGAAACCCAACCCCACTATATCTAACTGATGTTGGGTTTCACTGCGTTTCACCCAACCTACATGGCTAGATGGGCGATCGCACTTTCCCCCAAGTGGAGTAGGTTGGGTGGAGGTCACGAAACCCAACCCTACTATATCTAACTGATGTTGGGTTTCACTGCGTTTCACCCAACCTACATGGCTAGATGGGCGATCGCACTTTCCCCCAAGTGGAGTAGGTTGGGTGGAGGTCACGAAACCCAACCCTACTATATCTAACTGCTGTTGGGTTTCACTGCGTTTCACCCAACCTACATGGCTAGATGGGCGATCGCACTTTCCCCCAAGTGGAGTAGGTTGGGTGGAGGTACGAAACCCAACACCACCATCTCTCAGTTATGTTGGGTTTCACTACGTTTCACCCAACCCACATGGCTGCGGTTTTGGGAAGTCCGAGAAAATTAGGCGATCGCACTATATCTAACTGCTGTTGGGTTTCACTGCGTTTCACCCAACCTACATGGCTAGATGGGCGATCGCACTTTCCCCCAAGTGGAGTAGGTTGGGTGGAGGTCACGAAACCCAACCCTACTATATCTAACTGCTGTTGGGTTTCACTGCGTTTCACCCAACCTACATGGCTACATGGCTACATGGGCGATCGCACTTTCCCCAAGTGGTAGGTTGGGTGGAGGTACGAAACCCAACACCACCATCTCTCAGTTATGTTGGGTTTCACTACGTTTCACCCAACCTACATGGCTGGGGTTTTGGGGAGTGGTAGAAAATCAGGCGATCGCACTATATCTAACTGCTGTTGGGTTTCACTGCGTTTCACCCAACCTACTGATGTTGGGTTTCACCCAACCCACATGGCTGGGGTTTTGGGAAGTCCGAGAAAATTAGGCGATCGCACTATATCTAACTGCTGTTGGGTTTCACTGCGTTTCACCCAACCTACTGATGTTGGGTTTCACCCAACCTACATGGCTGGGGTTTTGGGAAGTGGTAGAAAATTAGGCGATCGCACTTTCCCCAAGTGGAGTAGGTTGGGTGGAGGTCACGAAACCCAACCCCACTATATCTAACTGCTGTTGGGTTTCACTGCGTTTCACCCAACCTACTGCTGTTGGGTTTCACCCAACCTACATGGCTAGATGGGCGATCGCACTTTCCCTCATAACTGACCGAGGGCATCTTTAAGTATCAATTTCAATTCCTTGGTAATTGGGAGCCAATCAATTTCACTGCACAACTTCGACGGACTTTCACCATTTTTGATCCGTTGCCAATAAACTTCCACTAGAAGCGTTTGTAAACCATATTTAGTCAATGCGTCCGATGCTAGTCCAATGATTCCTAATAATACAATTCCGCCCAGCATCCCACCAGGTCCTAGCATTGCTAAAGCGGCCGTTATGGCGGCGGCTCCGGTCAGTCCTGTAGTCGCCATTGCAATTAACAGAACCACTGCTGGTAAACCCACCCCTGCTAATTTTCTCACGATTTCATCCATTAGATGTAACTCCCAAATATTGTTGATTATTAATTGCTAAATCTATAGGCGATCGCTATAGTTAAAGTTACCCAATTTCTACCATTAATCAAAGACTTTCAGAATTAGATAACTTCGGCAATTACTAAAATAATCACCCTCAAAGTTAGGTTAAAGTACATTATCTCCCGCTTCTCCCATAGCTTCCGATTTAAGGGGTGCGCCGCCACAGGACTAGACCACAAAGGGGAAATCTGCCATTTTCCCTGGGATTAATACTCTCTGGGGGTTGCACAATCCTAATTCCACTGACAATGTGCCGAGACTAGCGCTATATTTTGGCGGTTGCGTCAATGAATTAGATAATCGCTGCTGAGTTAGTTAGCATGGAAATTTATACTCTGATTTAAGATTACATTTTTGACGACATTTTGCCATAAGTATTTTTACGGAAATTTCTGGGGTTGTTTGTGGGGTATGTTTCCGTAAATTTACTGAGAATAAACCCTGATTTTGATGGATTGGTAAAATGCTGAAATGGCTAAACCTGTGATGGTATAACTTTTTTTCCTAAAGTAAAGTGTTGCAGATTTAATAGAACTTTTTGATATCTACTTAATTCGACTGGGAATTGATAATGTCATGATATCTTGACAGTGTAGCTAGAGCTATGGTGGGGGTTGTGATGACAGACGGGGAAGGCTCGATCGCAATTGATGTCAGCCAAGGATCGGGTTTCAACACCTGAAATTGGTAGAATCAGGTATTCAATCTGGGATAATGCTGGTATAATTACTCAGCAGACGAAACAGAATTGACCTTTATAGATTTTGAGAGTAACGATCGCCACTACCTGGGACGGCGACTGGTGGGGTGGTGGTTGCTGATACTGATCACAAGCAGTAGGTGCTTACCCGCTGCGAGTGGTGGTTATTTTGTTGTTTTCACGGTTGAGGGAATCATGAGCAAAAATTGGTTTGAAGACTATCAGCAACAATGGCTGGATACCTGGAAAAATAGTTTCGACAGTATCAAGGATCTATCTAATACTTCCGAGGCTATGACCAAGGCGTTAGATTTTCAACAAGAAACTGTCAATGGGACTCTGAAAATACAGCAGGAAGCCCTAGAAACGATCGCCACTGTTCAAAAACAGTGGTGGGATAGTTATTTTGATTGGGCTAAACAAATACCTCTGGTTACGAATAAATAACCAGAAGTTCGGGGAGTTGGGGGGTTGGGTTTAACCTAGGTTGGCGATGGGTTCCCAATTCTGTACGTCTTTCAGTAAACTTTGGTAGCCTTGAACATTGGGATGTAAACCGTCGGAACTCAGTTGCGATCGCACCCAATCTTCCCCCCGGGACAGCCATAGGTCAAATATATCTAAATAAGGGATATCCCGGACTTCACAGCCTCGCCGTGTGGCTTCTTTGTAGGCGTATTGGTCGGCGTGGTTGTAATACATACAGCCTAAAAAGGGCATTTTGCTTTCGTCAACGGGAGGCATTCCTACGAAAATGACTGGACAGAGGCTTTGGGCCCTTTCCAGAAGGGTGGCGACATGGATGCGAAATGCGTCAAAATCTGTGAGCGATCGGCCGTTGGGTCTTCCTAAGCGAGGGGTGTCATTGAGTCCTACTGATAAAATAATTAGGTCTGGTAGGCGGTTTCTTAATTCTCCCCGTTGCCGAAATTCCTGCTCGAGACGCTGGGTAACTTGGGCGACGGTGTTACCACGAATCCCTAGGTTGTAAAGCGCATGACCGGGTTTTTCTGGAGACATCCACTCGCGTCGCAATTGTTCTACCCAACCTCCGCCGACTGGATCTCCGAATCCATAAATTAGACTGTCCCCCAAAGCGATAATTCTTAGGGGGGTATGTTTGGTATGGGTGGGCGCAAACTTGGTTGTTGCAACTGCTTGTATCATGGGATGCTGCTCTCCTAAGTTGGCTGTGGTCTTTACCTGGATGGTAGGTTTTTAGCCATCTACTGTAACACAGCTTAACATAATAAAACTTAATAAAAAAGTTCTTAGTGAACTGATGTGCCTAAAATCCCTCAGCAGCGGTATCTCAAACTACAATTTATGTCTGGGGATAGATATTGTTGGCGATCGCTTCTAAAGATTAACATTGGGTTAATATTTTGTTAACTAAGACCGGACCTAATGGTTGCAGAGGAGGATTTTTGAGAATACCTGCCGTAAATTGATGGGAAAAATGAGATTTTGTTACAAATCTATAGATTAGCTAAAAAGCATCAATTTTGAGCAAATTATCTTATAATTTGAGGTAGTGTTTCTCAGGCTTTAGGAAACGACGAGCCGGGAATAGCTATAGAGTCAATCAGAGTCAGATTTGATTGGCGAAAAGTAATTTACTGGTTTATGCAATATGGATACTAAGCTTTTTGAAGATTACCAAAAGCAAATGGTAGACTTGCAGAAAAAATGGTTTGACGCTTGGACGGAGGGTTTCCCGGGTTGGAAGCCTCCCTCTGATTTATCAGAAGGTTTTGAACAGACCCTGAAATTGCAAGAGGACATGGTTAAATCTTATCTGGAAACACAAAAGCAGACCACCCAAATGATGCTGGATGCTCAAAAACAACTCTGGACAGAGTATTTTAATACTATGCGTAAAAGCGCCGAGAGCGTGAAGTAAGGCATCAAAAAAGGGAAAGGGGGTAGGTGAATTTTTGGTCAACCCCCCCCTAATGAGTTGTTAATCAAAGTTACTCTCGCACTTTTAACCAATCGACAATGGTTGGGGGTAAATCTCGCTGTACTTTACCACTGACATACATACCGATATGACCTACGGGGAAGGATTTGGCGGTGTAGTCTTCACTGCTGATGTATTCCTCTAGTGCGAGGGAAGAGGAAGGGGGGACTAGGTGATCTTTTTCGGCGTAGAGGTTGAGAACTGGCATGGTAATATTACTTAAATCTACCCGAGAATCACCAATCATTACTTCGCCTTTGATTAGTTTGTTTTCCTGATAAAAATCTTTCAGGAATTGGCGATAGGTTTCTCCGGCTTGGTCGGGACTATCAAAAATCCATTTTTCCATGCGGAGGAAGTTTAGGAGTTTGTCGCGACTTCCCATGATTTCGGGTAAATCGAGATATTTTTGATATCCTAATTGTAGGGGTTTTAACATCAAAAACTCGATGTTTAAATAGTCGCCGGGAATGTTACCTAAAGCCTCAACCATGAGGTCAATATCTACGGCTTCGGGTCCTAATGTGCAGCCTCCCCGCGCATTTAAGAGGGTATTTGGCATATCAAAGTTGACTGGCGCAACCATGGTGATTAGGTTTTGCACTTTTTCGGGATATAGGGAACTGTAGCAGAGGCTAAAGGTTCCTCCCTGACAAACTCCTAGGAGGTTGATTTTATCGAGTTCATAGTGATCGCGAAGAAAATCAACACAGTTATTAATATAACCGTTGATATAATCATCTAAGGTTAACCAGCGATCGCTACGGGTAGGATATCCCCAATCAATCAAATAGACATCTAATCCCAAACTGAGTAAATTAGCAACTAAGGAACGACCCTCTTGCAAATCTACCATAAAGGGACGATTGACTAAAGCATAGACAATTAGCAGAGGTACAGAAAGGGTTTTTTTGACTTTGGGTTCAAACCGATAAAGGGTGACTTTATCTTCCTGGTAAACTGCTTCTTTGGGTGTGACCCCAACGATAATTTCTTCCTCCCGTAAACTACTAAGGTTGTCCATACCATGAACAATTTTTTCGGTGAGGTCTGCATATTCCTCGGTTAAGTCTTCTAAACCCATTTGTAAGGCGAAAGGTAACATGGCTTGATGTCCTCCTAGCAAAGACATATTGAATTGGATCACGAATTGAATTAGGCTGTTGAGACAAATATTAGGTGTGGCTTTCTCTCAACTTACTTCTGGAATTGACTCTGGTTTGGGTGAAGATGCTGTAATGGTGGATATCTGTTTTTTGAGAGATTTAACCTCTTTGCGGAGTTGGTAAATGGTTTTGTGCATTTCGTCAATTTCGCTGCGGAGGGGGAGATTAAGCGATCGCATAGAAATCTCCATCAACTTTTGTTGTTCTAGTCGATAGGCGTTGAGGGAGTTAATAAACCTTCCCCGAATTTTGAGTTTATCTTCAGAACAGAAAGTTTCCTCAAATACGTCATCTATAGCCACACTCCATAACTGCTGAAACTGCCGCCAAGTTTCGACTTTTTCGCCTTTGCTAACTCCCTCCGCTAATTTTTCGATTAACTTTTCAAAAGCGCGGACTTGGATATCTGCTAACACTACCTGATAATCATTACTAGCGCGATAAAAATTTGTCCAAGCCTGAAAATGACTCATTAAGGTACTATTCAACTCGCGAGTAATACCAAACATGGGACTTTGTAGCAGGTTTCCTAGGCTGGGTTGATACAGTTGTTCCCAGTAGAGGTTATTTAACTCGATGAATGCTTCACTTTTACCCATCATGGCTTCAACCATGGGAACCATAGCCGCGCCGCTGTAGTTCATCCACATTTGGTTAAACTTCTGCATTTGTTCCATGTAGAGTTTCCCCATAGTGCTACCGCTTCCGGTCATCTTAGTGGGAACACTCATATATTGTTCCATTTGCTGGCGAATTTGCTGGGAGTAGTTTTCTAGGGTTTGTTCCCAATTCGTACCAGCTTCAACTTTGGGTAATATATCTTTCCAGGCTTCAAAGGAAAATTGTAGAAAACGCATCAATGAGGCCTGATTTTTTGCCATTTGTTCGGTTATTCCCCCAGAGTGGGACTGGCTATTTTTATCGGTTTCAGATACTCCTGACCCACTCATCAGATCAAACCAGTTTTTCCAGATGTCATTTCCGCTCTGAGTCCAGGTGTTAACCCATTGATTGGCCATTTCGTTCCACGGATTTGTTTCGTTTTCCATTGTCTATACCTCTTCGTGTGAAGCTGTAATTTGGTCTTCTCCTGTTCTGGCGTTCCCTCAAACATGAAACTGAGAACAAAAAAGCTACCCAGATTTTAGCTTCTTCTTTGGTAATTGTAAATCTAACTTGGCTTTTTATCCACAACAAAACTGATTAATTTTATCGGTCATTGGTTTGGGGAAATGTTAAAATTTTATAAAGGTTTTGTCAGGGGGTTGAGTCCTTGGGAGAAATTCTATAAAATAATAAGGTACAGCCTAAAAAAATTCACCTATAAAATTGGGAGGTTTACCCGTTTAGCATCAACTACATAGCGCGATACAAAGGATTCAAAAAATACTGGCGTTGGCGTTGAAACAACCGCAAACGTTAGCTTTGGTCTGTATTTTGGTGAAGTGATAATCATGAGAAAAGAGAGTTGATGTGACCGAAACCAATTAAAACTGGAGGTTGACTAAAGCATTATTCACCCATTACTAGGAAGCCCAAAAATGAGTAAGCGGAACAAAGGTAAAATTGCGATCGCCTGTCAAGGAGGAGGAAGCCATGCGGCATTTACGGCGGGAGTTTTAAAGAGATTTCTGCAAGGTGATGTGTGCGATCGCTATGAAATTGTAAGTTTAAGCGGCACATCTGGCGGCGGTTTATGCAGTCTACTAGCTTGGTATGGTTTAGTTAAAAATCAAGGGGAAACTGCTGGGGAAGTCTCTCAAAAATTAATTGATTTTTGGGAAGACAACTCAGCCAACCATCTTTGGGAACAATACCTAAATTATTTAACGGTTCAATCCTGTAGATTTTACGAGAAAGGGATTATTCCCAGCTATGTTTCTAATCCATACACCTGGGGAGGAGTTCAGGAATTTTGGCAATCTGTAACGCCTAGGCGAGAATATTTAGACCTGAAAAAACTGCTGGAAAAACACATTAAATTTTCGGAACTTCCTAGGCTGATTAAGGGTAGCAGTCCTCGATTATTTTTAGGTGCGGTTAATGTGATATCTGGGGAATCAAAAATATTTGACTCTCGCCAAAATGAAATGGAAATTGATGCCATTCTCGCGTCGGCGGCTATTCCCACCCTATTCAAAGCTGTGGAAATTGGCGATGCTGCTTATTGGGATGGTTTATTTGCCGAAAATCCGCCAATTTTATCCCTAGTGGATGAACAAATTATTCCCCCAGAACAATGGCCGGATGAATTATGGGTTATACAGGTGAACCCTCGCGCCTGTGACGGTATACCTAGGACTACGCCAGAGATTTTAGATCGGAGAAATCAACTATCAGGTAATCTTTCTCTGTATCAAAGTTTAGAGTTTATCGAAAAAACTAATCGCTGGTTACAAAAGGGGTTTTTAAATGGAGAGATGGCGGGAATTAGTCCGGTAAAAATTCGCCAGTTAGAAATTAAGCGATCGCATTTAGAAGGATTAGACTATGCCTCTAAATTTGACCGCCATCCTAGTTTGATTAACCACCTGATATCGGTAGGCTTTGAACAAGCTGATGCTTTCGTGGAACCCCTGTTAAACGCTAGGGATTTAGAGGATAAACTTACCCCAGAAAGTCAGGTTAATATAACTTCTGATATTGCCAAATATGACCCAGGGGTTTTATGGCAAATTGGCACATCTTCCAAACGGCTAAAGGTTTCTTCCCTGGGTGTGTGGACTCCCGAATATAACTATGATATCGGTAGTGATGCTGACCCGATTCAATCTCCGAGTTTACCGACAATTATAACTGCTCCTGATGCTGAAAAACCACCGGGAGTGGCATCAACAGATCGCCTGAATATTCACTTCCAACTCTCTAGGAATTATCAAGAAGGGGAACTAACTTTATTTTACCATCGCGATGGTTCAGGAGAGGATTGGTTATTCCTAGACGGTATCCTATTAATCCGCATTTGGGGTGCGGGAGAAAATCAGAAACGTCAAACTGAACTACGACTAGGAAGCCTTAGTCAAGGTGAACATACGATAACTTTAACGACTGCTAAAGGTAAGGGTAAGCATCGTATTTATGAGTTAAAATTGGTGGCGGGTGTCTCGGTATCAGAAACGGTCTGGGAAACTCCGGTATCTGGGGTTAAGAAAACTTCCCAGAAGACTGGAAACACTCAGGCTTTGGTGGCGGAACTTCCCGACAGTTTAGATGGTTTAAATTTTGCTGTCACTACTTCCGAGGATAGGTCGAAATTATGCCTAGAAGTGACCAATAGTTATCTGAATGCAGATGTTCTGGATTTCCGGGTAGTTGAAGCCGAGGTAATTAGTTCAGAAGGTGAAAGGCTCCAAGTTCTGGAAGAGGGAGAATTTCTCTCTTTGGGAAACTTACCCGTTAAGGATAGTGAACCGTCTAAGCTGACGGCAGAAATTCCCCTAGATTCTGGATATGAACCGGCTAAAATAGAGGGGGTTAAACTAGAATACTCGGGTCGAGTTTTGGTGAGTGGTCGAGGTCGCGATCGCTTAAAATTTGCGGTTAATAATGGTGGAGATAATCAACCGTAAAATCCTGGCAAAAAATAGCGGTAATAGGATGACAATATGAGTCAGAAAAATACAATCAATAAAGTGGACTTGGTAGTAATTATCGATACCAGTTCATCACTGCGCGATGATGCTGCTACTATCAGTAATGTGGCGGAACAGGTGATAGAAAATGTCACGGAAAGCTACCCCTGTGATTTGGAGATTACCTGGTTAGGAATAGAGGGAATTTGGCACGGAACCCCCTTTAGTCGTACCCTGCGTAATTATTTGATTAATTCTGGGGTAAATGAGTCGGAATTGACTGGGTTAAAGGTTAGCCGTAGCAATGGAAGGAATGACCCAGCGAGGGGGGATGGTGCGGGAGCGATCGCCGATGCATGTAATCACTTTGACTGGCGTTTAGGCGCAAATAGGGCGATTTTTTATCTGGGAGAATTGGGTATTTCATCGGATAATGAATCACTAGATTTAGACCAGTGGGAAAAAGCGATCGCTGCGGCTAAGTCAGCATTAGTCAGAGTTCACAGTTATCGGAAATCTGCGGGAGATAATGTAGCCATCAGCGAACAAACGGGGGGATTATCATTTATTCATCCCCTAGATGATCAGGGTTGGTCGTCGGCTTTATTATCGGTGGTGGCGGCGAGTTTTACGCCAGAATCTTACCTGGGAATAGATAAATATTCTCCCTCTTTTGAGTTGATTTGTCCTCAGCCTAGCCTAGGTGAAAATCAGGTGGAAACTGTGGCGATCGCTGTTACCAATAAGTACAGTAACATCACCTTTCGGGATGTGACCGTGTTTCTGTCCGCCGTCACCATTGATGAACGGACTCCTGTACCTAATTTACCTGACGAAATTCCCCCGATTCTCTTACAGCCAAATACCCCAATTTATTTTGGCGATATCGACCCCTATAACCCAGATATTGAACCTGTCCCTACAGCTACAATCCGCCCCATTCAAATTGAGACCAGGGGCTCTATTAGTGGGGAGTTTTGGCTAAATATTGACTACAGTTATTCCGCTGAATTTTCAGTCAAAAAACAGGAAACGGTTTTAGTGTAAAATCAACCCAATTCTTGTCAAAAATCAGAAGAGAAGAATATGGCGATCGCTTGTCAAGGTGGCGGTAGTCATAGAGATTTGTTGGGGCGAAAAATGTGCCGCCCCGACAGGTGTTCCACAGCCAGCATAGATGAATGACTAAGGGCGGGTGGGGGAGGGGTTTAAACTCCCCCCTACCGCCTCCTAACAACTGTTTTGTAGTTGATATGTAGCTTATTTGGTGAGACTAATCGCCATTTGATTTTCAGGAAGAGGAGTATATTCCGACACCAGGCGGCGGAACTCATCCCCCTCAATGGTTTCCTTTTCCAGGAGAAGTCCTACCAACCGATCTAGCAAAACTCGGTGATCACGGATAAGGCGGCGAGCTTGCTCATAACAGCGAAAAGCGATCGCTCTAATTTGATGATCAATCTTAGTCGCCACTTCCTCAGAATACTCCGATTGACTAGGAAAGCCGCGCCCCAAGAATACCTGTTCTCCGGGACTTTCCAAAGCCACCAATCCCAAATCCGACATCCCGTAACGAGTCACCATTTCCCGCGCCAAATTACTGACCACCTGGATATCATTACTAGCGCCAATAGTCACCTCTGCTTCACCAAAAACCTCCTGTTCAGCAGCCCTTCCCCCCAAAGCAATAGTAATTTGATCAATCAACCAAGCGCGGGTATACAGACCACTATCAACCATATCCTCATTAAACATCTGTTGAGCGAAACCGCCAATTCCTCCAGAGCGGGGAATAATTGTCACCTTATTAAGAGGATCAGAATTTTTCAACAGAGTCATCAGCAAAGCGTGTCCCACCTCATGATAAGCAATCAGTCGCTTTTTCTTGCTGTCGAGAAGGGGAGTTAAAGCCAAACCAATAGTTATCCGGTCAATAGCATCATCAATTTCTAACAGAGTAATCGCTTCCTTGCGTCGTCTGGCCGTTAAAATCGCCGCTTCATTAAGCAAATTAGCCAGATCCGCCCCTGCTAATCCCGGTGTTCTGCGGGCGATCGCCTCTAGGGAAACATCATCAGCCAGCTTTTTATTGCGCGCATGAACCTGTAAAATCCCTAAACGGCCATTGTAACCAGGTAAATCAACAATCACCTGTCGGTCAAACCGTCCCGGACGCAATAGGGCTGCATCCAACACATCAGGGCGATTAGTGGCTGCAATCACAATAATACCCGGATTACCCTCAAATCCATCCATTTCCGTCAGTAATTGGTTAAGGGTCTGTTCCCGTTCATCATTACCGCCGCCAATTCCCGCCCCCCGTTGGCGACCCACAGCATCAATTTCATCAATAAAAATCAGACAGGGGGAATTATCCTTAGCCTTCTTAAAAAGATCCCGCACCCGGGATGCGCCTACCCCCACAAACATCTCGACAAATTCCGACCCAGAAATGCTAAAAAACGGAACTCCCGCCTCCCCCGCTACAGCCTTAGCTAACAGGGTCTTTCCCGTTCCAGGGGGTCCCACCAATAGCACTCCCCTAGGAATTTTCGCACCAATGGCGGTAAACTTTTCCGGGGATTTTAGGAATGTGACCACCTCTTGCAATTCTTCCTTAGCTTCTTCAATACCAGCCACATCATCAAACAGAATCCCGGTTTTCGCTTCCATTTGGAACCTAGCCTTAGATTTACCAAAATTCATAGCATTTCCCGAAGACTGGGAAGACCGCCGCAGAATCATCAGCAGAAAAGCTAAGACCGCCACAATCACCAAAACATTGACCACTAAACCCATAGCCGCGCTATTGTCGGCTGAAGGTCTCACCTCATAGTCTACCGGGTTTTCCCGCAGCGCCGCCATCAGTTCCGGGTTATGGTCAAATAGTGCCACAAACCTAATCTGTTGTCCGTTGGCTTCGTCTGTGAATGTGACTCTAGCAACTTGTCGTGATGGGTATTCTTGAATTCTGATGACCTGTCCCGCTTCGATTTTCTGCAACAAGTCTGTATAACTCATCGACCCAGAATCACGATTAGCCAAAGCTGGAGTCCCCAAAAGGATACTTTGGGAAATCACCCAACCCCCCAAAATCCGCCACAAATGCTTTTTGGACATGGCTGATGATTTAACTGGTTGTCCCAATCTGCTGATCCAGGAACTTTTCATATTCACATTTACCTTTGCTGTTGCCGTATCTTTTAATCTAACCATTACTGTATAGTTTAGCTTGAGATTATGTTAGCCGCCCCCACCTCAGCCATTATTAGGGGAAAGTCATCGGGTTGGACGTTCTTCTCTCCCCGGTGCTGACACCAGCCTAGAACTTGGCGCTTTGTCTGGTATTCTTATCGGTTTCGGAAAACCATCCTATAATTGAAATATATTTTTTGGGACTCAGACAGGAGAAATTTAGATGATTAATGGCGTAATCATGCAATACTTCCATTGGTACATCGATCCCGATTTGATTTTATGGAATCAACTTAAAGAAAACGCCCAAGAATTAGCCGATGCTGGTATTACCGCCCTCTGGCTTCCCCCAGCTTATAAAGGGAAGAAAGGTAAATATGATGTGGGCTATGGTGTTTATGATTTGTATGATCTAGGGGAGTTTGATCAACAGGGAACTGTCAGAACCAAATATGGCGATCGCCAACAGTATTTAGATGCCATTCATGCTGCCCAAAATGCTGGCATTCAAGTTTACGCTGATATTGTAGTTAATCATAGAATGGGAGGCGATGAAACTGAGGTGGTTAAAGCTACTCCTTTTGCTATGAATAATCGGATTCATCCAATTGGGGAAATGCGAGATATTAAAGCCTATACTCATTTTACTTTCCCTGGTCGTCAAGGCAAACATTCTGATTTTCAATGGCATTGGTGGCATTTTGATGCGGTTGATTATGATGACTTTACTAAAGATTCCTCAACCATTTATCTGTTTGAAGGTAAGGTTTTTGATGATTATGTGTCCTTGGAAAAGGGGAATTTTAACTATTTAATGGGTTGTGATCTCGATTTCCAAAATCGAGAAGTTAGAGACGAAATCACTAACTGGGCTAAATGGTATCTGGATACCACAGGAGTTAATGGTTTCCGCCTTGATGCGATTAAACATATTTCGGCTTGGTTTTTCCCACAATGGATAGAAACCCTAGAAAATCACGTCGGTAAAGACTTGTTTATGGTAGGTAAATATTGGTACAATGACCTTGATACTCTTCATTGGTATGTAGATACAGTTGGCGGTCGAATGTCTGTGTTTGATGTTCCCCTACACTATAAGTTTTATTATGCCAGTAAGTCGGGGGGTAACTTCGACATGAGAACTATTCTCGATCGCACTTTTATGCAGGAACGCCCCATTAATGCGGTCACCTTTGTAGAAAATCATGATTCTCAACCTTTACAATCCTTAGAAGCACCCGTTGAACCTTGGTTTAAACCGTTGGCTTATGCGATTATTCTGCTGCGACGAGAAGGTTATCCCTGTATTTTCTATGCTGACTATTATGGCGCAGAATACGAAGATTATGGCAGAGATGGTAACAGTTATAAAATTGTTTTACCCTCCCACCGTTGGATAATTGATAAGTTATTATATGCGCGACATAATTACTCCTACGGGGAACAATACGATTACTTCGACAACTACAATGTCATCGGTTGGACTCGTTTAGGTGATGAAGAACACCCCCAAGGTATAGCTGTGATTATGAGTGATAACATTCCTGGTCAAAAATGGATGGAAGTTGGTAAACCTAATGCTAAATTTATTGACCTGACAGAACACATCAAAGAACCTGTTTATACCAATGAATGGGGATGGGGTCACTTTTCCTGTGACGGGGGTTCTGTATCTGTTTGGGTACAGGAATAGGAATAACTGATTTCTGATGACTTAAATTAACTCGGAACCCGCCAGGATATTTGGTAGCCCCCAATATAGTCCTGGCAGATGCTATAATGTTAGTTAAAAGGTTTCCCACTCCATTGCTGCTACTGCTACAGGTGCTGGGGGGGAAGCTGGAACTGGTGAGGCTTGAACCGGATAATTTGTGAATTCCTGTTCCTTTTCTTGTAGTTGCGATCGCAATTGTTCCAACTCCTCTTGAGTCTGTTTGTATTTACTATGGGAGGACTCTAATACCTGCATGGTTTCCTGAAGTTGAGCGTGACACTTCTCTAAAAGTCCCTCCGTCTCCTCTTTTTGCGATCGCAATTGTTCCAATTCCTCTTGAGTCTGTTTGTATTTACTATGGGAGGACTCTAATACCTCCATAGTTTCCTGAAGTTGAGCGTGACACTTCTGCAAAAGTCCCTCCGTCTCCTCTTTTTGCGATCGCAATTGTTCCAATTCCCCTTGAGTCTGTTTGTGTTGACTGTGGGAGGACTCTAATACCTCCATAGTTTCCTGAAGTTGAGCGTGACACTTCTGCAAAAGTCCCTCCGTCTCCTCTTTTTGCGATCGCAGTGTTTGCAGATTTTGTCGCGCCTCGTGTAACTGAGCCTTAGTCTTATCAACTTCCTCAGCCGCTTCTTTTTGCATAAACTGAGCCTGTTTCAACTCCTCAGTCTTATTATTCAGCTTGTCTTTAGTTTCCTGTAACTCCTGTTGGACAGACCCCAGTTGTGCTTTTGACCCTTGCGCCTGTTGAACCTGAATATGAGCCTTTTCTAGTTCCTCCAATACCTCATCAAACTTCAACTGACCCTGCTGTAACTCCTGCTGAATGCTCGTAAATTTCTCTTTAGTTTCCTGTAACTCCTGTTGAACAGACTCCAGTTGTGCTTTTTCCTGTTGCGCCTGTTGAGCCTGAATATGAGCCTGTTCCAGTTCCCCCAATACCTCATCAAACTGACACTGAAGCAGGTCTAACTGTTCAGTGGCGCTGGTTAGCTGACCTTGAATAGTCTGTAACTCTTTTTGTAGCGACTCCAGTTCCGCTTTATCTGCTTCCTGCTGCTGAATTTGAGCCTTAGCCTTTTCTAGCTCCTCAGTAGTGCTAGTTAGCTTGGCTTGAGTTTCCTGTAACTGCTGTTTGACCGACTCCAGTTGTGCTTTTGACCCTTGCGCCTCCTGAATTTGAGTCTTAGCCTGTTCCAATTCCCCCAAAACCTGATTTAACTGAGAATTGAGCTCCCGTTCCAATTCTTGCTTGCTCTCCGTATCCGAGGCTGTTTCCTGCTGAATTTGATGTAACTTAAAATGAGTTTCCTCAAATTCCCCCAATACCTCATCAAACTGACAGTTGACCTTTTCTAACTCCTCAGTAGTGCTAGTTAGCTTGGCTTGAGTTTCCTGTAACTGCTGTTTGACCGACTCCAGTTGTGCTTTTGACCCTTGTGCCTCCTGAATTTGAGTCTTAGCCTTTTCTAACTCCTCAGTAGTGCTAGTTAGCTTGGCTTGAGCTTCCTGTAACTGCTGTTTGACCGACTCCAGTTCCGCCTTGTCCGTTTCCCCCTGCTGAATTTGAGCCTGAACCTGGTCTAACTGGGTGCGAGTCGTGTTCAAACTATCTTGAGTAGTCTGTAGCTCTTGTTGTAGGGACTCCAGTTGTGCTTTTTCCGCTTCCTGCTGGTGAATTTGAGTCTTAGCCTGCTCCAATTCCGCCAAAACCTGATTTAACTGAGACCGGAGCGCTTCTAATTCCTGTTGACAGTTAGTATCAGAGGCTGTTTCCTGCTGTGGAATTTGGGTCTGAGCCTGTTGGAGTTCCCCGGATACCTGTTCAAACTGAGACTGGACTCGTTCTAATTCCTCCCAAACATCACGCAATTCGGATTTAGTTTGCTCGAGTTCTTGTTGTAACTGTTCCTGAGTGGGTTTCGCCATAATGATTATCTAATCGCACAAATAAGTAATGTCGCTAACTGTATCTATTCTAACGGCCGATGTTCTGAGCGAGATCTGGCAAAAAGTTGACCAGGGAGGGAAAGACGACTATCAACCCTAAAACGATAAGCTGTAGGGTGATGAATGGAATCACACCGTGATAAATGTCTTCGGTGCTGATAGACGCAGGAGCCACACCTCGTAGGTAAAATAGAGCAAAGCCAAAGGGAGGGGTGAGGAAGGATGTTTGTAAATTAGCGCCTAATACTACCCCAAACCAGACTAAATCCATATTATAGCTTTGAGCAATGGGCAGTAAAAGGGGAACTACAATAAAGACTATCTCGAAAAAATCGATAAAAAATCCCAACAGAAATACGATTAACATTGAGATGATCAAAAAGCCGATTTGACCGCCAGGAAGATTGAGAAACATATCTTTAACTATGTTATCTCCCCCTAGTCCCCGAAACACTAAACTAAAAGCTCGTGAACCTATCAGGATAAATATTACCATACTGGTGGTTCGTAGGGTGGCATCACAGGCGCGATATAGGTTATCCTTGGTCAGTTGACGGTTAAAAGCGGCTAGGATAATTGATCCTACACATCCCACGGCTCCGGCTTCTGTGGGTGTGGCTATGCCAAAAAATATACTTCCCAAGATTAACAAAATCAGTAATATGGGCGGAATTAATACTTTGATGACTCGCTGTTTGAGACCGGGTGCTGTGAGGACTTCTGTGGGTAAGGCGGGGGCGATATCAGGGCGTAACCAGGAGGCGATCGCCACATGAATAATAAAGGCGGTAGTCATTAATAGTCCGGGAATTACTGAGGCAATAAATAGGTTGCCGACGGAAACTCCTAGTTGATCTCCTAAGACTACTAAAACTACACTGGGCGGGATAATTTGCCCTAGGGTTCCTGATGCTACAATTACTCCGGTGGCGAGTCTTTTATTATAGCTGTAGCGTAGCATGGTGGGCAGGGAAATTAAACCCATAGCTATGACGGTGGCGGCGACTACTCCCGTGGTGGCGGCTAGGAGTCCTCCTACTATGATAACGGCGATCGCTAATCCTCCCCGCATTCTTCCGAATAATATTCCCATGGTTTCTAACAGGTTTTCGGCTATGCCAGTTTTTTCTAGCATTGAACCTAGGAAAATAAAATAGGGAATTGCCAGCAGTGTAAAATTGTTCATAATCCCAAATATCTGCTGTGGCATGGCTGACCATAAAATGGGATCAAATACTCCGAAAATTATGCCAATTAGGGTGAAAATTAGGGCGACACCACCCAAGGAAAAAGCCACTGGATAGCCTAATGCTAACACTATTAAAGCCACGATAAACATGGCAATACTCAACCATTCAAAATTCATGCGATCGCTGTTTAGCTTAAAATTTCCACAACCAGAAACAAAATTTTTCTATGATATCATATTCAGGTCACATATAGTTATTAACCTCCATAACTGATGATTAGCCCCCAATGCTCACTTTTGACCGGAAAACTGTATTAATAGCTACATTTTTTGGGGTTGACTTAGCCTAGGATACACCACTAGCCTTAAAGTTAACTAAAAGTTAAGACCATTTCTCTCTCACCAAGTTAGCTAAGGGTAAATGCTTAATTAAGTCTATGGGCTTGAGTAGATTTATCCATGGTAAAACTAACCTTGGTGGTATGTAATTGGTCTTAAATTTACTCAAGTAGCATCAACTCTCGGAAATTGGCTAGTAATTAAAAAGAAATTGTCAAACTTGTGATAATTTCCTGCTTCGATTAGTTCCCGTTACAACTGGTAAAATTGATATGATAAACAGAAGATTAGGGCGACGCAAGTTTTTATTGTATGGGTCGGCTACCTTGGGTGCTAGTGTACTATTAAAAGCCTGTGGTTCCCCCTCGGAAGATGCCACAACTGGGACTCCTGGAAGTGGCAGCGGCGATACGATTAAGGTCGGCATTCTCCACTCTTTAAGTGGAACTATGGCAATTAGTGAAACCACGGTTGTGGAAGCCGAACAAATGGCGATCGCTGAAATAAATGCAGCCGGAGGAGTGTTAGGAAAACAGATTGAAGCAGTAGTTGAAGATGGCGCTTCTGACTGGCCGACCTTTGCCGAAAAGGCCGAAAAACTCATTGACCAAGACCAAGTGGTTACCGTTTTTGGTTGCTGGACTTCTGCCAGTCGGAAAGCAGTTAAAGATGTGTTTGAATCCCGAAACCATATGTTATGGTATCCCGTGCAATACGAAGGGCAGGAATGTTCTCGGAATATTTTTTACACTGGGGCTGCACCCAATCAACAAATCGAACCAGCCGTCGATTGGCTATTAGAAAATAAAGGTCGAGAGTTCTTTTTGGTCGGGTCTGACTATGTGTTCCCCCGCACAGCAAACACCATCATTAAAGAACAGCTTAGGGCTAAAGGTGGCACTACCGTAGACGAAGATTATCTACCTTTAGGAAATACAGAAGTTACCGGAATTATTACCAAGATTAGGCAGGCATTGCCCAACGGAGGCGTGATTTTTAATAGCCTAAATGGTGATAGTAATGTCGCTTTCTTTAAACAGCTACAGGGTTCAGGATTAACACCGGATTTATACCCGGTCATGTCCGTGAGTATCGCTGAAGAGGAAGTGCAACAAATCGGCCGAGAGTTCCTAATTGGACATTATGCCTCTTGGAACTATTTTCAAACTGTAGAGACCCCAGAAAATCAGACTTGGGTGGAGGCATTTAAGGCTAAACATGGTCAAGACCGGGTTACTAATGACCCCATGGAGGCTGCTTATACTATGGTTTATCTGTGGAAACAAGCAGTTGAACAAGCGGGGACAGCGGACGATTTAGAAGCCGTTAGGGCGGCGGCAATAGGTCAGCAATTACAAGCCCCCCATGGGTTAGTAACTATTAATCCTAATCATCACTTATCTAAGACTGTGAGAATTGGTCAAGTCCGTGATGATGGTTTATTTGATATTATCTGGTCTTCTGATGGTCCGGTTGAACCATTAGCCTGGAATCAGTATGTTCCTAGCACCAGGGGTTATGCCTGCGATTGGACTGACCCCGCCCGTGGTGAAAGATTCCGAATGGAAGGGGTTTAAACCTTCCCAAATTAGGGGCAACTCGGAAGGGTTGCCCTTTCTTAAATAGCCTGAATCTATGTTATTTAAATCTTGAAAAATGCAAGAACTTGCGATCGCTTTTTTTAATGGCATCAGTATCGGTTCCGTCTTACTCCTCGCCGCTTTAGGACTCTCAATCACCTTTGGATTAATGGGGGTAATTAATCTCGCCCACGGGGAGTTAATGATGCTGGGTGCTTATGCCACCTTTGTCGTGCAGAATATGTTTAGACCCCTGGGAGAACCCCTGTTTAATTTCTATATATTCTTGGCTATTCCCGTTGCCTTCATTGTCGCCGCTTTAGTCGGATTATTATTAGAAAGAGGCGTGATTCGATACCTATATGGGCGACCCTTAGAAACCTTATTAGCCACCTGGGGGGTTAGTCTAATTTTACGCCAATTTGTCCGTAGTGTCAACTGGCAAATGGTAATCGGTTTGGGCTTATTTTCCCTCTTGTTTTTTGGGGGCTTATTCTTCGTTAAGCGTCGCCAGGACTGGGAGAAAATTCGCAAGTGGGCGAGGGCAGTTTTGTTAGTCTTATCTATCGGAATTTCTACAACTGCTAGTATTCTGATGGGTAACTTAGCAGGGCAAGTTTTGACCAGACCCTGGTTTAGCGCCCGAAATGTCGATGTGACCGCCCCCGCTTGGTTACGAGGAGGGTTCGCCCTAGGGAATTTTCAAGTTCCTTATGCGCGGGTATTTATTATTATTCTGGGGTTGGTATGTTTGGGGTTGATTTACCTATTTCTTAATCGCTCTAATTGGGGTTTAAGGATTAGGTCAGTAACTCAAAATCGCCAAATGAGTGCTTGTTTGGGTATCCCTACAGACCAGGTTGATGCTTTGACATTTGCTATGGGTTCGGGACTGGCTGGGGTGGCAGGTTGTGCGATTACTTTATTGGGTTCAGTCGGACCGAATACCGGACAAAATTATATCGTTGATACCTTTATGGTCGTGGTAGTTGGTGGGGTGGGAAATTTGCTGGGGACGGTGTTAGCCGCTTTAGCTATAGGCAGCTTAATTTATTTGATTGGTTCGGGAACATTGGCGTTCTTATTATCCTCTGTGGATGTTCTACAGCCTGTGGTCGATTTCTTGAGTTTCTTTGCCACAACCAGTATGTCTAAGGTGTTAGTCTTTGCGCTAATTATTGCCTTTTTGCAAATTAAACCTGCTGGCATTTTCCCGCCTAAAGGCAGAACTGCTGAGTTGTAGATGGGGATTTGCGAACACTTGAAAAATCAACATTTTATCCATGGTTAATTAAGGTTAATTGGGTCATATATATGAATCAGGAAATCGGTAGGATCGCCCAACAAAAACAGAAGCAACAACAGCGACTCATTGAAATTGTGGTAATTATAGCGATCGCCATTATTTTAGGTGTGATTATGCCTTTAGCTTTGCCAGTCTTCAGATTAAAGCTATTGGGGCGTTTCTTATCCCTATGTATTGTCGCCCTCGGGATTGATTTAATCTGGGGATATACAGGACTGCTAAGTTTAGGACATGGCATCTTTTTTAGCCTGGGAGGATACGCCCTAGCCATGTATTTACAGTTACAGCTTCCAGAAGGTCAAATTCCCGACTTTTTTATGCTGTATGGAGTCGAAAACCTTCCCTGGTTTTGGGAACCATTTTATTCGTTTCCGTTTACCCTAGTTGCCATCTTTTTAATTCCCGGTATCGTGGCGGCAATCTTGGGATATTTGGTATTTCGTAACCGCATTAAAGGGGTTTACTTTTCCATCCTCACTCAGGCGGCTTTGCTGGTATTTTTTCATCTGTTTAACGGTCAACAAAAATATATTAACGGCACCAATGGACTCAAAACAGATACCACTATGATTTTTGGGACTCAGGCGGGTTCCCCCGCCGCCCAACTGGTATTTTATGAATTGTCGATTCTGTTGATGATCTTAATTTATTTACTGTGTCGGTGGCTGACCAGTGGGAGGTTTGGGCGTTTATTAGTAGCCATTCGAGACGATGAAAATCGGGTGAGATTTTCTGGCTATGACCCCACCGGGTTTAAGGTTTTGGTCTTTGCGATTTCGGGGGCGATCGCCGGAATTTCTGGAGCATTATATACTGTTCAAAGTGGTATTATCACCCCTAGTTTTATGGAGGTAGCCTTTTCTATTGAAATGGTGATTTGGGTAGCCGTTGGCGGTAGGGCTACCCTGGTTGGGGCGATTTTGGGAACTGTATTAGTGCGCCTCGGTCAAACCTTCCTCAGTGAACAATTCCCCCAAGTTTGGCTATTTTTTCAAGGGGCATTATTCTTAATTGTGGTGACAGTTCTCCCTAGTGGTATAGTGGGATGGTTACGAACAGATGGTTGGGAATATATGCGATCGCTCTTAGGTTTACGACAGCCTATCATGACCTATCCTCAACTAGAAGAAGACCCCGAATTGCAATTAGAACGCGAAGAACTTGAGAGTTAATATTGAGTTGATTAATTGACTGGTCATGAATATCTTAGAAATCGAAAATGTTACCGTAAATTTTGATGGTTTTAAAGCCCTCAATAACCTTAACTTTAGCATGAAAACTGGGGAATTGCGGGTAATTATCGGCCCTAATGGTGCGGGAAAAACTACCTTTTTAGATACCATCACCGGAAAAGTGCAACCTACCCAAGGACAAGTTATATTTAAGGGTCGGAATTTAGGCAATATCCCGGAATATAAAATCGCTCGGCTAGGAATTGGTCGCAAGTTTCAGACTCCCAGAGTTTATCTAAATTTGACCGTAGCCGAAAACTTGGATCTGGTGGTTAATCAAAATAAAAATGTGTTTCCTACCCTATTTCGTCGCCCTATTTCTGGAGAAAAACGAACCGTGGCGGGACTGTTGGAAACGGTGGGTTTAGCAGCCAAAGCCGAATTAAAAGCCGAATTTTTAGCCCACGGTGAAAAGCAGCGCCTAGAAATTGGTATGCTAGTGGCGCAGTCCCCCGATTTATTATTAGTTGATGAACCGGTGGCGGGACTAACTGATGAGGAAACGGAAAACGTCGGTAATTTATTGTTAGCCTTAGCGGAAAGTCACTCAATTATTGTGATTGAACATGACATGGAATTTGTCCGACAAATAGCGCGTCAGGTGACAGTATTACACCAGGGCTCAGTTTTGTTTGAGGGAAATATGGATCAGGTGCAAAATGACCCCAGAGTGATTGAGGTTTATTTAGGAAAGGAGGAGTAAGTAAAATGACATCAACTCAAGCCGATATCCAACCCCATATCATCCCATCAAACCTCATGTTACAGGTTTCTGGTGTGAATGTTTATTACGGAGAAAGCCACATTTTACGGGATGTTGATTTAAGTGTTCCGGTGGGGGAGATGGTTTGTCTAATTGGTCGTAATGGTGTGGGAAAAACTACCTTATTAAAAACCATCATGGGACTACTCAAACCTCGCACCGGACAGGTGAAATTTGCGGATGTTCCCATTACCCAAATTCCCACCCACAAACGGGCTAAATTAGGCATTGGTTATGTTCCCCAAGGGCGAGAAATTATCCCCCGCGTCACGGTGCAGGAAAATCTCCTGTTAGGCTTGGAAGCCTCTGGGAAAGCCGGGAGAGGTAAAAGAGAAATACCAGAGGATATTTTTGATTTATTCCCAGTGTTAAAAACTATGCTGTCTCGTATGGGGGGAGACCTTAGCGGTGGTCAGCAGCAACAATTAGCGATCGCCAGGGCGTTAATGGGAAAGCCGCGTCTATTAGTCTTAGATGAACCCACAGAGGGCATTCAACCTTCAATTATCCTAGAAATTGAAGCAGCGGTGCGGCGGATTATTGAAACTAGGGGAATTTCTGTGTTATTGGTGGAACAGCATTTACACTTTGTCCGCCAAGCCGATCGCTATTATGCCATGCAAAAAGGCGGAATAGTTGCCTCTGGCTTAACTGAAGATCTCAGTCGGGAAGTCATTAAAGAGTTTTTGGCGGTCTAAATGCTACCACTAATCATCTGACGTATTTCTAAGGCGGTTGCTGGGGCTAATAACACCCCGTTGCGGTAGTGTCCCGTAGCGAGTAGGACATTAGCAAAACCCGCCAAAGGACCGATAACCGGGGCGGGTCTACCTTCTGGACGAGGCCTTAACCCATGCCATTGGTGGATAATTTCCCCTTGGGCGAGGGCGGGACAAATAGCGATCGCCCCTTGGAGAATAGAATCAAGTTGTTGTGGTTGCCCTTGGACTTCCCCGCTGGGGTCTGGAAATTCCACCGTTGCACCCACCCAATATTCAGCACCCCCCAAAGGTACAATATGCACATCATCCCCAGTAATCACAGGTTGAGGATGATTACCCCCCAAAGGTTCACCACAGCGCAATTTGAGGGCTTGTCCGAGGACGGGTTTAATTGTTACCCCAGAGGGCATAGATTGGCTCTGGAGTAGGGGTGTACTCCCCAAACCCGCTGCCACCACCACCCAGTCAGCCGGAAGGCTTCCAGAGGCAGTATTTAGGCGCTGACAGAGTTTCTGACCATGACCCAACTGGGTAATTTCCCAGCCCTCGACATTAACACCAAAGTTAAATTTAGCCCCATTTTTTTGGGCGGCGGCTACTAGGGCTTTAGTTATAGTTGTGGGGTTCACTTGACGATCGCTTGGGGAATATATCGCCCCCGTGACTCGCTCACAATTAATCTGGGGATAATGCGATCGCACAGTTGGCTGATCCATTAACTCCAGGTGAAAACCTTGTTCACGGCGGATAGTAGCTAATTCTTGCCAACGATGCCAATTTTCCCCCTCAAACCCTAACATCAAAATCCCTTGGCGGTTAAAAGGAATGGCATACCCATTACAGGCTTCCAATTCAGGAATTAGGGTTTCATAGCGTGCCATACTCTCGCGCCGTAAAGCCCAAGCCCGCCCCTTGGTTTTGTGACTAATGACCCCCATTAATACCCCCAAAGCGGCGGCGGTTGACTGGGTAGCGGGTGGATGACGATCTACCACCGTGACGGTTAACCCCGACACCAGACTAAGTTCGTAGGCGATCGCCGCCCCGATAATGCCACACCCGACAATCACAACCCTAGTCATAAGCCACGCGCCTCGCCTTCCCTAACTGCCTATTCCCTAAACTTGGGGAAATTTGCTCAAAAACAAATCTAGGTCTTTCAGGGCTTCCTGATAGCTGATAGCCGCCTGTTGGCGATCGGCTTTAGCCGCCGCCTCACTCATATCCTGTAAATGCTCAAACACCTCGCGGGACAATTTGCGGGCTTCTGGTTGTTCATTGGGAAGTAGGTTCCGAACTACATAGTTCATTTCCTGAAGTACAGTACCAAAGGGACCGTGGGCAAAATTATCGATATTGATCCAGTCACCCTTTTGGATATAACTAACCAGTTCTGTGGTGGAGCGATCGCGTATAGCCACGATATTAGATTTATACTCCTGGATTTTTTCAAGCTGAATACTGCTATAGCTGGGAGGTTCCACCGCCACAGGAGAACTGCAACCTACCACGAAGGCGGTTACAAATGCCAAAACACAAGCCAAAATTGAACGATAACGCTTCATAACCAAAATTGTTTTTTTGAAATCTGCTCCGATTTGCACAAAGCGCAAACGGTTTAACAAACCATTGTTGCAGAAAACATCTACCACAGCTTATTGAATTGATAAATTAGGCTAAACAGAAGGGAAAGCTACCCTTTGGGTCGGAATTGCTTTTCTACCAAACTGGCTATGGTATCTCTGGGCATTAACCGTGGTAAGTTGACAATAATCTGATTAGGGATACCTCCCGTCACCAGGGTAGAGTCTTTTTTGTCTAAGGTAGAGAGGGTTTCCTTCACCACTTCGGCGGCGCTGGCATAATTGTTACCAGAGCCTTTCATGGACTGGGGAAATTCGGCATTTTCAAAAAAATTCGATTCTGTCGGGCCAGGACAAAGGCATAAAATCCGCACCCCTGTATCCTGATTTTCCGCCCATATAGCCTGACTAAAGTTGACCACAAAGGCTTTCGTGGCAGAGTATACAGACATATAGGGTAGGGCTTGATATCCGGCGATCGATGATACATTGACGATCGCCCCAAAGCTGCGGGCTTTCATCACCCCCAGGAATAGATGGGTCAACTCTACCAGGACGGTAACATTGAGTTGCACCATTGCCAATTGTTTAGCGAGCGATCGCTCATCCAAAGGTCCATAGTCCCCAAACCCCGCATTATTTACCAACAGATCCACCGTCTCCGGTCCCCCCTCCACCTGGTCAAAGATTACCTGTCCCGCGCCCGCTTCCGTCAGGTCTTGGCTGATTACCTGGACTTTTACCCCGTATTGGGATTGTAACTCCGAGGCCAACTTTTCTAATTTATCTTGCGATCGGGCTACCAAAACCAGATCGCTATTTTGGCGGGCTATTTGTCTAGCAAACTCTTCCCCAATACCGAATGAAGCCCCAGTTACTAACGCTTTTTTGATTTGCATGATGTGATCTCAAAATATTACCGTTGGCGCAAAATGCCAAAAACACAAGTATACCCATGCAAAAATGTAGCATTTCCCACGGGTCCGATTTCACCATTACAGAAAAATCCCGTTAGGGGTATTTTAAAATACTCCCGAAATAGATTCGAGTCAAAATCTGGCTGGCCATAAAGATTTTCTCCCCGTCCCAAACAGGAAAACATCAGCGCCCCTTCCTTAGCTACTTCTGTAGTAGCTTCTGTCAGCTTCTGGTGGCGAGTTAGTAACCCTTTCAAGTCTTCCGCAGAAGTGCGACTATCGCGCAAATGAAACTGAATGCGTTGTCCCGGTCTAACGCGATCGCCTATAGCCATAGCCCCCACTCTGGGGTCAACTCCCATCAAATTACGAATTAAAAAATCCCCCGATTCTAAATTGGCTTTAAACTCATCGCGCGCCACACCCACAAACAACGAATTTTGAGCCAGTTGTCGGTCTTCTTCCCCCAGTTCCGCGATCAATTCCTGTAGTGCTTCTAAAGGCGCGACTTCGTCGCCACAGTTAATATTCAGACCATCAGTTTCCGAACATTTCTGCACCGTTAAGATAATATTTCTTTCCCCTTCACTCACCCGATAAGGCTCCCCAATGGGACGACATCCCTGAGCCACAATAGTTTCTAAGACAATATTTCCCGTTAAGGCCACTCCCACAGCTTCAGCAGAGTACATCTCGCCCTTACAAAATACAGCCGTCGCCCGACCCATCATCCCAGAACTAGCTAATCCTCCCACCTTCGGCGATTCTGGATAGGCATAATCTAACCCTTGTAGGAGATCATTAATCTTCCCATAAAACGGGTCAATCAACACAATAAATTGAGGGTCATTTTGGGGATGAACCCCAATCAATTCTACCCAGTCCTCTGGGGGGTTATCTAAATCAGGTAGATCATTGGTAGTTAGATGAAAAGGACAAATATCAACCCCCGGAAGATGGGCTAAACATAAGCCTAATGCGGGTTTACCCTCGATTTCTTTTACCTGTGTTTCCGTCTGCATACCAACTATACCGCCACCTGTACAGCCAATTAGCACCCGCACCGAAAGCTGTTCCGCTAATAATGGCATGAGTCTGGGATAATCACTGCTAAACGCCGAAGATATAAACACCAAACCTAGATCCGGCGACGATTTCAGCGATTCTTGACATTTTTTAACTACCTCCGTCACTGCTGCTTCCAAGGATGGACGAGTGGAAATCGCGCTGACCCACTCCATGGGTCCTGTTGTATTTATCATTATCCTAAAGTTGCTATCACTTGATTTATGGTGGGTTACGAGAAATATTAAAAGATTACTTCCGATTTTGGGTTGACGCTTTCGAGTGATCTATTACAAACTATGGGCAGCCTAAATTTATCTGATGCAGGGAACTATCTCAATCATTGCCTGCTATCATAGTTGATTGGGTCAGGCTTTTGGTAAAATTTGTAAGATTGGACAAGAGGTTATATGAACAACGACATTAACGAAATCATCGAAAAAGAACGGGAAGAAGCCCGTAACGTCTGCGATACTCAAGGGGGAACCTCCCCAGAGTGCGCGGCGGCTTGGGATGCTGTAGAAGAAGTTCAGGCGGCGGCGGCTCACAAAAAGCAAAAACCCCAGAAAAGCTCTTTTGAGGTTTATTGTGACAATAACCCAGAAGCCGCAGAGTGCCGGCTTTACGACGATTAACTGCCCCTGGTTTACCTAACTCCCCTAGCCTTGGCTAAATCGCCATGCTAGGGGGCATACCTGACCCATAATGGGTCATATTTTTTCGGTTTTGGGAAAACTGACCGAAATGGTCTTGGGTCGCTCCTGCACGGTCTCAGCACTCTCTATCAAAATATAATGTTAAACCCCATCATATCCATAGCTGCTACTCCGTCAAGTCTGGAGACTTGGGTTTGGATGGATTACAGACTCGCGGTTATATTTACGGTTATCCTTCCCCTAATTTTACTTATTTGGGCTCTGGTGGAAAAGCTGGAGGTTATCACTCACCTGTTGATTATCTATTGGCGGGTCGCTAGTCTGTTGATGATTACCCTTTATCTGATGATCGCTGCTATCCCCATAGGTTTTATTTGTGCGATCGCTTCTCGTATCCTCATCCCAGTTAGTTTATGGTTTTGGGTCGATCTCAACGAAGAAATCGAGGATATGCAGCCTTCCCCCTTAAAATTGACCCTCACCAGTTGGCGATGGGCGATTACTGTTTATAATGCGATCGGGGCCCTCATTTTTCTGCCTTCCCTTCGCTGCGCTTTTTTCAGCGCTGAGAATTTATTGGCTGACCCCGGCTGTAGAATTTGGCTTGACCCCCCTTGGATGTATAAACAGATTTTTCATCCTGGTTGGAATCCCCCATTTTTGGGCTTTTTGGCAATTGTCGGCCTCTTAATTTATGTCGGATGTTTTGCCTATTTTGTTGTCATTCGTCTCGGAAGACAGGGACGTTCGGCTACCGGAAATTAGTCTCATGCAAGATACCTTAGAAAATTACACCAAAAATCATCCTGGGGAAGTTTTGCTCGTGCGGGTCTCAGTTGACGGAGAATTAGATGAAATTGCCATTTTTAAGGGTTTTTCTAGTTCTCTCATGCGACCTACTGCTTTTGACCCTGATATTCCCGTTTTACCTGACCATGCCCAAATTTTGGAGATAGATCGCCTCCTGAGTCCCTATGACCCCGCCAATCCTAAATATATTCAACGAGGATTGACTTGGGATACAATGCAAAGCCTACTCTAGCCACTTTTTCCCACTTCCATGATCACCCCGCACCATCACCTTGTTATAATTGGATGATCGAGCAGGCAATCAGGGGCTATGCAAAATCAACCTTCCATTAAACAAGCTAGGCTGGGTGATCCAGAGGCGATCGCATCCGTCATTCAACACCTACTCCCCCTTGAGGATACCACCGTTTACACCCAGCTCAAAAATGATTATCTCGAAATCACCCTAGAGTCTCCAACACTTCCTCATCAAGATTATTCCGTTGATTTAGTTAAACAAATTATTAGTAAAATTCAGCCTCAAAATATTACCAACATTGTAGTTCAAGGTCGAGAATTAGCGCAATTTCACCCCGCCTGGACTCAATGTATTGACATCACTCAAACCCCCCCTCATAAACCACCTAAGCCAGCAGCATATCCCTTTAAATGGCCCCGATGGTTCCCTTATCCTAGTTCCTGGTTAAGGACAACTGGCTTATTTTTATGGGCTTTTCTGGTCTTGACTATTTTCGCGCGCTTTGGGGGTTTTTGGAGTTCTTTTATCTATGACATATCAAATAATCATCACCTAGCATTATTTATTTTAGCCAGTAGCTTAATTTCAGCAATTGCCGTTTTTTCATATAGCCATCATTTCATAAAATCCGCTTTGAAAAAACCTCGCAAATTCTCCAAATATCCAGGTTCACAAAGTATTTGGGAAGGCATACTAGCTGTAATTATCTTATGTATAGCTACATTAGTCTTTTTGATAGTTGTTGTGCCTTTTTATCCTGACCAATGTTACAGTTACAGCTCTTATTGTCATCTCAGATATTGGGAATCAGCCCAATTAGTAGTTAGTTCAGGTATGTTGATTTCCTTTATTTCAACCCTGTATTTATATCAGGCAGAATTCTTAATTAGAAAGCACATTTCTCGCCAACAAATATTAAAATTTGCCTCCATTGCCGCCGTTTCATGTACCCTTATTATTAGCTTGAACATAAGTTATAGGAACTTAGAATACATCAAATTTATAGTCAACAATATTGTCACAAATTCCCAAAGCCTAATCGCTACCACAACCCAACAAACAACAGAACCCCTAATTAATTCCGAACCCCCACCAGCAGCACAGATAGAATCATCCCCAGAACCCCCACCAGCAGCACAGATAGAATCATCCCCAGAACCCCCACCAGCAGCACAGATAGAATCATCCCCAGAACCCCCACCAGCAGCACAGATAGAATCATCCCCAGAACCCCCACCAGAAGCAGAGATAGAGCCACCCACAGAACCCCTAGTTAATTCAGATCCCTTTGCTGAAGCCGTCCGCAAAGCCACAGAAGCAGCTAATTTGACCCAAACTGCTCAATCACAACAAGACTGGGAAACCATCAGCAAAAATTGGCAACTCGCCAGCCAACTCATGCAGCAAGTCCCCTTTAATGACCCTAATTATCTAACTGCTCAAGATCGGGCTGTTCTCTATTACAATAACTACAATTATAGCCAGACCATGGCAACTAAAGCCACCAGATGATTGATAAGAAAAGGCGATATCATGTAGGGGCGCGCCTCCGCTGTCAATTATATTTGCCAACCAGAAGATTAATAAACCCGCCCTCACCCACCATTATCAATTATATTTGCCAACCAGAAGATTAATAAACCCGCCCTCACCCACCATTATCAATTATATTTCCATACAGTAGGCGGGTTGATTGATGTTAGTTAACCCGCCCCTATGGGACTATTTACCCTTTTGTTGATTTTTCGCCTGTTCTAAGGCGATTTCTTTCATGGCTTGGAATGAATTAGAATTAGAGGAACCTTCGATCGCCTTAACCGCTAAATCTTGAACTTGCTTGAGGGCTGAGTCTAGTTGTTTAGAGATGCTTTGAATGCGATTTTCTTGATTGCTAATCGTTTCGCTGAGGGATTTAACTCGCAGTTCGTAGAACTGTTTTTGACCTTCCACTTCTTTACCCCATAAATCAGCCTTAATTTTGGCTTGATAATTGCCGATATTCCGCCCCATTTCCTTGCCTTTTTTAATGGCATCTTCCAGGTTTTTCTCAAATTCTGCCACCTTGGTTTTAACTTCTAAATGTTCTTGTTCCCGTTGAGCGATCGCTGTTTCTGTTTCTAACCATTCTTGCTGCTTTTCCTGTTGAAATTCCTCAAGCTGTTTGTAAAGTTCAGCCTGATTTTGTTGATATTGTTCTTGGTCTAAGTCTCGCTCAAGTTGCAGGTTATATTGATAAGTATCCTGGTCGCGCTCCCGGTTTTTAGTCTCCGTCTGATTGCGTTCTTTAACTAACTGTTGATGTTCTTCTTTTTCCTTCTTCCAGGTGGCTTGTTGTCGTTCCCATTCCAGTTCTAAAGTCTCGCGGCGATCGCTTAATTCCTGCTCAAATTCTTTAAAACTCTGATGATACTGCTGAATCAAAACATCTAAAGTATCATCACTTATTGACTCAATATTATGCAATTCTAGCAAATGCTGTTCCGCCTCTGCTACCCCATTTTGTAATTCTTGTAGTCGGGTAGCTTCTGACGTTAACTGGTCTGATAATTCACTAATTACCCCCCCAAAACTTGACTGAAGTATAGTTAAATTATCTAGGGTAGATTGCAATTTTGACTTATTGGACTTAGGCGGTTGTGCCGGTGGTGTAACCGTCTTAACTGCTGTAGCTGCTGGGGGTGGCGGTGGTGGCGACGGTGGCGCGGCGGCGGGGGATTTACTAGCCTCTGCTTTCAGGGATTCCTGTTCTTTTTGCAGTTCATGATAGGCTGCTAAAATTTCCGCTTTGGTGTTGCGATCGCTGATTTTTGCCATGATAATTATTCTCCGATTTTTCCTAGTTAAATTTTCCCGAAATTATTGATTGTTACGATTACTAGAAAACGCCCTCATTGCCAAATCTTGAGCCTGTTTCATGGTTTCCTGCAATTGTGCCGACAAATTCGTGATTTGTTCATTTTGTCGCTCAATAGTTGCTTCTAATGATGCCACTTGCAATTGATATCCCTGTTGATTAGATTCCCATTCCTTAGCCAACAGATCCGCCTTAACTTTTGCCTCGCGAGTAGCTTCTTGAATCGCCTCTTCTTTCGCTTTATTTAAAGCCTGTTTTAACTCTTCCTCAAAGGTAGCCACCCGTTGGCGATCGCTCTCAAATTTCGCCTGTTCCGCATTCAAAACTTTTTCCCTTTCTCGCCAATTTTTCTCATTTTCTTTAGTAGTTTCCTCAATTTCACGTTCTAAGCGACGCTTCGCCTCCTCATATTGATCAGTTTCAATTTGTCGCTGGCGCTGTAAATTATAATTATAATCCTCCACTTCCTGCTGACGATGTTTAGCCATATTTTCTTGATATTCAGCCGCAGCCGCTTCCCAGTCCTCTTCATCTTTTTCCCATAACTTCCGTTCCCTAGCCATCTCTTTTTCCAGGCTTTCTTGACCTTGGCTCGCTTGTGTCTCTAGCAAGTTCATCTTTTCTTGATGTTCTTGGGTTAAAAGATGCAAAACATCAGCCACCACCCGGATTTTCTGGAGTTCCTCCAGTTGCTGAGATTGAATACTAATGCCGCGTTTAATAGCATCTAATTTAGCAGATTCGGTTTCTAGTTTTTCCGAAAGTTCCGTGATTACACCACTAAAATCTAGCTGTAAATCTGCTAATCCTTTCACCAAGCTATCAACCGTATAAGTCGCCGCCTGTTCCAGAACCTGTTTCCGTTTTTCCCGTTCGGCTTGTTCTTCTTTGGTCGCTACCTTGGAAACTATATTTTGGCGATCGCTAATAATTTTAGAGAACGCCGCCATAATTTGAGACTGGGTTTCTAAAGATGCTAATTTGCTCATGATTTGACCTCGCTCATTTTAGATTCATAAAATCACCCGAAAATTGCCAACTTAACCCTCGTGGTTATCGACAAATCTCCGGATTTTAGCGATACTTTGATCTGAGTTTTTGGGCTGCTCACTTATAGCGGGTTGCTCAGGGTTTAAAGTTGCTAAAATGGCTCGACAATTCGGGCAGCGATTACCTTCCCATCAATAGCAACCATCAATTAATCCCATTAGCAAAGACTTCAAACGTTGATTTTCTTCGAGAACAGCCTGATAGTTTGTCTGAATGGATTTTACCACAAAACTAATATGTTGCAAATCATCAGATAGACTAGAGATATCTTCTAGGGTATGATTTCGGAGGCGATCGCTTAAACTCAAGTTTTGCAGCAGTTGACGTTCCCACAAATCCTTTCGCGTTAACCGGACTACATTTTTCATCAGATATCCTCTAAATTTTCACTTCCTAACCCTCCCCTCGGTCAGGGGAGAGTTAAGCTATCAATCCGATTCAATCCCTAAGACACTGCTACCGGAATTTGTTGATCATTAGCCGGAGGTAACATCATCTCATTGTCGCGATCTGAGGGGGAATGAGCCGCCATCAAACAAGCCACTTCATGAGGTGACAAATTATCCAAACAGATCATTTGTCGGGTTCCTTCCAAGTCAATCATACGGGACAGGTTAGCCCCATCAGCTAAAACCGCCGCCGCCTGTTCTAAAATCGACCAATCACTACGTTCGACCCAAGACCACTTTAAACTATAGTAATTAATCGGCTTTACCACTCCATTTTCATCAGGTTTCTGACCAGAATGGCGGACAAATTCCGGCACAAAAATCCCCATAGCGGGTTCTACACCTTGGCTTTGTACAGAAGCCACCAAGCGGTTAAAATCACTGAGAGAGCGACTTTTAATATAGGTGACCAGTACAACACCTTGGGGAAGTTCTCCCGATTCAGCCACAAACCAAATTTGTCCCCATAATGTGTTGTTAGTTTGCCCTAAACTGCCAAAAAATTTGCTAAATTTGATAATCGTCATCGAGCATTTAGAGCCATATTCTTCATCTCCAATCATCCATTTTCCCGATTGGCAATTATTGCGGACAGCGATAGGCATTTCCGGCACTAAAATCGCTTCTTTGTGCTTACTTCCAAATACAGAAATTGTGGGTTTTTCGTTGGTTTTATTCATGGTTTATTTAGGTTGTGAAAATTTGGATAAAATCAGCGTTTAGCGAATCACAGAAACTGTCTTTTCCGGTTCAGGATAAGTAGATAATGGTTGGGGTTGTGCTTTCAAAATCTTTAGGACAGCGATCAGTTTCTCTAAGGTCTCCGTGTGAGCCGCTGTAAAGTGAATGCTAAATCCTGTACCGTCGCGCGTATAACCAGGACAGACTAGGGACGCTGAACCTAGTTCCTCATGGGTGGCAATATACAGCCAGTCGCGATCATTGAGTTGGTAATGGGTATCAGTCCAAGTCCTAAGCATGGGATCTGTCCTCCGGTTCGCCATTTGACCCAACATCTGGGAGCCTTTTACTCTACATCTAGGGCATGATGTGGTTGAATTGACAGTTGAGCGCTATCAGTAGAGCCTAAAGGGTTGATGCTTTGTTCAACTAAATCTATACTAACAAGTGTTGATGGTTTCGTCAAGTGGCAAGTTGAAATTTTATCAAAAATCATGGGTCTAAAACCCCGCCCTAGAAGGGCTGCTTTCACTTAGCCAAGCATTTTGTGCTATGGTGAACAGCATAGAGTCTGTTCGAGCCATGCTTGTTCTCGAGTTCAAAGTTAAAGGGAAGTCCCACCAATACGCAGCGATTGAAGAATCGATCCGAACCGCACAATTCGTTCGTAACAAAGCACTACGCTATTGGATGGACAACCGAGGTGTTAACAAATACGACCTTAATAAATACTGTCGAGTCCTTGCTCGAGAGTATGACTGGGCTCGAGAACTCAACAGTACGGCTCGTCAAGCTTCGGCCGAACGTGCCTGGTCTTCAATTTCTCGTTTTTTTGAAAACTGCCGCCAGCAACCGGCAAGAAAGGATATCCTAGGTTCAAGAAAAACAGTCGTTCTGTCGAGTACAAAAACTCCGGTTGGAAGTTACTCGACCCTAAGCATATTGTCTTTACCGACAAGAAAGGGATCGGACGACTCAAGTTGATTGGAACTTGGGATTTGGCGTTTTACGGTACAGAACAAATCAAACGGGTTCGGCTGATTCGTAGAGCCGACGGCTACTACGCACAGTTATGCGTCAAAGTAGACGTTCGAGAAGAAATCGAACCATCAGGAAATACCGTGGGTTTAGATGTCGGACTCAAGGAATTCTACACCGATTCAAACGGACAGAGCGAACCGAACCCGAGGTTTTACCGAAACGCCGAGAAAAAGCTGAAACGCGCTCACCGAAGGGTGAGCCAAAAACGGAAAGGCTCTGCCAACCGAAAAAAAGCCGTTAATCGACTCGGGCGAACACACCTCAAAATAAGTCGGCAACGTGAAGAACAGGCCAAGAGACTGGCGCGTTGCGTAATCAAATCTAACGATCTGGTGGCCTACGAAGATTTGAGGATTAAGAATATTGTGAGAAATCACTGTCTCGCCAAGTCGATTCACGATGCTCTTTGGTATCAGTTCAGGAAATGGTTGGAGTATTTTGGGGTGAAATTCGGCAAGATTACCGTAGCGGTAAACCCTGCTTATACCTCTCAAAAATGCTCGAGCTGCGGCACGATTGTCAAGAAAAGTCTCTCAACTCGAACCCATATTTGTCAGTGTGGGTGTGAGTTAGACCGAGACTATAACGCAGCCATCAACATTCTGAAGGCTGCCTTAAGTACCGTAGGGCATACGGAAACTTAACGCTTCTGGAGATTTGACCGCTACTTTGGTTGGTGCAAACCTGTCAGAGCAAGTCGAGTCGTTGAAGGAAGAATCCCCACGCCTTTAGGCTGGGGAGTGTCAATCAAGGTGTCCTATAATAGAGACCAGGAGGACAATGCCGTGGACGAAACACAAACTTTTGGTAAATTGATCCGTCAGGCTCGCAAGGATAGGGGCTACTCCCAGCGAGAACTGGCGGGGTTGCTTGGTGTGGACTTTACCTATCTATCCAAGCTAGAGAACGATCGCGCTGATTATGCTCCCAAAGAGGAGGTAATCCGGGGTTTAGCGCGAAATTTGGGCATAGATGAGGAGGAATTAATCTTTTTGGCGGGACGCATTCCCCACCATTACGAGAATTTCCTCAAAGAGAATAACCGGGAGATCACAGCCCTATTTCGACGACTTCAGGAAAACCCTAATTTTGCTAAACAGGTATTTGATGCAGCTTCGGGGAAAGATAAGTGAGTATTCTCAAACCCTATCGCTTTTATGCGAAAGAATCTATTGAACGTCGCGCTGATCAAATTCTTCAGCGCATGGCGGCTACCCCTAATTTTGCTCCTCAGTGGCCTTTTGAGTCGAGTTTGGTGGCGGATTTTTTAGATTTGGGGGTAGTATGGGATTACATACCAGCGGACGAACAAGGGGCGATCGCCGCCCGGATTATTCCCGCTGCTAGACAAATTGAGATTAACGAAGAGATTTTAGAAAAACCCCAAGGGTTTATCGAGTCTACGATCGCCCATGAAATCGGACACTGGGTCCTTCATATTAATCACGATGAGGTGGACGGGGTAGCTCGACAGTTAGAATTGAATCTGGGAAATTACGGTTGGTCATCCTCAACAGCCCAGCAACCATTTGTCTGTCGCAGTGGTGCGGTTTCCTCTCAAATTGCTTCTATTGAATGGCAGGCTCAATATTTTGCCAGTTGTCTGCTGATGCCTCGTCATATTTTAGAGGAAAAGCGATCGGGTCGCGATCTCAGTAAGTGGTCTCATCTCTACAGTATTAGGGATGAGTTGGGGGTGAGTATTTCTAATCTGACTAACCGCCTACAAGATTTGGGTTGGATTACTATTCCCAAAGGTCAGCGCCAAATTTATCTGGGAGAAGCTGATTGTCACCAGCAACAACGGTTATTTGGTTAAGCTGGGTAGTTTCAACATCACCCCAGCAATCAGCCAGTAATAAACGGCAACGGGGTCGGTGTCGAGGGGATACCAGTAGGGGTTGTAACCGATGATGATAATGAAAATCCAGAAGACAATACCATCATTTCTCAGATGAGAATTGCGGACTTGGTGATAGGATTTGAAACCTTCCGTCATTAGGGTGGTGACTAATATTAAAAAGGCGATCGCTCCTATGATTCCTAATTCATAGATGAGTTTAGAATAATAAGTTTCTAGTAGTCGTGTACTACCTAGACTGCGGGTGGCATTAGTGCCTCGTCCGAGTCCATTACCTAATAAGCCTCGGCTATTTCTGAGAGTCCACTGAGTTTGATCTATGACAAATTCGGAAGGGGGAGATGCTGTCCAGCGTCCGGTCAAACTTTCCATTCGTCCCTCGGCTAGATTGGGAAATATGACTAGGGTAGTTAACAAAAATAGTCCGATGGCTAAGAAGCTAATTAATAATCGTTTCCAACGGGATATATGACTGGTGGCAATTATTAATAATATCAGCACCAGAGGTACGCCTAAAAAAGCAGTTCTCTGACCTGATATGACGGCATTTATCATGATTAAGAATAGGGAAAATCCGCCAGTTATCTGCCAAGTGATTTTCGGGTCATTGAGGGAAGTTAGAAAAGCAAAAAAGGCACTGGAAATTAAGAACCATGTCCAATGCCAGGGGGAGACAAAGGTTCCGGGAAGTCGGATAAAATTGGCTTCTGGTAGGTAGCCTAAAGAACCGCCAACTAGACACTTGCGCTGTAGGTTGGCTGTCAGTAAAAGATGGGGTTCTAAGCCGCTATTGTCAGGACAAACACCTGTGATAACTAACCAAAATTGAGCGATACCTAGCAGACAACATACTATGGCTAAAACTACCTGTAAACGATTGAGGAAATAGACATCTTGATTTTTCCGGATCAGGTAATATCCACAGGTAATTAGGGGAATATATCCGATTAATATGGCTAATCCGAAAATTCCCATAACTATTGGTATTCCCCTGGGGTCATCACTAAAATGTTGCCCTCCATTGACTATAACTAGGTTAATTAAAGCAATACCTAGAAAGATTAATAGGGGGATTTTGAGATTTTTATTAATTATAAGTGCTTTACCTTCACGAATTAGCACAACCAGCATTCCTAAGAGTGCGGGAATGTAAAATAATATATTTTTCAGTAAGTGAAAAATTGGTCGATCATCCCCTATCCAATAGGCGATAGTCCCGGCAAAAGGTAAATAAATCAGTAAACCCCATAATCCTTGGCGGGGATATCGGTAGGATAAAGCCGCACAGAAAATGGTGATAATTACATAAATAATCGCGATCGCCCCTAGGTCATTCCCAAACATGACCATAGCGACAATTAAGGATATAACACTAACCCAACATAGATAGGGAACTAAGCCAGATCTATGATTAAATAAAGATTCTGAGTCGGTGACTGTAGATATCTCCTTTTCTTCCTCTGTTAAAGCCGGAGAATTAGGGGGAGATTCATTGGGATAATGTAATGGTGAAGGATGATTTTGGGGTTCTGACATGGATGCACTTTACCCTTATTAATTGTCACCCTGATTCAAATTCGATCGCCCAAATTTTACAAATTTGTTGCTGCTTTTGGGACGGTAGTTGATAGTAGACACTAAGTATCTCTTGGTGGGTGAAATCAACAATTAGGGCAGAGATTTGGTTAGGATTCTGAGTCCTGACCAAGGCAGATTTTAATTGTTCGAGATCAGCCATTCGTTAATTAAGTTATTCAGATGGGGAATTTGGGGACTCCGAGGGTAGCGGTGGGGTTAAGTCCGGTTGAGGGTTGACTGTCCGATCGCTGTGGGAATTGGGAGGCGGGTTCAGAGCCTCGGCTTCTAGGGTTTCGGTAAATTCGGTTAATTGTTGAAAGAGGCGATCGCTTATCTTAAACATGATCGGCTCTTCGGGATGATTCTCTGCCATGCCCCTGACTCCATCTTAGATAATTTGTTTAACCAAGGGAATGATAATTCCGATTAGAGACCCTCCCAGTAGGGAAAATAAGCATAAGATACTGACCCCAAAGCCAATCATCCGCTTTTCCGCCGCCTGATAGTATCCCCAAGCATAGAGAATGCGCCCCACTATCCATACTGCACCCAAACCCGCAGCCACTAGGGGACTGACAAACTCAGAAAACAGCCACAACGCCGGAAGGAAAATAATTAACTGTTCTAGGGTATTTTGCTGTACCCGCAAGACTCGTTCAAAGTTTGGATCGCCCGTCATGTCAGGAGGCATAACCTTATATTTCATTCTAGCTCTACCGACGTTGATGGTAACAACCAGGTATACGATAAGTGCAGATGCGGTGATTAGGCTAGGCCAAGGTGACATAAATTGATTACCTCGCGAGTGTCTACCACAATATTAACCTGATCCGCCATTTTGGGTGAGAATTTCTGGGAATCTACCTTCAGACAGGTCTTTTGGCAATTGTGATCACAGTCACATCAATTCGATCAAGTAATCACAACCACCATTACTAGGCGATCACGATACTTTTTCAGGATTATCACGGTATCGGCGGATAGTCGTCACGGCAGTTTCTCGGCGGATCGTCAATAATTAATTTTGTTGAAGCCGAGAGATAGGTAAGTTAGCCGTGATTCTGAACCCACAACTATTAAATCTTATTTCCGTCGAAAAGTCAAGATATTTCCAGGAATTAAATCTGAAGTCCAAGCTGGAAGTCATCTTAACTAAAATGGTCAGCAAGTTGGGTGTAAATAATCACCTAAACTGGCAATACAAAAATCCATCCTTTTCGAGGAATTTTTAAGGGGATACTAGCATGAATTTTAACATCCAAAATAGCCGCAAATTAGAGGATATTTTAGTTGATAGTAATACCATGGAGAATATTGAACAATATCCCATTAATATCATCCACAATATTGCTCTGGCGGACACTCTATCGTAAGATTCACTATCAAAACATCAAAAATCGTCAGCTACAGCCAGAAAACATAAAGCTGAAAGAACTGGCTTTTTTGGATAATTGAACCCAATTAGCCAATCGACGTAAGTTCTATCTTTATATGGAGCATACTTTACAAAGCCAAAAAGGACAACCCATCTCTTTAATTCTCTTAGACATAGATTTTTTCAAGCCCTACAATGATAATTATGGTCACTTAGCGGGAGATTTATATCTGCAACGGATCGCCAAAGCAATTGAAGAAGCTATCACGGCTTGTCATCAGCATAAGCCTTACTTAGCCGCCCGCTACGGAGGGGAAGAGTTTGCGATTATCCTACCGGGTCTTGAATTAAAAGAAGCCCTGGATGTAGCAGACACAATTCGCCGGAACGTTTTGGCTAAAAACATCTCCCACTGGGGGTCTCAGATTGGTTCATGTATTACCCTGAGTGGGGGAGTTGCCAGTAAAATTATTAAGGATGATTTATCACCAAAAGACCTGATATTAAGTGCTGATTGGGGATTATTTCAAGCTAAAAATACTGGTCGTAAACGAGTTGTATCATAGTCTTGATTGGCAATTAATTCTCCTAATATTTGCATGGCTATCTGGATTTTGGGAGACCACAGTAAACCACAATTTAAGCGAAAGCAATTCCGATAATTTCCTGATGCGGAAAACATGGTTCCAGGAGCAATGCTGATTTGGCGTTTATAGGCTTCCTGGTAAAGTGCGATCGCATTAAAATGGGGTGGAAGCTCTACCCATAAGACGTGACCTCCTGTGGGGCGCGTTACTTTAGTTTCTGGGGGAAAATAATCACAAATTGCCTGAGTCATTCGCAAGACCTGTTCCCCATAGGCTCGTCGCAGGTGTCGGAGATGGCGGTCATAACCTCCATTAGCTAAAAAGGCAGCGATCGTTAATTGATTAGCTGCCGCTGTCACAATGTTAGTAAACAATTTCAGTTGTTCGACAGTCTTTTGATAACGACCAGCCACGACCCAACCGACCCGCAAACCGGGAGAAATTGTTTTACTGGAGGAAGAACAATATAAAACCAAACCCTTTTTATCAAAGGCTTTAATCGCCTTCGGACGCATCTCATCAAAGCCCAAATCGCCATAAACATCATCTTCGACCAAAGGAATATCGTAGTTCTCCAAAATTTCCACCAAGGCTTTTTTCTTGCTATCTTCCATACAGCTTCCCAGAGGATTACTAAAATTGGAAACGATCGCACAAGCGGCCACCTGACCTTGACTAAGGGCGTTTTCCAAATCGGGTAGTGATAACCCTTCTCGCGGGTGGGTGGGAAGTTCCAAGGCTTTTAGGTGTAGAGATTGCAAAATTTCTAACAATCCATAATAGGATGGGGACTCGATCGCCACTGTATCCCCGGGTTTTGTGATCGCGCGCAGAGATAGATACATCCCCTCTGTGGTCCCATTCACAATCAAAATTTGGTCTGGGGTGAGGGAACAACCCGCATCCATTAATCGCCTAGCTACTTCATGGCGTAGAGGTTCCAACCCTGGTAGGGCGTTATAGGAGTGACAGACTTCTGGGTTTTGACGCATCACCTGTCCCATCAATCGATTTAGGGCGGCGAGGGGGAATAGTTCCGGGTCAGGGACGGCGGCACCGAGTTTAATCATTCCTGGTTCCCCTAGGACTGTATTTATCCTAAAAGCCATTGAGATATCCACATTACAGGCTAGTCCTGGGGGAGTTGAGGAGGTGGGTTCTGCGGGTGGAAGTGACAGAATATGGCGAACATAGTAGCCGGACTGGGGACGGGCGACAATTAGCCCCCTATCTTCGAGGAGGCGATAGGCTTCTAATACTGTGGTGATGCTAACGCTCATCTGTTGGTGCATTTTGCGGACTGAGGGAATGCGATCGCCTGGTTTCAGGGTCCCTTCTTTGATTAGGGACTGAATGCGGTTGGCTACCTCTTCATATAAGTTCACTCCGGGAGACTTTTCTACGGGTCTGGCTTTCATGGTCATACCTCCAAATCCCTTAAAGGATACAGTTGCTGATTTTCTGACCAGAACAGTTGCCAAAAATTAAACTGTTATGGCTACAATTTATGATAACTGCATCTGTTATTTTTGGCTAGGGTAGGTCATACTTTTAATAGAGTGATCGAAATTTACTTATTTGGGCGATCGCTTATTTCCGTGAACCGCGATAAATAAGGGAGTTTAAATTAGCATCTCCTCGAGTTTATGGTTTGTTACAACTGAATATTCATGGAGGAATTGTGGCGATGAAATCAACTGGAAAAACTGCTTGTAGTACCATGGCATTGAGGGGGAATACTTTAGTTAATTATCCCCGGAGTTTGTCCGATGAAGGTATTTTTAATTGGTTCGAGAAAATACCTGGCTTATTGTGGAAGTTTTTGGTGGGTAGCCGGGATATAACCATCTCTCAAAGTTATGACCAAGATGGTGATTTGGTCTGGGATGTTTACGACCCTTTCACCCGAACCAATCAACGTTTTTATGTAGAACAAGATGTCAGGGTTTGGCTGGAATCCCGCTACAATAGATAATCGGGGGATTATTGATAAACCAAATATCTGAGGGATATCTATTTAATACCTCAGCAGCTTCGAGCCTACTTATACCCAATTTTTAATTCAGGGGGTTTTTATAGTGAAAGAACATAATTTGCATCATTATTGGTTATTATCCCGATCGCATCTTTGGAGCGATCGCCTCATCAACTTGATACAAAATACCATCGAATTTAGTCTCTTTTATGGTCAATATATAGTCACACCTCCCGACAAAAGACTAAAGCCAATGTCTCATAAACTAAGACCACATAACGCATGATGAAATCATTAACCACCCTCTCGCCTTCTGGGAGAGGTGGGGGGGGTGGAGGCTTACAGCCCTTTCCGTAATCATTTAATAAGTTTTCCAGGTCTTTCTCCGACTTTGGGAGAGGGTGGGAGGGTGAGGGCTGATGCTATAGATAATGATACTAGAGTAACTGTAAACAATTGAGATGATTGGGAATTATTCAATGGCTGAAAACTTCGCAGGTAAATATCAATTTTGGGTAGATAGAGGCGGTACATTTACAGATATTGTCGCCCGCAAACCAGACGGTAGTTTAGTGACCCATAAACTCCTATCAGAAAATCCTCAACGTTATCAGGATGCTGTGGTAGCTGGTATCAAAGAAATTTTAGGAATTGGCGGCAATGAACCCATCCCAGAAAATTGTATTTCTGAGGTAAAAATGGGAACCACAGTAGCAACTAATGCACTGCTGGAACGTCAAGGCGATCGCACCCTATTAATTATCACCAAAGGCTTTAAAGATGCTCTCCGCATTGGCTATCAAAATCGCCCCGATATTTTTGCCCAAGAAATCATTTTACCATCCCTGCTATATGAAAGGGTAATCGAAGCAGAAGAACGCTACAGCGCCCAAGGGGAAGAACTGCAACCTCTCCAATTAGAACCCTTACAAGCAGCCCTACAACAGGCTTATCAAGACGGGATTCGCAGTTGTGCGATCGCCCTAATGCACAGTTACCGCTACCCCAAACACGAACAACAAATAGCCGAACTCGCCGCCCAAATTGGCTTTACCCAAATTTCCACATCCCACCAAATTAGCCCCTTAATGAAACTAATCAGCCGGGGAGATACCACCGTAGTCGATGCTTACCTATCACCCATTTTAAAGCGTTATATCGACAAAGTAGCCCAGGAATTATATGGCAACCATACCCCAAGAGATGGAGTATCTAGCCCGCCCCAAAATCTGCCTAAATTAATGTTTATGCAGTCTAATGGAGCCCTAACTAACGCCCAAAACTTCCAAGGAAAAGATAGCATTTTATCAGGGCCTGCTGGCGGCATTGTTGGCGCTGTTAAAACCAGTCAACAGGCAGGTTTTGACAAAATTATCACCTTTGATATGGGTGGAACATCCACAGATGTCGCCCATTATAACGGCGAATATGAAAGACAATTTGAGACTGAAATTGCGGGGGTCAGAATGCGAACCCCCATCCTTTCTATTTATACTGTCGCAGCCGGGGGAGGTTCAATTTTAGTCTTTGACGGTTTCCGCTATCGTGTCGGTCCACAGTCTGCGGGTGCTGATCCAGGTCCCGCTTGCTATGGTGGTGGGGGACCTTTAACAGTTACTGACTGTAACGTAATGTTAGGCAAAATTAGACCCGAATTTTTCCCCCAAGTATTCGGACCCCAAGCCAATTTACCCCTTGATGCAGAAGTAGTTAAAACCAAATTTAATCAGTTAGCGGCAGATATTACTCAAGCCACCGGAGACCCTCGCCAACCCGAAGAAGTGGCGGCGGGTTTTATTGCGATCGCCGTAGAAAATATGGCTAATGCGATTAAAAAAATCTCCCTACAGCGCGGTTATGACGTATCCGAATATACCCTCTGTTGCTTTGGCGGTGCGGGAGGTCAACACGCCTGCGCGATCGCAGATACATTAGGCATTACACGGGTGTTTATTCATCCCTACGCTGGCGTTTTATCAGCCTATGGCATGGCTCTAGCAGATGTAGGTAACATCCGCGAGAAAGCCATAGAAGCCCCGCTAAACGAACATTTATTAGCCGATATCACCCCAGTTTTAGCCGACTTAGAAACCGAAATGCGATCGGAACTTGACCCCCACAATTCCCCCAACGACATAGTTTTTTATCGCGCCAATTTGAAATATCAGGGGACAGACTCCACCCTCACCGTCCCATTTTCCCGCCAAGTCGAACCCATGAAAGTCGCCTTTGAAACCGAACACCGCACCCGTTATGGCTTTATCAAAAACGACAAACAACTAATAGTTGAATCTGTATCCGTCGAAATAGTCCGCCAGATGGAAAATCCCCCCGAAACCATATTATCTCGTCGCCACAATCAACCCCCTACCCCTATTGCCACCGTCCCAATTTTTACCAACCAAAAATGGCAACAAACCCCCGTATTTCCCAGAGATATTTTACAGCCAGGAGATGAATTAATCGGACCCGCGATTATTCTCGAACCTACCGGAACTAATATTATCGAGCCAGGTTGGTCTGCTCAATTAACCGAACGCAATCACTTAGTTTTAGCCAAAATTTCCCAACCCCAAACTTCCCCCATTGACTGCAAAATCTCCACCACAAAACCTGATCCGGTGCGTCTCGAAATATTTAAAAACCTGTTTCAGTTCATCGCTGAACAAATGGGAATTACCCTACAAAATACGGCATCATCAGTTAACATTAAAGAACGCCTAGATTTTTCCTGTGCAATTTTTGACCAATTCGGGGAACTCGTAGCCAACGCTCCCCATATTCCTGTACATTTAGGCTCTATGGGAGAAAGTGTCCGCAGCCTAATTAAAGCTAAAGCCGAAACTCTCAAAGCTGGGGATGTTTATATGCTAAATAATCCCTATGATGGCGGGACTCATTTACCTGATATTACCGTCATTACTCCAGTGTTTGATACTGCCGGATTAAACATTTTATTTTATGTGGCATCTCGCGGTCATCATGCCGACCTGGGAGGGATAACGCCCGGTTCTATGCCACCCCATAGTAAAACAGTCTTGGAAGAAGGTATTTTAATCGATAATTTTCAGTTGGTTGATAGCGGTAAATTCCGAGAAGCACAATTGCTGAAATTATTAACTAATCATCCCTACCCCGCCCGGAACCCTCAGACTAATATTGCTGACCTACAAGCACAAATTGCCGCCAATGAAAAAGGGGTGACAGAATTACATAAAATGGTCGCACAATATGGCTTGGCTACAGTCCAAACTTATATGCAATTTGTCCAGGATAATGCAGAGGAGTCCGTCAGAAGGGCTATTGATGTTCTGCGGGATGGTGAGTTTATTTATCTTCTGGATAATGCGGGAGTTATTCAAGTCGCTATTAGCATTAATCGCCAAAACCGCAGCGCCAAAATAGATTTCACCGGAACTTCTCGACAATTGGACAGCAACTTTAATGCACCCCAGGCTGTTTGTAAAGCGGCGGTTTTGTATGTATTTCGGACTTTGGTGGCTGATAGCATTCCCCTCAATGCTGGATGTTTAAAACCTTTAGAAATTATCATCCCTGAAGGCTGTATGCTTAACCCCAAATTTCCGGCGGCTGTAGTGGCTGGAAATGTCGAAACTTCTCAGGCTGTGGTTGATGCTTTATATGGCGCTTTGGGAGTTATGGCGGCTTCCCAGGGAACTATGAATAATTTTACCTTTGGAAGCGATCGCTATCAATATTATGAAACCATCTGCGGCGGATCGGGCGCAGGTCCTAATTTTCACGGGACCGACGCAGTACATACCCACATGACTAATTCTCGCCTAACTGATCCAGAAGTGCTAGAATGGCGTTATCCGGTTCTGATCGAGGCTTTTGTTATTCGCCCCCACAGCGGCGGTAACGGAAAGTATCGCGGTGGTAATGGTATTATCCGCCAAATTCGATTTTTGGAGGAAATGACAGCCACTATCCTATCGGGACATCGTATCATCCCACCTTTTGGTATGGCTGGAGGTGAACCCGGTATGGTGGGGCGTAATTCCATTACTCGCCAAAATGGGACTGTTGAAGATCTCCATAGTAGTGCGATCGCCCTTATGGGTATAGGGGATGTGTTGACCATCCAAACTCCCGGCGGCGGGGGATATGGTGCCCCACAATAACCTATACTAGGCTAGAAACCCCTTCTACCTCTTTTACCATGGGGAGTTTGTCTAAACCCATAGACATATTGACTCCCCTTTTGGTATCGCCTAACATATAATACATAATGCTATATGATCTTAAGCTAAGTTGACCCGGATTTAGTTAATCATTTAATCGGATTGAGTCAGTATAAATACTGGTCAAAAATATAATCCTTTCCCTTGTATAACCCGCCTGAAATACTATAATCACCACGGTCAGACTTAAACCCAGCTACCCCCTAAGTGTCAGTCCTTGATTTTCATTAATGATATTACTAGCACCTAAAAATGTAGCCAGAATAGCATTTTTTTGAGGGAGTTAGTAGTAGCTTTCCCCCAGGATACCAACTCACATATTCAGCCTAAATATATGAACGAAAAAGACGAATTTCTTTACCCCAAAACCCGTTATCGTGGAGAATTTAGCCCCCAAAATATGATGTTTAACTCTAACCTCCAAGAGTTTGCACATAAGGTGAACTATATCTGTGGGTTAGAAACCAATGGTAAACTGAGTTCCGAAGTGGCTTACCAAAGAATCAAACAACTCTGGAAAGAATTAAAAGAGTCCAAAAAGAATCTTAATATTGGCGAAAATTCAGCCAACCAAGACCCAGAATAACTAGCCATGGTCTGCATAACTAAAAGCCAGGGATAAAATCCCTAATTTTACCACAAAATTAGCCCATATTCATCATTGTCAATGTCTCACCCAATTACCGTTACCGTCCCCGCCACCACCGCCAATATTGGACCAGGATTTGATTGTATTGGTGCCGCCCTCAGCCTGTATAATATCCTAGAATTTTCCCCTTTAACGAATACAGAAAAACCCCATCAAATTACCGCCGAAGGAGTAGAAGCCCAGGCTGTAGCCACAGACGATCGCAACTTAGTTTATCAGGCTTTTCTTAAACTCTACCATCACATCAATCAAACTCCCCCTCCCGTCAAAATTCACATCAAACTAGGGGTTCCCCTCGCCAGGGGCTTGGGAAGTTCAGCCACAGCAATTGTAGGGGGTTTAGTGGGTGCAAATACCCTAGCCGGAAACCCCCTGACTCAAACAGAAATTATGGAAATGGCGATCGCCATAGAAGGACACCCCGACAACGTAGTCCCCGCCCTGTTGGGGGGTTGTCAGTTATCAGTCGCCGACCATAACCACCGCTGGCAGATCTGCGAAATTCCTTGGCATCAAGATATAGTCCCCGTCGTCGCTATTCCCGACTTTGAACTATCCACCGCCGAAGCTCGCAGCGTTCTCCCCTCCCATTATACCCGTGCCGATGCCATTTTCAACACCGCCCACCTAGGTTTATTAATCCGAGGCTTAGAAACCGGACAGGGAGACTGGTTGCGCGTCGCCATAGCTGACAAAATCCATCAGCCCTACCGCCAATCTCTGATCCAGGGTTATGATGCCGTTAGACAAGCCGCCTTAGATGCAGGCGCTTACGAATTAGCCATTAGCGGGGCAGGGCCGACCCTTCTAGCCCTCACAGACCCCCCCCACACCCATAGGGTTGTATCTGCCATGAGGGAGGCTTGGAGGGGCTATAACATCGGGGTAGATGTGCGATCGCTTGCAATTGATACCCAAGGCGCTAAAGTAACTTAATTTCCCTACTCATTACTAGCGGAAAGAGTCAGCACAAATGCCAGATTTTCCTCCGTTTTCAGGGCGTGGGGTGCGTTGGCTTTCATGAATACAAACACTCCCGCCTCTAAGCTAATCTCTTTTCCCTCCAGAGTTAAAATTCCGCGACCTTCCAAAACGTTAACCGTCGCGTTTTTCGTAGCCGTATGTTCGGAAATTTCCGTACCCGCCCCCAAACAAAATAGGGTATATTGACAGTGATCATCTTTTAGCAAAACCCGGCTAACAATTCCCCCCTCCGTATATTGAATATAATCATCAAACTTAATCGCCGTTGAAGTATTTATCGAAATGATATCAGTCATAATAGCTGTCTGAATTTGATAGGTAGCTATTTGAGATCATATCACATCCCCTTGATGTCACCTTACCCGCCACCCCCAAACATCCTAGCTATCAGCCATGGCTTTACCTAACCTCAGTCGAGAACAATCCGCTATAATTATCATGGATATTATCATCTAGTAAAAATCAGGAATCTTGAATCATGGCTTTAACAGCATCAACCATGTTAAGTTTAGGGACCATCGCCCCAGATTTTCAACTCCCAGACGTGACCTCTGGGGAAATCATATCCGTCGATACATTTAAGGATAAAAAAGCCTTGCTAGTCATGTTTATCTGTTGTCACTGTCCCTTCGTCAAACATATTGAAAATGAACTAGCTAAACTAGGACATGATTATCAACCCCTAGGAATAGGAATAGTTGCTATTAGCGCCAACTCCATCAAAACCCATCCCCAAGACGGACCTGAACACCTGAAAAACCAAGCCGAAACAGTAGGTTTTTCCTTCCCTTACTGCTACGATGAAACCCAAGAAGTAGCCCAAGCCTATACAGCAGCCTGTACCCCCGATTTCTTCTTGTTTAATAGCGATCGCCAATTAGTATATCGCGGTCAATTAGATGACAGTCGCCCCGGGAATAACTTACCCGTCACCGGGGCAGATTTGCGGGCGGCTTTAGATGCCATTCTCGCCGACCAACCCATCAACAGCGACCAAAAACCCAGTATTGGTTGCAATATCAAATGGCATCCCCAATAACCTAAATCAAGGCAACCCCAATGGTTGCCTATTTCCAGAAAATCCCCTCAAATCTAATCAGTAATTGCGCGTAACAAAACATCAGTCAAACTAATCTCTTCCATATCTTCCAAACTGACTGTATCACAAATATTATAACGAGCCCCCGATGCAGTTAACTCATCATCAAGCACCTTAAAAAACGCCGTAGCCGTGTCACTAGACCCCACCCTAATCATTTCTACAGCCAATTCTTCCTCATGGGTCAGTTGATTAGAAGCATTAATTAAGATACGTTTAACCTCCAATAACGGATTAATAATCTCCCCACCTGTAACCACAAAAATAGTTTCACCATTAGGCTGTGATTGTTCCGTCGCCCGTCTGGCAAAATAACTATCAGTAGCATCCTTGAGAACCGAAGCCAAATCCGCTTTTCCCCCAGGTTTATGATTCTCAAAAACCTCTCCCACATGGTCAGAAGTAATGCGATCGTAGCGCTTAAACTCCTCAGCAAATAAATATAAAGTAATCCCATCCGGGTCAAAATGTTCGCAATAGGTTGCCAACTCTAAAATCGATTGTCGCATCAACTCCCAGCGAGACTGTCCCTTTTTATTGCCAGCCATTGCCATACTCTCGCTGACATCAACAATCAAGGTATAATCCCGTTTCTCCAGGACCGCACCCCCCTCCAATAGTATATCCATACATCAAACCCCCACATTTGTTCAATTTAATACTGTATCATTTCCCCCCAATAATTATTAAGCTATAATATTCTCAAGCGTCATAATATCGTTTTCGCCAATCCTAGCCATGAAACCTCAGCATCAGGATTCTTCCAACCAAAAACAGCCAGACCGACCCATCTACCTACAACCTCCCTGGGTCATTTTCGCCCCACTACTGATAGGCGTGTTAGCCCTAGTCGCCTATACGCTTCTTGTTACAACCGACTCTCCCACTCCAGACCCCATTATCGTACAAAACCCTGAAGCCGTCATGATCATGGATGAAATCTCCCCAAATCTAGCCGATCTCCCCTCGGAAATTTCTACCGCATTGCGCCAAGATGTCATCGATCGCACCGGAAGTTCCCCAGAGGAAATCGAAATCCTCGCCGCCGAAAGACAGACTTGGCCAAATACCTGTTTAGGGCTCGCCAAGCCAGACGAATTATGTGGTCAAATGTTAGTGGATGGCTGGCGGGTCCGAGTGTCTGATGGTCAGCGCCATTGGCTTTACCGCACCAATCATAATGGTCAAAACTTCCGCTTAGAAACAGAATAACAGCCATAACCTAGTCCCCTGGTAATTATTTCCTACCATGAGTTATTGCCTCAATCCCCAATGTTCCCATCCCGAAAATCCAGATGATGCTAAATTCTGCCTTACCTGTGGTGCTAAACTGTTTCTACGGGAGAGATACCAGGCTATTAAACCTATTGGTCATGGCGGATTTGGGAAAACATTTTTGGCAGTTGATCACGATAAACCCTCCCATCCCCCCTGCGTCATTAAGCAATTTTTCCCCCAAACCCAAGGGGTAGAAACCACCCGGAAAGCTGCGGAATTATTCCACCAAGAAGCCCAACGTCTCGATGAACTAGGAAAACATCCCCACATCCCAGATTTGCTGGCACATTTTCAACAGGACAATAATCAATACTTAGTCCAAGAATATATCAACGGCCCCAACTTAGAAGACCAAGTAATTAGCCAGGGAACTTTTAACGAAAATCAAATCGTTAAACTACTTGATGAACTGTTGCCAGTTTTAGAATTTATACATCAAAATAAAGTCATTCATAGGGATATTAAACCCGCCAATATTATCCAAGCTCAAACAGTAGTAAATAGTTCGACATCGGGTAAGTTGGTATTAGTGGACTTTGGGGCGGCGAAAGTAGTACAAAGCAGCAACTTATCAGGACCAGGAACTATTATCGGCAGTCCTGAATATGTCGCCCCAGAACAAACTAGGGGTCAAGCAATATATGCTAGTGATATTTATAGTTTGGGGGTGACTTGCTTATATTTACTCACCCAAATATCGCCCTTTGACCTCTATGATATTCACCAAGATAAATGGGTTTGGCGAGATTATTTACAGGGAAATACGGTCAACAATAAACTGGGCTTAGTTTTAGATAGAATGGTGGCTTCCCTACCTTCCCAGCGCTATAATTCCCCGCTGAATGTACTTAGGGCACTGCATCCTAGTGGACTACCCCCGACGATTCTGCACAACATTAATATTAATAACTTTCATAATACGGCACTCCCTAGCCCTCCTGCGTCGGTGAGAGTACCGCCGCCACCACTGCCCCCACCGCCACCACGGACAGCTAGAACTTCTCAGCAAATCACCCCACCACCCACGGCTAGAACTTCTCAGCCACCCACGCCACCAAAACCTAGCCGCGTTCAACCTCAGCGGTCATCACCTAGCTGGAAACTCCTACATACGCTGACAGGACACCGTAATCAAGTTACCTGTGTGGCTTTCTCTCCTGATCAGGAAATACTGGCCAGCAGTAGCCAAGATATGACTATAGAAATTTGGAGACTGAAAACTGGGAAACGTTGGTACACCCTAACTGGTCATGAAAATTGGGTAACATCGATCGCCTTTTCCCCCAAGGAAGAGATTTTAGCTAGTGGTAGTCGCGATCAGACTGTGGAAATTTGGGATCTCAAAAAAGGTAAACGCTGGTATACCCTCATTGGTCATCAAGATACTGTTGAACAGGTAGCTTTTTCCCCCCAGGGAGATATTCTAGCCAGCGCCTCCCGGGACAAAACCATACAAATTTGGGATCTCAAAAAAGGCAAGCCTTTCTACAGTCTCTCAGGTCATAGCGATCGCATTTATGGAGTCGCCTTTTCCCCTGATGGTCAGACCCTAGCCAGCGCCTCTAGGGATAAAACCGTCCGCCTGTGGAACCTACAGCAAAGACAAGAATTAGGAAGCCTACCCCGCTGGTCGGACTGGGTGAGAACCGTTGCTTTTAGTCCTAACGGTCAAATGTTAGCCGGAGGATGTCGGGATGGTTCCATCGGTCTATGGCATCAACAAGACCAGACCTGGAAGCTATGGCGTACCCTGCGGGCTGATGATGCCGATATCTTGGCGATCGCCTTTCAACCCGATAGTAAACAGTTAATTACTGGCAACAGTAAAGGCCAAATTGACATTTGGCAACTGGGCGACGGCACATTATTAGAAACCATCCCCGCCCATTCAGCAGACATATTATCCCTAGCATTTAGTCTTGACGGCAAAACCATAGCTAGTGGCGGAGCTGACCGACTGGTTAAAGTTTGGCATCTCCCGGCCCACACTTGATATTGATTAGAAAATATAATACAATTGTTAAATAAGTGCGATACGTTCAGGCATGAAATAGGGTTGAGATACCTGAAATAACCGCCTGGTAGAGACTTCATGCCCCTGGGTGAATATAAGGAACGCACTCCTGACCATCTCTATAACTGTTTATATGTCCCAACGTTCGGTATAGAGATATACCAAACAAGGCAGGGAACCCAAGGTCAAAATGAACTAACTTATACAAATTCCTCATAGGAAGCCCAGAAATGGATAAGTAAAAGTTAGGAAATCAGGGTAACGGCGATAGCCACCCCCAATTTCAGGAATCACAACCCTGGGACTGAAGCGGGGAACGGAAGGCTCCGAGGTGTAACCTAACACCAGAAACGAGACCACTGCCAACCATCCATGATTAGGGAAACCGAATGTCTGGCTTGAACCATCGTAATAATTGGGTAGCGAAATAGGTTGATACGCTGCGCTCAAAAGAGCAAGGGGAAAAGTAGGGGCTTTTATTTACTACCTACACAGACCTTTAAAAGTACCCCGGTGGATAAGACAAATCTAAAGATGGAATGCCCATATAAATGGAACGTTTTAACCCCTTCTAGGCTCTGACAATCTGGTCGAGAAAGTCAGTAGTGAAAGTGTAAGCGCAAGCCTATTAGGGGATGAGATGTGACCAAAAGCCAATGCCCGACTGTAATGGTAGGGATATGCTAACAGGTCACGGTTTGATTGTAAAGAAATAGAGCCTAGTAGGTGTACAAATGGCGATAGCGAGTTTAAAGAAAGGGTTTGGGAAACCAAAACCAATCAAGACTACGAGCAACGCATGGAAGGCAATCCCATGGACTAAGGTTCAACGGAAAGTTTTCAAGCTCCAAAAGAGTATATTTCAAGCAGCTAAATCGGGACAAAATGCTAAGGCACGAAGGTTGCAACGTCTATTGGTGAAATCATATTATGCCCGGCTCCTAGCAGTGAGACGAGTAACCCAAGATAATCAAGGCAAGAAGACAGCCGGGGTTGATGGAGTAAGAGTAATCTCTTCGAGACAAAGGTTTGAACTGGTCAAGAACATTAAGGGAAACCTCAAAGCAAAACCACTGCGACGGGTGTGGATTCCAAAACCTGGTAGGGATGAAAAACGCCGCCTAGGAATACCCACAATCCAAGATAGAGCAAGGCAAGCCTTGGTTAAGTCGGCTCTCGAACCTGAATGGGAATCGAGATTTGAAGGCACAAGCTACGGGTTCCGTCCTGGACGGTCTGCCCATGACGCAATCAGCAGAATTTATATTGCCATAAATAAGGGACAATATTATGTTCTTGATGCTGATATAGCAAAATGCTTTGACCGAATAAACCATGATTACCTACTGTCCAAAATTCATTGTCCAAGCAGCCTAAAAAGAGACCTGAAACAATGGCTCAAAGCGGGAGTGCTAGACAACGGTGTATTCGAGGATACAGAAACAGGGACACCCCAGGGAGGGGTAATAAGTCCATTCCTAGCCAACATCGCACTGTTGGGGATGGGTAGGTTAATAGGAAAAATGTATCCCAAAAATACCAACAACAAACCATTTGCCACGGTCATACGATATGCCGATGATTTTGTAGTCATATCCAAAGACTTAGGAATCATTGAACAGTGCAAAACTGCTATTTCTGAATGGCTAAAGCCTGTTGGATTAGAGATTAAACCTGAAAAAACTCGAATCTGCCATACACTCAAATCTATTGAGTATAACGGCAAAGCAGAGGAACCCGGATTTGATTTCTTAGGTTTCAATATTAGGCAATATCCTGTAGGAAAATATAGAACTGGGAAAATTCCACATGGGAAACTATTAGGACACAAAACTCACATAAAACCCAGCCAAAAAGCAGTTAAAGCCCACACAGAAGTGATAAAAGGTGTAATTAAACAACATAAAACAGCACCTCAGTCAGCCCTGATTAACAAACTAAACCCAATTATTCGGGGATGGTCAAACTATTATTCAGGGGTAGTCTCAACAGAGACCTTCAATAAGCTAGACCACATAATCTGGCAAATGTTAAGGGCATGGACAGTATCAAGATGCGGAAAGTCAAGTTACGAAAAGCTAAGAAATTATTTCAGACATGGAACAATTAAACTTAGCAATGGGAAAGAAAGACACGAAAATTGGCTGTTCCAAACCAAAGATGGGTTACATCTGTTCAAACACAACTGGACTCCAATTGTCAGACATACCCTAATACGCCCTGACGCAACACCATACGACGGAAATTGGACTTACTGGGCAACCAGGAAAGGACAAGCAATCGACACGCCAATTAGGGTAGCAAAACTACTCAAAAAACAAAAAGGTAGATGTACCTGGTGTGGGCAATTCTTTACCCCATCAGATTTAATTGAAATAGACCACATTGTACCTAGAAGCCAAGGCGGAAAGAATGACTACAAGAATCTTCAATTATTACACCGCCATTGTCACGACGATAAAACAGCTCTTGATGAAGAGATGATGCTGTACTCTTAACAAGGAGACGGTCAAACTAGGAGCCGTATGAGGTGAAAGTCTCATGTACGGTTTTGAATGGGAGGGGTAGACCGTGAGGTCTATCTCGACCCCTAATAAATTAAGTTTTGTCGCCTAGGTAACAAAAATCAATGCACAAGGATTATTATGGGCTACTGATATCAACCCTCAGTTTCCGTCACCGTTGGAAGTGGCAGATTATCCTGCCCTACGGTGGCCATCTAACTTCCAATAACGACTACTCCACTCCAGAAGAGGCACTACTTGGGGGCAAGTCCTGGATTGATAGCGAAACAGCATTTAATGCCCTAAATAGCTGTTTAGCACAGTTTTACAGTTCAGGCTTGATTAATCCTCCTGAATATCAGAACTTGATGGATTCTTTGCGGGGTATTACCCAAAGGTGCTAATGGCCTTGCCAGTTTCCTGATTCAGTTTTTATAGTTAATTGTTAATTGATGCTCCCACTACAATATAATTCAATAACTACTCAGGTAGTGTGGGCATCCGGTTTGGGCTGATATTATGATCAACTTTCATTGTTGTCTGGTAGATTGAAATCATGGAAAGGGAGGCCACAGTCATGATATCTTTGAGAAAGAAACTACACCGTTTAATAGAAGGAATATCAGACGAAGATCTGAAAACTGCCTGGGAGTTTCTGACCCCCCTCTATGAAGATGCTTTCATGGTCAAAGCTATTGATAATGCCCATAAAAAATTAAGGCCAGGAGATGCCTTAACCAGAGAAGAAGCCCTACAAGTGCTGTATTTTGATTATGGGCGTGTCCCCCTAGCCCCCCATGGCTTCAATCCCGATATAGAAGGCATTTGATATTGGTTATGTCGTGAATGTTGAAGTTCGTTATGCACGCTCTTTTTTACAAGACTTAACTGCCTTAGACACTGATGCCTATTGGCGAGTTTATCAAATCGTTTTCGTCAAGTTTCCCCAAATTAATCGCTTACAAGAATTGCCCGAATTTCGCGCGGTGGGTTCCACTGGCATTTTTTATCGATTCACGGTCGATCGCTATTTAATTGGCCTAGAGATGACGGGCCAAATAGTCAAGTTTATGAGAATTCTGCCTAAACCCCATGTTTAATGTTTGACCAAAGATGGGAGTTTCAAGCCCCGTCCTAGAAGGACATAGCAACACAGGCTTACGGTATACGGATAAGATAGGCACGGGGCGAGACGACCCTAAACGGACTCAGAGGGGTTGTCAGACTACTTAGGTATCAAAACCCAGCATTGAAGACCACGGCTAAAGCAGCGGTGAGTATGTCAAAACTGTTGTAGAATATCTCCTGATAGATAAGGCTCTATCAATCAATTGCGGAAGGGTAAAAGCCGTTAAACCCTCATAGATGTTCTCGACTGGCAACTTGTACATAGCGGGGAAACAGTGATTATGGATGCCATCACACTCTGGCAAAGATACCAAGACTGGCTGTACTACCACGAAGAAATAGGACTGTACCTCGATATCAGTCGAATTAGGTTTGATCAGGCTTTTCTGGAAGCCATGAAGCCCAAATTTGACGGGGCATTTCGAGATATGGAAGCCCTCGAAGGTGGGGCGATCGCTAATCCAGATGAACAGCGAATGGTAGGCCATTATTGGCTGCGAAACCCGGAGTTAGCGCCTACTCCCCAAATCAAACAGCAAATTATCGACACAGTTAACAAAATAGAAACCTTTGTCGCTAAAGTCCATAAGGGTGAGATTAAACCCCCCCAAGCCGAAAAATTTACAGATTTACTCTCCATTGGTATTGGAGGATCAGCCCTAGGACCACAATTTGTGGCTGATGCTTTAGCCCCAGACTACCCACTGATCAACATCCACTTTATCGATAATAGTGACCCCGATGGCATAGATCGGATTCTGCAACGACTAGGCGATCGCCTAAAGAGTACCCTAATCTTAGTAATTTCCAAATCCGGCGGCACCCCAGAACCCCGTAACGGCATGATGGAAGTTAAACAAGCATTACTCAACCAAAACCTCCACTTTCGCGATCAAGCGATCGCCACTACCCAAATCGGTAGTAAACTCTACCAAGAAGCCACCAGCCAAGGATGGTTAGAAACCTTCCCCATGGAAGACTGGATCGGTGGTCGCACCTCCGAAATGTCAGCCGTAGGACTACTTCCGGCCGCCCTACAAGGCATAGATATTCATGCCCTACTCCAAGGGGCAAAAACCATGGATATCGCCACCCGCCAACCCGATATCAAAACCAACCCCGCCGCCCTGCTGGCCCTATCTTGGTATGCCGTCGGAGGTGGCCGTGGTCAAAAAGATATGGTAATTCTCCCCTACAAGGACAGACTCATACTCTTGAGCCGTTATCTGCAACAATTAGTCATGGAATCCTTGGGAAAAGAAAAAGACCTAGAGGGAAACATCGTCAACCAAGGTATCTCCGTCTACGGTAACAAAGGTTCCACAGACCAACACGCCTACGTCCAACAACTTCGAGATGGGGTTCCCAACTTCTTCGCCACCTTTATCGAAGTCCTACGCGATCGCCAAAAACCATCCCCAGAAATAGAACCAGGAGTCACCGCCGGAGACTATCTCTCAGGCTTCCTACAAGGCACACGAGAGGCTCTGTACGACAACCAACGAGACTCCATTACCGTAACTATTACCGAAGTCAATCCGTACACCGTAGGCGCTCTAGTCGCTCTCTATGAACGTGCTGTCAGTTTATACGCCTCCCTAGTCAACATCAACGCCTATCACCAACCCGGAGTCGAAGCCGGGAAAAAAGCCGCCGCCCAAGTCCTAGAGTTACAACATCAAGGTTTACAAGTCCTACGCGGCCATAGCCAAGGTATTTCTATATCCGACTTAGCTGCGAAAATAGATGCCCAGGAACAGGTAGAAACCCTATATAAAATCCTGCGTCACCTAGCAGCCAATGACCGAGGAGTAGAATTGAGCGGAGACCCCAGTAAACCCGCCCAACTGATCGCCAAATGGCGCTAAACTGGCTCCCTAAGCCCCCTAATCCATAATTCCCATTCACCCGGTCTTTCTCCCCCCACAGATCGGGTCACTTTTTATTGGTATAGCATAGGAGAGGAGCATTCGACTCCCTAAATCAACCAGACATAATTAGGAGTGAAAACGAGTGGCTGAGAACCTGTACATTGCTACCATTGAACCCGGAAGTGGCAAATCCCTGGTCGTACTCGGAATCATAGAATTGCTTTCCAAACGAATTCAAAAATTGGGCTTTTTCCGTCCCATTATCCGTAGTCGCACCACTCCTGACAGAGATATCCAATTAGTTCGCAGTCGCCTACACCAAGCCTTACCCTATGAATCTTACTATGCTCTCACCCACGAAGAAGCTCAAAATTTGATTGCTGAGGGTCGCTATGATGAAGTGATTAAGCAAGTCATCGAAAAATATAAAGCCGTTGAGCAAGATTGTGATTTTGTTGTCTGCGAGGGCACTGATTTTACTGATATTGCTTCCGCCTTCGAGTTTGATTTTAACGTCCGATTTGCCAATCACCTAGGTTGTCCCATTTTGATTGTCGCCAGCGGTAGCGGTAAAACTCCCAATCAATTAATGAGTGCCGTATTAGCCGAACGAGAAGCCTTTATTGAGGAAGGTTGCACGATCGCCGCTACCGTAGTTAACCGCGTCGATAACCACAATGTTCCCGCAATTATCGAACAGGTGAAAACCCTCTGGAAATTTCCAGATCCCCTATTTGTCATTCCAGAAGAACCCATTTTAGCTAAACCCACAGTCGCCGAAATTGCCCAGAAACTCGGCGGTAAACAAATCTATGGCGCATCGGACGATCGCCTTAACCGCGAGGTTTTTGATTTGCGCGTCGCCGCCATGCAAGTTCCCAATTTCCTCAAATACCTCCAAGAAGGTAGCTTAATTATTACCCCAGGCGATCGATCTGATATTATTCTCGCCTGTGGAGCCGCAGCCACTTCTGAGAACTATCCTAATGTTGCCGGAATTATCCTTAGTGGCGGTCTTGCACTACCAACCACCATCCAAACCCTCATTGATGGATGTCGTAATTGGACAGTTCCCATTATTACAGTTAATACTGATACCTACGAAACCGCCATGAATGTAGACCGGGTACATGGTGCGATTACCCCGGACAACGATCGCAAAATTGCCTCAGCTTTGGGGTTATTTGAAGCTCATGTCAATTTGGCTCAAATTGAGGAGCGCATACAGCTTTCCCGTCCCTCTCGTACAACTCCCATCATGTTTGAGTATCAATTGATTCAAAGGGCTAAAGCTAATCGACAGCATATTGTTCTACCCGAAGGACGCGAAGATCGGATTTTACAGGCTGCTGAGATTTTGTGGCGGCGGGGAGTCGCAGATATTACCTTATTAGGTTCCGAACCAGAAATTCGCGGACGTATTGCCGCTCTCGGTTTGAATTTATCCCAAGTCCAGATTATTGATCCAGCCAGTTCTCCCTGGTATGAAGACTATGCCGAAACCTATTTTAATCTCCGTAAACATAAGGGTATTGCTAAAGACGGAGCCTATGATGTCATGCTCGATGTTAGCTATTTTGGCACCATGATGGTTTATAAGGGGCACGCTGATGGTATGGTGTCAGGAGCAGTCCACACCACCGGTCACACGATCCGCCCCGCTTTGGAGTTTATTCGCACCAGTCCCGGCACTTCTATTGTCTCTAGTGTCTTTTTAATGGCGTTGGAAGATCGGATTTTGGTTTATGGCGACTGTGCCGTAAATCCTAATCCTAATCCTCAACAATTGGCTGATATTGCTATCAGTTCCGCTTTGACTGCTCAAATGTTTGGCATTGAACCTAGGGTGGCTATGTTGTCTTATTCTACTGGAGAATCGGGACAGGGTGAGGATGTCGAAAAGGTTAAGCAAGCTACTTCGATCGCCCGTCAACTGCGCCCCGACTTGAAAATTGAAGGCCCGATCCAGTATGATGCTGCTATTGATGAGACTGTCGCTAAAACTAAGCTACCTGATAGTCAGGTGGCTGGTCGTGCCACCGTTTTTATTTTTCCTGATTTGAATACGGGAAATAATACTTACAAGGCTGTACAGCGATCGGCTAATGCTGTGGCGATCGGACCAATTTTGCAGGGATTGAAAAAACCTGTTAATGATTTGAGTCGCGGTTGCACCGTCACCGATATTGTCAATACCGTAGCAATTACTGCTATTCAAGCGGATTTAGCCGCATTCTCAGTCCCATTAACTCCATAAACACCGGACATTGTAGCATCTCAGATAGAATATTATTAATGGGTGAGACCCCATAATGGTGAGCCGTGCCGCTTTCACCAACTCTACTCTGATGTTTACTTTCTCAATGGCTTTGACCATGAATATACATAAATTAACCCAAGACCTCCCTCGTCGAATAGTCCTCAGTTACGCTGTTATTGGCGCGGTCTGGATACTGATTTCTGATCAGGCTATAGAAATTTTTATTGGTAATTATAGCCAGTTCACTTATCTGGCTACATTAAAAGGATTAATATTTCTGGTGATTACTGGCTGGCTTTTATCGAAAGTCCTCAAAAATTATGAGCGATCGCTCCTAGAAATGAGCCATAAAAACGCATCCACAAGAACCATACAATACCTGATTATTTTAAACAAAATTAATGAATACATAACCCTGCAAAAACAACTGAAAAATGCCATGCAATATGACTCCCTAACTAAACTACCCTTGCGTTCTATATTGTTGGAAAAGTTAGAGTATTTATTTAAGGCATCTGATATACATCATCAATTTGCAGTTATTCACCTAGATGTTGTTCACTTTAAATCTATTAAATATACCCTAGGATATGAATTTTCAGAACAGCTATTGATCGCTATTACTAACCGCCTGACTACCTATCTTCCTGATGCTGTCATGATTGCTAGAGTCGGTATGGCTGATGAGTTTATAATTCTCTTGGAACAAATGGGAGACTTGGCATCAGCTCATAAAATTCTCAATTATATTAGTAATCTGTTTATCCAACCATTTCATTTAGAAGAACACGAAATATTTAAACAGGTCAAAATGGGCTTGGCTTTTAGTTATGACTGTGGTGGTAATCCCGAACAACTCCTACAAGCCGCAGAATTAGCTGTGCATCAATGTCGCCGTTCTCCCAATACTGGTTATACCATATTTAATCCCGAATTTAAAGCCTATGCTAGTCGTCAGCTAGAGTTAGATAATCAAATGAGACGAGACTTTAATGACCGTAAGTTTCAGCTTTATTATCAACCCATTTTCAGTGCTGATACCTTGGAAATAGTCGGGTTTGAATCCCTGATTAGGTGGTATCATAACTCTCAGCTTATTTCTAACTTAGAATTTATCCCTTTGGCGGAAGAAACCGGCTTTATCATTCCTTTGGGAATGTGGGTATTTGGTCAGGCTTGCTGGCAATTTCAACAGTGGCGATCGCAATTTCCCCAGGTCGAATCCATGTTTGTTAACATTAATGTTTCCGTCGTACAACTCATGCAGCCTAATTTATTAAGCCAAATTGATCATATCTTAGCAGTAACTGAAATTCCCCCCCCAACAAATTCAACTCGAAATTACCGAAACCGCCTTAATGAATAATCCTGAAGATATTGCCGACATCTTAAAAGACATCAAATCTCGGAAAATTAACCTCTGTATAGATGATTTTGGTACCGGTTATTCATCTTTAAGTTACCTCCAAAATTTCCCCTTTGATACCATCAAGGTTGACAAATCATTTATTACTGATATAGAATGGGACCAGAAAAGTGTGGAAATTGTCCGAACTATTGCCTTGATGGCTAATTCCTTAGATATCAACTTAGTAGCCGAAGGGGTCGAAACTCCAGGTCAACTCAGACAACTACAAAACCTGAAATATCAAACCGTCCAAGGATATCTACTCGCTAAACCCATGTCCGTAGACGCTGTTGAAGAATATCTGCAACGCCAACACCATAATTGTTGTTCAGAAGCAGGTTAGAAGTTCTCCCCTCACCAACCATCAAAAACTATGTATAATTAAGCCATGACAAAACTTGAGTTTAGGAAAGATTTATGGCCAAAGCAATTTGGAATGGGGTCGTTATTGCCGAAAGCGATAATTGTGAAGTAGTCGAAGGTAATCAATATTTCCCCCCGGACTCCATTAAACAAGAATACTTCCGAAATAGCGACACCCACACCACCTGTGGCTGGAAAGGGGTTGCTAGTTACTATACCCTAGAGGTGGAAGGCGAACTTAACAAAGATGCTGCTTGGTACTATCCTAGCCCATTACCAGCAGCCAAAAATATTGAAGGTTATATTGCCTTCTGGAGAGGTGTAAAAGTCGAGGTCTAACTATCTCCGACTACCTGTTCATCAGATAACCAAGCCTCTCCCGCCTGTTGTAGGGCATCAATGACCGGCTTTATATTTCGTCCCCTAGGTGTTAGAGAATATTCTACCCTAGGGGGTATTTCTGGATAAACCTTCCTTTCTATCATACCATACTTTTCTAATTCCCTCAACCGAATTGTCAGGGTTTTCGTACTAATCGGAAGTGCTTCCTGTAGTTCATGAGTGCGGCGGTTATCTATCAAAAGTTCCCGCAAAATTAAAAAAGACCACTTACTACTAATTCTATCCAATATATATTCTATAGGACAAGGCTGTTCGGTCTCAGTAGAGTTTTCCGAACCCCTTGACATTGGGCCTGCTTGGGGGGTTTCGCAATGTTTTGTAACTTTCATTTTAACAAATTTTAAGATTTACTTTAGTGGTTCCAAACCGCCACAGCAGCTTTAAACTTTTTTAATAACCGGCTGTAACTCCACTATAGCATTAATTTGGTACTTTAGGTAACTAAGGTAAGTTTAGTAACCTATATTGTAATTTTTATAGAAAGTAATACTCTATAAACAGAGGGAAAAAAAACCCTCTGTGACGAAAAAAATCTCAGCCTGTAGATCGACAGTCAGACCAAAATTAACTAAGTCTAAATGCTGAGTTTTGGAGCAATAAGGTTTCCCATACCTGTTGCCAGATAGTCTGTTTACATGAAAATCAGAGTATCAGTAATACTGACACCTCTGAAAGTGTAAAAAGATGTGGCTGTACTCTCTACCAGACTGTTATTCAAGTTTGGAGGAATTTCATAATGGTTGAAAATAAAGAAAAAGCATTCGTACTGTGGTTTGAGGAAGTAGGAATTGCCGATGTTCCATTAGTAGGTGGAAAAAACGCATCCCTAGGGGAGATGATTCAACAGCTAAACTCGAAAGGGGTTAGCGTTCCCACGGGATTTGCTACCACAGCCTACGCTTATCGCTACTTTGTGGAAAAAGCGGGCTTAGAAGTCAAACTACGCGAACTGTTCTCGGATCTAGATGTGGAAGATATGCCGAACCTGCGGCAGCGGGGTAAGCAGGCTCGCGCTTTGATCCTAGATACTCCCTTCCCTCCAGAACTTGAAGAAGAAATTGTTAAGTATTACAGGAAACTGTGTGAACGTTACGCGACTTCAGCAGAATTCTGTGAGAAGTTCGATTCAGATTATAAAGAAGAATGCAAACGCTATGCCAGTGATGTTGACGTAGCGGTGCGGTCTAGTGCTACAGCAGAAGATTTACCTGATGCGAGTTTTGCAGGTCAGCAAGAAACATACTTGAATGTTTATGGGGAAGATACGGTTTTAAAATCTTGCCATAAGTGTTTTGCTTCCATCTTTACAGATCGGGCGATTTCCTACCGGACAATTAAAGGCTTTGATCACTTCGATGTTGCCTTGTCGGTGGGTGTACAAAGAATGGTTAGGTCTGACCTAGCCTCTTCGGGTGTCATGTTCTCCATTGACACAGAAACAGGCTTTAAGAATGCTGCCCTAGTGACGGCTGCCTATGGTTTAGGGGAAAACGTGGTACAAGGTGCAGTTAACCCTGATGAATACTTTGTATTCAAGCCTACTCTGAAACAAGGATTCCGTCCTATCCTAGAGAAACGCTTGGGAACAAAAGAACTCAAGATGGTTTACGACATTGGTGGCACGAAACTCACCAAAAACGTAAGCGTCCCAGTTTCCGAACGCGAGAAGTTCTGTATTACAGATGATGAAATCCTGAAGCTGGCTGAATGGGCGGTTATCATCGAAAATCACTACTCAACAGTTCGTGGGTGCTATACACCTATGGATATTGAGTGGGCGAAAGATGGTATCACAGGTGAACTGTTCATCGTCCAGGCACGTCCAGAAACGGTACAATCCCAAAAATCCGGCAGCATCCTGCGGTCTTACAAACTCAATGGCACCAGCAACGTGCTGTCTCGCGGTCGTGCAGTTGGTGAAATGATCGGTCAGGGTAAAGCACGGGTGATTATGGATGTTCACCGGATTGATGATTTTCAACCGGGAGAAGTGTTAGTTACCAACAAGACTGACCCTGACTGGGAACCGATTATGAAGCGTTCCAGTGCTATTGTTACTAACGCTGGCGGTCGGACTTGTCACGCGGCGATTATTGCTCGTGAAATGGGTATTCCGGCGATCGTTGGTTGCGGAGATGCTACCCAAGCGGTCAAGACCGGACAAGAAATTACGGTTTCCTGTTCGGAAGGGGAAGAAGGACGGGTGTATGAAGGGTTAGTACCTTTTGATGTGAACGAAACCGTTCTGGACAACTTACCCAAGACCCGCACTAAAATTCTGATGAATGTGGGGAACCCCGAAGAGGCCTTCGGTTTGGCATCTATTCCCTGCGATGGTGTAGGTTTGGCTCGTCTTGAGTTTATTATCGCTAATCATATTAAGGCTCACCCCTTGGCGCTACTCAAGTATGACCAACTCGAAGATGAATCAGTTAAGCGGGAAATTGGCGAACTGACCAAACTCTATGACCACAAGCCGGACTTCTTTGTTGATAAACTGGCTCATGGTATTGGCACGATCGCAGCGGCTTTCTATCCGAACCCAGTGATTGTGCGGATGTCGGACTTCAAGAGTAACGAATACGCGAACCTGTTAGGTGGTCGTCAGTTTGAACCGAAAGAAGAAAACCCGATGATCGGCTGGCGGGGTGCATCCCGTTACTACGACCCCAACTACCGGGAAGCCTACGGTCTGGAATGTGTGGCTCTGAAACGGGTGCGCGACGAAATGGGTCTGACGAATGTGGTGCCGATGATTCCCTTCTGTCGGACTCCTGATGAAGGCCGGAAGGTCTTGGCTGAAATGGAGAAATATGGCCTGAAACGAGGCGAAAACGGTCTCCAGGTTTATGTAATGTGCGAATTGCCGAGTAATGTCATCTTTGCTGATGAGTTCGCTCAAGTGTTCGATGGCTTCTCCATCGGATCGAATGACTTGACTCAGTTAACTCTAGGCTTAGACCGTGACTCCGCACTGGTGGCTCATATCTTTGACGAACGCAACGAAGCGGTACGTCGGATGGTTACGATCGCCATTAAAGCAGCTAAGAAATATAATCGCAAGATTGGTATTTGTGGTCAAGCGCCTAGTGACTATCCCGAATTTGCTCGGTTCTTAGTTGAGTTGGGTATTGACTCGATGAGTTTGAACCCCGACTCTGTGATTAAGACCATCCTGGACATTGGCAAGATGGAAGAGTCTGGCGTTTTGGTTGATGATATCATGGAAGTCGCTCAGGCTAAATAGAGTTCCGTTTAGGATACTAAGTAACTTCTGAGTTCTAATTGAAAACTGCTCTGGTGAAAGCCGGGGCAGTTTTTTTCGTCCATAGGTTGACAAATAATTATAAACCGTGATATGATATTAGGGGTATTTTTAGCTTAATTTAAGCGAGATTTGACCCAGATCGGTGAGAGAAAAATTAAACGCAGGTAAAGGAGTTAAATCACTCCTAGGGGTGATGTTAAGGCTGTTTGTGGTGATCGGTTTAGCGATCGCCTGGATTTTACTAACAGCGACCCCTGCTTGATGTACGGACAAGTCAACCTTAGCCAAAAAGATTATGCACTTGAACTGGGAACACATAATTCCACAAGCGCCGCCACCCCCAGGGGAAATCATCGAAGCATTAGAAGCTACCACGACCACCCGAGAATTTTATCAAGAAGTCGAATATCGTGAGGACTTCGATCGCTATTGCCAGTGGTATTATGAAACAGCCGATCGCCACCGTCAAGAGATGCAGAAAATGCTAGGTGATTTTAACCTGCTGGGGTGGTTTTGGCGGGGTCGCCACTAAAGCTGCCGGGGTGAGGGACCCAAGAAACGGTCAACTGATGTCTCTTTGTCCCCAATAATTCCCCAGATGGTTTCTAACTCTCCTCAATCACTTCTAACTCCTCCTCTCGGAAGTGAACCTTAAACTTGGGGTTAAACTGTACTATAACAGGCAGATTAGGGGTAATAGTTCTACCATTCCAGTCTGTTAGGATGGATACAATTTCCCCCTCCAATCCCTTAGCATCAGAAGGTTGATTGCGGTGTTCGGGATTGACATAGATAATCACTGACTCTTTGACGCGAACACGATCGCCGACTTTCATAAATTCCCACTCATGTATTTCGGTAAAAATGCCTACAGAAGTGGCTGCGATAGTTGTGCTACCACCCAGCGACACTCACTAGAACAGACAGTTTTTTATCTTGACATGAAATAGGCAAATATCAAACTCCCGCCTGTGAACATCACAGTTAGCGATCGGCTGAAATCTTGGATAATTGGGGATTTCGGGGAATTTTCAGAGATGGTAGTGGGGGGGGGTGATCGGACCACTTAGGCAGCTTGACATTTTACCAGAAAAGTGGATCAATCCTCATGGAGATTCTGGGAGCAGATTTTAAGATACAATTGGGCAGGTGTTTTGTGAAAATTGGGGAAATTCATGGAATCATATTCACTACCAACGGAAGTAATTTTAACCGAGCCGCGTAAGTCCCTAGGAAATGTCTGCTTTGATTGGACTCCCCAACCTGGCCATTATTTGGTTTTAGAGGGTCAAACCTATGCAGTTTTGGAACGCCGACACCGTTATCATTTAAAATCAGGTCGTTACCGCCTCAGTAAAATTGCTCTATATGTACAGTCTGCTGAAGAACCCCACGAGAGGAGTTTAGTCAATGGACATTGGGTAATAGGGGATGCTAGTTGTCGTTTTAATGCGCGATCGGAATTATTTCGCTGTGCGGTAAATCCCCAGGGACCCTGCGATCAATGTCGCTTTTATGAGTCCCTCGAAGAAACACCCCCCGGATAACCACAGCCCAATCAGAAGAAGGGGTGGTTAAAAAGGGAGACTATCGAGCAAATAAATTCATGTCTGCTTCATATTCCTGTGGGGAGATTAAACGCCATTTTTGGTCTTCCATCAACTCTAAAACCTGGTGATGGTATCGCAGTAAACTCATCCGATGTCCGACACTAACGTAGGTAGTTTTCATCTGGTTGAGTTTTTGATAAAGCAACTCCTCATTTTTCATATCAAGGGCGCTAGTGGCTTCATCAAGGATAGCATAGCGAGGTTGAGTGAGCAACAGACGACCAAAGGCGAGGCGTTGCTGTTCTCCGAGGGAGAGAATATTAGCCCAATCCAATTCTATATCAAAGCCACCAACGCGATCGCTTAAATCACCCAGATTAACGAGTTTCAAAACGGATTCTAATTCGGTGTCGTCGATGCTGATATGGGAGTTAGGATAGAGTAATTGTTCTCGCAAGGTTCCCAGGATCATATAAGGACGTTGGGGGAGAAATAACATTTCACTAAGTGGCGGACGGACTAGCACCCCAGTTCCCGATCGCCACAAACCAGCGATCGCCCGTAATAGGGAACTTTTCCCGACACCACTTTGACCAACAATTAATAAACCCTGACCTGGTGCTAACTCTAGGGATAAATCCCGCACCAATTTTTTCTGATAATTCGGAGTTTCTAAGGTGAGATTTTTCACCTCCAAAGGAGAGTCAACCTTGAGGTCAATTTGAGGTTGACCAGTGGGGGTGCGATCGCCAACTTCCAAGACTTCCGAGAACCCAGTCAAACGATTAATACCGGCCGCAAATCTACTCAATGGTTCAATTTGACTAACCACAATCGAAAAAGCGCTTAATACTTGAGAAAAGGCAAAACCCGCCTGGGTAATATCTCCAAATCTGACCTGTTCAGAAAAATAAAGAGGAGCCATAATCAGAGAGGGTAAAATAATCACAATATAGCGATAGCCAGTCGTGAAATAATCAACATTTCGCTGCCACCCAATGAGCAGATTAAAATTGTGAAAGGCTTGGAAAAAGCGTTTTTTGACCTGCTGAGATTCGCGGTCTTCTCCCTGATAGAAGGCGATAGATTCGGCATTGTCGCGGACATGAACTAAACCATAACGGAAATTTGCCTCTAGTTTAAGCTGATTAAAATTCAGAGTAATTAAGCGGCGACCTAATAACACCGTGACCCCTGTACCAAATAGGGCATAAACCAACAGGAACAGCGACAATTGTTTGGAAATAGACCAGAGAATCCCGGTGAAGGAAATTACATCAATTACTGCGCCCAAAATAATCAGTAAAAATCGGAGGCTAGTAATCGTAAAAGCTCGAATATCTTCAGAGATACGTTGGTCAGGGTTATCTATATCTTTATTGGAGTCTATTTCATAGTAGGAGCGATTGTTAAAATAATTATCCAGAAACCGATTAGTTAACCATTTTCTCCAATAGTTCCCGAGGCGATCGCGGGTGTAACCATAGAGAACCACGATGGGAGTACCCACCACAAATACACCAGCATAAACAAACAGAAACCGCCAAAATTCCTCCTCATTTCTCTCGGAGAGAGCGGTCATGAAAAAGTTTCCCACATAGCTAATAATGACATTTAAGCCACTAACAGCCAGAGAAATAAATAGCAGGATACTCAAAAAAGCCCAAGGTTTCCAGCGAGTCAAACACTGACGGCGATAGAAGTAGAATACCATGGCTGGTACAACCAGCATCAAAGCGACTACTATAATATAGGGAGAATTAATCACCCCTTGTATAGTTTCCAATAAGCCGGGAGCGATGCGATTAAAAAAATCAGGAAACAGCAATTGACTAGCAAAAGTCACCGCTGAGACCAACACAAAAGCCACCCCAAACAAGAACACCAGCAGCAGAAACATCAGCAACAAAAACACCCTGCCACTACCAGGTCCTAGGGGGTAAAAAAACGGTTGTGCGATGGTGAGAAATCGTCTCCAAAGTTGACTATCAAATCGATTCATCTGTTAATGCTAGACCAATTATTGAACTTGACAGGGATACACCGGGAGCCATACCCAGATTAAGTAAGAAGGTCAAAGCACAATCGAGGGAACCGAGGTTTAACCTATAGATGATAATGACCAAAAGTCAATCTACAAGGTTTCTGAGTTGAACGCTAAAAGTTTATAACAAAAACCGGGAATTGCTCTATAAACACAGACCAATAATTTTACCTAAACTTGCAATAGAGAAAATTAATCCCGCTGGTACTATTATCCTGAATGGTTAGGTTGAGCAAATAATCGGAGATCTATTTCCCCCGGTCATTGTAAACTATAAATTGATTGTTCAAAATTGTCGAAGGAGTATTAACCCAATCATGTCTAACACCTATAGGGTGGAGATTCACCACGAGGGCCAAATTCATCAGATTGATGTGCCGTCGGATAAGTATATCCTGCAAGTAGCGGAAGAAGCGGGGTTTAGTTTACCAAATTCCTGCAATGCTGGAGTTTGTACCACCTGTGCTGCTAAAATCCTAGAAGGAGAAGTTGATCAGAGTGAGGGAATGGGGTTGAGTCCAGATCTGCAAGCACAAGGCTATGTATTGCTGTGTATAGCCCATCCTCGCTCAGATTTGAAGGTGGAAACCGGAAAGGAAGAAGAAGTCTATCAGCGCCAATTTGGTGCAAGTTCATAGAATTTTTGTATTTACGAGAAATGACTACCCACTTTATTACTGCTGAAATCGATTTAACTGAATCCCCAAAGGCTTTACAAGAGGCGATCGCCACCGAATTAGAAAATCGGGGCCAGCCCCTGCGGTGGGCGATTACCAAAGTAGATACTAACCGCCAAATCGCCCATGTAGAAGCAGTTGTCACCACAGGCGACCATCCCGGTCAGCCACAATAGACAATCATGGCTCGCCCCTTTACCGTGGTAATGATAGTCCCTACCGGAGTAGGGGCCGATTTGGGTGGCTATGCAGGGGATGCCTTACCCATTGCTCGATCGCTATCTGGAGTCTGTGACACCTTAATCACCCATCCCAACGTCCTCAACGGCGCTCAGTTGTACTGGTCTATACCCAATGCTCTCTATGTGGAAGGATATGCCCTAGACCAAATGGCGGCGGGGTGTTGGGGACTCCAGCCGGTCCACAGCAACCGGGTGGGACTATTACTCGATCGCGGTATGGAACCAGAATTGCAACTGCGACACCTACAGGCCGCAGATGGCGCTAGAGCGACTCTGGGCATCAATATGACTGATTATGTCATTACCGATGCTCCCCTCAACGTAGAGCTAAGAATAGCCCCCTCTGGTGCTTCTTGGGGAACCATTGGCAACCCAGATAGTTTACTGCGGGGGGCACAAAAGTTGATTGAGCAAGCCGGAGCCGAGGCGATCGCTGTAGTGGCCAGATTTCCAGATGATCAAGGCAGTGTGGCTCTCACCCAGTATCGACAGGGACAGGGTGTTGATCCTCTCGCCGGAGCCGAAGCCATTATTAGCCATCTCATTGTCCGACATTTTCGCATCCCCTGCGCCCACGCTCCCGCCCTCCTCCCCTTACCCCTTGACCCCCATTTATCACCCCGATCCGCCGCCGAGGAAATAGGCTATACATTCCTTCCCTGTGTATTAGCCGGGTTGAGTCGTGCCCCCCAATATGTCCAGTCTCCCTTGACAGCACCTGATAGCATCTGGGCCCATCAAGTCGATGCAGTAGTAGTTCCAGAAACCGCCTGTGGTGGTAGTGCTATCCTCAGTTTTGCCAATACCCCCACACGGATTATCACCGTAGCCGAAAATGGCACCACTATGGCAACTCCCCCAGAGGCGATCGGTATTAAGACTGTCCCGGTAAAATCCTATTTAGAGGCGATCGGAGTTTTGGTAACATGGCAACAGGGAGTTAATCATCAAGCCCTCAGACCCCATCTAACAACTCTCAATCGACTGCACACCCCTTAACAGAACCATACTCCAGCCCTAATATCGTGGAAAAAATTCCCAATCAGCCAGAATTTGAATCCTTTACCCGCACCCAAATTTTAATCGCTATGGGGGGGACCGCCCTATTTTTGCTAGTCATTGCTAAAGTCGTGTCTTTCTTTGGTGATTTTTATATCTTACCTGTCGAAATAACCGCTTTAGGGATAATTCAAGGATTAGCGATCGGTGTAGGAATTACTGGCGCTAGTGCAATTCTCTATCGTCTTTGGCCAGCTTATAGTCGCAGTGCCGATATTTATTTAAAACTAATTCTCACCCCCTTAATCTGGCCTGATTTAATTTGGTTGGGATTGCTTCCCGGTCTCAGTGAAGAGTTACTATTTCGGGGTGTTATTTTCGCCGCCATTGGACTTAATCCCCTCGGTTTAGTCGTTTCTAGCATCTGTTTTGGTTTACTCCATTTCAGCGGATCCCAACAGTGGCCTTACATTATTTGGGCTACCCTAGTCGGAGTAATTTTAGGCTATAGTGCCTTAGTTACAGGCAACCTAGTCGTGCCCATTATGGCTCATATTTTTACTAATTTTATATCCGGTTGTCTCTGGAAGTTTAAATATATCGGCAGTTCCCATACCTAAAACATTCATCAACCCCCTAATCATAATCAATCTCTGTTCCTCCAGCCACCCGGTCAGCATAAATATCTCAGCGGTGGACATATACAAGTTATTTATGCGATAATCTCCCTAGGGTCACGTCAATAAGCACATCAGTCTTAACCAAATCACAGGAATATGAGTAATCTTACCCATTCATCCCCTGATAACAACCAATCTTTCACGGAGTTAGATATTCCCCTGGAACGAGATATTTTTCTCCGTACCTTAATCAGAGAACTCGCTGGGACACTGGAAAACGTTGTCGGCTTAGAAGAAGCATCCGGTTTTATCAGCGTTGTCGGTCAGTCAATGGGTAGAGCCATTGATCACCATTATAAATCAGCCCTGCAACTTTCTCGACTCTCCCGTTCACAAGTCGCTCAAGTTTTGGTGGACCTCAAGCGACGCATTAACGGCGATTTTTATGTCATCGAAGAAGACGACGAAAAAATAGTTTTTGGAAATAGAGCTTGTCCTTTTGGAGATAAGGTCTTAAATCGTCCTTCTATGTGTATGATGACCTCTAATGTATTTGGCTCAATTGCCGCTGATAATCTCGGTTATGCCAAAGTAGAATTACAGGAAACTATTGCTCAAGGTCATTCAGGCTGTCGAGTAGTTGTTTATCTTCAACCCACCGAAGATGCCGAAGATGCCGAAGGTAGGGAGTATTTTAGAATCTAAAACATTATGACACCTGAGCAGTTTTTAGAGGTGGCTCGTGTCTTGCCAGAGCCGTTAATTTTGGCTACAGTTAACGGTGAGATTTTAATGGCAAATCGTCCATTTACAAAAATTCTGAATTGTCGCAGTAAAGATTTACAGGGTAAGAATTTATTAGAACTTGTTGATAACCCCCCTGATCAAGTTCTTGAATATTTGAAAACTTGCGCCAGATCTCGTCAATTATCCTTGGGTTCATTAACCTTTATCCTCCCTAATAATGACCCTTTAACTTATCGTGCCGAGGGAGCCATAATTCAACCAGCTTCCCATGAATCTCCGGCTTTGATTTTACTGCGTTTAGAAAATCGTTCAGCCGCCAATTTAGATTTTACAGTCTTAAATGAAAAAATTGATCAACTCAGCCAAGAAATTCACAATCGGAAACAAGTTGAAGCCGCATTAGTCCTCAAAAACCAGGAATTAGAAGAGGCATTTCGTCAATTAAAAAATACTCAACTTCAGTTAATACAAACCGAAAAAATGTCGAGTCTCGGTCAATTAGTAGCCGGACTCGCTCATGAAATTAATAACCCGGTTACTTTTATTGATGGCAATTTAGCTCATGCTGAAGAATATATTGAGACTTTATTGCAGCTAGTGCAGATGTATCAAACAGCATATCCAGAATCATCCCCGACAATTGAACAATTTAAAGAAGAAATAGATCTGGATTTTCTGGTAGAGGATTTAGATAATTTGTTAGATTCCATGCGTACAGGTACTCAACGGATTTTAAAGATTGTTAAATCCCTACGCAATTTCTCCCGGTTGGATGAGTCGGGGTGCAAAGCGGTGGATATTCACGAAGGTATTGAAAGCACCTTAGTGATTTTACGAAATCGGTTAGAAACTCCCTTAAAATCTGGTAAAATAGAGGTGATACGAGACTATGGCAACTTACCTTTAATAGAATGTTATCCAGGTAAACTTAATCAGGTATTTATGAACTTGATTAGTAATGCGATCGATGCTTTAGTAGAATCCGACCAAAAACCACCCCCAGACCGCAACTCCCCACATTCTAGCCAAATTATAATTTCTACCCAACTCATTGATCACAAGTCTATTAGGATTTCCATTAAAGATAATGGCTCAGGAATTTGTGACCAAGTTTGTCCTCACATTTTTAACCCGTTTTTTACGACTAAACCTGTCGGGAAAGGTACGGGATTAGGGTTATCAATTAGTTATCAAATTATCACCCAACTGCATCAAGGTCAATTGATTTGTCGGTCAACCCCCCACCAAGGAACAGAATTGGGAGTGGAGATTCCTATTCATCAAACACCCCCTAAAAGTGGCGGGTCAAACCCAAAGGCTGTAGTTGAGGGTGACATTTTGGATACGGCTTAAAAAACCTAGGTGGTGCTGGTGCGTCAGAATATATCCATCTGGGTGGGTTTTGATATGGTCGCTTCTGACGCTACGGGAATGTAGGCTTAAATGTTGCCGTAGACGGGAATAGCAGCACCGCGTAGGTCTTTGGCGGCTTCTGAAGCTAAGAAGCAGATCACCTCTCCTAAAGATTGGGGTGTTACCCATTGGTGAGCGTTATCACTACCCATGGCTTCGCGGTTGCTGGGGGTGTCAATGACGCTGGGAAGCACACAGTTGGCGGTGATATTGGTGTTTTTGGTTTCATCTGCGATCGCTTTAGTTAAAGCCACTACCGCCGCCTTAGAAGCACAGTAAGCCGCTAATTGTCCGGCTGGGTCTATAGCGCCACGACTCCCTACCGTCACGATTCTACCGTAGTTATTTTCTCGCATTTTCCCTAGGCTGTGCTTGCATACAAGGAATGTGGTATTTAAGTTAAGGTCTATGTCTTGTTTCCAGCTATCATAGCTATATTCGTGGGTAGCCCCCATGGAGAAACCCCCCACTAGATGAATCAGAACATCAACCCGACCCATATCATTAATCAGTTTACTAACCGCGTTTTCGTCCGTGAGATCGACCGCCACAAACCGAATTTGCTCAAAGTCCGTGGCCGAAAGGATACCTTTAAGGCGATCGACTTCTGCTTCACTGCGATAGGGTATCGTGACCTTAGCTTTTTGGTTAAGCACTAGGGGGGTCACTCCTAAACCTAGTCCCCCAGTTCCGCCAGTGATTAGTACCTGTTTATTATTCATCTGGATAATTGATAATCGGCTTTCAATTAACTTTAATGGTTTTCTGGTTGCAGATCTAGGCTCATACAAATCTTGGCGGTGGCTAAAAACCCCATCCTAGGGCAGGGAAAATTTACCATAGACCTCTGATTATACTATATATGGCAGCACGGTTTACCATTGTTATAGGATACGTCAAGTTAGGAGATTTGTCAAGAGGAATTATGATAAATGTGTAATAATTATTAATTGTTAATGGCGGGGGCGCGCCTCCCCTGTAAATTCTGAATTACTCACGACTTTATGAATAAAGCCGCCCGGTGCTACAGATTAGCAGCTTGCCAATCTGGGTAGGTGAGATTATACGAACAGCACTGGAGCATGAAAACCTTGTCTCAAGAGAGCAAGGATGAAAGGCGACACGGGTACTTTAGTGCCCGTCAGCCCAAGACCTGATCAACTCTCGAACAACATCGCTGTTTGACTTGACACGCTTACTAGATAAATGCTACACGGATTGTAGTGGTGCGAGGTAACCAACCACTTAAAAAACCTTGTTGCCTCAAGGCGTACACTGAACCTTGACCATTGAATCTATGCGGTTTTGCTGCATTGTTCTAGCTTCCTCCAGGCAGCAGGTAAAAGATTCACAGGAACTAGACAAATCAGTTTTTGAAGTATATTTGCTTCAATCTAAACAGGATTGGCAGAAATGCAACTACGGTAGGGCATACCGAAAGTAACGCTTGGGGAGAGTCCCACCTCTGGGCTAGACGACGCAAGGAATCTAGTTTAAGTGGTCTCGGTGATCCAAGAATCCCCGTCTCTTCAGAGCGGGGAGTGTCAACAGGCGAAATTGCCGCAAAATCTCAGCAGTAAAAATCGCCTCAATTCATTGAGGGGGATACCCAGATGATTGAGTCATCGAATGATATAAATCCTGTAACCGATGATAGGGAATTAATCTCGGTAGGAGAACAACTGCTAACAGTACAGATTTCAACGCCACCAGAGTTCAGCCAGACCTGGCTACTGGAAACCAGTTATGGAACTGGTGGCAATGCCCTCACCACCGGCCTTGATGGGTCTATTTATATAACAGGTTCTACTAGAGAGGACCTGAATGGAGAAATCAATCAGAGTGGTACTGATAGCTTTATTGTCAAATATGAACCCGATGGGACTCTGGTATGGACAAGACTGTTGGGAGGCAATTATTCTAGATCTTATGGCAATGCCCTCACCACCGGCCTTGATGGGTCTATTTATATGGCGGGTTGGACTCGGAGTGACCAGATTGTAGAAATTCCTCGACGTGCTTGCTAGTAACAAAAAACTTCCTCAAACCTACACACAAACCCAAAACCTTGTACTATGCAAACCACCACAATAACCGGAGTTAAAGTGCCAAAATATGTTACACCCAGCGTTGCCACCTGGCGAAGATGGGAAAAACTCGGCGCAATTAAAGCCGTTCGTACCGTTGGCAACCAACGCAGATACATCATCGAAGAAGCCGAGAAACAAAAGATTAGGGGTCGAGATAAACCTCACGGTCTACCCCTCCCATTCAAAACCGTACTTGAGACTTTCACCTCATACGGCTCCTAGTTTGACCGTCTCCTTGTTAAGAGTACAGCATCATCTCTTCATCAAGAGCTGTTTTATCGTCGTGACAATGGCGATGTAATAATTGAAGATTCTTGTAGTCATCCTTTCCGCCTTGGCTTCTAGGTACAATGTGGTCTATTTCAATTAAATCTGATGGGGTAAAGAATTGCCCACACCAGGTACATCTACCTTTTTGCTTTTTGAGTAGTTTTGATACCCTATTTGGCGTATCGATTGCTCGTCCTTTCCTGGTTGCCCAGTAGGTCCAATTTCCGTCATAAAGTGTTGCGTCAGGGCGTATTAAGGTATGTCTGACAATTGGAGTCCAGTTGTGTTTGAATAGATGTAACCCATCTTTGGTTTGGAACATCCAATTTTCGTGTCTTTCTTTCCCATTGCTAAGTTTAATTGTTCCATGTCTGAAATAATTTCTTAGCTTTTCGTGACTTCCCTTTCCGCATCTTGATACTGTCCATGCCCGTAACATTTGCCAGATTGTCTTATCTAGTTTGGTGAATGTCTCTGTTGAGACTACCGCTGAGTAATAGTTTGACCATCCCCTAATAATTGGGTTTAGTTTGTTAATCAGGGCTGATTGAGGTGCTGTTTTAAATTGTTTAATTACACCTTTTATCACTTCTGTGTGGGCAACTGCTTTTTGGCTGGGTTTTATATGTGTTTTGTTTCCTAATGGTTTCCCATGTTGGATTTTCCCAGTTCTATATTTTCCTACAGGATATTGCCTAATATTGAAACCTAAGAAATCAAATCCGGGTTTCTCTGCTTTGCCATTATACTCAATAGATTTGAGTGTATGGCAGATTCGAGTTTTTTCAGGTTTAATCTCTAATCCAACAGGCTTTAGCCATTCAGAAATAGCAGTTTTGCACTGTTCAATGATTCCTAGGTCTTTTGAGATAACCACGAAATCATCGGCGTATCGTATTAGGTTGGCTTGTGTGGCTGTTCCTTTATTAGGATACATTTCTTTAACTAGCCTTTCCATACCCAACAGTGCGATGTTGGCGAGTATTGGACTTATTACCCCTCCCTGGGGTGTCCCTGTTTCTGTATCCTCAAATACACCTTTATCTAGCACTCCCGCTTTGAGCCATTGTTTCAGGTCTCTTTTTAGGCGGCTTGGACAATGAATTTTGGACAGTAGGTAATCATGGTTCACGGTAAGAGCATTTTGCTATATCGGCATCGAGAACATAATATTGTCCTTGATTTATGGCAGTATAAATTCTGCCAATTGCGTCATGGGCGGACCGTCCGGGACGGAACCCGTAGCTTGTACCTTCAAATCTCGATTCCCATTCAGGTTCGAGAGCCGACTTGACCAAGGCTTGCCTTGCTCTATCTTGGATTGTGGGTATTCCTATTCCAGCTTTTATCATCCCTGCCAGGTTTTGGTATCCACACCCGTCGCAGTGGTTTTGATTTGAGATTTCCCTTAATGTTCTTAACAAGCTCGAACCTTTGTCTTGAAGAGATTGCTCTTACTCCATCAACTCCGGCTGTTTTCTTGCCTTGACCCGCTTGGGGGGGCGGGTTTATTAAGCTGACTGTTGGGAAGCATGGCTGACCGTGGAACCCGCCCCTACAGCCGCACTGCTAAGAGCCGGGCATAGTATGATTTCACCAATAGACGTTGCCACCTTCTGGCTTTTGCATCTTGTCCCGATTTAGCTGCTTGAAATATACTCTTTTGGAGCTTGAAAACTTTCCGTTGAACCTTAGTCCACGGGATTGTCTTCCATGCGTTGTTCGTAGTCTTGATTGGTTTTGATTTCTCAAATCCTTTCTTTGAACTCGCTATCGCCATTTGTACACCTACTAGACTCTATTCTTACAATCAAACCGTGACCTGTTAGCATATCCCTGCCATTACGGCAGGACGTTGGCTTTTGGTCACATCTCACATCCTCTAGGACTTGCGGTTACACTTATCCCTACTAACTACCTCGACCAGATAGTTAGAGTCCAGGAGGACTTAAAACGTTCCGTTTATATGGGCATTCCATCTTTAGATTTGTCCTCTCCACCGGGGTACTTTTAAAGGTCTGTGTAGGTAAATGAAAGAATCCTCCTACTCTTCCCCTTGCTCTTTTGAGCGCAGCGTGTCAACCTATTTCGCTACTTAACAGTGACGATGGTTCAAGCCGGACATTCGGTTTCCCTAATCATGGATGGTTGGCAGTGGTCTCGGTTCTGGTGTTGGGTTACACCTCGGAGCCTTCCGTTCCCCGCTTCAATCCTGAGGTTGTGATTCCCAAAACTGGGGGTGGCTATCGCCGTTACCCTAATTTCCTAACTTTACTTATCCATTTATGGGCTTCCTATAAGGAATTTGTATGAGTTAGTTCGTTTTGACCTTGGGTTCCCTGCCTTGTTTTGTATATTTCTATACCAAACGTTGGGACATATAAACAGTTATGGAGATGGTCAGAGGCAAGCCTCTTGTATTCAACCAAGGGGCTGAAATCTCCACCAGGCAGCTATTTCGGGTATCTCATCCCTATTTCATGCCTGAACGTCTCGCACCCCATTGTCTGTTATACAAGAGTCAGCACCCATTCCCAAAAGGATGACCTCATTAGACAGGCTGAATTTCTACGCAGCGCATACCCAACAGCATAAATTCTTACAGAAGTTGGCAGTGGACTCAATTTTAAATGGCGAAAATTCCTCGCTATATTGGAACGAATATACGAAGGAAATATCGGCACACTTGTCATCGCTCACGCCGATAGGCTTGTCCGTTTCGGATTTCCACTCATTGAATGGTTATGTGCAGAAAGTGGATGTGAATTCGTGGTTCTCAGGAAAAAGAGTCTCTCTCCAGAACAAGAACTCGTTAGCGATATCTTGTCCATCCTCCACTGTTTCTCTGCTCGGATTTACGGACTACGAAAGTACGAAAAACCAGCCCGTAAAGAACTTCAAAAAGAAACCCCGTCATCAGACAAGCAAGATGACTCCGAACAGATTGAGGAAGGTGAGATTGTATCCTTGTGAAGAATTACACGCTGTTTGGAAACGTTGGTTAGCTGCTTATCGGTGGATTTATAACTATACCATTGCCACTTGGAAACATGGCTATCAATGGAGCTGTTTTGACTGCCAAAAGTTAGTCATAAATAGTGACAAACCGGAATGGGTAAAATCTTTACCAGTACATCAATTACAGGAAGCAGTAGCCGATGCTTTCGATGCTTTTAAACAAGCTAATGCGGCTGGGGTTCAAGTCAAATTCAAGTCCTGCAGAGCACCATCTCAAATCATTAAATTCAAGGTGAATAACTTTAGGAATGGAACTTGGTATACCCGTTTAACTAAAGGTTTAACCTTTACTTCACCTCAAGCTATACCTAAGAATTGCCCTTATGGAACACAACTAAAGTATGCCAGGGGTAAATGGTATGGTTGTTTTCCAGAGTATCAAGAGCCGGAAACAACAGAGCAAAAGAGGGTTATAGCTTTAGACCCTGGTGTGCGCTCCTTTTTAGTGGGTTATGATGGTGAATCGATTACTGAGTTTGCTACCAATGATATTGGCAAAATTAATCGCCTTTGTTACCATTTAGACGTTTTAATGAGCCGGATTAGTCAATGTAAAATTAAACGAAAACGATATCAAATGCGTAGAGCTTATCATCGAATGCGGGAGCGGATTCGTAACCTAGTCGATGATTTGCATAAGAAAGTCGCTCATTTCTTAGTTAATCACTATAAACTTATCTTTCTTCCTACTTTTAATTCTAGTAAAATGGTTTTCAAGTCTCGTAGAAATCTCAACTCTAAGTCAGTGAGAAACTTGTTAAATTGGAGTCACTAAAGATTTGCTAAACATCTCATGCAACAAGCAGAAAGAAAAGGTGTTTTAGTTGTACGCTGTAACGAAAGTTATACCTCTAAAACCTGCCACCATTGTGGTCAAATCCATGACAAACTAGGGGGAAGTAAGGTTTTTAAATGTCCTAATTGCGGCTATACAGCACCCCGTGATTGGGTAGGCGCACGAAACATTATGCTTCGTGCTTTGCAGGCTACTGCCGTTGTCTTCCAAGACAATGCGATACTTTTTCAATCTGTGTAAAGCTTTCATAATTTTTGTACAGGTTTGAACACGTTAAATGTAGCACAGCCATACGAAATTCCCAGTAATGAAAACGATGTATTTCTCGCCCGGTATGAACCCGATGGCAGCCAGGTATGGACAACCCGGTTAGCAAGCAATAGGTCGGAAATAGCCCATGCCCTCACCACCGGCCTTGATGGGTCCATTTATGTAGCTGGCTTTACTAGCGGCGACCTAGGTGGGGAAATAAATAATGGTGGCACGGATGCCTTTATCAGCAACTACGAACCCGATGGGACTCTGACACGGACAAGGCTGTTAGGAACCAGTAATTGGGATGGTGCCAGAGCCCTCACCACTGGCTTTGATGGGTCTATTTATATGGCGGGTGAGACTTGGGGCGACCTGAATGGGGAAATTAATCAGAGTGGTGCTGATGGCTTTATTGCCAAATACGAACCTGATGGGACTCTGGTATGGACGAGACTGTTGGGAAGCAATGGTTGGGGGGCAGCCCATGCCTTGACCACCGGAATTGATGGGTTTATTTATGTCGCTGGTCTAACCGAGGGCGACATCAACGAGGAAATTTTTAATCGTAATCGTGGGGGGAATGCCTTAATCAGCAAATACGAACCGGAGGATGGGACTCTGGTATGGACAACACAGTTGGGAACCCCTAATCCTGACGAAGCCAATGCCCTCACCACCGGCCTTGATGGGTCTATTTATATGGCGGGTTGGACTCAAGGCAACCTGGGTGGGGAAATGAATCGTGGTTACTCCGATGGGTTTATCGCCAAATACGAAACTGATGGCGCTTTGGCGTGGACAAGGCTGTTAGCCAGCAATGACTGGGACGGTGCAAATGCCCTCACCACGAGAATTGATGGGTCTATTTATATCGCGGGCTATACTCGAGGCAACCTAAATGGGGAAATCAATAATGGAGCGTCAGATGCGTTTATGAGTCGGGTGATAGTCGATGGGACTGTAGCGGAACCTGTACCGCCGCCGGAATTTATCGACCCATTGTTACCTCTCAACGGTGATTATATTCCCATAGCGGGCGACTTTAATGGTTCGGGAATCACAGATATTCTCTGGTATGCTCCCGGTCCTGACCCTGATTATATGTGGTACTTTCATGCAGATGGTAGTTATGGGAGTCGTTTGTTCATGATTAATGGTTATTATATTCCCATAGCGGGCGACTTTAACGGTTCGGGAATCACAGATATTCTCTGGTATGCTCCCGGTCCTGACCCTGATTTTATGTGGTACTTTAATCAAGATGGTAACTATGACGGTTTTCAGTTGACCGTTGATGGTCATTATGCTCCGGTTCCGGCAGATTTAGAAGTCTTCTAAGGGTTCCCGGTTCAGAATATCTCGATATTGTCGCCATGGGGGAAGATACTCGTCCATATAAGCCTGAAAACGGTGATTATGATAACGTTCTAAGAGATGTACTAACTCATGAACTACCACATATTCCAAGCACTCTATGGGGTTTTTGGCGAGTTCTAATTTAGCCAAATGCGGCGCTGAGTGATATTACAACTCCCCCATTTAGTCCGCATTTTCTTAATCCCCCAATCGGTCACATTTTCCCCGATAATGGGTTGCCATTTATTCAGCAATTGTGGTATAGTATCATGGACTTTTTGCCGATACCATTCGGCTAAAACTTGGGCGCGATTGTCCCGATAAGTTACGGGATTAACGAATAATTGCACTATCCGAGAATTGGGAATTTTAAGTTCATGTTTCCCTCGGCGTTCTATGAATTCTAAGCCGTAGCGTTTACCGAAGATATAATGAGTTTCGCCGGATACCATTTATCGCGGGGATTGACTGGGTTGGGCGGCGAATTTAGCCTGGTGTTTTTTAATCAAAGATAGGCGGGAGATAATCGCCAGTCGGATATTATCATCAGTGAAGTGAAGCGGCGCAGCTACCCGCACCCGACCCTCTGGGGGATAGACTCCAATATAGAGATTTTTAATCGATTTCCGAATCACTTGCACGGGAATTTGAGCAATGGTTATCTGGTAATCTGTGGGAGATTTACTGGTAGTCATGTTGCTGTTTAATTAACTCTAAAATGGTGTCAACGGGTAGGTCTACTTTAGCATCAACTAGGACGGCATTAAGGGCATTTTTTACCTCGATTTCTTGGAAATGGTTGCCAATCCAGTTGTCTTTTTTGGTGGTGATCACGACCTGATCAATCTTGAGGCATAAGGCTTCATTTTTGCCTAGTGGCGTGACATTGCTAAAATAGGGTATTGAATCAAGGAGAAGGAGGCAAGCCGCATGGGTAGTCGAAGACAAAATCAGGTCAAACTCGACCAAGAACAGCGGCAGCGACTCGAAGCCATCAGCAAGAACGGTTACGCCCCGGCGAAAAAAATTCTGCACGCCAAAGTGCTCTTGATGTCAGATGAGAGAGAAGGAGCTTCCCGCTACTAGACAGATAATGGCATTGCCGAGGCTCTGAATCTCCACCGCAACTCAGTTGGACGTATCCGAAAACGCTTCTTAGAGCATGGAGTTGAACCCGCCTTAAATCGCCAGGTCAGACGCACGCCACCGGTCAGGCCCAAAGTAGACAACCTCAACACTCACAGCATCACCTCTCTCTACAAAACCTTTCCGGCCCCCGAAGCTCACGCTCTCGCTCGCCGTCATGAGATCATTCACACGCCACGAACACGAAACGGCAGTTGGCTCAATGTAGCTGAGACTGAGTTATCGGTGTTGAGCCAACAGTGTTTGAAGCGACGTTTAGAAAGTGCCGAGAAGCTCGAACGCGAAGTAGTGGCGTGGCAGCAAGAGCGTAATGAGAAGCGAGCCCAAGTGAGTTGGCAATTTACGACCGAAGATGCACGAGTGACTCTGCGTCATCTTTACCCAAGGTTTGAGGAGGTCTCGTCCTCCTCAAACTAATGCACTATTTTAAGCGTGTCATGCCACTACAAGGTTATTTAATTAGATACCTGGTGCGTCAGTTTATCAGTTCTCCGGTTCTTATCGGTGTCGCCTGGTCTGACGCACCCTACAAGGTTATTTAATTAGATACCTGGTGCGTCAGTTTATCAGTTCTCCGGTTCTTATCGGTGTCGCCTGGTCTGACGCACCCTACAAGGTTATTTAATTAGATACCTGGTGCGTCAGTTTATCAGTTCTCCGGTTCTTATCGGTGTCGCCTGGTCTGACGCACCCTACAAGGTTATTTAATTAGATACCTGGTGCGTCAGTTTATCAGTTCTCCGGTTCTTATCGGTGTCGCCTGGTCTGACGCACCCTACAAGGTTATTTAATTAGATACCTGGTGCGTCAGTTTATCAGTTCTCCGGTTCTTATCGGTGTCGCCTGGTCTGACGCACCCTACAAGGTTATTTAATTAGATACCTGGTGCGTCAGTTTATCAGTTCTCCGGTTCTTATCGGTGTCGCCTGGTCTGACGCACCCTACAAGGTTATTTAATTAGATACCTGGTGCGTCAGTTTATCAGTTCTCCGGTTCTTATCGGTGTCGCCTGGTCTGACGCACCCTACAAGGTTATTTAATTAGATACCTGGTGCGTCAGTTTATCAGTTCTCCGGTTCTTATCGGTGTCGGCTGGTCTGACGCACCCTACAAGGTAAGGTTATTTAATTAGATACCTGGTGCGTCAGTTTATCAGTTCTCCGGTTCTTATCGGTGTCGGCTGGTCTGACGCACCCTACAAGGTAAGGTTATTTAATCAGAGACCTGGTGCGTCAGTTTATCAGTTCTCCGGTTCTTATCGGTGTCGGCTGGTCTGACGCACCCTACTATATATTATTACCAAGGGCTACCAATAAGAGTAAACCCAGCCCAGTAAAAAGGATGAGATAAATCAACCGGATTTTGTCTAGCTAATTCTTGCGGAACCGGAGTAGATATATCACCGCGACGAGTGCTGATGTTAGTCTGACTCAGCAGGTAGCCATTTTCTAAGCGTACCTGACCATTCAACATAGCTAATTGAGACTGTCGCAGGGCTTCTGCTTTAATAGGAGTAGCAGTTAAAGCATTATAGAATGTCGTCATTAATCCCAAAGTTCCCGCATCACTAACATACCATAAACTCGCCATAGCCGACTTCACCCCAGCTTGAACAGCCAGCCCAGCAAATCCCAATTCCGCCTTTTCATCTCCCACAGCCGTAGTACAAGCACTTAATACCAATAATTCTACCGGAGGTTGATTTAGTCGCAACTCTCGCAGTTGATTTAACCATAACTTTTGGTCCCAAAACTGGATATAAGAACGGTCAGCACCTCCAGATACAAATTCTCCATGAGTTGCTAAGTGAATAATCTTATATTCCGCCTGTTCCCTTTGGGATTTCAGATTAGCTATGGTAAATTCTTCATTTAAAAAGGACGTACCTGGCCACATATTACCAACAATCAAATCTAATTCTAGGGGAACTGCTGGTAAAGGATCTAAATTAGAATTAGGAAACTCAGAAGCACCCATAGCCAAAACCCTAGCATTTTGCAGGTTCACATAACTGGTATCCGTGAGGCTGAGGCTAGGAATAAGACTGAGGCTATAGTGTTCTATTAAGAACTGTTCCCCGTCATATAATGCGGCTAGGGGGAGGGTACGCAAACCAGCATCCATTGAAAAAATTAGGATATCAATGCCATTTTTTTCTAACTCATCTTTGATGGGTTGAATTAACCAATTATATAGTTGTTGTCCTGATTCTTTATACTCAGTATCTTGGAAATTTTGGGGGGTGCGAATTTGATGGCTAAATTGTCGCGCTACTTGTAGGACTTCCTCACGATTAACCGCCACGCTTTTAAATACTGGTTCCCCATTGGGTAAAAGTAATCTTAATTCTAATTGTTCGGGTTGTATGGATACATAAATAATCGCGGGTTTGTAGTTGGTGATACGGACAATATCGCTGAGAGTTTGCCGGATACTTTGGTCATCGACGGTATTTTTATTGAGATTATTGCCGAAATAGTTGATAAATTCACGACCTCGGAATAAATCAATTTGCAGCACCGAGGAAACTAGGGGAGAACGAGCAATTTGGTCAGTAGGTACGGTGGTGGGTTCTACCTGAATTACTAGGTCTCCAGTCGGGTCTATGTCTGTGTTGGCTTCGGTGTGGGAATTAATTAGGGGTGAGTCGGAATCATGATTAGAATTACCGGAAATATTCGGCTCAGTTTCGGAGGCGTTAGAATTGCTGTTACTGTGGCTTAAATTTTCGGAGATACTAGAAACAGAAGATGGGGTGGTTTCTGCATCAGATAAATTTTCATTCTCTGTTGTAATGGTTTGATTAATGGGGGTTTGTTTAATAGAGTTTGGCTCAAAATTATTGCCGATAATTGTAGTATCTGCACCAGCGGTTAATTGACCATCAGTAATGGCTCCGGCGGTTCCATTTTGACTAGGATCACCAATAATTAGAGGGGTAGAAAAGGCTGGTAATCTAATGGTTCCGCTACCAGTTGAACCGATAGTAGAGATACTGGCTTCTACACCATTAATGGCTTCAAAGGTATCTGTAACTCGGAAAAATCGAGAGGTGTCAATTACTAGGGAACCTCCCCGCAATTCGGCTTCTGTATTAATTAGGGAGACTTCAATATCATTCTCGCTAGTTAGCCGGACGGAACCAGCATTTCCCTGGGAGGAATTAGTGTTAATAGCACCTAGAAAAATCTGGTCTGGTGCTTGTACTACTATAGACCCGCCGGCGGTGGAACCGGAGGCATTAAGGTTGCCGCTTCGCACTCCGCCTTGGCTGCTAGTGATGGTAATATTTGCGCCTGTTCCTGGGTCGGTAGCGGTGCTGATATCACCTGTGGTAATATTTCCGAAAGCGGTGATATTAATGCTACTATTGAGGCTGTCAGGGGATACTACTTGCAGATTTCCGGTGGTAATGGTTCCGCGATCGCTATTTAAACTCATACCACGTCCGGCGGTGATATTTCCGGTTTGGATATCATCCTGACCTATGAGGCTTAAAAAAGTACCATCCCCAAAAATATTGCCATCAACTGTAATTTGTCCCCGCTGACTGCTGAGGTCAATTGTTCGGAAAGCCAGACTATCTAAACTTGCATTAGAACGAATTTCTCCGGTTTGAATATTCCCTTGAGAAAGTACATTAATATTACCTCCCGACTGCAAAGACCCGGTAATAACCTCACCTCTAGCACTATTAATGTCTATATTTAAGCCACTGGTATTAATATCACGAACACGGATATCACTATCAGCTTTTAAGGAGATGGAAGCATCACCAGTTGCGGTAATATTTCCCGCTGCTATAATTTTCCCTAAATCACCAGGAGATTGTAATAAGACGGGACTGGTAAAGGTGATATCTTGGGCGATTTCTATGATACTATTTCCATCAATACTACCAATAATAATCCTTTCAAAACCCGGTGCTAAAGCCTCTATATCTGATAACTGGATATCTAAACCATTGGTATTTTCATCACTTCCCAGGGTCATAATTTGCCCAGAATTACTAGGTTCTAATCGTAAATAACCGCTACCACGAACCGAATTAGATCCCCCCACTAGATTAATTTCGGAACCTCGCAATAAAATATTGCCTTGGTTAGACCCATTGGGGAGGGTGTGAATCCCCTCTATTTGGACGATATCCGATTGACTAACTACGCGAATATCTCCGCCTTCTGTCATGAGATTTCCGAGAATAATCTCATTTTCCGCCTGTAAGGTTAAGCTAGAATTCCCTACACCTCTAATGGTGGGTAAACTTTCATCACCAGTGGCGATAATTCTACCTTGAGGCGATCGCATCATCACCGGGTCTTGAAACCTGAGATCTCCCTCAATATAAATAGTCCCCTGAGAATCGGATTTACCAATAATAATCTCGGAGAAGCCTCTAGTAATTTGTGACAATTCCAAGCTGTTAAAATTCAGAGATAAACCCTCTCCAATTCCCGAAGAGTTAGAAGACCGTCTCGAATTTGCACCCAACCTAATATCTTGGGTTGGTGAAGCCGGTTGTAATAATAGAGACCCATTCCCAGAAACACCACCATTAAGGTTAATAGTATCTCCAGTTAACATAATATTACCCCCTGTAGTATCAGGAGATAATAGACCATCCCAAACCCCGGTAGAGATAGCACCCACAGTAATTTCTATACCAGCATCCAAAGTAATATTACCACCAGATTGTCGTCCGCGCGAGTCGATCGCACCTAAATCAATACTCTCGCTAGTGGTAATCAAAACATCACCACCCTCTCCCCTCACCGAGGAGGTAATAATCCGAGATGGTGTCGTCCCATTATTACTGTCATCCATAATAATCCGACTACCCTGGCTAACAATAGACAAATCACCACCACCTCGAAAGCCAGAAGTATTAACACCCTCCAAAAAAATCTCCCGACTAGCTTCTAGTTGGATATTTCCCCCCACTCCTTCCGCATCAGTAGACCGAGAAGATAGGGAACCCGTGATAATTTGGCGACCACTATTAATAGTAATATTTCCGCCGGATAATCTGCCGTTAGTTTCCAGGTTATTAGTAGTAATTGAACCCTCGCTACTATTGAGAGTAATATCACCGCCCATATTAGAATTGTTAGCCGTAGATATTACCCCGGTATTAATCTGACCAATACCACTAGCAGTGAGATTAACATCTCCGCCACTGGTTCTAATATTCCCGGTAGCAATATTGACACCAAAAATATTGAGATTACCACCTCTAGTTAAGATAGTATCGCCACTGTGCATGATAAAAGAACCCTGACCATCTCCGTTAGCATCAGCGCGGAAAGTCACAGTTCCGGTGGTAGTTCTCAGGTCTAGTTTTTGATTAGATAACTGGTCGATGCGAATATCATTTCGTGCTTCCAGGGTAATATCAGCATCGGCGGCTAAATTTTCCAAGGTGGTTTGGGAGAGGGTATATTCTGCTGGTCCTTGGTCGGCGGTAACTACACCATCAAAGTCGATATTATTATTGGGAGATGCTTCGGAGTCTACAATCCTGATATTTAAAGGGTCTAAAAGTAGGGTTCCTAAGTTACCATCTCCGCCGCGCAAATTGACACTACCATCAACGCTGAGAGTTTCGAGACCGGAGATTTCTACAAACCCTCCCAGGTGTTGTCCTTGTGCGGAAATATTGCCGGAAAATTGGGTATGTCCGTCAGACCAAATAATAATCCTGCCGCCGTCTCCGTTAGTGGTGGCGTTGGCTGCTAGGGTAGAATTATCATCGATGAGGGTATAGATAGCATTAGGAACAGTACCCTGTCCTAGGTAATCACCTCCGATTCTAATTGTGCCGCCGTTATCTGGTGCGGAGGCGTTGATATTAGCACCCCAAATTCCGATACGATCGCCAAAAATGTTAACCTGGGGGGAATGGTTAAAAATAGTGGAGTCGGTGTCAATAGTTCCCGACACAGCCACAACTCCAGGATTAGGAGTAATGGGGGTATTAGAACCAGTTAGTTGTATGCGACCATCAGCTAAAATATTGACTCTGGTGGCATAATTATTATCTCCGCCGGTGAGTAGTTCCGGCAAGGATAGGGGGGTAAGATTAGTTGATAATCCATCAGGGGAGGCGGCTGGACTAACTTCTAAGCTGAGAAGATGTCCGGTTTGGGAAATGCGGAGGATATTTTCACCTTCGACCGCTGCGATGGTAATTTCTCCCCCTGGTGCTACCAGTGACCCGGTATTAATGACAGTTCCCCCCAGTAGGATGATATGTTCTCCCTGGGTAACGGCGAGTTCTCCGGCGTTGACAATACTACCAGGGTTGGTGGCAAAGGCGAAGGCGTTAGGAGTGCCGACTAGGGTAGTATAATCATTATCACCGATCGCATTCATCCAGCGATCGCCAAAACCGATACCATTGGCGGTAGTAGCGGTAAAGGAACCTGGAACATCTAAGCGCGCACCCGCACCGAATAAAATCCCGGCTGGGTTGATTAAAAACAGGTTAGAAGCGCCGCCTGTGACCTGCAAAAGTCCGTTAATGCGGGAAGCATCCCCACCCACCACACGGGTGAGGATGTTTTGGATTTCGGGAGTGGCAATAAAGTTAGCCACAGTGCCGGATTCTACGTTAAAGTGGGTGAAACTGTGGAACAGATTACCCCCATTTCCCGAAAGTTGTCCGCCAGTGATGTTAGTTTGATTTCCCTGTTGATGGGTAACGGTGTTGGTGCTGTTGGGTTCCGGTACAATTGATTGAGCGATCGCTGTTTTATACCGGATATGTAAAAAGTTTTGTGGTATAATGGGGAGGATATCCAGAACTATAAAACTGGCACAGGAAACTGGAATCAGCACTGACCGCAGATGGTTTACTGGGTTCATAATCATCTTCTCCCCTTCCCTCACTGGTTACAAGTTTATGATATCTTCTGTTTTCGCACCCTGTTCCATCTTCAGTCGTGGTAGTTGTACTGTCTCATTGACTCACCCATGCGGTTAATTGGCTTAACAGGTGGTATTGGTACGGGTAAAACCACTGTTTCTAACTATTTGGCTGCTACCCATAAACTACCAATATGGGATGCGGACGTTTATTCTAGGTTGGCGGTAGAACCTAACTCACCTGTTCTCAATACTTTGGCGGTTCGCTACGGCTCAGATTTACTCTACTCCGATGGTAGCTTAAATCGAGCCAAGTTGGGGGATATTATTTTTAATAGCTTAACGGAAAGGCAATGGGTGGAAAGTCAAATTCACCCTTTTGTGCGCGATCGCTTTCTGGAAAAACGGCAAGAACTAGAAAAACAGTCTCATTTAGCAGAACCCACGGCGGTTTTAGCGATTCCTCTGCTATTTGAAGCGAATATGACTGATTTGGTCACGGAAATTTGGGTGGTTTACTGTTCACTGTCAACCCAAAAACAGCGACTTATCCAACGACATGGATCTTCCCTAACTCCTACACAAATCCAAGCTAGAATTGATAGCCAAATGCCTTTGAGCGAAAAATGTCAGCGGGCGGATGTTATCATAGACAATTGTGGCAGTCTACAGCACTTGTATCAACAGTGCGATCGAGCCTTAACAGGGGAAAGGGTTTAACTCTGAGTTAACCCCACCCCTGCTTATGGTGTTAGTTCACCGAGTCAGTAGCGGTCGCTAGTTCTGTGGAACCTTTACCGCGTCGGCGAGTTAAGCTATTAAATAGCATAATTCCGATCGCTTTTACCAAATTGCCTTCGAGTTCATTAAACATTTTCATGTTCATTCCGAAAGCATCATTAGCTTCCTCAACAATGCGATCGGCTGTTTCCTGGTCAATCGGCAAATCATTCATGATCTGACGGTAATTGTTCTTAAATTCCTTCTCATCAGGAATTTCGTTAAACTCATAAAATTGAGTTCCTTGACCGTCGGATAAATTCATCGCTGTTTGAGCAATACCTTTCAGGATTTGTCCTCCCGAAAGGTCTCCCAAATAACGGGTGTACAGGTGAGAAATCAACAACGCCGGCTCCCGCTCCGAAATCTCTCTAATTCTAGCCACATAAGCCTGAGCAGCTTCGGAGGGCTGAACTTCCTCCCGCCAGTTGCTACCATAGTAGAACAATAAATCCTGCTCAATAGCAGACTTGCGGTTTAATTCGGGAAAATATAGTTTCGAGAGGATGGGGTGATTTTTATGGCGATCCATTTCCTCTTCCATTGCCGTATAGACAAAGTAGAGATTCCCGGCTAATTTCCGATAGGAGGTTTTTTCAACTGTCCCTCTTAAAAAGCATTTGATAAAACCCACATTTTCCGCCATAGTGTGGGACTTTTTGGTTCCTTCGCGCAACTGGGTGGCTAGGTTAACACTCATAGTAAATTTATTTGATTTTGTTAGCGAGATTTTACAGCAGGTGTATTATCCTGGGGAAACGGCTAATTATACCGCCCGATTTTCTACCTTAAACCTATTTGCTTAAAAATAGTGTTAAGAATTGTCACAGATACTAGACAGGAGAGATTGAAGCTACCAGAAACCCCTGCTTAGAGGAAAATTTGACTGATAGCAATTTTGCCACTGAAACAAACATCTACATCTGTGCCAGGGGTGCGATCGCGTTGACCATAATCTCCGATATATTGGTATTGTTCCCCATTCACCTGATATTTAGTCGGAAGGGGGTCACAGGAGGGGGAACAGAAGACCATTTCCGGGTCTGCTTCTTCTGGCTGTAGATAGGGAAGATTGACATTCCAGAAACTGCGCGGTAAACAAGGTTGATTAAGCAGGTTTTCCAGGACGGCTTGGGTGAGGCGAGTTGCGCGTTTCCAGTCCGCTGGTTTACCGCCTTTTCGATACTGAGAAATAGCAATAGCCGGAATGCCATGTATAGCGGCTTCTCTGACGGCGGCTACAGTCCCAGATATGTAGGTATCAACACCTAAATTACCCCCGGCATTAATACCTGAGAGAACCCAGGACAAATCTGGACATAAATGGCTAATGGCTAGGCGAACACAATCAGCAGGAGTTCCGGCGATCGCATAATGAGTAGGAGAACGGCGTGATATATTAATAGGGGTAGCCGTGGTTACTTGATGACCACAGCCGGAAAGGTGATCGCGGGGAGCGACCCAAAGGCAGGGACGATTGAGAGCCGCCGATAAGGCTTTAATTCCAGGTGCATCAATCCCATCATCATTAGTTAATATAATTGTCATATTTAGGAAGTCAGGTTGCCGTCCCTACATTTTAACCGACCAAGTGCCGATCCGGTTTCCCCGTTTCCCCGTTTCCTGATTAATATTATTATATCAAATGAGATTAAGCGACGTAGGGGATAAAAATTGACCGAGACGCTGCTTTTCTGCTCAGGTCATTTAAGATGGTTGCCATCAGATTATTGACGTTTTTCGCAGTAGTCAAATAATGATTTCGTGCTAATTGAAAACCCAGGGAGCGACAACTGACCGGGAACTCTGATTGAATTAGGATGACCGGAATATCAGCAGTTTTCTGATTTTGCTGTAACCTCTGAATAAATCGAGCCGTATTGCGATCGCTCAAATTTAAACTACTGATAATGATATGCGGTTCTATTTCTTTGGCGATTTGCGCCCCCCAACTTCCGCCTTCAGCACAGATAATATTAAACTCTTCTAAGGCGATCGTATCCTCTAAGGTCGAGTTAAACTCCTGGCTTTCTTCCACCCACAAAATATTAAATATCATGATTTTATCCTCTTTAAAAATGTATTCACTAATCAGAGTGCGACACCGATTTAATCATCTAAATCCTCACAATCTTATTGATAGAGGACATCAGGAATAATTAACATTCAGAGGGTGATTAATGAGAAAACCACGATATCACTGCCAATTATCTACCCCACGACCCCAGGATATTAACCAATAGCTTTTACTAACCAGTCCCATACAAGTTAATTCACAGGCGATCAGGCTTTTAGTTCCCCCAGAGTCCGTTGTTTTGACCTCTATCACAACTATCTACTCAATATACACAGCAATTGTGAAGATTATGTGATCAAAAACCCAATTTTTCTATAAATATGTTAGACTCTAGGCATCAGGCCCGTTGTTCAAGATAGCCATGCTATTAGCCGCAGGGATGCGGAACTGCCCAAACTCCCCTGCCAGGCTATATTGATGAGGGTCTTAGGTATTATCGTGATTGTGTATGGGGATCTGAATACAAAACTCTGAACCCATACCCATTTCTGATGTACAGTTTAACTTTCCTTTGTGCAAATCGACGACAATTTGATAGCTAACGGATAGACCCAACCCAGTCCCCTGACCCACAGGCTTGGTGGTGAAGAAAGGGTCAAAAATGCGCGATCGCAACTCTTCAGGTATACCCACTCCATTATCAGCAATGCGAATAAATGCCAGCTTATTTTTATGTAAACCCGTAGTAATTGTCAGTGTAGGTTGCTTAGAAGATTCCTGAGATGCCGGGTTTTTTAGGGCATCAATAGCATTATTAAAGATATGCAAAAACACCTGATTGATCTGACCAGCATAGCACTCAATTTTAGGCAAATCACCGTAATTTTTAATCACCATTATTTCCCGCTGTTTCGGTAATAGTCTTAGGCGACTCTTGAGGATCATCAAAGTGCTATCAATCCCCTGATGAATGTCTACTTCCTTAATTTCCGACTCATTCAATCGGGAAAAAGTTTGCAGAGAGTTAACAATTTCCTGAATCCTTCTAGCGCCATTCTGAATAGAATTAATCAACTGAGGAATATCAGTAATTAAAAAATTGAGATCAATCTCTTCGATTAATTCTGTAATCGCTAATGGTGGTTCTGTATAATATTGTCGATAGGATTCAATTAGCAACAGTAAATCTTGGGTATATTCTTCCAGGTGAGACACATTACCAACAATAAATCCCACCGGATTATTAATTTCATGAGCCACCCCCGCCACCATTTGTCCTAAGCCAGACATTTTCTCACTCTGAATTAGTTGGGTTTGGGTGCGTTTGAGTTTAACTAAGGCTTTTTCTAGTTTCTCGGTCTGTTGTTGGAGGTGAATTTCCGCCCGTTTGCGCTCAGTAATATCCATAATCGTCCCAAACAGGCTGACAATTTGGTTATCGTGATTCAAAATGGCTTTAAACTTAACATGAACATAGCTAACTGAGTTGTCATCCCTGAGAATTCGGGCTTCTACCTGACAAGCAGTTCCATTATTGCGAGTTTCTGCGAGGGCTTTCTCAATCAATGGTCTATCTTCGGGGTGATAGCATTGCAGACATTCATCTACGGAAGGCATACCCAAGGTCTGGTCTAAGCCCAAAATCCGAAATACCTCGTCAGACCAAGTAATTTCTCCGGTCTCGAGATCCAATTCCCAATTACCAATATGGGCTAATTCCTGGGCTTCCTGAAGATCGGAGGTGATTTCCCGCAGGTTAGCTTCTGCCTTTTTCCGGGCTGTAATATCAGTTAAAGATGCTACAGCACCCAAAATATTACCCTGACCATCTTTGATAGCACTAGCGCGCAGTAACACCTGAAAGACACGGTTATTTTTAGCCCGGTGTTCGACTTCACCCACCCAGTTTTTACCTTGGCTAATTTCGGCAAAAATTTGAGCGGGAATTTGCGGGTCAGTATAAGCCCCAGATATCCCCCCAAATACTTGGTTAAATTCTTCTGGGGTTTCACACCCAAACATCTCGGAAAAGGCGGGATTTTGATAAAAGTGATTCCACTGTGCATCAGCCATAGCGATCGCATCACTAGAACTTTCCACAGCCTGTTTATAAAGCATTAAGGTAGCTTCAGCCTGTTTGCGATCGGTAACATCACGGCAAATACACACCACCCCAGCCACACTTTTAGTTAGAGACATCTCCTGAATGAAGAAACTACCATCTTGGCGACGACTGCGGAGTTCTCCTTGCCATTCATTTTCGGCCGCAAATACGGGAGAGACTTCTCGCTGGATATATTCTATCTCATCCTCATCATATAATTCCTGCCAAGTTTTGCCTAAAATATCTTCAGTTTTGCTGTAGCCGAACATTTCTAAATAGGCACGGTTAACATAGGTAAATACTCCCTGGGAAGTTTGCAAGGCGATACCGTCGGTGCCCGCTTCAATGGCGGCGAGTCGTTGTTTGAGTAGTTCCTCTTGTTGCAGGCGATCGCCAATATCATCTAATATTCCCAAAAGCCCGACTATATTTCCCTGGTGATTATCAAGGGGAATTTTGGTAGTTTCGACCAGAATTTCTGCCCCAGTCACTAGATGGCGAGTTCCTCTGAGCTTTATTTGAGGCGATTTTGAGGACATCACTTGGCGATCTAATTCCTGATACAATTTAGCCTCTTGAGGAGTCCAGGGTAAATCATGATCAGTTTTACCGACAATTTCCCTGGGGTGTTGTAATCCGGCTTTCTCCGCAAATTGACGGTTACATCCCAAATAAACAGAGTCACAGTCTTTCCAAAAAATCGCTTGGGGAACATAATCAATTACCATCTGTAACAGGTGGTGACAATTTATGAAATTGGACTGATTGGTAATTTTCTGCTGATCTAATTGTTGCCTCAGACTTTCATTTTCTTGTTGCAGTTGCACTACATGACGACGTAATTCGGCAAGTTCGTACAGATGGTTGGTTGGTTCAGTTTCTGAACAATCACAAGCGTGATTAGATAAGCTATCGTTAACGGTCAAATCTACACCTGATATAGACCCATTTTCATTGTCGGACATTGGATTTTCCCTTGATTTCATCGGCGACCTAAATTCGCACCCACCCTCTATCGCATCTGGTCTTGAGAAAATTATAGCTTGAGTCCTGAAAAAATATAGCTGTTCTGAGATTAAACCAAAATATTTTTTAGTCAAGCCTCCCCTCGGGGGGCATCCCCAATTTCCCCGCAGTTATATCCGCGAATTTGAAGGAAAACCTGATTTTAACTGCACAACATTTAGCTTTATATCTACCCTAGGAGGTAGGTAATTTAGCAACTGCTTCTAGCTTTGTTGAGTATCAAAAGGGGTAAGCTAGGCTGGCGTGGGGTTTGCACGCGGGCGGCTCGTAATGCTTCTGCTACCCATGTATTACAATGTCTAAGAAGGGAATAAACACCTTTGGCTTCATAAAAACTGTCTCTGATACCATAACCATAGCCTATTCTGATGGGCTTTCCGGCGGAGTCAAGTCTAAAGGAATTTTGCAGAAAATCGACTAATTTTAAGTAATTATCCTCACTGATATTAAGGGGTTGTAAATCTTGTGCTACTGGGAGGGTCTGATATACTTGAACTCGCAACACTGATGGAGTAGGTAGAAATAATGCTTTGAGGGCGGTTGGTAATTGCAAATCGGCGAAGGTGGGAGATTCTAGGTAAACTTGGCGATCGCCCCAACCCAGGGCTAGATATCGATAATTCCCAGCGGTTTGTTTACCGATTTCTGATAATTCCATAAACTGATGCCAGTCAAATACTGAGGTTTCCACTGGCACGAAGATATCAGTATGCAATATATTACCGGTTATATGAATGGTTATATCACAGTTTTTTTGAGCAGGTAAAATCCAGAAGTAAGGCAGGAATAATGGCAGGATTACAACTATCACAAATGCCAGGATAGTGATGATTTTATATTTAGCTTTTCCGGGGAGTTTTAGCTTAGATATATTCACTATGAAGGGCTTGATTTTGGGGGGAGTTGATTAATGCTTGAGGGGGCGCGAAAAAGGGGCGTGAGTAAATCACACCCCATAATTGTACTGTCCTAAACTGGAATTGAGGTCAAGCTATTTGATAGCAACCACTTCTGATTCTGTGGGTTGTTCGGCTTCGATCGCAGTATTTTCGGTAATGATGTCATCATTAAGATCCAGGGAACCGCCAGGGGCTTCTGGGTGTTGGGTAGAAATAGCCATCCGGCGATAGGCATAAGCCCCACCAGCGGCACCAGCGGCAGCCAACCCAGTGACACCAGCAATGGCAGCGATCGCTTTATAGTCGGATTTAAAAAGGCTCATATTATGCCAGAAAGAGGTCAACTTAGTAGTTGCAGCCCCTTCAGTAGCTTGACCTTTGCTGCTGAACACACAAGCGGTAGCCGCAGTAGTAGCCAAGGAAACGGTGGCGATCGCCATAGCAGATGCTAGTACAGAAAGTCGCTTCATGTTTAATGAGTGTGATAAGAGTGGTCTACAAAACATTAGCTAGATATGTTAGCAGCTAATTTTGATTTTGGGTGGTATCAAATTTGGCAAAATCAGAAAAAATCAGTAATTTTGCCTTGTTGAACCATGAGAATTTGGCTTTGCTGCAACCACTGATGGTCAAAAGCACCTAAATGGGTAGTAGTAATCAGAGTTTGAAATCGCTCAGAGATGGCTTGTAGAAGCTGATTTTGGCGATGGGGGTCAAGTTCTGCCAATACATCGTCCAACAGAAGTAAGGGGGGTTCACCGATGACGGACTCAATTAGTTGCAATTCCGCCAACTTGAGGGCTAAAACTAAAGTCCGCTGCTGACCGGATGATCCATATTGACGGGCGGGAGTTTGGTTAATGGTAAAAATGACATCATCACGGTGGGGACCCACTAGAGTCAACCCTTGAGAACGTTCGGCGATCGCCCGGGTGCTAATTTTTGTCAAAAATGCCTGTTGTACCTGTTCAGGAGGCCACCGAGACCACCTCTGTTGTGGTTTACAAGGGGGTTCAATGTTAGGCTGATAGGTGATATTGAGGGTTTCCCTACTGCCACTAATACTTTGATGCCACATCCTAGCTAAAGGTTCGAGCCTTTCAATGACGCGATCGCGGCGACGCAGTACCCGCGCCCCAGTGACTGCTAATTGAGCATCCCAAACCGCCAATTCTTCGGGGGTAGTTCCTCCCATGGGTCCCCGTCTTAACAAAGCATTACGTTGTCGCAACACCTGGTTATATTGATCTAACATATAGGCATAAACTGGTTCTAGTTGAATCAGAAGCCGATCAAGCCAGTGGCGGCGTTCAGCAGGACCACCGCGCACAAGCTCTAAATCCAGACTGGAAAACTGGACAACATTAAGGATACTGAGAAAATCAAGATGACGTTTGACCGATTGACCATTGATAGCAACCGTCCGGCGACCTTGACTCCGCAAAGTCAAAGCGAGGTCAAGTGTGCTACTATCACGCTCAAGGGTAGCAGTAATTTGGGCGATAGCATGATTGTCCAAAACCAGATCGCGATCGCGATTAACCCGATGACTTTTGAGGGTAGACAGCAATTCGACGGCTTCGAGTAGATTGGATTTGCCTTGAGCGTTGTTGCCCACTAAAATAGTTTTGGGAGCATCAAACGCCACGTCTTGAGCTTCGTAGTTGCGAAACTGTCGGAGATGTAGCGTTTTCAGGTACATAGAGTCAGGAGAAAAAAAGATCCGGTGCTTAATTGTCTCATCTAACCAGATGAATTCTTTCTGCTACCACATCAGGGACGATCTTCACTATGTTATCTTAGGGCTAAACTTGAGCAAACGTGCTATATCTAATCCATAATCCCGATACATCGAGTCAGGTAACTTATGAGTTAATGCGCGGTGTCAATACCATCGGGCGTAGCCGGGATAATAGTATCTGTATTACAGATATGAGTCTGTCCCGACAACACGCCGTGATTGAGGTTCAGAACAACCGGGTGACTGTTAGCGATCGCAACAGCAGTAATCATGTCTTTGTCAATGAAGCCATGATCCAAAATTGTGAACTGAAAAATGGAGACCTACTGCGCTTGGGGAGGGTGGTTTTAAAATTCGTCACCTCCGGTATCGCCACCTCGAAAAAGTCGCCCCACATGGAGCGATCGCCTACGGCTGTAGTTACCCAGTTTTATCCCCGTTCAGATATGATTGGGATGCAGGATTTATTGGAACCCGAAGAACGAGATCGTCACTCGGTTCTGAATCTTCGCTCCTCCGATACCCATTTACGAGCCGTAGATAAACTCAAAATCTTATTAGATGTTAGTAAACAATTATCATCCCCAGAACCCACCAATAAACTACTTGATAAAATCCTAGATTTACTGTTTAAAATTATGGGGATTGATCGCGCAGCAATTTTATTAGTAAATAACATAACTAAAGCAATAGAAGAAAAAGCAGTTCGTTATCGTTCTCAAGTGTTAGAGGATGAATATTTTTATAGTAAAAGTATTACTAATACAGTCCTAGAAACTGGGAACGCCATCTTAACTTCAGATGCCCATGTAGACGAGCGTTTTCAGGATTCTGAGTCAATTCTTTACCAAGCTATTCATGCTTCCGTGTGCGTTCCTCTGAAACCCAGAGATAAAGTAATTGGGGTTTTGTATGTAGATAATCTATCCATGTCTGATGTTTATTCTAATGAAGATGTGGAGTTTTTAAGCACTTTAGCCAATCAAGCTGCCATTGCGATCGACAACGCCGAACTGCGCCAAAAAATGCAGGAAGAAGCGGTAATGCGTAACAAACTAGAGCAATTTTTTGCTCCGGCGGTGAGTCGCAAACTACGGGAAGAAGGCAAACTAGAAATTATCGAAGCTGAAGTTACCGCCTTATTTTCTGATATTACTCGCTTTACGCAAATGTCTTCTCGCCTGGAACCTCGCCAAGTTATCTCTATGTTGAATGAATACTTTAAAGTGATGGTGGAGGATATTGTGTTCCCCTATCAAGGAACCTTAGAAAAATATATCGGTGATGCTTTAGTAGCTGTGTGGGGGGCTCCCTACGCCCGCAAAGATGATGTCGAAAGAGCAGTTAAAGCCGCCATTGATATGCAATGGGCTGTCCGTCGCATGAACGATCGCTGGACTAAGGATTATGCGGAACCTTTGCAAATTCACATAGGCTTAAATACTGGAATTGTAGCAGCCGGAAATATTGGTTCAGACCGATTAATTCAATACGCCCATATTGGTGATACTATGAACGTCGCCAGCCGTATTTGTAGTGCTGCCCAAGCTGGAGAAATTATGATTTCTGAAAGTACATTTAAGCAACTGAGCGACCATAGTTTCCCCCTGGAAAAAATGCCCCATATTCGAGTGAAAGGTAAGGATCAAGCCCTCCAGCTTTACCGTCTTCATTGGGAAGAAGTTCATACCATTTCCCTATAATCTGGCGACTATTACCCGTTGATATGACCGGGGACGAACTCACAAAGCGCCTATATCCCCCCTATTAGGGCGATCGCTTTGAGTGGGTGGGTGGTAATCGTGGGTTAGGGCGGGTGCAGCTAGTGGGCTGGTTTTTCTCATGGTATATCTAGCACCCGCCCCTACTGGCGGTGGGAATCGTGGGTTAGGGCGATCGCTTTGAGTGGGTGGGTGGTAATCGTGGGTTAGGGCGGGTGCAGCTAGTGGGCTGGTTTTTCTCATGGCATATCTAGCACCCGCCCCTACTGGCGGTGGGAATCGTGGGTTAGGGCGATCGCTTTGAGTGGGTGGGTGGTAATCGTGGGTTAGGGCGATCGCTTTGAGTGGGTTGGTTTCTCTAAGGGCATATCTAGCACCCGCCCCTACATGGGCGATACTACTGGTTAGGTTAGGTTAGGGCGATCGCTTTGAGTGGGCTGGTTTCTCTAAGGGCATATCTAGCACCCGCCCCTACACAGCCGCCCCGACTCTATATTTCTGTCGCCTCCCCTGGGTGAACTACCCCACCCTGCCGTTGGCGAGGATGGGGCTTCCTGATTCAACGGGAACTGCATCTAACAAAACTGATGTTTTGCCAGGTTGTCTTACACTCCCTCCACAGGCAGTATCGCTGGTTCCCAACGACAATACTTGTACTGAGCATAGTCGAAGTATCCGCAAGGCTTCATTTCTGATATTTTGTGCCGCGTTGACATCTCGATCATGGAAAGTCCCACAATGTTGACATTGCCATTGACGAATATCTAACGACAAACTATCTACTCGATTGAGGCAAACGTGGCAGGTTTTAGAGGATGCAAAGAAACGGTCAACCTCAATATAGGTTTTTCCTTCCCACTCCGCTTTATATTTAAGCATTGTGGTAAACATTCCCCAGCCTACATCACTAATCGCCTTGGCTAGTTTGGGGTTTCGTACCATCCCTTTTATGTTCAGATTCTCTACAGCAATAACTTGGTTTTCGTTGACTATCTTGCGGGATAGTTTGTGTAGAAAGTCCTCACGGCAACGGGCAGTCTTGCCATGAACCTTAGCTACTTTTTGTTGGGCTTTAGTTCTATTCTGACTACCCTTTTGCTTCCGGGATAGTTTTTGTTGTTTACGTTTAAGATTACGGTGATGTTTGGCGAAATGACGGGGATTATCATACTTTAACCCATCACTGGTAATGGCGAAATGAGTCAATCCAACATCAATGCCAACTGCTTTACCTTCGGTAGACTGACTCGGAGTTTCTTTCCCATCATCCACCAATACCGAAGCATAGTATTGTCCATCAGAATTTTGGGAGACCGTCACAGTTTTGATTGTCCCTTCAAATTCTCGATGACGATGGCAGTAGACTAGCCCAATCTTCCCAGGTAGTTTGATATAGTCTCCCTCAAACTTAACGTTGGCGGGATAACTTAATGACTGCCGACCATGCTTTGACTTGAAACGGGGCAATTGCGCCCGCTTCTCAAAGAAGTTTTTGTAGGCAGTGGAAAGATTGAGAGCAACAACTTGCAAGGACTGGGAATAGGCATCCGTTAGCCAAGGGTATTCCTTTTTTAACCCTGGCAACAGACCCTGGATATATCCACGAGATAATCCTTTGCCTGTCTTGAGATATGTTTCTTGGCATAGGTTGAGTGCAAAATTCCAATACCAACGACAGCATCCAAAGGCCTTGGCGAGAGATGCTTTTTGGTCGTCGGTTGGGTAGATGCGATACTTGTACCCCTTATACATTATCGTTATTTGCTGTTGCCGACAACATTGTAGCTGATCATCCGAGGATTCGCGATCGCTCAGTTTGTTTATTGGTTGCTATTCATCCCCTCCCTGCAAGCGAGGAAGGGGAATTCCGCAACATTTTGTTAAAATAACTAATCCACTATACTCGGATAATCTCGATGGCACAGACTCTACTTTTTAATGCACTGCGTCAAGCCACTGACGAAGAAATGGCTCGCGATCCTGCTGTATTGGTTCTAGGGGAAGATGTAGGTCACTATGGTGGTTCCTACAAAGTGACCAAAGACTTGCATAAGAAATATGGGGATCTGCGAGTTCTCGATACCCCCATTGCAGAAAATAGTTTTACAGGGATGGCCGTTGGTGCGGCTATGACCGGACTGCGACCCATCATCGAAGGGATGAACATGGGATTCCTGCTGCTCGCTTTCAACCAAATTGCTAATAATGGTGGAATGCTGCGCTACACTTCCGGGGGTAACTTTAAAATGCCTTTGGTAATTCGTGGACCCGGCGGGGTGGGTCGTCAATTGGGAGCGGAACACTCTCAACGCCTAGAGTCCTATTTCCAAGCGGTTCCCGGTCTCAAAATTGTCGCCTGTTCCACTCCCTATAATGCTAAGGGTCTGCTCAAGTCCGCAATTCGGGATGATAACCCGGTTTTGTTCTTTGAGCACGTGCTGCTGTATAACCTCAAGGAAGATCTACCGGAAGAGGAATATTTGGTTCCTCTTGACCAGGCGGACATTGTGCGATCGGGTAAGGATGTGACGATTCTTACCTACTCTCGGATGCGACATCATGTGATGCAGGCAGTCCCGGCTATGGTGAAACAGGGTTTTGACCCGGAAGTGATTGATTTAATTTCCCTCAAGCCTTTAGACCTGAATACCATTGGCGAGTCGATTCGGAAAACTCACCGCGTGATTATTGTGGAAGAGTGCATGAAAACCGGGGGAATTGGGGCGGAACTGACTGCCTCGATTAATGATAATTTCTTTGATGAACTTGATGCTCCTGTGTTGCGACTTTCCTCCCAGGATATCCCTACGCCCTATAATGGGATGTTGGAAAGGTTGACTATTGTACAGCCGGAACAGATTCTCGAAGCGGTTCAGAATATGTTATCCCATCAGGTGTAGCTCCATGGGTTCCGCGTCTGGACTTCTGGGTTGGGTTGGGTGCAGTTCCATAGCTTTCCTGGTAGTTCGACGTGGGATCAGGTTTTAATGGTAAAATGAGTCGTTAATCTTTCCCGATTTTGAATTCAGTATGCGAAAACAGCGATCGCTCCTTTTCCTGATCTTGCTCCTGGTTATCACTTCCCTGATTATCTTGGTCCGGGTTCCTATTCGCCTGGGACTAGACTTGCGGGGTGGTTCTCAACTCACGATTCAGTTGCAAACCTCTGATGAGGTGCCACGCATTGATGAGCGGGTTTTGGAGGGAGTTCAGAGTGTCATCGAAAACCGTGTAAACGGCTTGGGTGTTTCGGAAGCTGTCGTGCAAACTGTAGGAGAGGATCAGATTCTGGTGCAACTCCCTGGTGTCAGTGACCCAGAACAAGCGGAACGGGTTCTGGGAGGGACTGCTCAGTTGGATTTCCGGGAACAAAGACCGGGGACGGAGGGAGAGCTGTTTGCAGAAATACAGGTGAATCGAGCATTAGATGCTGAGTTAAGACAGGCGATCGCCACCGGAGACGATGCTAGACTCGAAGAACTCCTCCAACAACTCAATGAAAGTAATCAGGCGATCGCCTCGTTATATCAAGAACCTATAATTCGCGGTCAGCAGCTACAGGATGCCTTCCCACAACCTACTCAGGGCGGCAATGGTTGGGAAATTGTCCTGCGCTTTAATAATGAAGGTGGCCGAAATTTTGCCGAACTGACCAAAAATTTGGCAGGGACAGGACGCACTATTGGCATCTTTTTAGATGACAGTCTGTTAAGTTCTCCCACCGTTTCCGTGGAATTTGCCGATACCGGAATTACCGGGGGAAGTGCCGTAATTACAGGCAATTTTACCGCCGCCGAAGCTAACGATCTCGCCGTACAACTGCGAGGGGGAGCCCTTCCGGTTCCGGTGGAAATTGTCGAAAACCGCACCGTTGGCGCAACTCTGGGACGTGATAGCATTCAGCGCAGCATTTATGCCGGCAGTGGTGGCCTGATTTTGGTGCTAATTTTTATGGTGGCTTATTATCGCCTACCAGGGGCGATCGCTGATGTCGCTTTGGTGGTTTACGCCTTATTTACCCTAGCCATTTTTGCCCTCTTGGGAGTTACCCTCACCCTACCCGGAATTGCTGGGTTTATCCTTAGTATCGGTATGGCTGTTGATGCTAACGTCCTGATTTTTGAACGCACCCGCGAAGAACTCCGGGCTGGAAAAACTCTCTATCGTTCCGTAGAATCTGGTTTTTATCGGGCTTTTGGCAGTATCCTGGATGGAAATGTTACCACTGGTATTGCTTGTGTGGCTCTGTTCTGGCTGGGAACTGGACTCGTCAAGGGATTTGCTCTGACTCTGGGCTTGGGGGTGGCAGTGAGTATGTTTACCGCTGTTACCTTTAGCCGCACTCTCATGTTTACGGTGATTAGTTTACCTGAGTTCCGCAAGCCTGAATTATTTTGTCCAAATATTCCCAAGACTAATTAGGTTTGATGGTTTTTCTTAACTCTTGTGTTGCTCCTAAATTGTGGCTTGATCTGGAACTATGACTTTTAGTGTGACAAAACGGCGATCGCTTTGGTGGATAATTTCGGCGGCGGTTATCCTCACCGGAATAGTGGGGATGTTACTTTCCTGGACTAATCCTGATATTGGCGCACCAATACGCCCAGGACTCGACTTTGTGGGAGGAACTCGCCTCCAGTTGGAACTTGATTGCACTGTTGCTGGTAATTGCGATGGCCCCATTGAGATTAATCAGGTGCGGGAAGTTTTGCAGGCTCAGGACTTGGGTAGCAGTTCCATTCAACTTTTGGATAAAGACCCCATTCAACGCGATCGCCAAATTGTTTCCGTTCGTACTAAAAACCTCAATGTTGATGAACGAACTCAGCTAGAAGCAGCCTTACGAGAGGCGATCGGAGTTTTTGACCCCCTCGCTACCCAAATCGACACAGTAGGACCAACTCTCGGCCGTCAAATCTTTACTTCTGGACTCAAAGCCTTACTGGTCGCCTTTGCTGGAATTACCCTCTATCTAACTTTCCGGTTCCAGTTTGACTATGCAGTATTTGCATTTGTCGCCCTATTCCATGATGTTATTCTGACTATGGGGGTATTCTCCATTTTCGGTCTCGTTTTTGGCTTAGAAGCCGATACCCTCTTTTTAGTAGCCCTCTTGACAATTATCGGGTTTTCTGTTAATGACACCGTGGTAATTTACGATCGCATCCGGGAAATCTTGAAACAAATGCCTGATGCTTCTACCGGGGAAGTCGTTGATAATGCCGTTAATCAGACCTTGGCGCGATCTATCAATACCACAGTTACCACCATACTACCCCTGTTTTGCATTTTCCTGTTTGGCGGAGAAACTCTCAAATATTTCGCCCTCACCCTGATTATAGGCTTTATTGCAGGTTCCTACTCTAGTATTTTTATTGCTAGTACCCTCCTGGGTTGGTGGCGCGATCGCCAAGCCTCTAAATCAACCATTGTCCCTAATGATGAACCTCAGCCAGTGTCCAGGGAAAAATAAATAATTACAGTCCCATGTCCTATCCTGAACCCTCATTAGATGATCCAGTCCTGAAAAATCAAATGAAACGACTCCACGAGTTGATAGTTTGGAGTCGCTGGCTGGTGATTATCCTATTATGGTTAGTTATTGGCTCACTGAGTTTGTGGGGAATGCGATCGGACATTTCCCTACTCATGGAACATTTTACCTGGGCTACAGTCCGCCATGGCCTATTTCATAATCGCCTATCTGCGATCGGTTTAGGTATATGCTTAGGAATGACTACCAGCACCTTACTTTGGCAAAGTCGCAACATTCTCATCGGTTTCCCACCCAGTTATCGCCAACGCCTAGAAAGACAAGTCCTCAAAATTCGCCAACAAGGTTCAACTCATCCTCTGTGGCGGTGGGTAATTAATAATTATTAATAATTAGCCCCAATAACTCAGCAGATCAACTACCACCACAAGACTCTCTGAGAATTATTTGCCATCAGTTTGTATAAATTATTACAATTAACCCTTTTTGTCAAGTTATGCTTCAGTTAGTTAAGAGATTTGTAAATCATGTGAAATCTTGTGTAATTTGATGGTTGATAGGGTGAGTTTGAGTTATGGTTAACAGTATAAAGAAAAAATAAAGGCGGCCACCACAAATTTAAAATTAGTGTGAACAGGCTGCATATCTAAGACGCTCACCCACTCCCGGTTTTGGGGAGAAAATGAACAAACCATAAGGAGGTCTTATGACTCCAACAATGCTCCGTCAACTTTGGTCTTTAGTTGAAAATACCCAACCTTCACAGTTAGTAAGCCTGGATGATGATAGCCTGGTTCAGTGCTTGATAGGTCGCCTAAAGAGTCAGTCAGGCATCAATGGTCATGATTGGGATATGTTGGATGAGTATATCAACTCTCGTATATCTCTAATTCGTGACCTAGCCGAGGCTCGTCTGTCTGGAGAATCAATGGCTTAATATTCGATTAGGGACGGAGTATGGTGTGCGATCGCCCTGTAATATATGACCCCCCAACTTTCCCCAAAGTAAGCGATCGCATAGCCAATTAATGTCAAACTCCCTTGAAATTGTCCATGAACGACATCGCCAGGTTAAGGTAAGCTTATGAAAATTGTCAACCCTTCTCAGGCTGTCCTATGTAAGGTAGTCCTGTAGTCGGATGGCAAATTAATTGGGCTCTCCCTATTCTCTTGAGTCTCCCTCATCGGTGCAAACCGTGGGTAGTGGGTAGCTTCCTGGTGATATGTAAACCGATTCAAAGACAATTCAAGAACTATGCGTAAATGGAGTTTTGTATTACTGGCGAGTTGCTTGTCAGCCTTATCACTGACAGCTTGTGAACCCGGAGGATCTCCAGGTTCTGACGGACCAGCAGCCGGAGGAACTGGCCAAAGTCGTCTAAATGTTGTCAAAAACCGAGGATTCCTCATTTGTGGGGTAGATGGTGGTATTCCTGGCTTCAGTTTTGTTGATGAGAGTGGCGAATACTCTGGCTTAGATGTAGATGTCTGTAAAGCCGTAGCAGCAGCCTTATTCGATGACCCTAATGCAGTTCAGTATCGGAACTTAGATTCTACAGAACGTTTTGAAGCCATGAGGTCAGGGGAAGTAGATATGCTGTCACGCAATACTACCTGGACTCTCAGCCGCGATACATCTGTAGGGATGGAATTTGCCCCTACCACATTCTATGATGGTCAGGGCATGATGGTTCGCGCAGATAGTGGCATTACCACCTTAGAAGATTTTCAGGATCTCGCTGTCTGTGTGGAAGCGGGAACTACCACCGAACTTAACCTTACCGATAATATGCGCGAACGGGGTATCACCTTTGAGACCGTGACATTCCAACAGGCTGACCCCGCCTATGCGGCTTATGCTGAGGGTCGTTGTGAAGGTATGACCTCTGATAAATCTCAACTGCTCGCTCGTCGCAGCACTCTTCCCAACCCCAATGATCACATTATCCTGGATGTTACTATGTCTAAGGAACCCCTCGGACCTGTGACTCTTAATAATGACTCGGCTTGGTTTGATACGGTCAAATGGGTGACATTTGCTTTGTTTGAAGCCGAAGAACTGGGAATTACTCAAGCTAATGTCGAACAAATTGCCCAAACTAGCGAAAATCCGACCATTCGTCGTTTTCTTGGCGTGGAAGGGGACTTAGGTACAGGAATGGGTTTAACTAATGATTTTGCTGCTAGGGTGATTAAGCACGTCGGAAACTATGCGGAAGTTTACGATCGCAATTTAGGTACAGGTTCTCAGTTTAACCTCCCTCGCAATGAAAATGAGCTTTGGACTAATGGGGGTTTGCTCTTTTCTCCACCATTCCGTTAGTGACAACAATTAGGTGAAGGTTGGGATCTTAGTTGAGGAGTTTTTTTTGACTACCAAAACTGATCCACCTTCCATCTATCATGGTCAAGCTGAGTACCATTACAGCAGCTTATGGGGACATATAAAGATGAAATTTGTGGATGAGTATCGGGATTTGCAATTGTCCCAAAAGTACGCTCAGGCGATCGCATCTATTACTAGCCAACCCTGGACAATTATGGAAATTTGTGGGGGACAAACCCACTCGATTGTTAAATATGGCATTGACAAGTTATTACCTGAACAAATCACTTTAATTCATGGCCCTGGATGTCCCGTCTGTGTGACTCCCATTCACATCATTGATCGCGCTGTTGAAATAGCCACCCTTCCTAATACTATTCTCTGTTCTTTTGGGGATATGTTACGAGTCCCAGGAACCCAAAACGACTTGCTTTCAGTTAAGGCTATGGGGGGAGATATTCGCATCGTTTATTCCCCTTTAGATAGTTTAAAAATTGCTCAGAATAACCCTGATAAACAGGTGGTATTTTTGGCGGTCGGCTTTGAAACTACAGCACCCGCTACGGCTATGGCTGTTTATCAAGCCAAAGAACTCTCAATTGATAATTTTTCGATGCTGGTTTCTCATGTGCTGGTTCCTCCGGCGATCGCTGCTATTTTATCGAGTCCTAGCTGCCGAGTACAGGGGTTTTTAGCCGCTGGTCATGTTTGCACAGTGATGGGATATACTGAGTATGAGCCGATTGTCAACAAATATAATATCCCCATCGTTGTGACTGGTTTTGAACCTGTCGATATTCTTCAGGGGATTTATCTATGTATTAAACAGTTGGAAGAGGGACAAGCTACCTTAGAAAATCAATACACTCGTTCTGTACAAAGAGATGGAAATATAACGGCTAAATCCATTATATCACAAGTGTTTGAAGTAGTCAATCGTCAATGGCGCGGCATAGGCGAAATTCCCGAAAGTGGTTTAGGGTTGCGATCGCCCTACGCCCAATTTGACGCGGAAAATCGGTTTAATTTGTCACCGCCACAACCGGATAATTATAGCGAATGTATCAGCGGTGAAATTATGCAGGGAATCAAAAAACCCCACCAGTGTCCCGCCTTTGGAACCCGCTGTAAACCAGAATATCCCCTCGGTGCGCCCATGGTTTCTTCAGAAGGCGCTTGTGCGGCATATTATCGTTATCGCCTCCAGGGAGAAACCGAGTTGGTATAGTTTTGTAGGGTGCGTCAGACACGGAAAACCAGGAAAAAAGCCGGAAAATTGATGACTGACGCACCAGACCAATTATATAGTAGGGTGCGTCAGACACGGAAAACCCCCATAAAAGCCGGAAAATTGATGACTGACGCACCAGACCAATTATATAGTAGGGTGCGTCAGACACCGAAAACCCCCATAAAAGCCGGAAAATTGATGACTGACGCACCAGACCAATTATATAGTAGGGTGCGTCAGACACGGAAAACCCCCATAAAAGCCGGAAAATTGATGACTGACGCACCAGACCAATTATATAGTAGGGTGCGTCAGACACGGAAAACCCCCATAAAAGCCGGAAAATTGATGACTGACGCACCAGACCAATTATATAGTAGGGTGCGTCAGACACCGAAAACCAGGAAAAAAGCCGGAAAATTGATGACTGACGCACCAGACCAATTATATAGTAGGGTGCGTCAGACACGGAAAACCCCCATAAAAGCCGGAAAATTGATGACTGACGCACCAGACCAATTATATAGTAGGGTGCGTCAGACACGGAAAACCCCCATAAAAGCCGGAAAATTGATGACTGACGCACCAGACCAATTATATAGTAGGGTGCGTCAGACACCGAAAACCCCCATAAAAGCCGGAAAATTGATGACTGACGCACCAGACCAATTATATAGTAGGGTGCGTCAGACACCGAAAACCCCCATAAAAGCCGGAAAATTGATGACTGACGCACCAGACCAATTATATAGTAGGGTGCGTCAGACACCGAAAACCAGGAAAAAAGCCGGAAAATTGATGACTGACGCACCAGTTTAATTTATGGGTAAAATGTCTATCAGGTGTTCCCCTGGAAATAAATCAATTCCTAAAGCTGATTTGATTAAATATAGTAGCAGGAATATAATAGCAGTAATCATCAGGTTTAAGCCTATGAGTAGTAAGGAAGCGGCTATGATATTAGCCATTTTGTAGGCTTGGGGAAATAAAGGCGATCGCTTTTTTTGTCGGCGTTCTTTACCCACGAAAACCACCACATAAAACCGATCTATAATCAAATCAATAGTAAATCTCAGATCGACAATTTTCGGGGAAGGTTTAGGTATAGCTGCATCTAAAGTTTGGCGAATTTCCTCAAGTTGTTGTGGGTTAAAACTTGCCAAGACTTCGGGGGTCATTTTTTGTAAATAGTCATCAGCATTTGGGGGTTGAAGACGAGATAAATTTCTCGGATATTGTTGAGATTTCCTGTTCATATCAACTCATCCAACCTAAGCGAAAAATTACCGAACCCACTATCATAGCCACCAGGGGTATACCTAGTAGTATAAAACTAAGGCGATCGCTATTTAAACCCACCGGAGATAGGATAGTGCGACCCCATGCTAAAGCTATAATTAACACCATAGAAAAAGCCCATAATCCCATTAAAATCATCGCCCAAAGCGGTGCATTTTGGAATGGTAAATCAGGCAGCCATACCGTTGGCCAAGTCTTGAGAATAGTACCGATAAACATAATCGACACTAGCCAAGCATTCGCCAAAACAATAGCTTCTTCCCCCACCTTAGCCAAATGTAGGATAACCGCGCCAGTGATTAACCACACCAACCAGGGAACCTCAAACGCCGCCAGGAACCACCCAGCCACAGTATAGCCCAAAAATAAAGTGATAGTATAGACCCAAAATCGGGGATAGCTGTAAAATTGATCAGCCACAGTCTCTTTAACAGTTATCAAAGATATTGTATATTATACAAGAACATCTGATAAACGGCAAATTTTAGGCAATTAAGCAGCCAATGGAAAGCAACCCAGACTTTAATTTAACCTGTCCTATTCCCATAGAAAACTATCCCCAAGTTTTATTAGCCCACGGTGGCGGCGGACGATTAATGAATCAATTAATTGAGCAAATGTTTCGTCCCGCATTCGGCACATCATCAGATATTCCCCATGATGCAACGACCCTGACCTTAACGGGCAAAAAAATAGCCATGACCACAGATTCCTATGTGGTTAATCCCCTCTTTTTTCCAGGGGGAGATATAGGTTCAATGGCAATTTATGGAACTGTGAATGATTTAGCTATGGCGGGGGCACGTCCTTTATATCTTAGCGTGGGATTTATCCTCGAAGAAGGACTACCCATGACCACTCTATGGCACATCATTCAAGCTATGCAAATGGCAGCTAAATGGGCGAATATTCAGATTGTTACCGGGGACACCAAAGTAGTAGATCGCGGCAAGGGAGATGGGATATTTATTAATACAGCGGGAATCGGCATTATTGAACATGAATTAAGGATTTCTCCTGAGTCTGTGCAGCCAGGTGATATCATCTTAGTTAGTGGTGATTTAGGCCGTCATGGTATTGCTATTATGGCAGTGCGTGAAGGCTTGGAATTTGAAACAACAATTGAAAGTGATTCGGCTCCAGTGGCTGACCTAGTTTTAGAATTATTAAATGCGGGGGTAGAAGTTCACTGTTTGCGAGATTTAACTAGGGGTGGTTTAGCTAGTGCTTTACATGAAATAGCGACAGCCAGTAACTTACAAATGGAAATAGAGGAGAATAAACTACCCATCCGAGAAGATGTCCAAGGAGCCTGTGAAATTCTGGGTTTTGACCCTATTTATGTGGCGAATGAAGGTCGTTTTGTGGCTTTTATACCTGCTAAGGATGTTGACAAAACTTGCTCAATTTTAACTGCCAAAAATTCCCAAGCGTCTGTGATTGGTAAAGTGCAAGACAAAGCTGGGGGATTGGTAACTATGGTAAGTAAAATCGGATCGAGTCGCATTGTTGACTTACTCAGTGGGGAACAACTACCCCGCATCTGTTAAGTTAAACTCTTTGATGGCTGGAATAAAGTTGGCGTTTTCATGGCTAGAACGACTGAGTTTAATCAATGCAAAACGTTGAATAGGTGTGAGTTTTTGCCACTGTTGTACAGAAATTTCTAAATTGGTTTCGGCGGCTTTATTTTGGACGGCTTCAGGAATTTGACTAGCATCTAACCAAGGTGGCTGTGAATCAACTGGCAAATCTTTTAGGGGTATATCTGTGTATTTACTAGCGAGGTCTTGCAGTAAATTACGATAGGTACTAATATCTTCTGGGGTTTCGGTTGGCTGTTGTACTAATTGTTGACGCACCGACAGGGGAAATTGATTCCAGTGGGCTAGTTTTAATTTAATCCCACAGGTATCGAGTTTATAGCGAACTACCATGGGAATACAGCGCAAGGAAGAGACAAAATCATCCTCGAATTTAAACAAGTAACTCATTATTGACCTACCGAAAGTTGACTTACAAAAAATTGACTTCTGCGCCTACAGATTGACTCTGGACAAAATCCGCCAACCATCGTCTAACGTGATAGGTGGCGCGACAATCATCTTCATTATAACGAACGATCGCATCTAATAAAGTGCGATCGCCTGTTTTTAGCCATTCCTCATACCAACAAACACATTGCGCGCCATTAGCCTTAGCATCTCGCCACTCAAAACCCATCCAGCGTGCGATGGATTTTAAGGCGTAGCTTTCCACGGGTAATGTGACGGTTTCTACAATTTGATAATGGACATCAACTAAGCGTTTAATTAAAGGTCGCCACAAATAAGATGGAGTCTGATAAAGTTTAGCTAAACGGCTAATAGTTTTAGCTTCATAGTCGCAAAAGTGGAAAATTGGCGCAATGGGATATCGCCACATTAAAGCCAAAAAATCTTGCCAAATCCTAGCTTCATCAGCGGCGGTTTCTGCTAACATCGGATAAAAGGTTTCTATCTGCGATCGCCTATCAACCACTAAGACACCATGAAGATAATCCAAGTTCATATCTGGCTGTGCTTCAATATCAAAATATAGTTCAACAGGTGCTTGTAACCAAAAGGGATCGGGTAGATATTTCTTGCTACCATTTTTCGATGATTTAACATTAGCAATATTATCAATATCTCCCTTGAGAATAGCTTGATTTTTCCAAACAGATTCAGCTTGTCTAATTACTTGCACAGCCACACCATTATCAAACTCTGGATAAGTTTGGAGGATTTCGGGTTGAGTTTGTGCGAGAGACTCAACACTTGTCAAATTTAAACTATTAAGGCGAGTTTGACGAATGGGGGTAATTCCTGGTAATAAACAGAGATTTTTTTGGGATTGAGCAATATCATGACAGTGAGTATACCATTGACAGAGGCTGCATTTTTGGCGACTGATAAAAATATCGGGTTCCTGAGAGTTTTGGATCAGAGTCAGATAATCCTGGACAATTTCCCGCATTTGAGGAAGTCGCTGTTTTAGGTCTACGGAATAAGCACCGCGATCGCGTAATAGTAGGATGACTTCTTCTGGCATTACCCCTTGAATAGCCGCCAATATTTCCCCATGAAATACGGCTACAATTTGATAATCAAGTTTGGGACGTTTTCCCAGGCGGATATCTTGGGGAATATACAGCCAATCACCAAACTGAGAAACTCCGGGTTTTTTGACTAATAAATCTGGGCGACTGAGATAAGTTACCTGTTCAGGAAGTTGGTCAAAAAAGGAGCGATCGCCATAATCCGCAGCCGGGGAGGAATGGCTATGATATAACAACACCCCACGGTAAATATAATCTACACCCTGCCGCATCAATTCTAGGGTAGCTTGCATTCCGGCTTCCCAGTCTTGTGGGGGATATTTAGGCTGTGAATAAATGCGATCGGCAATGATAGTTTTTCGATAGGAGACGCTATCAGCTATCAATTTACGGAGAAAATCGCTAATGGGTTCTTTTTGACTCTGATCGCCGTAGACATCCAAAAAGGCCCGTCGATCGCAACGTTGGTAAAATAGAAGCTGTTGATCTTCGATCAGCATTAATATTGGTGAGGATGGGCAAGGTAAATTTATGATTATAGGCTATGGTAGCACCAATTCCGATAGAGATGGGTTAGTTGTTGAAAATTCATGGTAAAAGTGGAACTACAGGCGATATCTGATAGAAATGAACAAGCGATTAGAAACCCACCGACAAAATTTTCGAGCTTTGGAGAATAAGGCATATTTTAACTATGGGGGACAGGGACCCTTGCCGCAAGTCTCGATGGATAAGATTATCAAATCCTATCAGTTTGTCCAGGAGTGTGGTCCTTTTTCCCAAAAGGTAAATAGTTGGGTTCAGCAGGAGTTAGGCTTAACACGGGAGGCGATCGCCTCTGAGTTAGGGGTACCTTCTGCCACTATTACCCTGACGGAAGATGTGACCGTAGGCTGTAATATTGCCCTATGGGGGATTGATTGGCAACGGGGAGATCATCTGTTAATCTCGGATTGTGAACATCCTGGGGTAGTGGCGACGGTAGGGGAATTGGTGCGGCGGTTTCAGATAGAGGTGTCTGTGTGTCCGCTGTTGGAGACTTTAAATGAGGGTGATCCGGTAGAGGCGATCGCATCTCGAATCAAATCCAACACTCGCCTGGTAGTAATTAGTCATATCTTATGGAATACAGGACAGGTTTTGCCTCTCACCGCGATTATGCAAGCCTGTAAAGCCGCTTCAGGAGGGGTTAGGGTATTGGTGGATGCGGCGCAGTCTGTGGGGGTTCTGCCGTTAAATTTAGGGGAATCTGGAGTAGATTTTTATGGTTTTACTGGTCATAAATGGTTATGTGGTCCAGAGGGTTTAGGGGGTTTATATGTCAGTCCTGATGCGGTATCAGATCTGAGTCCTACTTTTATCGGCTGGCGGGGTATTGAAGTTGACGAAAGGGGAACACCGACTAATTGGAAATCTGACGGAAGACGCTATGAAATAGCGACCTCAGCTTATCCTTTGATGGTGGGTTTACGAGAGGCGATCGCTATTCATCACCAATGGGGAACCGCCACCGAACGTTATCAACAAATCTGTAATCTTAGTCAATACCTATGGGAATGTTTATCAGAACTTCCCCAAATTGATTGTTTACGCACTTCTCCACCAGAATCGGGTTTAGTATCATTTAAAGTTACCCAAAGTCTCCCCCACCCCCAGATAGTCAAAGCCTTGGAATCGGAAAATATTTTAGTGCGAACTATCCTCGACCCTGACTGTATTCGCGCCTGTGTTCATTATTTCACTCAGCGATCAGAAATTGATGAACTGATTAGTTGTCTGGCTAAAATATCGGGTGGCGGCTAATTAGAAAGGCGATAGATCCTCATGTTTCAGCGGTATCAAGATGATAGACATACTCTATTTCATGGAGATGCAATTCAGATTTTATCTAGTCAAATTGCTGCTAATTCTGTGAATCTGATTTTTGTAGATCCTCCCTACAATATAGGGAAGAAATTTTCCAATTTTCATGACCAATGGAATTCTGAAGAAGATTATATCAATTGGTCATATCAATGGCTTGATGAATGTGTCAGGGTCTTGAAACCTAACGGAACATTATATGTAATGACTAGCACTCAATCTATGCCATACTTTGATATTTACTTGCGGCAAAAAATGTCAATTCTTAGTCGTATTGTCTGGCATTATGATAGTTCTGGAGTGCAAGCAAAGAAATATTTTGGGTCTATGTATGAACCGATACTTCATTGCGTGAAAGACCAGAAAAATTATATTTTCAATTCAGCGGATATTAAAGTGGAAGCCCAGACTGGCGCACAACGGAAATTAATTGATTATAGAAAACCAGTACCTACTCAATACAACAGCGAAAAAGTACCGGGTAATGTCTGGTATTTTCCCCGTGTAAGGTATCGCATGGCAGAATATGAAAATCATCCGGCACAGAAACCCGAATCATTGTTAGAAAGAATTATTCTAGCAAGTACGAATAAACATGATTTGGTACTTGATCCCTTTGCTGGCACTTTTACCACTGCGGCTGTAGCTAAACGCTTAGGACGATTTTCTCTGAGCATAGAATCTCAGGAAGAATATCTTAAAATTGGTCTAAGGCGGGTTTTAGGATGGCAAGAATACCAAGGAGAAAAGCTATTACCACCATCAAAAAATCAGACCAAAAAAAATACAAATTGTCCCCAAAATCAATTCATTCAACCGAGTATTTTTGATGCCGATACTACAGCATGACTTCACCTTAAAGATTATCGAAATTCTCAATTATCATTTTCCCAATCAGGGAGATAAAGTTTTGATAAATAGTGAGTTTTTGCCATATCTAAATATTAAAACAAAAGCGGCTAATCGAGGCTCTAAATCACGGGCTGGATTTGCTAATCACTATGCTATATATGTATTAGTTGAAGACTATCTCAATAATAAATTTCACATTATAGGTGGCTATGATGATTATGAAGGGGCTCAGTTTATTAATCTTTTACAGAGACAAAGACAACTTCCCTTTGGTAATAAACTACAAAATCATGCCCTGAATCATCGACTAAATCAGGAATTTAAAAAATACTTCCCCACTTTATCTTATGTACCGGTAATCAGGGATACAAAAACTAATAGATACTGGATAAATGAAAATCTGCTTCAGGTTGATATAAATGGTAATAAAATCAACATTGCTGAGGCAATTATAGATATTATAGATGCTTTTGTGATAGCCAGAAGACAGGCTTTTAGTCAGTTTATTATCTATTGTAAACAGATGATTGATATTCAGAAGCAAGAACCTTTAAAAGCCATTAAATTTATTCGCAGTTTGTTAAACAAGGATATAGATGCCAGAGTTTTTGAGATGGTCAGTTATGCGATTTTAAAACAGTATTACGGAGAACAAAAAATCTACTGGGGCTGGTCTCCTCATAGTCTAAATACTGAATATTTAATTTTGTATAAAACTGGTAGGACTAATGCGAATGATGGTGGTATAGATTTTGTGATGAAACCCCTAGGTAGATTCTTCCAAGTGACAGAAACTATTGATGCTGGTAAATATTTCTTAGATATTGATAAAGTACAGAGATACCCTATTACCTTTGTTGTGAAAACTGAACAGCCACCGGAGGAAGTTTTAGATCAAGTTAGGAAACAAGCTACAGCCAAATATAATATAAAAGCTATTGTTCAAAGATATTTAGAGTCTATAGAAGAAGTCATCAATATCCCCGAACTTATGCACCGTTTTGATGAAGTTTTAACACAAGGAAAAGCACCAGATGTAATTGAGGAAATAGTTATACAAAGTCGTATTGAGTTCAACCTGGAAACTGAGGAAAATGCTCTGATCGATTCTCAAGATGATGGGAGACTAATTTAATCAAGTGGCTGGGTGCAAACTGTGATCTAATGATGATTATTGCCTCCCATATCAAAATCTAAGATAACCATTCTGTTTGCTGCTGGAGACAGGCGATCGCTATGGTAGTTTCCACCTGGTCAAATTCTTGGTAAAAACGGCTAACACTCAGGAAAACTTCTGGTGTGGCTAGGATAATTAGTCGATCGCATAATCTTTGTAAAGAATTCACCAACTCCACAGGTGCGAGGGGAACACAAATCCAAATAGCGCCTGGTTGTTGCGATCGCAAAGCCTTAATCGCCGCCACCATAGTCATACCCGTAGCAATACCATCATCAACTACTATAATTAAATTATCCTTAACCGAATTATAAGGACAATAGGCGGCGAATTCCTGCCATTGATTATAGGCTTTTTCTTGTGCGTCACGCAGAATAGAATGGCTTTCCCAAAACTGGCTAGGACGACGGTTAGACCAAATCACATAACCATCAGCAGTAACAGCCCCTAATGCTAACTCGGGATTATCTGGCTGGGTGATTTTTTTAGCTACAATTACACTCAGGGGACAAGCCAAACGGCGGGCTATCGGTTCAGCCACGGGTAAACCCCCCCTGGGTAAAGCATACACCAACGGACTCATAGCCCCCAGGGAGTCGGCGGTAATCTGATCGATAACTACCTTAGCTAGTTCCTCCCCGGCATGGGTGCGATCGCGAAATAGTGGGTTAGGGAACATAATCGGTTCATCCTTAGCAGTCCCATTAGATATATAATGACTGGTGTGGCTCATAGTTGCAACTATCCCAGTTCAGCATATACCAGGATTTGAACTTTTACTTAGAAATTCATGTCTAACCAAGACCAACAACTCAGCCTGTTCGATATTCTTAGTGTTAATCAAGACCCATTACAATCCCCTAAGTCGGTAGATTTTGACCTAGAAGAAATTCCCCAAAATGCCAAGACTCCCATACCGCCGGGAACCTATCAAACTCTCGCACAAATTGCCGATCATTGTAATAGGTGCTCGCGCTGTGAACTTGGAAAAAACCGCACTCATGCTGTGATTGGTCGAGGGAACCCCACCGCCCCCATTATGATTATCGGAGAAGCACCAGGACAACATGAAGATGAACAAGGTCTTCCGTTTGTCGGTAGATCTGGAAAACTTCTTGATAATATTTTAGACTCCGTAGGACTGAGTACAGATACCGAAGTTTATATTTCTAATGCTATCCGCTGTCGTCCCCCGGAAAATCGCACCCCAACCGCTTCAGAACTCCAAGCCTGTAAGCCTTATCTATTAGAACAAATCCGCCTCATTAATCCTCAAATTATCCTCCTAACTGGGGCGACTGCAGTTAAGTCTATTCTAGGAGATAAACGCCCGATTACTAAAATTCGCGGTCAGTGGTTTCAGTGGGAAGGTCGTCAATGTATGCCGATTTTTCACCCTGCATACCTACTCAGAAATTCCTCGCGAGATGTTGGTAAACCTAAATGGTTAATGTGGCAGGATATGCAAGTAGTACGTCAGAGGTTAAATGAGATCCAATCACATTAATTTGACTATAAACCCCCCCACACCCCACCCCCTCAATCGGGAAATTACATAAATTTTACTAATTTATACGGCTAGATAGATTTTATTTTTAAAATATTGTTAAGAATTAATACAATTTTATGGCAAATACCTCGCAAAAAGTTGACGAGATTATGGGGGTTATGGTATGCTCAAGGAAATCGCACCCAAGGGCTTACTGTGTCTATTTCCAAAAATAAAGGCTAAAACCCTTATTTTGTCGCGGTTATAATTATTATCTTACCAAAAAATAAAACTGGCGATGCACGAGTTTTGGGGTTAAAAGCGGGGTCCATTTTTCGGCTTATTGACAAAAACGCCATTTTGTGCATATACAGTTACAGAGACAGATCCCCCACCCTAGACGAGAGGGGGGGGAATACGCTCTAATCCTGTTCTAGCCACATTTGCAGCATAGCGGTAGGGATGTAGATAGTAGGGTGATTAAACATATTTCGGATCGCCTGAGTTCCCTGAGACTTAAAAAGCATCTGTAAACGACGCTTGAGGTTAGGATACTGTCGCAAAGCCTGGGCGATCGCCTCTTCAGCCTCAGCATTATTCTTAGTATTTTGTGCGACATGATCAAGTAGTTGTTTAACCTCGCTCTGTAGGCTTTGTGTAGTATCTTCTGGCTTAGGTGCTGCGCCATTAGTGCGGCGAACAGCTTGACCATTAGTGCGGGAAGATTTGAGACTTTTAGCTGTGGAAGTAGGTTGAGGTTGAGAAGAACCGCCGCCCCAATTTTGAACAGCCGTCGCCACATCAATACCCGTAGTTTGGCGCAACTCTTCCAAAAACGCCGCCATTTTAGAAGCTGTATTCCCTTTATTAGCATCAACAATAGTCACATTATCAACAGTAATTTCAGGAACAGTAGAAGCCATAGTTTTTAGTAAGACTTCCAACTTCTGATAAAGGAAAATTTCCCTAGCATTAGGACCGGCTGCTTTCCAAGACTCAGCCAGTCGTCGTGTCCCTTCAGCTTGTGCTTTCCCATCTTCAATAATTTGGGCAGCATCCCCCCGCGCCCTAGCGATCGCCTTTTTACATTCCGCCTCTGCTGGTGCGACCACATCAGCTTGTAGTTGCTGTTCTACCTGCTTAATCCTTTCTTTTTGAACAGAGACCTCAGCCTGAGTCCTAGCCACCTCAGCCGCTGTTTCCGACTCCGACTCTGCTACCACCGCCGCCCGTTTAGTCATAGCATCAGCCACCCGGCGTTCAGCTTCCGCCTTAGATACCTCTACCTCAGTTTCCAACTTTTTCAACTGAGTCATTTTATGATTTTCCGCAGTACGGATAGCAGCATCAGCCTTAGCTTGTGCTTCAGCGACACGAGAATCTCTAAACAATTCCGCCCGTTGTTGTCGTCCGATGGAGTCAAGATATCCCACGTCATCAGAAATATTTTGAATTTGGAGAGTATCTAAAATCAGCCCCAGTTGTTCTAAGTCATCCTCAGCTTCTTCGAGGAGACTTTTAGCAAAAGCCAATTTATCCCCATTAACCTGTTCAGGAGTAAGGCTGGCTAATACCCCGCGCAGGTTTCCTTCCAGGGTATCTTTAGCAATGCGTTCAATTTCCTGGCGAGTTTTCCCCAACAAACGCTCGATCGCATTATGAATTGTGGGTTCTTCCCCAGCAATTTTAATATTCGCCACCCCATCAACCTGTAAAGGAATGCCTCCTTTCGAGTAAGCATTAGCCACCTTTAACTCAATAATCATATTGGTTAAATCCATGTGAAAGGCTTGTTCTAGCAGGGGTGTCCGAATGCTGCTACCACCTTTCACCAGGCGATATCCCACAGTGCGATCATCTTGTGTAGGGCGACGACCTCCGGCAAAAATCAACACTTCGCTAGGCTGACAAATATAGTAGAGATTGCGGATAATAAATACAGTCGCTCCGGTTCCTAAACCCAGGGCTGCTAATAAGGCGATGATAATTTCCATAATTCCTGTACCTGTGTTTGGTTGCCATCAAATTGACTAATTGTTATTTAATTTCTGCTTGTTATGTTCCCCCAAAGTCCTAGATACATTAATACCCAAAGTGCGATCGACACTTTCGAGGAATTGGCGGAAAATTTCGGGATAGGCGCGAACCAAACCAGCGATCGCTTCCCCGTCTCCACTATCAATAACATTGACATATTCCAGACTAACCCGGCGGGGAATTTGGGCAGCTTCGCGCAAGACCATCTCAATTTGTTGTAAGTAAAACAGTTCCGATGCGTCGTCGCCCATTTCCTGCCAAACTGCGTTAATCAGGTCGTTTACTTCCGCCGCCGCGCGGGAATTTTCCGCTAAAGCGGCCGCATTACCTCTGGCTTGCAGTTCTCTGGCTTCTCGCTCCGCCTCTGCAGGTAGGACGGTATCAGCTTCGAGTCGCAACCTTTCCAACTCAGCGCGGACAGTTTGCAGGAGTTGTTCAGCCCTGGCGCGGGCTTCTTTACCAGCAGCTATGGTGCGTTCTTCTTCGGACCTAGCTTGTTGTTCAAGTTCGGCGCGAATTTTCCGCAGTTCGTTTTCTTTTTGTTGAACAAAGGTTCTGGCTTGGCTTAGGGCGACTTCCGATTGGCGACGACAGTCGGCTTCTACCTGTTCAGCTTGAGCCACAGCGTTAGATTCGGCAATTTCGGCATCTCTGGCAATGAGAGCAATTTCGCGGCGACCGATGGAGTTAAGATAATCGACATCATCGGAGACACTCTGAATTTTGAGGGTGTCTAATTGTAATCCTAATCTGGCTAAATCCCTGGAAACATCCTCAGCGATATGTTCAGCGAACCGTAGGCGGTCTTCGTTAAGCTGTTCAGGGGTGAGGGTGCTAACAACTCCCCGCAGGTTTCCTTCTAGGGTTTCGCGAGCAACGCGGGAAATTTCGGAGCGATCGCGGTCTAAAAATCTTTCGATCGCATTTCCGACCACTTCAGGATCGTTGGAAATTTTCACATTGGCGATCGCTTGAATATTTAGGGGTGTTCCCCCTTTGGAATAGGCGTTTTTGACTTCAACGGGAACTGGCATTGTCCGCAAGTCCATAGTTTTGACAGTTTCCAGAATCGGAATACAAATAGCCCGTCCGCCGAAAATCACCCGATAACCTACCTCTCGTCCGTCTTTGGTACGGTGTTTGCGACCAGACAAAATCAGGACTTCGCTGGGTTTGCAAATCTGCATAAAGACGTTGAGAAACCAGATTAAAACCAATACTCCAAAAATTGATAGGGCTATGGGTAGGGCAGTTATAATCTGATCACTTAGCTGATTTGTGTTTCTTCCTGGAATGGGAATTTGTGCCTGGGCTACCTCTACGACTATTTCTTGGTTCTGTTTGTCTAAAGATGCAACAAATTTCTGATTCATAGTTTTTCCCCCAAAAGGGTTTGAGCAAACATTTAAAAGGTGAAATGTCGGATCTCTACTACCGCTTACCCTGACTTGGGACTTGTCGATTATGCTTCTGAGACTCCGAAGGATGCTTCTGAGACCACCAAAACTTTATTTTTCTCCATTCCTACCACAAAAACGCGATCGCCCTGGGAAAATTCCTGATTTTCTTCAGTAATTGCGCTCAAATACAGCACCGACCCTCCGGCGCTGAGGCGTACTTTTCCACGACTGTCTCGATTAAAGGGAATTTCCACGGTGGCCCATAGACCAATTAAATCATGGGATTGAACTAAACTGTTAGCTTGTTGCGATCGCAGAATATCAAAGACCCACACGACAGCGGTTCCGCAGGACACCCCAATAGCGATCGCTGCTGTAGCCACAAAAGCCGGGGTTAAGTCGGGGTTCAAAACTGACATAATTGTTCCGGTCAACCCAAAAAAGCACACCCCAAAAGTCCAGAAGCGCACACTCCCAAAAGGCAGCCTTAACCGCAGATTTTTTCTTTTGGATCTATAGCTGGGCTGGTTTTCGGTCTCACCCCTGCCATGTTCTAATTCTACATCGCTATCAAATTCGCCCTCAAACTCTACACCGTCTAATCCCTCCACAGCGGCTAATATGACACATACTCCACCCACCGTTAGACAGACAATATATAGGGTTATCATAAATTCATCCCCAGAGTATTAATGCTTAATATGTAAATTGTACCTAAAAATACTTGCTAGGGTCTTAGTCTGTCGGTACTACTGCACCATTCCCCAGGGGCAGGTTCAACAAAACATTCCTGGGGAATTGACAATTAACAGCCAAACCCTCCCCCACGATTATAGCTCAATTATGAATGATCAATTATCAATGATTAAAGATTGACGCATGACTGAGATCGGGATGGGTTGTTGTAGCCAAATTTCCAGGGCGGCGGCTCCTTGTTGAATCAGCATTTCTAAGCCATCGATCGCCACAGCACCTTGATTTTTAGCCAGTTGTAAAAAGCGAGTAGGGCGGGGAGTGTAAATTAAATCGTAGGCGATCGCCCCAGATTTTAAACCCTCAAAATTTTCGGCATCTACAGGAGAGCGATCGATATGGGGAGACATTCCCACCGGGGTAGTGTTTACCAATAAATCTGCTTGCTTAATTAAGGGGTTTAATTCCTGCCAATTATGAACATTAACCTTAATGGGAAGGGGCGAATTTAGCCAACTTTGCTTAAATTCTTCCAACTTTTGGGGGTTTCTACCGACTATATGAATTTCTGCCATTCCCAATTCAGCACAACCAGCGACTACCGCCCTAGACGCGCCGCCATTACCTAAAATTACGGCTATTTTTTCATGCCAATTGGGGCAGTTTAATGCCTTGAGGGGAGCCAAAAAACCGGCAACATCTGTATTAGTACCACTCCAGCCTTTATCACTGTACCAAACCGTATTAACTGCCCCTACAGCCGTGGCTAATTTAGAGACATTATCTAGTAGGGGAATAATTGCTTGTTTGTGGGGAATAGTGAGATTAAATCCCTGAATACCGATAGCTTGAAAACCTCGATAAGCTGATGCTAACTGGTCAGGAGCCACTGGAAAGGGTACATAGACATAATCAACGCCGAGATGAGCGATCGCGGCGTTGTGCATAATTGGGGACATAGAATGTTCGACGGGATAGCCAACAATTCCTAACAGTTTAGTTGTGCCTTTAATCATCAAAGTTTACCAGTATTGACATCGGGAACATTTTACGATAAAATCGGTAGATTAATACTAACTAACTATTAACGGTCAACCATTTTAAATTGATGGGCTTCGGCGATAACTGGATTAATATCAAACCAATATTCATCCTCATGGCGATATTCAAAGACCCATAAACTGCGTAATAGGGTTTGATATTCCCTGAGACCCATAATTTTTTTAGTTTGGGCGACCTGACGTAAAAGTTGCCATTCTTCTGATGATATAGCCAACAGTAACTGATGACAACGTTGGCGGATCACATTTTCCAAGATACCCCTGACAATGGGTGGATCTTCTTGTTGTAAACAACTATACAGGAGGGCGAGTAAAGTGCGGACGTGACCACCACTCATAATACAAAGGCGATCGAGAGTTTCTGGACTATCAAAAACCTTAGTAATTAAATGAGTATAATTATCGAGGTCAATACCGGGAAAAGCTCGGACCATGACCATTTTTCGGAGATGTTCAATGCCTTCTGGGTAGGGTGTACCATCAGGAAATTTAACCGGAACCATGGGTAGTGTTTTAGGTTCACTAGCAAATCGGCTGGTTAGTCGTCCCAAGTCACTGGAGAAAATTAACCCGATGGGAATAGTATAAACGACATGGCACTGAAGTTGATTGAGTTGGTCGCCGCGATCGATAAATAAATATTCTGGTTGGGGTCGTCCGGTGGCGCTTTTGGAATTCATGATCCGGTCGAGGTTATCAATAATGACTACTAAGCCGGCTTTTCCCTGTTGTTTGAGTTGTTGAATGGCTGGAAGTAGTAATTCTTTATTGATGGCTTCTAGGATATTGTTGGTGCGGGGTTCGAGGTATTGTCGTAAGAGCGATCGCAGGTCGCGGGAGTCTTTGGCTTTAGCGGTGAGTTTCCCAATTCCTAGAGTGAGGGAAAATTCCCCCGGTTCCGAGAGTCCAGGGATGCCTAATTCTGCTTTGACATTAATTTGGGTGTTGATAACATCAAGTAAACCCTGAATCAGGTTTTTAAAGCCTGTGGGGTTAAGTTTGATGTTCATTGATTCGACACTTTCGCTGACCTGACGGGCGATCGCCAAGAGGATATCAGTAATATCGACATCAGCCATATCTAAGTCTTTGGAGGACTCGAAATAGACTACATGAAATTCTTGCTGTTCTAATTCGGCTTTCAGGCGCAATAATTCTGTGGATTTTCCCGAACCGATATGTCCGGTAAATAGTTGACAGGTGGGGCTATCGGGGGAGAGGCGAGAAATGGTGCGAGCAATTTGTTCGATGAGTGTACCTCCGCGAACCCGGGAAAAATTGATGTAATATTTTCGCTCTTCCGGGTTCCCTACGTCTATGGTTTTGGCGGGGTTACACGCCCGAAAAAATTGGCGTAAATCTAGTTTCATTGTTGTCCACTCAATTTAAAGATTTTGACCCTAGTTTTCTTTTCGGGTGGTGATTGTACTAATCCGTAGGTTATGGGGAAAATTGACGTTAATTTGATAGAAGTTTACCTAATGTCAATCCTAAGCCAGAAATAGAAACTAATATCAAGGCGGTATAAAATTTGTTGAAGGAAACTAATAATTTTTCCCCGGCTACCATTTGCGCGACTACGCCAAAAATAATGGCAATGGCTCCCCAAGCGCCGACGATCGCATCAAGTCCGGTGTTGGCGATCGCCTCTCTGACCGCCCCAGACCCGGCTCCTGACCAAGCTCCTAACCACGCTCCTAATTGAAATCCGAACCAACTACCAACACCGCCACGTTTTTTGACTTGAAACATAGCATCAGAAATAATGCCAATTATCCACCCAGTCGAAGAACCAATTATTCCCCCAATTAACGATCCTAAACCATTCCCGGTTTCAGCCCCAGCTACCCAACCAGCGATCGCTAAAATTCCGGTGAAGCTAAACCCCCAAATAATCGTGCGTGAGTTACTATCGGAACCGATAATTGACCCTAAAGCAGTTCCGGCTATAGCCCAGGCGATCGCAGTAATTAGCCCCCCCGCTTGACTTCCGGCTATTCCTCCCGCTATTCCTCCGGCTATCATCAGAGAAATTAACCAAGGATACTGGGTTTGCGAGCCATAACTGGCTTCTAGGGATAGTCCTACCCAAACCAAGGCGACTAATAACCATGTTCCTGGGTAAATTTCTAAATATCCTAAAATCCAACCTACTAGGGTATAGCTGAAAAATGCCCCGGTTAACCAACCCCAGGGGATGAGTTCGTCACTGGTCTCGGTTTCCCTAGGATTGACTTTCGGCGGTTTTGGTGGGCGCTGAATAGGTGTGGCGGTTACTGGTGGGGTTGGTGGCGGCGGGGAGATGACTGGGTAAGGGGAGAAGTTGGGATCGTTTAATAGGGTCTGTAGGCGATCATAAGCATAGTTGATCTCTTTGAATTTTTCTGTGGCTTGATACTGAATATGGGAGTCGGCGGGATAGCGATCGGGATGCCATAATAATGCTAGAGTCCGGTAAGCCTGTTTGATTTCCTGTAGGGAAGCACCAGGTTTGACGTTCAGAAGTTGGTAGTAGCGATCGATATCGTCCACAATTAGGGATTTTAGGGCTTCGGTAGTGTATGGAATTCTGAGAATATATTAGGACATTCCACTAATTTAGCACCACCACAGCCAGACACCCGCACAATGTTAAGTTCATGGCTGTAAGTTTGGCATTTCAGGTCAATCAGGGTTACAATTGACTATGGATTTTTTCCCTTTGATAACTAACTGTTAGAGTCCCGGTTATGGCTTTTTTTCGTCAATATATCGCGCCACTGTTGGTGGTTATGATTTTTCTGTTGGCTTTGGTGGCGGTGAGTGCGCGTATTTTCCTACCGGGTGATATGCAAGCACCAGCACCTATGGGAGTCATTAACTATTCAGGGGAGATGGCCCCCATTGTTCATCAATTAATGATCCGTGTCTGAAATTTTGGTCTCTGGTTATACTATCCGTTCTGGATCTACTCGCGATCGCTCTTTGTTGGTTAAGTTCATGAATCGCACCTATCGGGAATTGTACCCCGATCAGGATTTCTCTCACCTGGCGAACACTGTAGAACAGTATTTTTCACCCCTAACCCCTCTGTGGTGGGTGGAAATCTCCGGCGGTAAAAACATTACCCCGATCGCCTGTTTATGGATGGGAAATGCTATTAATCAAGTCACGGGCGATCGCATTTCTCATGTCTTTCTGGTTTATGTTCACCCAGAACATCGACTACAGGGAATTGGGGCGGCTTTGATGAATTACGGGGAAAAATGGACTAAAACTAGGGGCGATCGCCAAATCAGTTTACAGGTTTTTACTAACAATAAACCCGCTCTGAGTTTGTATGAAAAATTGGGCTATCAACCTCAATCTTTGGGTTTAGTTAAGCAGCTCTAAATCCGAGAAATGATATCCTCTACATTTTGGGAGGGCGCGTCACACTCAATAAATAATATAAATAATCACCCGACAATTGACAACTTAGGCATCTTAGTAAATATCAATTATGACTATCAATTGTAAATTGTCAGTCATTCTCTAGGGCGGGTGAGGATTAAGGCGGCGCTAACCTGAACCCAGAGAGAATGGGCAAATGTTCATCAAAGGGCAGGGCCACTGTATAATAAACCCCCCACCCCCCCGATCGCCAGACTAATTATCAATTTAGTATGGGGATTATAGAAAACCCATTTTTTGGTAAAATCGAAATTATGGAGGATCAAGATCTGAGTGTAGTTAATTTTGAGCAAACCGCTGAGAGTCCCCTGGACCATTGGCAAGAGGAGGAAGCCCCTAAGCCAGATCCAGAGGAAATGTTGCCGTTGCTTGAGTCCCCGGAACCGCAACACCGGATGATTGCGGCGCGGGCTTTTTGTGAACTTCAAGACCAACGGGCGATCGCACCTTTGATAGGTTTATTAGAGGACTCGTGCCCCCTCGTGCGGGTAAGTGTCGCCTATGCTTTGGGGCGTAATCCTAGCCCGGATGCCGTGGAACCCCTCATTAGACAATATAATTGCGATTGGAATGGTTATGTCCGCAAGGGGTTGGTTTGGGCTCTGGGAAATTGTCGCGATCCGAGGGCTTTAGATACTCTGCTAGAAGCCATTAAAACTGATATTCCCGCCGTGAGACTCTGGGCGGCGAGTTCCTTGGGTCAAATGGGGAAGGTGGGATATGATGGGGTGGTGAAAGCTATTCCCCCCGTGATTGAGGCTTTGCGTGGGGATGAGGTGGCCGCAGTTCGCAGTAATTGCGCTTGGTCTTTGGGACAGTTAAGCCGGGAATTACCTTCTAATGTGGTCTATGCTGGGGCGATCGATGCCTTAATTGAAGCCCTAGAGGAGGATGAGGATTTGAGTGTCCGCGATGATGCTAAGTCTTCTCTGCTACGGGTTGGTGATCCGCGCGGGTTACAGATTATTGAAGAGTTACAGATGGATGGGCTGATTTAGGTCTTTGGAGATGGCTGATGATTTCCTGGTGGCTTTAATTCTGGCGGGGGGACGTAGTTCTCGCATGGGTCGCGATAAGGCTTTAATTCCGGTGGCGGGGGTTCCCCTACTGCGCCGGGTGGTTGAGGCGGCGGGGAGTTGTTGTCAGCAGGTCTATGTATTAACACCTTGGCCAGAACGTTACCAGGCTGTGGGGGGTAGTTATAATCTGCTGATGGAAACTAACCCCGGTCAGGGTCCGATGGTGGCTTTGGCTACTGGGTTGAGTCAAATTGACTGTGTTTGGCTATTGTTGCTGGCTTGCGATTTACCTCAACTACAACCCGATATTTTGCGAGGCTGGAAGGAGCAGTTAACTTTGGTGCCGCCATCCCATTTGGCTATGATTCCCCGTCATGGGTCGCGGTGGGAACCTCTCTGTGGATTCTACCGCCACCAGGCTTTAGAGTCTTTACAGGAATTTATGGCAACGGTCGAGCGATCGCTACAACGGTGGCTAGATCAGGTTCCCGTAACACCTATATCAGTCGGAACTGTGGAATCTCAGATGCTCCTCAATTGTAACACGCCGGAAGATTTGAGGGCGATCGCATCTGAGGGAACATCTGCAAACCTTTGATAATTTCTGATAAGATTATACATAACCGCTAATATCACTTAAATTAGGCAAGCAGAGTCATATTATGAATGTCCTAATTCCGATCGCACTATTAATCGTCTATGTTGGTGGAGTCTGGAAGTTTTGGTCTGGGTTTGGGCGCACCAACTTTGAAAAGAGTTTTGGAAATCGTGTCTCGTTATCATTATTATGGCCGATTTTGTTGATCTCTAATCGTTCCTATCGCCAAAACTTTTCTAAAGCCCTAAAAGGATCGAAGCGCTAATTTCTATCAGCTATAATGTCTAAAAAACCAGACTCTAACCCTTCCTTGGGATTTTTCGGATTATCAACTGGCGGGACTGCTGACCAGTGGCAGTCCCCAATTACTTCCGTAGCCAGCCGTTTTAACCAGGAATATCAAGGAGAACCTTTTGAACTCCCCGAAGAAGTGGAAAATATGCCGATTTTTCGCGATCGCATTTCGGGAACTCTTCAACTAAAACTCACTTCTCCATTTTGGGAGTTAGCCCAACCTAAGAAAAATCAATATTGTTTAGATATTGGTTGCGGAGTAAGTTTTTTAATTTATCCCTGGCGAGAATGGAATGCTTTATTTCATGGTCAAGAAATTAGTTCCGTGGCTAGAGATGCTTTAAATTCCCGAGGTCCTCAGTTAAATTCTAAGTTATTTAAGGGGGTTGAACTAGCCCCCGCTCATCAGTTACAATATGAAACCGGAAAGTTTGATTTAGCTATAGCCACTGGGTTTAGTTGTTACTATCCCCTGGAATATTGGCTAGAAGTTATGGCGGAAGTTAAACGAGTCTTAAAACCACAGGGAATTTTGGTATTTGATGTTCTCAATGGGGAAGTGCCCCTAGCAGAAGATTGGGCGATTTTAGAGACTTATTTGGGAACAGAAGTTTATTTAGAATCTATGGAAAATTGGGAAAGTTTGATTAAAAAAGCTGGGGCTAAGATTGTTAAAAAACAGTCGGGGGAATTGTGGGAAATGTATAAGGTCAGATTTTAATTATTCGGTGAGTTGGTTGCTGCTATACCATCACTAAGTTAACAGATGTGCCCAAATTTGGAGATAAAACTTCTCCCTAATCACCTCCAAATTGAGTAACTGTCAATTATTAAACCTGGGTTCCTGTGATTCTGGGGGTTTTGGGGTGGCTGACCTCTGCGGCGATCGCCTACTTTGTCAAGAAATATTACGATTGCGTAAAAGCTGCGAAATTTGCCGATAACTCGATAGAACATTCGAGCAGAGGTGAGCAATGGCCTATTCCAGTTTGCGATCGCGACCACATCTCCCAGGTCACAACGAGATGAAAACCATCAGCCACAGGACGATTTTGGGTCTGATACTGTCGGCGATCGTCACAAGCTGCGAAGATATCCTCTATCAAAATTCCCCCGCTTCTAATCATTCACCTCCCCTAGGTCAGTTGTGTGATCAATTCACCAAACTTGGCGATCTAATCGGGGAGGTTTTTCTATGCAGCCCAACGCGACGACACCACAGCTTTTTAGATTCGCAGGACACAGGAAACAATTATTTTATTTGAGGGTTTGAATGGTGTTTAAAGAGCAATATGCACTACAACCAGGGGGACCCGAAAGATTGGTTGTTTCCTGGGAGAAGGGATGGCAAAATTTTACCATTTATTTAGATGGACGGGAACTCGGTAAATTTGTCGATCCCCAAGCTATCAAAGACGGACAATGCTTTGATTTGAAAGACGGCACGCAAATTAAAGTTAAGCTGATTCGTGACTTTATTTTTTGGTATTTACAAATTCTGTGGCGCGATCGGCCGGTTCCCGGTTCCGAAACCGATCCTGAAACTCAACTCAGAAAGGCTTATAACATCTTTGCGATCATCTGTAAAATTGGGGGCGCTTGTGTTGGCTTAGTATTCCTTCTGTCTTTATTAGCCATCAGTGAGGTAGGTGCTGGGGTAATTCTTCTGCCTGTCTTTTTACTATTGCCAATATCACCATATTTTCTAATTGCTTATTTTTTGAAACGGAAAGCAAAACTGGCAGCTTATTTCGCCATCTGGTTATTTTTCTTCTTATATATTTATACTTGGTTAATATTTTGGAGTTCAGTATTGATGAGCATTTTCCTAGTGTTAGCGAGTTTAATGGATGGCTTCTTTAGTTTTGTAGGCATGACAATATCAGTTGTAATATTTAATAGAGTGTCACGTTTTTTATTGCATTTATTTTATGCGGGTTTCAAAAGGGTATGGGCTGCGCCGATCGCCATTTATCAACTCGATCCGAAAACGCTATTAAATTCTGAGTTTTATCCTAATTACCAATATCAAGATAATGTCAATAATCCCATTCCCATTCAATCAAATTCGGCTATTTTGACCAATCTTTCCAATCTCACAAATAGACCACCTGCACCACCACCTGCACCACCAACACCAAAACCACCAAAACCACCAAAACCGATGACTCCCCCTATACCGAGGAGGGCAAATAATGCAGCGATCGCCAAAATGCAAACCTTGCATCCAGAGGGTTATAAAGTTTATCAACAAGCCGAACAATCCCAAGATCCTAACATCTTTTTTCAAGCCGGAGAAATGTACGATCGCAGCTATAGTTCATTCTGGGGAGATGGCATTTTTTCGGGCAAATATGATCGCCATTTTATCAGGATGTTGGGGATATCAATTGATGTGGTGGGAATGGAAACAGCCAAACAGGAAGCCACAACGATTATCAAAAATTCCCGCGATTCTTTAGTGATTAGTTGCTTGTGTTATCGGAAAGCGATAAAACTCGATTCTAGTCACTACTGGGCAACCTTAAAATTAGCAACAGCCCTCACCGCAGCATTACAAATTGAGGCATCACTAACCTATTGGCGACAAGCCTTAAATCTTAATCAACGGGACACTTTATCAGCCCTAACTGCGGACTCAATGGGATTTGATAATCGTTCGACTGCCGCCAAAGAAGTCATGTATAAGTTAGGACTCGGCAGCAACCCGCAGCAGTTTGACTCTAATTTTATCAAACAGCAGGCGATCGCCAAAAAACTGCTCTGTGATAACCCTTACTTGAGCGACAATATTCCTAAATTAAGAACTGGATAAATTATGAGGGTTAAGATTTGTTAAAATTTTCGGATAAAACTTGCCAAAATAGCGGAAGACAATTAAAGTATAAATAATCAAGGTTAAATTAATCATGGGAAATATAGTTGGGATCGATTTGGGAACTACCAACTCAGTGGCTGGCTTCAAGTTAGCTGAGGTACAAGTAGTTACGGCGGCGGATAACTCCCCACCTGATCGCAAATTAACCCGGTCAGTGGTAGCGGCTGATCGCAATGGTTTAATCGTGGGAGAACAAGCCTATCGGCAACTGGGAGATGGAGACACGGAAAATGTGATAATTTCCATCAAGCGATTAATCGGACGAGGCTTTAATGATCCGGTGGTGCAAGAACAATTATCTCGCTTCAATTATAAGATTACTCAATCGAGCCAAGGGACGGAAAATAGCCTATCGGTTTGGTTAGGTGGACGGGAATATCTACCGGAAGATATCTCCGCCGAAATCGTTAAAAAAGTAGTGGTAAATGCCCAAAATTATCAGCAGCGATCGGGGCAAACTAGCCAGATTACGGAAGCTGTAATTACGGTTCCCGCCTATTTCAATGATAAGCAGCGATACGCCACGGAAATCGCCGCCCAAAAAGCCGGATTAAAACTGCGGGAACTCCTCCCAGAACCAACAGCAGCAGCTATTTCTTACGGTTATCGTCCGGGGTCGGATGAGGTGAGTACGATCTTGGTTTATGACTTTGGTGGGGGGACTTTAGACTGTTCGATTATTACTTCCGTTGGTAATCAATTTATTGAGTCGGCAAAAGCGGGGGATTTGTGGTTAGGTGGGGACGATTTTGATAACTGTATTGTGGAATTTGTCAAACAGGAAATCGCCCGGATTGAAAAGCTGGATAATGTCGATCGCTTAATTCAAAAAATGCCGCATTATCAACGAGTGCGGCTACTGGCGGAATTGAAAATAAAGACGGAACAGGCGAAAATTCAACTCAGCACCCAAGGAGCAGCGGAAATCATTACCGCGACACCTTTAATTGATGACATGGGAATGGCAATTCCGATTCAAGTTACCATCACTCGCCAAGAGTTTGAAAAACGCATCGAACCGTTAATCGATCGCTCAGTAAAAATTGCTCAGGATGCGATTAAATATTCAGATTATCCCCTCGATCAAATCGATGCCATTCTGTTGGTGGGCGGTTCGGCTCAGGTGCCGATCGTCCAACAAAAAATCCGCCAAGCCTTCCCTCAACATCAAGTTGTAGTTCACGATCGCCCCATGTATGCGGTGGCGGAAGGGGCGGCGATCGTGGCGGCGGGACTGACGGAAAAAGTCACGACTGTTTCCCGTGATTATTGCATCGAATTGGTGGATGAGCCGCGATTTGTAATCATTAGCCAGGGCGATATTCTTCCGGTGCAAAAGTTCCATACTTTTAAAACTGAAGCGGACGGACAATCCCTAATTCACTTTAAATTTTTTAGCCCGGATCGCGTCCGCCAAGAACTCGATCGCCGATCTCAAGATGAGCGGATCGGGGATATGTGGTTAGCCCTGGATCGCCCCTATCCAAAAGGTACGGAAATTTTAGTGACGGTGGAACTTGACGAGGAAAATAACTCGCTCCAAATGACGGCTGCCCTGAAAAATAATCCCCAGGTTAAAGTTAGTTGTTCATTCTCGCGGGGGGGAGTTAATGAGGAGATTTCTCGCCAGGTTGAGGAACGAATTAAACAACTGAATGCGGCGGGTAACTTAACGGAAATTGGGGTAAAACGTGCTAATGAAATCGCGGGGGAAGTGGTGCGATCGGCTAACCAAATTTATTATAATGGTCAAGTCCAGCGCGATCGCCTTAACCAAGCTGAAACTAAACTCAAGGAATTAGAAGAATTTGCTAATGATGAGTTAGATATTGCCAAGATTTTCATACTGCGATTTGAATTGGCGCTGGAAGTGTGCGATCAGCTAATCCATGAAGATCAAAAATATCGGTTGCGGAATTTAGTTGCTCAACTGCAACAAGCCCTAAATACCAAGAATATTTCCAGCTTGCAAAAATTAATAGAAGATAGCAAACGAGAGTTTGATAACTTTCCCGATAGCGTTAAACTGGTCCTGGCAATTCGGGAGGAAATCGCCCGCATTCACCATATTAACCCCAGTCACGCGGGAGGTATGGATGTCAAATTTAATCAATTGTTGAACGCATTACAGCAAGGAAATGGCAGCCAAGCTAATAGCCTGCTGCAAGAACTTCAGGCTGAGATTATTCCCTATTTAGATCGGGAATTACCCACAGGAACTATTGCTACAGGATTGACACGATGACGATTAAACTCACCTGTCCGGTGTGCGATCGCCCGGAAATTGAGGGTAATATTTGCCCCAACTGTGAAACGGATCTCACCCTAATTCGCCAACTGCAAGAACTCCCCCAAGTGGCGGTTGAGGCTGCGGTTATTGCTGCCCCTAAATCACCTCAAAATATCCGACAGTTATTGTTGTTAATGGGCGTGATGATTTTACTGTTGGGAATTGCTTTGGGAGGATTTATCAGCCGTCAATTGCCGGTGGAAACCGCCTCGATAGCGACCACAGAATTGGTCGAAACAGCGGGATTTATGCCCTGGCTGAATAAACAGAAAATCGATAAAAATAGCCGAGAATCGTCATCCTGTGGGGGATTTTATTACTCGGTTCAACGGGGGGATTCCCTGTCGAGAATTGCGCGCAAGTTTTATGGGGAGGGGTCGCGCTGGCCTGAATTAATCGAAATGAACCCGAATTTAAAAGGTAGAGAAAATAAGATCGAAGTTGGGGAAGTTATTTTTATCCAAAACTTACCAGAATACTGCCTATGAATGCAATTATTAATTGGGTTGATACTCTGACATACGCACTGTTTAAGGTAGAAATTGTTGATTTCTGTCAGAAGGTTTCTGTGACTAAGCAGGAAATCAAAACCGCCCAAAAACTTGCTGCCAAAAATAAGCTAATTGAAGCTACCAAAAAGGGTCAATCTACTATTAGCAAATGGTCAAATTCGCCGGCTTTCGTTGAGAAAAAACTGCGACAGCTATTGATGGGCGATTTGTTAACTGATTTTAAGTTGGAGATGAATAGGTGGAAAAGGAATATAAAATTTGCTAAAAGCATGATAGTTTCAGCTCAGAATTTAGAAAAATCTGATGCTGGCGATCCGCTGGATACGACGAATTTATCAAAGGCTTTGTTAACATATAAAAAATGTCGAACAATTCTTGAACTAGATATTGTCAATAAAGCGATCGCTCGCTGTGAACACAAAATGATGAAATACAATCAATTTAGGAGTTTATTTAAAGAAGGTCAAAAATATTGCCAACAAAAAGATTATAAAAGAGGGAAACTGAGTTTTGAGCGAGCCCAAACATTATTTAAAATTCCACTGCTGGAAGAGGCGATCGCCGATTGTTCAGGATATCTTCAGGGACAAATTCAGTATGAAGCAGCTTTAGAAAAAGCGGTAAATTTAGGGAAAAATGGTGAATTTCAGTCCGCCCTAAATGTGATTAATTTAGCCTTAAATAAGTTCGAGCGCGACGATGGTAAAACATTGCGGGCGACACTAAACCGGGTGATGCAAGGAAAAGAATATTATGGTCAGGGACTTTGGGCGGAACAGTCGGGAAATTTAGGACAGGCTATATCATTTTACCAAAAATCATATCAGTTACTCCCGGAATTAACAGAAGCCCCAATTCGCTTGGCAATTGTTTCCCTAAAAACAGGGAATTGGCAACAGGCGATCGCATATTTGCAGGGACATTCAGGAGAAAAAATTAAATATCTGCGTGGTTTTGCTTACGTCCAACAGGGTGATTTTCAACAGGCTGAAGTGGAATGGCGATCGCTATCCCATCCCCAAGTTAAAAGTCAATTGGAAATTGTCCGCACATTAAGGGGGCGCGATCGCTTAAAATTGATGTGGTCTATTCAACAGTTGATTGATAATAATAACCTAGACAATGCTGGTGCTATGAGCCGTCAATTTTTACATACTTACGGCTCAGATTCGGTGGTTGAGGCTAATCTCCATAACCATATTTTACCGCGCCTAGAAGCTCAAATTTGGGAGGGTCAAGATTGGCAAAAAATTGTCCAAATTACGGAACAAGTTTGGTTGAAAAACCCAGATTTTAAATCTCTGCATAATTGGGCGATCGCTACCTATTATAATGCTCAAATTAACAGCAACACGCGCCGGGATTGGGTGGTTTCTTCTACAACGGCTTTAGCGAATTTGGCGGGCGATCCAGCTTTACACAATATTCCTTGGCTGCCGAAAAGTTCCATTAATATTGAGGAAATTTTTAGTCATTTGATGGCTACCCTAGAACGGGAAATTGATAGTTTAAAAGATGAGAACTTAGCGGAGTATATGAAACTGCGAGATCAATTTCGTCTGGATGCGATCGCCCTGAAATTAGTTAAAAAATTCCCCCATCAAGCCGCCCAAATTAATCACCTAATTTTATTACCGGGATGTTACCATCGCTACCAGCATCAATGGGGCAGTATTAATATTCCTCAAACCTCGAATTCTGTATCGACAGAAAGCAATATTTTACCGGCTCTTTATACGTCCTGGGGTGCGGCTGTGGCGGCGGCATTTGACGGAGATGGAGAACGGGCTATGCAACTTAAACCGTCTCGGAGTTACCAATTTAATTATTCTCAACCAAGGGAATATTTTGCCCAAAAATTTCTAGCCTACTCGGAAGGACGGCACTATCTGCAAAAGCAACGGTGGCGAGAGTCAGTGTCGGCTTTAAATGCTCTCAAAAATGAATGGCGATCGCACCCAGAATGGCATCAAGAACTTGAGCGCTTATGTGAGTCTCAGCGTCAGGAGTTAAACAGTTTATCAGAGCATCTGGCTTTTAGTGATTTTTGGTATCAACTATTGGGAACTGAAGCATCTTGTAGCTATTGGGTTGAATCTCGTATTCAAGAAATTGTCGAAAATATGCAGCATAATAAAATTGATAAAAATCGAGCTTTATCTCAGTTGCGAGAACTGCAAAAAACCGATAGTAGAAATCCCCGTTTAATTTATGTCATTGAAGCCTTAGAATTTGAGATTGAGGTTAATGAGATTCTTGGTTTGATGCCATCTAATTTAAATGATGCGGTACGTCGCGCCAAAAACTGCCATAATCAGAAAGTGAAGCGACATATTGCTGCTATGTTAATAGAAATTTTAATTGCGGGAGTTAATGAAGGTAAAATGAACGGGGAAACTGCCGTACAATTTGCCCGTTGGGCGCATCAAATTTGCCCCAATGACCCCGAATTTGTGGATATTTATCGTCAATGTGGAATTTATTAAATTATGTCAAATCAACTATCGAATCCTAACCCTTATCAGGTTTTAGAGGTTTCTCCTTCGGCATCAAAAGCCGAAATTACTAAGGCTTTTGCGATGGCAATGAAGCGGAAAAAATACTCCCCAGATTTAATCGCTAGGGCTAGAAAAGCCTTGATGGATGAAAAAGAACGTTTAATTGCTGATTATTTGCATCCGGTTTTACCACCCATTCAGCGGTTGAAGCGACAGGATTTCTCGGAACTTGAAAAACCGATTCCGGTTTTCGAGATGATTTCCGAATTTGATGATCTCTCGTCAGCTATTGGCGCGGAAAAATCGGGCGAGGTGGCTCAACAATTGGGGCAAAAAATGTTTATTGAATTTTTAAGTATTTAAGATGATGAATGATTCAAACAAACTGGAAATTACTGCCAAATTTCGTGACGAACTCCAAACAATTATCGGTCAGCTTTTTAAAGAAAAAACTTTAATGCAACAGGAATTAATGGAGAAAGAACAGGAGGAAAATGCACGGCTAGAAACGCTATTTTTGGAATTTTTAGAAGTGGTCGATTCTCTGGATTTTTTGATTGAATATTTGCACAATAACCCAGAACCAGATCCAAAAGCGATCGCCCGTTTACCCCAGTTAATCGCTACCATTCAGAAGAAACTACTCAATACCCTAGAAAAACGAGAGGTTATAACTATTGATTTTCAGGGGAAAAAACCGGATTTTGAGGTGTGTAAAATTATCGATCGCGAAGTTAATGGCGACCTAGAAAATGAAACGATCACCAAAATTGTCCGGCGGGGATTTCAATATGGCGATCGCCTTTTGCGTCCGGTGGAAGTGATTGTTTCCAAGTCCGAATAATACTGGCTGGTTGAGTGGGAATTTTAATTAATGTCTAAAACTCGCACTAAAAAAGCAAACTGATCAGCAATTTCTTCGATGATTTTAGCCATCGGTTTTCCCGCCCCATGTCCGGCTTTAGTTTCAATCCGAATTAACACGGGGTTGTCGCCACTGTGGGCGGCTTGTAAGGCTGAGATAAACTTAAAACTGTGGGCGGGAACTACGCGATCGTCATGGTCTCCCGTGGTGATTAAAGTAGCAGGATAGGCTGTTCCTGGCTGTAAATTATGCAGGGGAGAATAACTATAAAGAACTTGGAATTCTTCCTGATTTTCAGGGGAACCATATTCAGAAGTCCAAGCCCAGCCAATGGTAAACTTATGGAAGCGTAACATATCCATTACCGCCACTGCTGGTAGTGCCGCCCCAAACAATTCTGGGCGTTGGGTAATACAAGCACCCACTAATAAACCGCCATTACTACCACCGGATATAGCTAGTTTATTTACCTGGGTATAATTGTGGTGAATTAACCATTCAGCCGCTGCTATAAAGTCATCAAAAACATTTTGTTTTTTCAGTTTCATCCCGGCTTGATGCCATTGTTGACCATACTCGCCACCCCCCCGCAGGTTAGCCACAGCATACACACCTCCCATTTCCATCCAAACTAAACGACTTACCGAAAAATTAGGGGTTAAGGAGATGCCAAAACCACCATATCCATACAGCATTGTGGGATTATTCCCGTCGAGTTTTAAGCCCTTTTTATGGGTGATAAACATGGGAACCATTGTACCATCAGGACTGCTATAAAAAACCTGATTTGTCTGGTAATCTTCGGGGTTAAAATCGACAGTTGGCTGTCGATAAAGTTGACTTTCTCCTGTGACTATATTATACTTATAAATGGTGGGAGGAGTCGTAAAACTGGTAAAGGAATAAAAGGTTTCTGTGTCGTCTCGTTTACCATCAAATCCCCCCACTGAACCAATACCCGGCAACTCTACTTCCCGGACTACAGTTCCATCTAGGTTAAAAATATTCACCTGGGAATGGGCATCTTTGAGGTACAGGGCAACAAACTGATTATTTAGGGTGCTGACTCCTTCCAGGGTTTCTATGGCTTCTGGGATGATTTGATGGCTATTTCCGGTGTTAATATCAATGGCTATAACTCGACCCATTGGGGCATCTAAATCTGTCCTAAACCAAAATATTTCTCCTTGGTTATTAATGAAGCTATATTCTGCTTCAAATTCGGATATTAATTCGACGACTGGGCTATCAGGTTTGGTTAAATCCTGATAAAAGACGAGGTTTTTGGGGTCGGTTCCTTGCCATACCGAAATAATCAGATATTGACCATCTTCGGTGACAAATCCATTGAAACCCCATTCTTTTTGGTCAGGACGTTGGTAAATTAAAACATCTTCTGATTGAGGGGTTCCTAGGCGATGATAAAACAGTTTTTGGTAATAGTTAATATCCTCGAATTGAGTTTCTTCGTTGGGTTCATCATAGCGACTATAAAAGAATCCTTGATGGTCGTGAGTCCAAGATGCACCGGAAAATTTAATCCACTTGAGATGATCTTGGAGTGGTTTTCCGGTGTTAATATCCATCACTTTCCATTCTTGCCAGTCGGAACCTGATGCGGAAAGACCATAGGCGATTAAATTGCCATCTTCACTAATGGAAATTCCTGATAAGGCAACGGTTCCATCTTCTGATAGTTGGTTAGGGTCTAATAAAAGTCTGGGTTCGCCTTCCCATGAGTCAATTACATAGAGAACACTTTGGTTTTGTAAGCCGTCGTTTTTAAAGTAAAAATAGCGTTTCCCTTGTCGAAAGGGGATGCTATATCTTTCATAATTCCATAATTTGGTCAAGCGATCGCTTAATTTTTGGCGGCTGGGAATGGTGGAGAGGTAATCAAATGTTACCTGATTTTGGGCTGTTACCCAAGCCTTGGTTTCGTCAGAGTCCAGATCTTCTAACCACCGATAGGGGTCAGTGACTTGGATGCCATGATATTCGTCTACTTGATCACTTTGGCGGGTATGAGGATAAATCAGGGGTTGATTGAGAGCAGACATAATTAATGAATTTGACAACAATATTCTAGTTTAACCTATCATTTCTCTTTTCGGTATAGGCAACTTTTGGGCACAACAATATGTGAGATGCTGGAGCCATCATCTACTGCATAAGATACTGAGTTACTGGGCTATTGACTAACGGGAATCACCCAAGATTTTTTGAGAGAAGAACCGGCCGGACATTGGATTCTGTTTTCCCCGGTTTTGGGAGGGGCGATCGCATCTGATCTGGGCGGTTTACGCAACTGATTAGATGAATGATCTACTAGACAAACTCCTCCGAAATTTTGAGTAACATTTTCATCAGTAACTGCCAATAAAGCACTAGCCAAAGAAATGATTAACTCGGAATCATCAGGACATTCAACCACGGGAGAGTTACCCCGTGATAATTGAATCGGCGCTGATAATTTATCCTGACTTTTACACATTCCCGCCACTGTTTGTATGAGGTTATCTCCAGGAATAATAAATACAGCACCAGCAAAATTAGGCAGACGTGAATTGGTAGGTATAGCATCAATTAAAACCAGGTTTTCATTAACATTAATCGCAAAGTTATACCCAGGTCTACCCTCAGATGTTGTGCGATATAAAGCATCTAAATTGTCGGTGAATCGATTGTAATGAAAAAGCTGTTGGCTTTGGTTTTGCAGTAAGTCGGTTAAGACTTCTCTGGCGACTTTTTCATTTTTTCTATCTCGTCTCTCGATCAATGAGGACCATATCGCAGCTATTATTCCCAAACAACTAATTAGGAAGACCAAGGCAAAAAATGAAAAATAGATGCGCTTAGGATGCCGTTTAATCCAACTTTTAATCATGGCATAAAATTGGGGTAACAGTGTCAACTTCAATTATAGCATTAATAGATTGACGATCGCCACTAATTTAAGACCCATGGCGATCGCAGTTGTCACAATGACCACAGCGAAATGATTGTGCTTCTGTCCCAAAGCCAAACGCCTCTAGTATAAATTTCCAGCGACAGTCACGGGTAGCAAAATAGCGAGTCATTTGGCGAATCGCAACTGTGTTAGAATTTTCAGTTAAAGATAGTGATGTATCTTTAATTTGATAATTAAACAAATCAACCCACTCTAATTTTCCCTGAGAATGCAAAAGAGACAAGGCGATCGCACTGTCGGGAAAACGACTGATCACTGTTTCTAAATTGCCTTTTTGGGGAAGTTTTTTAATCAAGGGTTTAGCGGCCATCATTTGTTGGCGAAAATTATCTTGTAAAAACGACAGCCTTTGTCTATCTTCAGGATACAGCCAGCCCGTCGGTTCACAGAGAATAGTCAAGGCTTCTGCTGGTTTTCCGTCTCGTCCAGCCCTTCCTACTTCTTGGATATATTCTGATAGTAATAGGGGTGGTTGAAACTGAACCACCCACCGGACATTGGGCTTGTTAATTCCCATCCCAAAAGCAGAAGTACACACCACAAATTGCAGCTTGCCTTCTAACCATTGAGATTCAATTTTGCGCCTTTTTTCCGCCGATAATCCAGCATGATAAGGGGCAGTTTTATAGCCAAATTTCTCCAGCCAGGCTGTCAATTCTTGACTATCTCGACGGGTGCGAACATAAATCAAACCGGTTTGCTTTTGATGTTGTTTCATCAAACTTAGCAAGCATTTTCGCCGTCCCATGGGAGTAAAAACTCGGCGAATTTTAAGGTGTAAATTATCTCGATATGGACTCAGTAAAAATTCTTGAGGATCTTGTAACTGTAACACCGTTTTAATAGTGTTTTGGGCCGTGGGATCAGCGGTAGCGGTAAAGGCAGCGATCGCTATTTTGCTACCTGGTGGTTTATGTTTTAATAAAGTGGGACGCACCGCCCCTAAACGGCGATAATCAGGTCTAAATGTATCGCCCCATTGAACTAAACAGTGACATTCATCTAAAATCAAACCATTAATAGAAACCTGGGGTTTATTGATTAAATTCCACACCGGCTTACTTAATAAAGTTTCCGGTGATAAATAGAGCAATCGCAGGCTGTTTGTTTCCAATTGATGCAAAGTGTGCCGCCGTTGCCTGGGGGACATTTGACTATGAATAATACCGGCACTTAAATGGCGATCGTGTAATTCTTTTACCTGATTTTCCATCAAGGCTACCAGCGGCGAAACTATTATGGTTAAGCCATTTTTTAATAACGCTGGCAGTTGAAAACAGATAGATTTACCGCCTCCAGTGGGCAGAACAATCAAGGCATCTTGACCCCTGATAATAGCCTCAACAATTTCCTGCTGAGGGGGGCGAAAATCATCATAACCCCAAAAACGTTTTAGGGCGTTTTTTACTTGTTCAGTTGTGGTGGTTTCAGAAGGTGGAATCATGGCTGTGATTAGGGGTAAAGCGCGAAAATATAACCAAACTGTCGTCAATTTTAGATCATCGACAAATTATCAGTCCCAGATTAGGCAGTCAGCCTAGTTGCCAAAATTGATGATTTCATTTAAGATTACCATTAATCTTGTTCACCAGTAGGGGCAATTCCCAATCCTTAATCAAAATTTGTGATTTCTGCTATGTCACCGACTCGCCAAACCCTAGAATTAAAAACCCTGAAACTTTCCTATTTAGAGTGGAACCCTAACGGTCAACAGCCGTTGTTGCTTCTACATGGACTAGCCGATCATGCCCTAGTTTGGACAAGTTTAGCAGAATATCTGGGCGATCGCTATCATATTATCGCCCCCGACATGAGAGGTCACGGAGACAGCGACAAACCCGATCACGGTTATACATTCGATGAGGCGATCGCCGACCTAGAAGAGTTAATGGATCACCATCACTGGTCAAACGCCCACATTTTAGGTCATTCTTGGACGGGTAAATTACTACCTATTTGGGCCAAAAAACACCCAGAACGTTTCCGCTGTATGATTTTAGTCGATCCTATTTTCATCACTAAAATGCCTGGGTTTCTCAAATTAACCCTTCCCATAGTTTATCGTAAATTAGACTCGTTAAAATGTCTAGGACCTTTTGAGAGTTTCACCGCCGCTGAAAACCAGGCTAAACAACTCAGACAGTTTTCGGGTTGGAGTCCTCAGCAACAACAAGTTTTTGCCGCCGCCATGGAAGCAAAACCTGATGGCAAATGGGGGAGTAAGTTTAGCATTACCGCCCGTAATGAAATCTTTTTAGAAGTGATGAAAATTCCAGGATTAACAGAAGCGATCGCCATACCGACCCTGCTAGTCCAACCGGAAAAGGGAGTTAATCGTATGGAATGGCAATTAAAACCCTATCAAAAGTATCTCACCAATCTAACTATTCAACAAGTGCCGGGGAATCACTGGCCGTTTTTAGTCGCATCAGAATCTTTCAATCAAACCATTTCCGAATTTTTAAACCAGCACAATTAGACCATGAGGATATCACCTTGAGTGTAGAAATAATTGCCCATCGAGGATTTTCTAGTATCGCCCCGGAAAATACCTTAAACGCCTTACTTGCCGCCATTTACAACCAAGCAAATTCCATAGAATTTGATGTACAGATTACCGCCGATAGTGTCCCTGTGGTTTTTCATGACAAAAGCCTAAATCGGATTACTGGAACCGCCGGAACTATCCGCGAAAAAACAATTTCCGAACTGAAAGAATTAGACGCTGGGGCGTGGTTTGGGGAGTCTTATAGGGGAGAACGTATCCCCACCTTAGAGGAGGCCTTAGCAGCCCTAAAATTGATTAAGGGATGGCTGTATTTTGATATTAAACCCCATGCTATATGGTCGGATATAGAAATCAAAACCCTTCTGGGTCTCATCCGGGAAGCTAATTTAGGCGATCGCACTATTTTAACATCCTTTGATGAAGATTTACTATGGCAATGTCGCCAGTCAGAACCCCAAATAAAACTGGGATATTTTGTAGTAAATGAGTCCCAACTACCGGAGCAAATTAGCAAAGCCCAAGCCGCTGGTAATGCAATTTTGAGTAGTCAATATCAAGTGATATTAGACCAACCTAGTATCATCAAGGAAACTCGCGATAAAGGAGTTGATATAGTAGTCTGGACGGTAGACAATATTAACGAATTTGAGAGATTAGTAGATGTAGGAATTGACCGGATAATCACTAACTCTTTGATTGGTGATAATCTTATCAAAAATATCACGAATTAGTTAGGTTTTCACTGTGGATAATCTGTGCTGGCTACGCCCAACTTATTCCATCAGATATAAGCCAAGTTGGGATGAGGTTATTTTGACTAAGTAGCCTCACCAAAAAAGGGCATCAGGTAAGTTATAGCTTGGTCATTCCCCCATCATCATTTGGGCAGTTTTTGAGGTAAATATACTGGTCATAATTCCCTATTTACAGCGTCTTATTTTAGCCGCCTAATGGTCGATTTTAGTAGGGTTAAGCCGACCACATAGAGCAGGCGATCGCCTGAAGTTTAGTTAGTTGGTCTGTACCAACTTTCCACAGTCAAATCGCGCACCCTTTGGATTCGTTGAAAGTCACTATCTGCTGAAACTAAAATCAGATTGTGTTGCCATGCAATTGAAGCAATCCATAGGTCATTATCATCAAAACCAATATCTGTAATTTTAGTTTTTCGTCTTTGGCTTTTTTCTTTCGGAGCAAACTGCTCGAATACCGCTGCTTTAATTTGCCCATAAATAACCGCTGTCGTTTCATCAGTCAGATAAATCCGCAAGTATTGTAGAAAATTATTGACATTAGCTAAGTTTTGTGTATTTTGTGCCGACTTTTCAGCCATAAAAATAAGTTCCCCCTGAACAATCACACAAGTTGCCAAGTTTTCTGTACCGATCGCCAGCGCCTTTTCCCATACGGTCGCTTCTTTTCTGATTAGATAACTACAATGATTCGTGTCTAGTAAATACATACTTTAAAATGGCTGATGGTTGGATAAATTGACCTGGCTACGGCTATCAAAAACCAGTTGCAGACATTCTTCAAAATCATCTCCTACCCATTCTCCTTGGTAATCTACTAGAGATTTTCCCGACCCTTGACGATAAGGTAATTGAGGCACTTTGTTAGATGTTTCTGATGCGTCCTTTGTTGTTTTTTCCGTTGATGAATCCGAGGCGCGAGACTTCAGAAATAGTAGAAATTCTAAAGCGATCGCTAAGATTTCATCGGGGGTTTGTTCAATTTCTTGATGGAATTGTTGTTGAATCGAAACCTGATGAGCTTCCCGATTCGATTCAGGATTGTTGATAATTTTCTGAGTATCCATAAAAAATTTCTCCGTTGGTTTGAGTATGGTCGATATTTAACCATTATAGCAACGGCAATTTGAGGTCGATCGCCTCTAGTGGTCGCTGAACCCACAGTTAATTGAGCATTGATTATAAAACTTTCCCAGTAGCCGGGTCAAAAATCATTAAATAGTTTAAATCTAGGGTAACTGGAATGCGATCGCCAGGACGCACACGCACACTGGGGGAAGCCATCAATTGCAATATGTTTCCCTGCACAGTTTTCTGATCATCCGATGGCCAGGTAGCCCTAACTAAAGTTTCCCGTCCTAGGGGTTCAACCACACTAACTTCTAATTCCAGAGGGACTTTATCCAAAGCCCAAACATCTTGTTCAACCGGATCAGTTTCCGACTCGCTGAGGTTCAATTGCAAATGTTCCGGTCTAATTCCTAACTCAAATCTCTGTCCTTCTTCGGGGTGTATTTTCTCCCGAATAACCATCGGACAAGCCACCGATTGACTCCCCACCCAAAATAAACTATTACCATAGGTAGCCGGGATAATATTCATGGGGGGATTACCCAAAAAAGTGGCAACCATCCTATTAGCAGGCTTACTGTAAACCTGTTGAGGAGTCCCGACCTGTTGAATACGACCTTGTTCTAAAATCACAATGCGATCGGCTAAGGTCATAGCCTCGACCTGATCATGAGTCACATAAATTGTGGTAATTCCTAGGCGCTGGTGAAGTTGCTTAAGTTCCGCGCGCGTATCGTCTCGTAATTGTGCGTCTAAATTAGATAAAGGTTCATCTAAAAGAAACACATCAGGTTCCCTAGCGATCGCCCTACCTAAAGCCACCCGTTGCTGTTGACCCCCCGACAATTGTTTAGGTTTGCGGCTTAACAGATGTTCAATAGATAGCGATCGCGCTACTTCCTGAATCCGTTGGTCTATCTTAGCCCTATCAGTCCCCCGCATTTTTAAACCAAAAGCCAGGTTTTCTGCAACCGTCAAATGAGGATAAAGGGCGTAATTCTGAAATACCATAGCCACATTGCGATCGCGTGCCATAATGTCATTAACTAAGCGATCGCCTATATAAATATCGCCACTGGTAGCTTTTTCTAACCCCGCAATTGTCCGCAAAATCGTTGATTTACCGCAGCCCGAAGGTCCCACCAACACCCAAAACTGACCATCAGGAATATTTAGGCTAATCCCCTCAATCGCCGTAGCGCTATCATAACTACGGGTAATATTTTCTAAACGAACAGTTGCCATTAGCTTTCCAGTAAATTAGGGTTTAATTTGCTTTAACTAGCCGTTCAAGTTCTGAAACCACCCGATCTAATTCATCTACCAAGGGCGTTAGTCCCCCAGTACCAAAAGCAGTTATTAAAGATCGATAATACCACAGCGTGCCGTCCCGCTTCCCACTAAAGCGATCCCATAACTTATCTCCAATTTCTCGATAATCCTTTAAAATCGAACGGGCGTTGTAAAGTTTGTCGCAAGCAGACACTAACTGCACAGAAGCCGAAGCCGTGGGAATATGTGCAATATAAGCCTGTTTACGTTCCCGCCAAGGTGGTGATGGAGTCTGATGGTTATCTGTACAGCCTTTGACAATTTCTGTGACCCGATCGCCAAATTTGCGCCGGATTTCTTTTTCCGTCTCCACTCCCCCTTGGTCTTCGATCGCATCATGAAGTAAGGCGGCGATCGCTTCATCCTCATCAGCCCCATATTCTAAAGCCAAACTCGCCACCCCCAACAAATGCGCCACATAGGGAACCCCAGACCCCTTGCGAACCTGATTAGCGTGTAATTCTGTCGCGTAGGTCAAAGCCTGGGTAAATCGTTTTGATAACTGCATAGTTGCCATTCTAGGGTTTAATAGATAGAGGCGTTTTTTTTAATCATAATGGATCGGTTCCGAGTTGAAGTCATTGCTAAAACCCACAACCCGCAACAGGTAATTTATGCAGCGATGCACCAGGACTATACAGACAAGTTTGTTTTTGATGGTAGAAGCCATTGGCCGTCAGAATTAGAAGCGGGGGAGATAATTGTTAAGCGTCTACTAGCAGGGGAGCGTGGACACTACGGCCCCTTAGAACATCCTAGCATCACATTTAACTGTGGCTATTTTCCCCATAGTGTGATGCAGCAAGCACGTACTCATCGCGTGGGAATTTCCTTCGATGTCCAATGTTTAGCCGGTGATACAGAAGTCACCTTTATTAAAGCCAGTGGGAGTTTGAGAAAAATAAAAATTGCCGATTTATATGATGTTTGGGAAAATGGAGAAAAAGCGATTCGGACTCGCCAAATTATCGATCGCCACAACCAACCACCCGGAGAATACCGCCGCCATGGGAAGAAACGGATTCAAAAAATGTCCCTGCGAGTTCTGAATGAGGAAACCGGAACTTTCCAAATCGGTCATGTCAATAATGTGATGTGTAGTGGTTTGCAACCCGTCTATCAGCTGACCCTTGCCGATGGAAAAACCCTAGATTGTACCGTCAATCACCGTCTCTTAACCAGTGCAGGTTGGCAGACCATGGGCGATGCTTTGGGTTTAATCATTGACGAAAATCACCAAGTTTTGGCGACCACCCAAAATTGTCAGTTGATGTGTAATGGAGTGTGGATAAATGATGCTATTTATACCCCTAAAAGTTTCTGGGTAAATCCTCGGCTGGGGGAAGTTGCACAATTTAATCAGCCCAATCAAAATCCTGAATTGGCTAAGTTTTACCAACCCAGAGGAGAAGTTAAAAGTTTAAAAGCACATCCGGTCAAAGTCACTCACATTGAATATCTGGGAAAACAAATGACTTATGATCTGGAGGTTGATGGACCCTGGCATAATTTCGTGGCTAATGGGATTGTGGTTCACAATTCTTATCGGTACACAGGAAATCAGATCCTCGAACTTGCCGAAAACAAAAAAGACTTGGAAGATATCTTTTATTTGCGTCCGGTCGGATACTATAGCGATCGCCAAGGAAAAAAATACTATTATTCCCCCCAACAGCGACAAGCCGATTTAGACTGGTGTTTAGAAGCAGCAAAACGCTATAAAGCCGATTTAGATAATGGTTTGTCAGAAGAACACGCCAGGGGAAAAATTCCCTTTGACTACCGACAGCATTTTGTGGTTAGTTTCAATCTGCGATCGCTTCTACATTTTCTGGATTTGCGCTATAAAAAAGACGCTCAACTAGAAATCCAAAAACTCTGTGATTTGATGTGGCCCCATGTCCAAGAATGGACTCCAGCCATTGCCCAATGGTATCAAAAAAATCGCCTCGGTAAAAGCCGACTCGCCCCCTAATTAATCCGGTAAAATCAACACCCCCAAGACTTGGGGAAAAAATCACTTAAACTCTCGGAAAATATAGCCATCATGAAACTCCAAGTTCAACAACTAAAACCATCAGCAATTTTGCCTAAATATGCCCATGAAGATGATGCCGGGCTGGATTTATTCTCAGTTGAAAATATAGAAATACCCCCCGGTAAAAGTCATTTAGTCCGCACCGGAATAGCGATCGCTCTTCCCCCCAACACCGAAGCCCAAGTCCGTCCTCGCAGCGGTTTAGCCCTCAAACACCAAATCACAGTCTTAAATAGTCCCGGAACTATTGACGGCGGATATAGGGGAGAAATTGGCGTGATCTTGATTAATCATGGCAATACCTCATTCCAAGTACAAATAGGCATGAAAATCGCCCAGATGGTGATCTCGCCAATTGTACGGGTTGAAGTTGAAGCCGTAGAACAACTCAATTCAACCTTTAGGGGTTATAATGGATTTGGATCGACAGGTTTCGGGGTTTAATGTTATGGAAGATATCGCACCCAATTACCAACCCCCCATCAGACCTAGCTGGGATGAGTATTTTTTGATGTTTGCTAAACTAGCAGCCACCCGATCAACCTGTTTGGCTTTCCCAGTGGGGGCGGTAATTGTCAAAGATAGGCAAATTCTCGCAACTGGTTATAATGGTTCCCCCTCCGGTTCGGTTCACTGTACTACCCAGGGTTTTTGTTATCCTGGACTTAGTAGTTGTGATGCTAGTAAAACCCTACCTTCGCGGGCGGTTCATGCTGAAGCTAATGCGATCGCTCAAGCCGCCAAACATGGTATTTGCTGCGCTGGTGCCAGTATTTATGTCACCCTAGAACCCTGTATTTATTGCCTGAAATTGATTATTTCCACAGGGATTAAGGAAGTCTACTATGAGAAGGTTTTTAATAGTGGGGAAAAAGCTATGCTGCGGGATATGTTCGTTCAGGAAGGTTTAGTCAGCATTAAACAAATTCATCTATCTGAGGAAATTGCTAAACAAGGAGCCATGTTTCTCCTAAATCCCACTTCTGTACCTCGTCCTTGACTGGTGAAATTCCCTAGGTAATGCTGGTTTAAGCCTGATTATCAACCTCTAATAATTAGTGAGGATGACAGCAAAATGATTACTCGCAAATCTTCACCTTGGCTAGTCGGAATTAGCTTGATACCAGTATTGCTAATTGCCTGCTGTGATGATGCCTATAATAGATCCTTACAGTCTCCTCCACGGGAGTTAGCTACCCCTCCCGTAGGGGAAACCCATTTAGATGCAGGTTTAACACCAGCGGCACCGCCACCAATAGCCTTAGAATTTGAGGCCGAAATTCCCAACACAGAAACCTATGATTTAATTGATGAAAATAACTTTCAATTAGTAGCAGCTAATCCTCTGTCTACTTTCTCGATTGATGTTGATACAGCATCCTATAGTAATGTACGCCGCTTTATTAACCAGCGTCAACGTCCGCCCATTGATGCAGTCCGAATTGAGGAATTGATTAATTATTTTTCCTACGATTATCCTCAACCCCAAGGCGAAGAACCCTTTTCAGTTACCACAGAAGTATCCTCAGCCCCTTGGAACCCGCAACATCAATTAGTTCATATTGGGTTACAGGGTAAAACTTTAGCGATCGAAGAATTACCCCCTAGTAATTTGGTATTTTTATTGGATGTATCTGGTTCGATGAATCAGCCCAATAGACTACCCCTATTGAAGGAAGGATTTAAGTTATTAGTTGACCAACTCAGCGAACAGGATACTGTGGCGATCGCTGTTTATGCGGGGGCGGCTGGTGTAGTTTTACCTCCTACCCCTGGTAATGAAAAACAGAAAATTATCGCCGCCATAGATGGCTTACAAGCCCAAGGTTCAACCGCTGGCGGTGAAGGTATTAAATTAGCCTATGAGTTAGCAACCAGGATGCTAAGTGAAGGCAAAAATAATCGGGTAATTCTGGCTACTGATGGCGATTTTAATGTGGGTGTATCCAGTGATGCGGAATTGGTGCGGTTGATTGAATCTTATCGCGATCGCGGTATTTATTTAACCGTGTTAGGCTTCGGTATGGGGAACTATAAAGACTCCAAAATGGAGAAACTATCGAATCATGGCAATGGTAACTATGCCTATATAGACAACCTAATGGAAGCCAAAAAAGTGATGTCTACCGAATTAACCGGAACCCTATTTACCATCGCTCAAGATGTGAAAATTCAAGTAGAGTTTAACCCCGCCCAAGTCCAAGCATATCGGTTAATTGGCTATGAAAATCGCCGCCTGGAAAATCAGGACTTTCATGATGACACCAAAGATGCGGGAGAAATTGGGGCGGGACATTCCGTAACAGCCCTTTATGAAATTATCCCCGTTGGTGTAGAATCAGATGTAAATTTACCGGCGGTGGATCAGTTAACTTATCAGCAAAATGTCGTCAGTTCAGAAGCCTATAATAGCAATGAATTAATGAGGTTGAAACTACGTTATAAACCCCCAACAGAGACGGCATCCCGGTTAATTGAACAACCCATAATTAACCGTAGTCTTCCCCTGAATCAAACCTCGGATAATTTCAGATTTGCGGCGGCTGTGGCTGAGTTTGGGATGCTGTTAAGAAACTCCCAATATCGTGGAAATTCCAGTTTTCAACAAGTCTTACAATTAGCAGAATCATCCAAAGGAGTTGATTTACACGGCTATCGATCCGAATTTATCCAGTTAGTTAAAATGACTCCCCAACGTTAATTGTAAGTAGTTTAACCGGGAGTTTCCATAACCTCGCAGCAGTTTAGGCGATTGTCAATTAAAAGGCGATCGCCACTTCCAACTAAAGGGACTCAATTTTATTTTTCAACTCCAATAGATCAGGATATTGATTAATATTTATTCTAGTAATTCCCCAATCTAAAAATTGTTTTAAAGGAGGGTATCTATTCTCCTGTCTCTGCATTTGTTTGATCAGATCTTTTCCGTGAAACCAAATTAAGTATTGCTGGCGATTCCAAAATTCTTCATCACTAAATTTTTCTTGATAATTTGTCAGATATATTTCCAAATGCTCCGATGTCACTGTATCAACAGCTTGTCGAAATTTGTTAATCATTTCTAAGGCACTAATTTTACACTCCTGTAAAACTAATGAATTCGGAAGAGTGCCACTGCCTCCTGTCCAGGTTGTTTTCAGTGTTTCGCGGGCGCTACTACCAGCTAATAACTCACCTAAAGACCATCGCACAGCTTGATAATCTTGTATATTTCTAGCACTGGTTTCAATCCATTCGGAAATGTTATCTATTCCCGGTGAGTTATTATAACTCCATTTTGAGGAAGGATTTTCTATTTTTTCCTGATACTTTTCCTGCCAATATTTATCAATTAAATCTGCATTCAATAGATAATTTTCCAGACAAGATCTGTAAGTCAAGTATGCCGATACTTTACCCCTTTTATGGCGCAGTGAAAGCAGTTGGGTCTGGGGAGTCGGTTGCTGATCAAAATCCCGATCGCGAAAGACAATATATATATGGTGGATTTGTGGTTTGATTTTGTCCGAAGTAAGCCTGTGCAAAGATGGAAAATCCAAACTTTCCACCCGTGGGTACAATCGTGGGGCGATCGCCTGATATATCCTCAACTAATCGATTGAGGAAACGATAATCTAAGCTGCTTTCCTTCCCCTCGCAAAAAATAGTTTTTCCACCACTAATTACACTCATAACTATATCTCGACTCTGATAATATGTGCATCGGGGACTAGCTGCTCTATATAATCAGAATGAGTAGTAATTATAAATTGATTGTTTTTCCCAAGTTTCGGCAAAGATCTCAGTAATGCTTGTTGCATAGGCGGATGTAAATGCAGTTCAATTTCATCAATTAAAATCACTGAATTATGAATATTCCAACTAGCAAAATCTACCAACATGGGAAAAGTCGATCGCTCTCCTCCCGACATTTCCGAAATTTCGTACTGATTCTTACCATCATACAGGTAAAACCAAGGCTCACTTAAAATGTCATCTACTCCCTCTCGTAGCACAGGACCCTCAAAACTCCGTTCGGGAAAAATAGCTTGATAAGCACGTTCGAGATCTCCATATAAATCTCTTTGTCCTGGTCGTAAATTTTTGATTTTACCCGATTCAATATCTTGATGAAACTGTCGCCACTTAGATAAACGATCACGCAGAATATCATCGGTAATTTCAACTGTTTTATCTGGATCTTCAGTAGTCAAGCTAGTTGAAGTTCTTTGTTCTGTGTACCACAGCACTGTACCCACTCGCTCGAAGACATTAAATCCGTGGGAACGTACCAATTTTCTGGCATATTCTCTACCCTTAAATTGAAAAAGTTCAGCCGCTGTCTCAGCCTGAACTCGTCCATCTCGCCATTTAATAGTTACCACATTTTCTTGAGCCGGAGCATGAGAATAACCAGAGCCTTCCAGATTTTGATAAAACTCTTGAATCGCCTTAATTTCCTGAGATGAAAATTGTACTTTCACGGCAACCCCTGGCTCAAACTTTCCCCAATTACTCCCTAATAATTCATAGTTAAATCCCAGCCATTTTAAGTCATGAAAGTGATTGATCCGACCCGTTGCCATCCCTAAAGTTGCTGCTAGAGCTTGTAAAATGCTGGTTTTGCCAGCACCATTTATTCCGATCAAAACAATCAAATCTTTTGCTAATCCGGTTTCCGAGTCCGTAAAATCTAACACCAGGTTCCGAAATTTTTTAAAATACTGCAAGTTAATCGATTGAATTTTCATCGGTTTGACCCATTCACAAAAGTTCTGGAATATGGCATAATTAAAGATTCAGTTAATATCGCCATAGCCCAACCGGATATTTAATGGTCAAGCCATGGCGATTAGAAATGAGCCGCCAACAAATCCGAGGGTTATTTGTTATAATAAAACTCGATTTCTTTATCTTTTAGGGGTGCAAAACCTGCCGCTTCTAGCATCTGGTTTAGTTCCGACTGGGCGATATGTTTGGCTCCAATGCGGACGATGCGCGATCGCATAGTATTACTAACCCCACTGCGCTGGCGCTGTCCTTCCAAAGCCATCACTTTATGATATAGTTCCAGCTTTTCCGGGGGAATGGGACTCCCATCAAAATCGGTTCCTTGGGCGATCGCCACATCAATAGCATCGGCTCCGGTATTGGTAGAATTTGCACTCATGAGAATTATAACTGCCATATTTGATCAGCATTATTATAGCAGTCATTTATAGGCGTATAACACCATTACTAGCCCTGAGTTTAAATTTGATCATCTAATCCCGGTCTAGGTGTCGGTTGAATTTTCAGCTTTGATAAATGTCGTAACCAGACACCACCGACAACCGCCACAATTAGTGATATCCAAGCGATCGCCTGTTGTAGGAGTAGAAATCCTCCCGTCGCCAATAGTAACCCCAGCAATAAAAATATAGAGGCTAAAACCCGTTGTAAATCTAAGCCTAAATCCTGGGCAGGAAATAAACCAGTTTTCATCCTTTCCCGACTCCAACCTGGTCCGCCTGGTCGCACTTTTTGATAAAATGTTTCTAGGGTAGTTTCCGACTCTGGGGGGGTGAATAATAACACAATTACCCATAAACAAGTGACGCTAATGGTAATAAAAATAATCCGCCAACCAAAGTCTTCAATTTTGAACCAAGGGGAAAGACTCGTGACCATTCCCACCAAGAAACTACCCACGATCGCACTTAATTCCGCCGCCGCATTTACCCGCCACCAAAACCACCGCAATATCAACACTAAACCCGACCCGGTACCAATGGCAATCACCAGGCGAAAAACTGTGGCTACATCGGTGGCTAAAAAGGCAGCTATCGCCCCTAAAACGGTCACTAAAACGGATGATAACCTCCCCACCAATACCAACTCAGTTTGAGTGGCTGTGGGCTTGACAAAGCGCAAATAGAGGTCATTGGTAATAAACGATGCACCCCAATTAATCGAGGTGGAAACCGTACTCATAAACGCCGCCAATAAGGAAGCAACCACCATCCCCAAAATTCCCACGGGGAGGAAGTCTAACATTAACTTAGGATAGCCTAATTCCTTATCAGCCAAATCAGGATAAAGCACCACAGAAGCCAAAGCCACCAAAATCCAAGGCCAGGTTCTGATTACATAGTGCATAATATTAAAAGTCCAAGCCGCCTTTTCTGCGTCGGCCTCATTTTTGGCGGCTGCAAATCGTTGGACAAATTCCCCGCCGCCGTCACTGCGTCGCCAAGACCACCACTGAAGAAAGATATAAGCAAAAAATGTACTGGCGGTAATTCCCGCCGTTTTACTAAAACTAATCCAACCCTCGCCGCCACCAAAATTAACGGGAAGTAGAGACAAAATATCTTGGTCAGGATAAGCGATCGGCACCTGTTCAACTAGGGAATGAATCCCCCCGACACTTCCCAGGGCAAAATATGCGACAATTATCGCCCCGAATAATGCCAGAAAAAACTGGAAAAAGTCCGTGGCTACCACTCCCCAAAGTCCAGCCAAACCGGCATAAATCAATACAAAAATACTGACCCCAACCACACTAAAAAGTTTAAGGTTATTGTCTCCCGCCTCAATGCCCAAACTTTGCCAAATTTCCAAAGCATCAACTACTTTAACCATGGCTAACATGGCATAACCGATCGCAATACAATTCATGGGGATGGCAAAAATAAACGCCTTCACGCCCCGCAAAATTGCGCCCATATCACCGCCATAGCGTAATTCTGTCAATTCCGCATCCGTGAGAACTTCCGATCGCCGCCACATTTTGGCAAAAATGTAGATCATAATCACGTGGGAGATGCCAAAAGTCCACCATTCCCAGTTTCCGGCAATTCCCCGGTTAGCGACAACTCCGGTAATATAGAGGGGGGTATCGATGGAAAAGGTAGTAGCAGCCATACTGATACCAGCTAACCACCAAGGAAGCGATCGGCCAGAAACAAAGAAATCCGCCAAACTTTTGGACCCTTTCCGCGACAGGTAGAGTCCCATCGCCATGGTCAAGATTAGGTAAACTAGGACAATTAGCCAATCAACGTGGTGCATTAATTTTCAGTTAATCTCAGTGAACAAGGCAAAATATCGGTTAGCCATCGCTGAGTTACTGGAGAAAGCGATCGCCCAGTTACAAACCTTACCTGAAAATGAACCCGATGCGATCGACTAAATCTGATCTGAGACTTCTCACGTCAAACCCCTCTCCCAAAAAGGGCGAGGGGCTTCAATGGCGATCGCACTCGATTTCGCACTCCATTTAATTTTGACATTGATTAGGCTTTTTGACCCTTGCGGACTTTGCTACCCATGAAAGTCACACCCAGCAAAGCTAAACCAGCAAGAGTACCGGGTTCAGGGACAGAGGCCCCCGCCAAGGCTACACCATCATTACCACATTCTAGGAATAGGCTGGCTAAATAGTCACCACTACCAATCAAAGACTTATCGAAGCTGAAACCAAAGGTATGGGTTCCCGCTCGGTTAAAGTTAGCAAAATCTAAGCCAGCATTTAACAATTCCTGTTGGGAGTGCATATTAATACCACCAACCAAGTTACCAGAGGCGATCACGTTATCGATAGAAGTTCTTTGACCGAAATAGTCGTAAGCCTCCTGTCTGGTGGCGATGTCAGTACCCATGGTGTTCTCGCGATAATACCCAGAGTTGTAGTAGTGTTGCAGGCTGTTGTATCCGTTATTAATGCTAGTCACACTTTGAGCGCGAACATCACTATAGACACCTAACTGGGATGCGCCAGAATCATTAGTTTCGGCAAAACGCACACCAAAGAGAGCGTTATTTTGGCTGGCGGTGAGGAAATCATCTCCGGTGAAATTGAAGAACAAGTCACCCCAACCAATTACACCACTTCTGGCATCTCTAGTGTTAACTCCCGCCAATGGTGTACCACCAGTTAAGGCAACCCATATAGTATCGGAGGTTTCCATGGTTGCCATACCGTAGATATCATATTGGGCACCACCGGAACCGTCGCCAATGGCATCAATTGCATAGTTCCAGCCATTGTGAAACTGTCCAGCAGTGGCGGTGGTAGCAGTGGCGGCGATCATGCAGGTGGCAGCGATCGCACTTCCGACTAATGTTTTGGTATAATTAAATTTCATAACCCAAACCCCGCTAACTTTTTTTCATCCTTTGCCTTCTCAACATAACTGGGTTTATGTAAAGGTTGCTACCGCAGTGAGTGGAATTACGGTAAAGTTTCTGTAAAGAGGGAACATTTTTATTAGTGAAATTACTGGCTGATTTAATTGCGTGAAAATACAGATGATTTATATATTGATTCTCACTACCCAACTGTGAATATATGGAGATGGTAGCCTCCCCAACGCCCAAGTCCACCACCACGGAGAGTTTCCTAACCCATAAGCTGTAACCCCTATTCTACCGTTACTTAGGTGTTACTCAAAACCATAGCAGGATAACAAGTGAGTAAAAAATGAGTAACGATATCAATACCCCTACAGTAGGGGGAAAGGGTAACTATGAGGGGGGCTATGCTAGATTCTTGAAAGCCTATCAGGAGTTTAAGGGGGAATGTCCCAAAGGAGTGACACTCAAGTTACAAAAGTCCGGGACTAAGTATAATTTGCTATTGCAGTTTAAGCAGCCACCTACCGGAAAACGACTACCCAAAACGGCTAACCTTGAGTGTACTCCAGAAGGGGTGATAGACTGCGTTAAGAAAGCTAAGTTGGTATCTGAAGCCCTGGGAACTATCAGCAGCGCTAGTGAGTTCTGGGATTGGTACGATGCGACTATCTTAGGAAAGAACCAGATTGAGGATAATCTGATAACTTACCGGGACATCTTTAAACAAATTGAGGATGAGTATTTTGCGGGTTACAACCGCAACACAGGAAGACCGCGTTCCCGCGATATCGCTAGCGACTTAGCGTCTTACGAGTCTACTAAAGGAGTATATTTCAGGTTGTTCCCTAACTGGGATGAATATCCTAGCTGGGAGAGTTTCAAGGCTATGCTATATATTCCCTTGCAGAATGGAGAGCGATTAATAGGCTCCAAAACTTTCAAGGAACGTTACTACATCTTAAAAGCCATAGCTAAGAAATCACCTAACAAAGAACACTGGCTTAAACAGCTTGAACCTATTAACCCCAAACAAACGCAATTCATAAAGAAACAACGGATAGCTGTTGATGTATTTAAGGATTGGTGGTTTAACACCAAACAAGAAGCCTATACCATTAAAAACCCTCAACATCAATCAACAAGGCATAGCTGGTTATGGGTGACGGGTATGGCAGTAATCTACGGACTGAGGCCAACTCAAATAGCTGCGGCCGTTAATCTAACTAAACCATTTGTAACCGAAGACGGTATCACTATCAAAGCACTGTCAGACCCTGATAATCAAGATAATTATCTTGTATTAGGAGATTAATTAGGGGTCGAGATAGACCTCACGGTCTACCCCTCCCATTCAAAACCGTACTTGAGACTTTCACCTCATACGGCTCCTAGTTTGACCGTCTCCTTGTTAAGAGTACAGCATCATCTCTTCATCAAGAGCTGTTTTATCGTCGTGACAATGGCGATGTAATAATTGAATATTCTTGTAGTCATCCTTTCCGCCTTGGCTTCTAGGTACAATGTGGTCTATTTCAATTAAATCTGATGGGGTAAAGAATTGCCCACACCAGGTACATCTACCTTTTTGCTTTTTGAGTAGTTTTGCTACCCTATTTGGCGTATCGATTGCTCGTCCTTTCCTGCTTGCCCAGTAGGTCCAATTTCCGTCATAAAGTGTTGCGTCAGGGCGTCTTAAGGTATGTCTGACAATTGGAGTCCAGTTGTGTTTGAATAGATGTAACCCATCTTTGGTTTGGAACAGCCAATTTTCGTGTCTTTCTTTCCCATTGCTAAGTTTAATTGTTCCATGTCTGAAATAATTTCTTAGCTTTTCGTGACTTGCCTTTCCGCATCTTGATACTGTCCATGCCCGTAACATTTGCCAGATTGTCTTATCTAGTTTGGTGAATGTCTCTGTTGAGACTACCCCTGAGTAATAGTTTGACCATCCCATAATAATTGGGTTTAGTTTGTTAATTAGGGTTGATTGAGGTGCTGTTTTAAATTGTTTAATTACACCTTTTATCACTTCTGTGTGGGCAACTGCTTTTTGGCTGGGTTTAATGTGGGTCTTGTGACCGATTAATCGGCTTGCCATTCCCCCTGTTTTCCCAGATTTATATTTTCCTGCTGGATATTGCCTGATATTGAATCCTAGAAAATCAAATCCTGGCTCCTCTGTTCTGCCTTCATATTCAATAGGTTTGAACGTATGGCAGATTCGAGTCTTTTCAGGTTTTATTTCTAATACCACAGGTTTTAACCGTTCGGAAATAGCAGTTTTGCACTGTTCAATGATTTCTAGTGATGGGGATATCACTACAAAGTCATCGGCGTATCTTATAACAGTAGCCTGCGCTCTGTTTGCTTTCTTTGGATACATTGTCTCTATGAACCTAATCATGCCATCCAATGCGATGTTAGCTAGGAGTGGACTTATTACCCCTCCCTGGGGTGTCCCTGATTCTGTATCCTCAAATACGCCGTTATCTAGCACGCCTGCTTTGAGCCATTGTTTCAGGTCTCTTTTTAGGCAGCTTGGACAATGAATTTTGGACAGTAGGTAATCATGGTTTATTCGGTCAAAACATTTTGCTATATCAGCATCGAGTACATAATATTCACCCTTGTTGATACTTGAGTAAATTCGTGCTATTGCATCTTGGGCTGACCGTCCGGGACGGAACCCATAGCTTGTGCTTTCAAATCTCGATTCCCATTCAGGTTCGAGAGCCGACTTAACCAAGGCTTGCCTTGCTCTATCTTGGATTGTGGGTATTCCTATTCCAGCTTTTTTCATCCCTACCAGGTTTTGGAATCCACACCCGTCGCAGTGGTTTTGCTTTGAGGTTTTCTTTGATTTTCTCGGTCATTTCTAGCCTTTGTTTAGGGGATATTGCTATCACACCATCTACTCCAGCCGTCTTTTTGCCTTGACCCGCTTGGGGGGGCGGGTTTATTAAGCTGACTGTTGGGAAGCATGGCTGACCGTGGAACCCGCCCCTACAGTCGCACTGCTAAGAGTCGGGCATAATATGATTTCACCAATAGACGTTGCCACCTTCTTACCTTTGCGTCCTGTCCCGATTTAGCTGCTTGAAATATACTCTTTTGGAGCTTGAAAACTTTCCGTTGAACCTTAGTCCACGGGATGATCTTCCATGCGTTGTTCGTAGTCTTGATTGGTTTTGATTTCCCAAATCCTTTCTTTAAACTCGCTATCGCCATTTGTACACCTACTTGACTCTATTTCTTTACAATCAAACCGTGACCCGTTAGCATATCCCTACCATTACAGTCGGGCGTTGGCTTCTGGTCACATCTCACCCCCTAATAGGCTTACGCTTACACTTTCACTACTGACTTTCTCGACCAGATTATCAGAGCCTAAGAGGGGTTAAAACGTTCCGTTTATATGGGCATTCCATCTTTAGATTTGTCCTATCCACCGGGGTACTTTTAAAGGTCTGTGTAGGTGATGAAGTGATTACCCTACTTTTCCCCTTACTCTTTTGAGCGCAGCGTATCAACCTGTTTCGCTGCTCAATAATGACGATGGTTCAAGCCGGACATTCGGTTTCCCTAATCATGGATGGTTGGCAGTGGTCTCGGTTCTGGTGTTGGGTTACACCTAGGAGCTTTCCGTTCCCCGCTTCAATCCTGAGGTTGTGATTCCCAAAATTGGGGGTGGCTATCGCCGTTACCCTAATTTCCTAACTTTACTTATCCATTTCTGGGCTTACTATAAGGAATTTGTATGGGTTAGTTCGTTTTGACCTTGGGTTCCCTGCCTTGTTTGGTATATCTCTATACCGAACGTTGGGACATATAAACAGTTATGAGGATGGTCACGAGTGCGTTCCTTATATTCAACCAAGGGGTTGAAGTCCCCACCAGGCGGTTACTTCGGGTATTTCAACCCTATTTCATGCCTGAACGTTTCGCACCACTTACTTTACTGACGCAGAAGGTCGGAAAGTGAGTATTAAAACAGGGGGAAGGGTTGTAGCCCCAATTCCCAGTCCCGAAATGTTTGATTTCCTAGAATTGAAACGGCCGTTGTTACCAGAATATAGCCCGAAAAAAGGCAGTCAACCCAAAACCATAGCTGGAGGCTTTGACGCAACGTTTAGTAACAGAATTCAATCTATGAAATGCCCGGTAACCCAGAAATATGCTTTTCGTAGACTGTACAACCTGTTAGGTGAACAATATGGACTACCTATCGAGTTGCGAGCTAGACTTATGGGACATAGCACAATCGTCAATGAGGGTAAATACAAGACAGAAGGCATTGACGCTACCTTAGAAGTTCTCAAAGGGGTTTCTAAGTTACCTATACCATTGAACGTGGCTATAGAACGGTTAACAGCGTTAGGGGTTGATATTGATAGCTCTGAAGCTAAATTATTTCTTAGAGTTATCTATCTGATAGATTAATCTAATCGTCAACCTTTCATAAATTAACGCCCCTAGATTAAACCCCTAGGGGTTATTTTATGGCTACAGATTAATAGATACTACTATGGTTTTGAGTAACACCTAAGTAACGGTAGAATAGGGGTTATAGGCTATGTATTAGGTTCAAATCCCGCCAGAGCCATTTAACTTAAACCCTTATCCTGACTACTATCGCGGGAATTGCTTTAACCCGATAGTCGTACCTAATTACTCATATATTACTCACAATCTAGTCCTAGCACAGGAAAATAATTCTGTCAATAGGTTGATTACTCAGTCAACAAGCACAACTTAATCAATCTGTCAAATACCCATACCACCCCCCTAACCAAACACCGATAAGGTAACTCTCTCGTGATAGCAGTCAATGGCAAGCCTATCGGTTCGTTACGAACCATTGACTGCTATCACATCGGTCGCACCCCTAAGAGTGTTTGTTTCGGTTAGGGGGGGGATATGCTTCCAAGTCAACACGATAGCCGTAGGGGGAACCCACTAGGTTATCAATGTACAACGATACTCCTATCAATGTACAAAGATATCAGACCGCCTACCTGGTTCCCTATGGGAGTCAGATTATTGGTGAAATATTGAGGAGCCTACTCACTACCAACAAAATGCGATCGCATAATCACGACTAACCTGGCTATGACATACTGAAGCGATACCCCCAAACAACTTTTCAACTGGTAACTTGTTTCGTCATCTCTCGCTGATACCTACATAATCCTAGAGAATTGATTCCCCATCGAAACCGATACCTACATACCGCTAGACAAGTCTCCAATTTATAGGGGTACTGGGTTCCGCACAGGATGATTACCCCTAATAGACGGGTTAAGGTTTTGGCTTAGGGTGTTTATTGTGGGTAAACTAGGGGTGGGTTCATATAAACTTCCAATAGACTACTGGCAATAGACTACTGGCAAAAAATACAAACAACCCCTATCATGATAGGACACGATAAGGGTTAAGGTTGTTATTGAGTTAGGGTTAGCTGTTAGGTGTTAGGTGTTAGGGTTTAGGGTTTAGCTGTTACTCATTCTGCACTTAGTAATCATAGCTAACGCTACGTCTGTTAGCTTGTCTACAATGAGTTGGTCAGATTTCCCTATGTAGATGTGATGATTGACGCTACCATCCCACCCTTTGAGGTTCCAGTAGGTAAAACCATTAATTGAGAGTTTTTTGCAAGCTGTAAATCGTTTACCATTAACCTCTACTGAAAAAGATTTATGGGTTTCTAGGTATTTAAACCATTCTAAAGAACCTACTTCGATACAGATATTACCATGACCTACCAGAAACCCTTTGTAAGACCCTGTTAGTGTGACTACTGGGAGTAGCTTAGGCATGAAAATCACCTCCCAGTAGGATATCGCTGTTATAACCATTAAGGTTACATTCAGGTGATATTACGTCTGAATCGAATCGAGTAATAATTGGATACTGAGATTCTACCCATTTCTCGTGTACTGCCAGAAAGTCAATAGCGTAATTATGAGCAATTTCTGCTATCGTGATTCTATCCTCACGAGTTGCTGTTAAATTATTGCCAGCTAATCTGACAAAAATCTCCCTAGCCATTTCTGCAATAACCATCATTTTTTCTTGTTCAAACTCATTCATGGCTTTATTTCCTATTGATTAATTGAACTTGTGATCATCATTATCGGGGTGATTTTGATTATTGTTGTGTTCTGTAATTTTTGCATTAAGCAAGGCTTCAATGCCTTTGAGTAACTCGATTTCCGCGTTTAAAAAATGCCTGTGGATTTGAATAAATTCGACAATTTCGTCGAATTGTTCAGATGTGATAGCAAGTTCTACTAAGTCAAGTAATCCTACCGCGTTAGGGTTTAATCGATTGCTCATGTAGCTATATTCTACTACGTTTAATCCGGGCGTACTTGATTTGATTGACATGGATTTATCCTTTGATAGTGGTTAAGTTGTGATAGTTTAACGTCATTTCGGACGGGTTTGTTACTCAATTTTAGTCAGCAAATGTTTAATGTAATTAAGTTGTTTTAGGAGTAATTGTTCCTTTGCGACTGCCAGGGAATACTCGGTTTGACAATCATTCATTATTGTTATCAAAGTATCCTTAGCGTCTTGTTTGGTAGCATTGTAAATCGTGGTGTCTACCATTTGTTTAAACGTTTTAAACCTTGTTTGAGTAATAGCGTCAATGTTATTTTGAGTCATTTTAATTCCCTCCTTAAATAATTTGTTTCCAAACGTTTTTACCGTTTTGATTAATCATTGAATAGCCCCTGCTTTTCATTAGATTAGTCAACTCTGAAACATTAACGCGACTATCAAGATATCCATCTGTTTTAGCTCTCTCAATGGCTTCTTTTAACGCTTTCGGGTCGATATCAGTTACAACCTCGGTTAACTCAGGACATCCCGCGTTAATTGCCTGATTGTTTTGTTTCATTTTTGCCTCAATACTTTGAGTGATAAAACTGTCTAAAAATTGTTCAGTACCTGATGATATAGTCAAGATTTTTTCATTAACAAAATCCCAGTAATCATTGAAGCGTTTAATTGATTCATTGATAGATAATTGATAAATCAATGAATGAGTGACAATAATTTCACTTGATAACCTAGCGTTAATGATATCTTTTTTGTGTTTCTGTAGTTGTTTTTTGACCTTGCTGTATTGATTGCAGTTATCGATATTTCTCCAGAAAATTTCTAATTGAGATGATAATTTATCAAGCGTAATATCCTCTACATCGTTTAAATCACTTAACTCGTAACTATTCCCCCTATATTCCTCTGATGTCATAGTCTCTCGTTTTTTAAACCATATAGGAAACATCCGTCTTTTGAGTTCGTTTAACTCCCACAATGTCCACAATGGATGTATTGAATTAATCACCTTTAAAGCGAAAGCATTAAAAATCATGTTAGTTCCCGGTGTCTGACTACTGATGGTTATTCGGCTATTTTTGCGGTTTAACACCTTGAAAAGCGATAACATATTCTCATTTTCAATTAATAAGCTAGGGGTGATATCTTCCCATACCAATATAAAATTTTTCTCAAATTCACATTGAAGGGGGTCATAAAATCGTTCATGTTGTATCTTGTTTCTCAGTGAAGCGAAAGTGCTATTAGCAAGCACCGAGGTTGTCTTGTATAGTTCAGATGCTACGGTAGCTATCTGTGACTTTCCAGTACCGCTAGACCCCCAAAGGAACAGGATACCAGCGGTAGACATTAACGTTACTGGAGACGCTATAAACGAGGCGATAATTGGAAACTGAATATCAGGATATGGCAGAACACAGACAGCCCGTAAAACAGACTCTAATTGCTCACCCAGGTTGCCTTCTGTGATTATTTCTTCTAGTTCAGATGACATCTGACTTCTAATTAGTCTATAATCAATATAGTCCTCAGACATGGTAGTAACCTCTTATCGCTCTTGACTTGTTGACATGGTATGGTGGTTATTCCCCCCTAAATATTTAGGGGGGATTTATTTGTGACTACATTAATCGCAGTAATTCAATTAATGCAATTAATACATTAGAATCAAGTTGTTTAACCTTGTTATAAAGACTCTCAAAGCTAGGGTCACAATCCAAAACCTTAGCCCCTTCTGTTAACCTTTCCTCGAAGGTTTTGTATTTTGCCTTTCCATTAAATCCCCCTTTTTTGCTGGATTTAGACTAAATAAAGGTATCGATATCAGCGGCAGAATAGCCCGCTATATTGCTATCAAAAGGGGCGATATCCTCAATGTAGAATAGATTGACTCTTTCTATCTCTATATCATCCCCTGGCTCACTAGACAGTATTTTGTTGGCAGGTCTTACCGCCGCCTGTCCTAGGTTGATAGTGGCAGTGAACATCATAGACCCGTCAGTTAATCCTGTATCGCTTTGGATTAACTTTAGCAATGCTAACTCTGGCATTGTAGGGTTATATTCCCGTTTTTTGCCCTGAAATTCCGTTTCGTATTTTTCAATGCAAAACCGAACAGCCATTAGTTCTTTATCACCTTGGGAATAACCCCAGTCTCTATCATTGAAATTCTGAAAATCCCCAGAAATACCCTTTCCGAACACCCATAAATGGGGTGGCTTTATCCGTAGTTGTGTATATTAAATGACCAGAAAAGTTCCTGTTTCACCGGGCTTAACTGCACTGCAATAACTAAATTTATCGTCCTGTTTTTTGCCGTAATAACCTATTGACATTTTAGTTTTCCTTTGATGATTGATTGCTACGTTAGATATCATGTTGCAGATATTCCAAAACTGAGAGTTCCCGACTATAGAAACCCGTAGCATCCCATTACTTAGCCTCGCTATACAGGAGCCTTGATAATCCCCTCTGGGAAAATAGCAGCCCGTGTATTCTTTAGTGAGGTCTCTAATTTTTTGGGTGTGGTGTTCCTTTATCGGTGTTACCATCCGATAAGCTATTTGAGCCGTTTCGGGCTTAAACAGATGTGGGTTGTAGGTGGCATTTACCAACTTCCCTGTGATGGTAAAAATGCCCTTATAATGCAGTTTATTCATTATTTGCCTTCACAAAATTAGTTAATTCTCCCTGTTCTTTTAGGGTACGCAACAAATCATCAAGTACATCAACGTTAGTAAGCGTGATACCCTGCCAGCGGTATGATTGCCCCCTAACAACAAACCAAGATTGATTAACTAAGCTAGGGTTAAGATATTGCAACAGTTGCATTTTTAACTTAAAAGCATCTGTTAATACTCCTTTGGCTTCAATGTAACGATTGAAAAATGGGGAGTAAAAATCCGGTGTCCAGGTGATGTTTTTCCAGGGTTTCTGATTTTCAATTAACGTCATCTTGGGATGAACAATTAATTGTTCATCGTATTTTTTCAAGAGATGATAAACTCTACACTCTAAAGCACTGGGGAAATAATGCCCGTCTATTTGTTGCCCTCGTGCATTGTACTTATTCATCTTCATCACAAAAAACCTCTGTACTTTTTTTCCTGTCGTCGGGCTCTCTGTCGCCGCCGTTTTCCGCCTGGTAAATATTCCATTCCTCTCGATAATATTCGAGACTTTCGCTCAAGATTTCCTCGAGTTTGTCGGGATGTAACGGAATCAATTTTTTGAGCAATTCCCCTATAAAATAGGAGATAAAGCCTTTGTCAAACTTAACAAGAGTGGATTGGTATTGTATCTCAGCTCGCTTGTAAGAAACGGGAATTTTAATGTATCGGGAATGCCCTATATACATCAATGGCGTTAGCGTGATGTTTCTGAGGTTTAGCCTAACCTCAGTCCAGTGCCTAGTTTCCATGTCATAATTGCCCTGTGCTTAGTGGCTACCGCTTATGTGCTTTTAAAATAGAGTCCCTAAAATAGAGTCCCTAAAAAATTTACACATAAGCGGTTTTGTTTTTGGTGTGGGATTAGTCCAACCAACTTGAGAACGGAGATGGCTCTGATACGTCATCCCCTAGACTCCCCTCGGAACTCAGTAGATGGTCTTCGAGGGCGTTAATATCATCTTGGATGGCTCCCGTAACCTTACGAGGTAGCTTTACTCCACCTGCTTTTAATAGCGTCAGGATTGCGTTGGTGACTCGTTTAAGTGTGGCAATCTCTGAATATGTCAGATAAAAGGTATTTGAGTTGATAATCTCCGACGTTTGGAGTTTGTTGGTCAATGATTGAATTAATGAAGTTTTGGGGTAAGGAAGGTAAGTATTAACCAACTCCAGAAACTTAGTAAACTGATTAAACCGACTCAACGTCTCTTGGTATTCTGTAGGAGTCAATACTTTATTAGTATTGACATTAGTTACATTTTCTACAGTTACGCTACCTTCAATTGATTCTGTAACTGTATAGTTACCTTGCTCTTTTGAATTCACTGTATTTAATTAAAATTATCTTATCTAATTAATTTATTAAAAATAAACATAAATTATACAATTTACACTTATTTATAAAAATATCAAGTATTACATTAAGTATATATAGAATGTACAAATAATAACCAATACAAAAAACTCGTTAATCCTATTTTGTGAGTTAACGGGTATATACTTAGTAACAAGATAGTTATTATGGATTGTTGCCTGTTGTCTCAGGTAAAGCGCTAAGGTTTCCTTGTACTTGATTAGCTGCTTCAGTTCTACCTGTGGTTAGTTCTCCTAGGTTATCGAGGGTAATTTCAGATTCAGCCGGAATACGAAACATTGAGTTATAGGTTCTAATACTCGCGGGTTGTTTGCTCCAGTAATGAGCAAAAACATATAGCAAGGAATTAATCGAGAAAATTTGAGGAACTTTTAAACCAATAAATCTTAGCTTCCTATCACCCGCGTTAACTCCTGATGTGCGATATGTTCTCCATACTCCACCCATAGAGGCAGGAGCTTCTACAAAAATCTTTGTGTACTCTATACGTTTCCATGACCTAACTCTAGCCCCTGGTATGATATTACGCCTATTAGCATTAGTTGATGTAGTTCCACTAACGGGAGGTCTCCAGATAGTTAAGTCTCGCACCAGGACGGGTTCCTGTGTTACGGCGTTATCGGATAGCGTATAAAGCAGCAACATAGGCATTGGGATAACATACTTTGATGTCTTGTCTACTGGAGCCTCAACCATCAAACTCCTGCCGATACAAGTGCCTTTCGGTTCCGCTAGTTTAGCAACAAAATTTGCTTTATATTTATCGTAAGCATCATTTAATGGCATAATTTAACCTCATTAATTATCAAACAAAACCTTAGATAGGTAGACATTAACACTATTGTTGTCTACCTAGTTAATGAACCCTAGTCAACAAAAACAGCAATAGCTTCTACATCGATAGAGCCATTAGTAGCATCCAAAACATCATCAGTAGGGATTGTTAGGGATACTGTCACAGCTCCAGTTGCCATGTTGCGGGTATAAGCTGTAACTACCGTTACACCATTAGGGTTTCTAGTTGCGTTTATCTGTGCACGTTGAACTTGCTCGATAACTTCTAACAATTGGTGTTCGAGAGTGGGACCATTAAGAGTTACGGGGCTTGCCATAGTCATTACCTCTAATAAATCAATAGTAATAAGATAGCACCAAACTGATATAGGTGTTAGCTATATTTTCGTTAAGGAAATGCTACATATATGTAGCTTCTATTCAATGAAAACTACATTAAGCTGTAGTTGGTGGCTGACTCCCAGTTTTAATTTCTAACGACGTTCTAGTAGCTGTTCTGATTGCGTCATCTACCCACTTAGGTTTCTTCTCAAAATGTAAAGGAATTTTTACTTTAGACTTCCTAGGGTCTTTGTACATTGCCAAAACACTATTCTCTCCCATATCGATTTTGGCTTGTTCAAATTTATCAATTAATTCCCAGTTAAGTATTTTAACCTCCGATATATACATTTTTGTTTCCTTTATTCGTTTCGCATTTTCCCTACCGCCAAAACCTTTCCTTTCCTCAAATAGTAAAGGATAAACAATTGAAGAATTTGTTAATTGTACTAAATCCTTGCAAATACGTTCAGCATCTGACTTGCTAGATTCATTCACAAAAAACGAGAATGTTCTACCATTTCGCATATTGCAGGTTACTTTGATATTGCCTTTTGTGAACGCTGATTTACTAGGTTGAGTAAATATCCTTTGTAATTTATCCCAGGTTATTTCGTGTCTTTCTACTGATGGGAGTTCTATTTGAGTTTTTTGTAGTTTTGACCGTCTTTCCTTAGTCCAATATGGAGGTTTTTCGTAGTTATATAAAATAAAGGTTAACTGAATTTTTAAATTACTACTATTCGGAACTTCAGAGATATCACCGGAACCCACAAATTGCCCTATATCACGATTACCTAGTATTTCAGTTTGAGCTAACACATTTGCTACATTTTCTTGAAGGTTTCTTAATGATGATACTAGTCTAAATCGCTCTCCACCATTTTCTACAACCGCGTTAACTAATTGTTGTTGTCTATTTTCCTCAATGCGTTGTAATGCAATATATTCATCTAATCCTTGAGCAACTAAAATAATCGCTTCTTTACAATTATCTGAGAATTCCTCCCAAAATTCTTCACTACTATCTTGATTCCAAATAGTGTTAATATTTCCGTCATAGCTTTCTGGTAATTTCTCCCTAGCTTCCCTTCTCTGTTTACCGAAACTCCATTCCTCACCTTTTTCGTCACCCCACTTTTCAATCGTTCCTTTACCACCAGGAACCATTGAAACAATAGCCGTTGCAAGTGTTGAAGGACTTTTATCTAAAAACATTTTAACAACCCGTCTACCATGTTTAAACAGTTGCCATGCTATGGCTTTCATAGCCATGCCAAATGATTGTTTAACGTATGAGCCGAAAGCTGTAGATACTTCCATAAGCATTTCAGGTCCCTTGCTTAAGGCAATGTGCATAGCAGCGGCTTTGTTGATAAATGCAATACCAATGGTAGGCAATACTCCACAAACTAATTTACCTGCCATATTACCCAAAAAACCGGCGGTAGTACTAATAAATTGATTAGCAATATTCATCATATTTTTGTCTATCTGTTCATCTGATATATTCCAGTTGAAATTCCAGAAACTATCCCAATTAGACGTGATAAATCGTGCTACTTTCTCAAAACTAAAGTTAGATAAAAACTTAGTAATTCCTTCCCATAACCAACCTCCAAAACTTTTGCCCCATTCAACAACTTTACCAGTTATTTTTGCCCATAGCTTGCCAAACCAACCCATCTCTTGAGTAGATGTTCTCTGAGCTAAATTAACTTGTCTAACGCCATTCCTACCTATACTGCTACGAGTTTGACGGCTAGACAAGCTACGAGTACTCCTTAGCATTCTTGCACTTCTGGCAACCATTACAAAGTTCCTCTTAGTGGGTTATCGCCGTCAATCAATTCGGTTTCTATCTTGATATCAGGAAAGTCTTTTTTCAATAATTCTTGTACTTTCTTGGTTTCCTGTTCTCTAATATCATCCTGTTTTTTCATTGAATCATATAACCTAGTTAAATCGGCTAATATGTCTTTTGACGGGTCATTACCATTAACTTGTAAAGTACCTTGCGCTCTAACTATTGAGAATATTTTCTTTATTTGATTTAATGTTATTTATAGTGTTTCTTTCGCGTTCTTTTGATTAGTGATTTTAACTTTACTTTCATTAGGTTCTAGTAGTTCCTCAAAATTATCAGCTTCTGGAGTAAACGCTGTTTTAATTGTTGCGTATTTTTCTTCAGTTTTAAATCCTAAATAATCTAATATTTCTGAGACCTCTCTACCAGCTTTAAAGGCTGCTGAATGCGCCAAACCTGCTTCATGTAAACAGGTTAAAACAGCGTTTTGTGTCACTTGATGGGAGATGGCAATTTCCATTACCATCCCGAATATTTCAGCAATTGATTCAGCTAAGTTAGGTAATTTGATTTCGGCTTTTTCTTCTGCTTTTGTCATTAGATTGACATCATCAATCTCTACTTTAACTTCAAATTCACCCCATCTTTCGTCATCGATGTCAAATCGATACATTAACCATTCTGGCAATGTGTTTATTCGTTTAATTCTGTTCTCTGGATTATCAGCATTAACCGTGATTTTTTCCGGCATTTCAGCCGGAAAGGATTCAGGGTCTAGGAACTCGTAAATCCTTCTAATCATTCCACAGCATTCTTCGTTCATATCTGGTATTGTTATCGTTCGTATATTTTCAGGTTCTTCTCCTTCGATGCATTGCGGGATATCTTTTGTGCTCGCGGAAAATCTAGGAATTACATAATCAAATTCTGTGCATTCCATCCACCAATCACAAAATACACCTATACTTTCAAACATTAAATCAGGGTCGCCGTATGCCCACTCAGACTCCCACTGTCCTTGCGTATAAAAAAACCTCTCACTTCCTGTTGGTTGAGGAGTTTCTCCCCACCTCCAATCCATATGACTAAAAAAAGTGATGCTACTTCCACTTGGTGGAGGATTACAGCATCCCCCGCTACCCATTTGTCTGTCGAACTCTTCAACGCTGTACTTTTCATTAGCTTTTATGGTACAACCGATATTGCCATTTCCGCCATTTCCATTGTCTGAATCATCATCTGAATCATCATCTGAACTATCGCCTGGTCGCCTTCCTTTATCATCATCTACCTCGTCACCGCTATTAGGACCGCCAAAACCTCTACCAGCGCCACCCTTTCCCCTAGGTTTTTTTCCTCCCTTTGGTTCATCTCTGTTTGGTGGTTCCTTGACAGTTGCCTCTTTTTTAATATCCTCTCTTTTTTCCCTTTCTTCAGCTTCTCTTTTTTTGTGATATTCATCTGCATCCCAGTATTCAGGAGCTACATATTTAGAATCACTTATAAATTTGTTTCGAGTATCTAATTCCCTCCCGTATGGGTCTCCAGTCCAACCTCGAAACGGGTCTCCTAGTTTACCGGGGTCATCGTTTAATCTAAAGGGAGCTGTGTCATATCTAACTCCCGAGCGAGGTCTAACCTTTGGTTTGTCTCTAATCGTCCGTCTGTCTCTAACCATATTAACGTTTTGTACTAAGTTTAATAGTATTATATGATAGTATAATTATGTTACTAAATCCATTAAATAAGGGAAATCATGAGAGGTGTTAAAAATATCGCGGCTCATATAAACGCTGCTAACTGGAGTAACGCCATAGAGTTATTTAACGGGACTATTTTAGAATCATTAATAACAGAAAGATATAAATATGATATCGGTATTTACAGCTATATATCATCGTTAAACGCTAGATGTTACACTCCCAGTATTGCACAATCACAAATCCCCACAATTTACCCGGAAGATAGCTATTACCAACGGTGGAAAAAAAACAGGAAGTGTTGCAGGGAGCGGTAGATTTACAGATATTTTATGGGAATATGGCAACAGAAAACGGGTTAAATTTAGGGATTGTCAAATTGCCATATTATGGAGGCATTCACACCGAAAACCTGTTAATTGAATTAATCACTAATCAAAACGAAGGTTTAGCAATTGATAGCAACTCAATAGTTAAAGCTAGGTGTTTAACTCAGTTACATAACAATGATTCTATTAATATTTTGGGCATGGCTGAATATCAACTCGATACAGTTCCTCAAACCCCTACATTGACACAACCCGAAAATTTTGGGGTGACAATAGGCAATACCCCCACATTAGTTAGACCCTCAAATATTAATCGGTATAGGTTGCACTTACAAAATGTAGGTTCTGTAGGGGTATGGTTTTGTCACGGCGATATCAGTAACTGTGTACCTTATCAATGCCTATATTTACCTCCTAACGCTGGGTGGGATGATGAACTAAAATCAACAGCTTCTATCTATGCTATAACTGAGGATAGCGTAACCAATATTGTTGGATTAAAACAAATAATAAATTGGTAAATTATACTTTGATTTAGGAGTTTATTATGAGTTTCTCCGTTTACAGTTCTATTGTCAATTTAGACACTCTAAATATGAGCAGTAAAATACCGGGAACTCCCGAAACTACCGCGATAAGTTTGACTGCTAACACTATCACGGAAGTTGTGCCTATCAATGCTACCAGTAACGGTAGAACGGTGTTTGTAAAGAATCGGTCAAATACCAATGTACATCTAATATTTGACCCTACAGGTGATAGCGTGTCAGACGCTGCATTTTCGGTTAAGCCAGGTGATACCATCTCAATAACGTGGGGTAGAACTAAGTTACAGGCGATAGCAGAATCTAGCGCTAGTATCAGCGTTACAATTATCGAATATATCAATATGTAATCATCAAATGAATGGCTAGTATTAAGTTATTAGCCATTTAATTAAATAATCAATATAGAGGCAGTTATGACTAATTTCAACATTTACTCTAGTAAGTTTGGGCAATCAACCGATGACTTGCCAGAAGGTGAAGTTAATCTGTATTTAACTAATGAACGGATACAAGCAGTTATTGACTCAAATACGTATAACGTTGAACCTCGCATCTCTATAGAACCTACCCTTTCAACTCAGTTTGGTAAATCCAACACACGCTACAATGGTGAAGAATGGATAACAGAACCTGTAACAGACACTTACACTGTTACTAGAGCATCTACGGCAACGTATGTAGACGCAGCAGGCAGGATTCGTACAGCCGCAGTGAATAAGCCTAGATACACATTTAATCCTGAAACGGGTGAACGGTTAGGGTCGTTGGTGGAGGAACAGAGGACTAATTTGGTATCGTGGAGTGAGGATTTTGATAATGCGACTTGGACAAAAACACGAGCAAGTATTACGCCAAATGTAATTGTTGCGCTTGATGGAAATTTAACTGGTGACAAGTTAGTTGAGGATTCAAGCACAAACACCGCCCACCATGTAAATCGTACATTTTCTGCAACATCTGGGACAACATATACATTAAGTGCGAGACGTTTAGGAGTCAAATAAGGCTGCAATGCCTGAAATAACATCCTAGTGGGACTTCCACCCCTTGGTGGAATATAAGGGATTCGCAACCCTGACCATCCCATAACTGTTTATATGTCCCGACGCTTGGAGAAATCTAAGCAAGGCAGGGAACTCAAGGTCATAAACCAACTGAGAAATCAGGGCGTTAAGAGTAACGGCGATGTGCGAGACGTTTAGGAGTGAAATAGGGCTGCAATGCCTTAAATAACCTCCTAGTGGGACTTCCACCCCTTGGTGGAATATAAGGGATTCGCACCCCTGACCATCCCATAACTATCTATGTGTCTCAACATCTGGCTTCGACAACCAGATAAGGCAGAGAGACTCAAGGTCAAGACTGAGCGAAAAAAAGAGGGGAGTTGTGAACCCCTTGAGTATAACGTAAGGTTGAGAGTAACGGCGATAGCCACCCCCAGTTTTGGGAATCATAACCCCAGGATTGAAGCGGGGAACGGAAGGCGTGAAGTAGAACCTACTACCAGAGGCGACCACTGCCAACCATCCATGATTAGGGAAACCGAATGTCCGGCTTGAACCATCGTAATACTCTAGTAGCGAAATAGGTTGATACGCTGCGCTCAAAAGAGCACGGGGAAAAGAAGGGGTATATTACCACCACCTTCACAGACCTTTAAAGTACCCCGGTGGATAGGACGAATCTAAAGATGGAATGCCCGCATAGATGGAACGTTTAAACCCCTCATTGGCTCTCAAGTGGCAGGATGTACTTGTGGAGTAGCGAAAAGTGTAAGCGTATGCCTTTAAGGGAAAAGGATGTGACTGAAAGCTAATGCCTAACTGTAATGGTTAGGATATGCCCACTAGTCACGGTGTGGATATAGAGACCACAACAACTAAGAGTGTTATGACGAAAACGAGTTAATGACTACGTGTGTATATAGCTCCGAAAGTTGAGGTCATAAAGCAGGGGGTTGTAGCCCTGTTCCCACTGACAAAGGGGTATTCACATCAGGAGCCGTATGAGATGAAAGTCTCAAGTACGGTTTTGAAGTGGAGTCGGGGAAGGTGACTTCCCTTTCGACCATAACAGCCACCCCCAGTTTTGAGAATCACAACCCCAGGACTGAAGCGGGGAACGGAAGGCGTGAGGGAAACCTATTCCCAATAATCCGACCACTGCCAACCATCCATGATTAGGGAAACCGAATGTCCGGCTTGAACCATCGTAAATATGAAGTAGCGAAATAGGTTGATACGCTGCGTTCAAAAGAACAAGGGGAAAAGTAGGGTAATTTTATCATCACCTACACAGACCTTTAAAAGTACCCCGGTGGAGAGGACAAGTCTAAAGATGGAATGCCCATATAAACGGAACGTTTTAAGTCCTCCTGGACTCTGATTATCTGGTCGAGATATCAGTAGGAATAAGTGTAACCGCAAGTCCTAGAGGATGTGAGATGTGACCAAAAGCCAACGCCCTACCGTAATAGCAGGGATATGCTAACAGGTCACGGTTTGATTGTAAAGAAATAGAGCCTAGTAGGTGTACAAATGGCGATAGCGAGTTTAAAGAAAGGGTTTGGGAAACCAAAACCAATCAAGACTACGAACAACGCATGGAAGACAATCCCATGGACTAAGGTTCAACGGAAAGTTTTCAAGCTCCAAAAGAGTATATTTCGAGCAGCTAAATCGGGACAAAATGCTAAGGCACGAAGGTGGCAACGTCTACTGGTGAAATCGTATTATGCCCGGCTCTTAGCAGTGCGGCTGTAGGGGCGGGTTCCACGGTCAGCCATGCTTCCCAACAGTCAGCTTAATAAACCCGCCCCCCCAAGCGGGTCAAGGCAAGAAAACAGCCGGAGTTGATGGAGTAAGAGCAATCTCTTCAAGACAAAGGTTCGAGCTTGTTAAGAACATTAAGGGAAAACTCAAATCAAAACCACTGCGAAGGGTGTGGATTCCAAAACCTGGTAAGGATGAAAAACGCCCACTAGGCATACCCACAATCCAAGATAGAGCAAGGCAAGCCTTGGTTAAGTCGGCTCTCGAACCTGAATGGGAATCGAGATTTGAAAGCACAAGCTATGGGTTCCGTCCCGGACGGTCGGCTCATGATGCAATAGCACGAATTTACTCAAGTATCAACAAGGGTGAATATTATGTACTCGATGCTGATATAGCAAAATGCTCTTACCGTGAACCATGATTACCTACTGTCCAAAATTCATTGTCCAAGCAGCTTGAAGAGAGACCTGAAACAATGGCTCAAAGCTGGCGTGCTAGATAACGGTGTATTTGAGGATACAGAAACAGGGACACCTCAAGGAGGGGTAATAAGTCCAATACTCGCCAACATCGCACTGTTGGGAATGGAAAGGCTAGTTAAAGGAATGTATCCAAATAAAGGCACAGCCACTCAGGTAAACTTTATAAGATATGCCGATGATTTTGTGGTCATATCCAAAGACCTAGAAATCATTGAACAGTGCAAGACTGCTATTTCTGAATGGCTAAAACCTGTAGGACTAGAAATAAAACCTGAAAAGACTCGAATCTGTCATACACTCAAAACTATTGAGTATGACGGTAAAACAGAGAATCCAGGGTTTGACTTTCTCGGATTCAATATCAGGCAATATCCAGCAGGAAAATACAAATCTGGGAAAACAGGCGGGGGAGCAAGCCGATTAATCGGACATAAAACCCACATAAAACCCAGCAATAAAGCAGTTAAAGCTCACACAGAAGTGATTAAAAGTGCAATAGAACAACTCAAAACAGCACCTCAATCAACCCTGATAAGCAGACTAAACCCGATAATACGGGGATGGTCAAATTACTACTCAGCGGTAGTCTCAGTAGAGACCTTCAATAAGCTAGACTTCATAATCTGGCAAATGTTACGAGCATGGACATTATCAAGATGCGGAAAGGCAAGTCTCGAAAAGCTAAATAATTATTTCAGACATGGAACAATTAAACTTAGCAATGGGAAAGAAAGACATGAAAATTGGATATTCCAAACCAAAGATGGGTTACATCTATTCAAACACAACTGGACTCCAATTGTTAGACATACCCTAATACGCCCTGACGCAACACTTTATGACGGAAATTGGACTTACTGGGCAACCAGGAAAGGACAAGCAATCGGCACGCCAAATAGGGTAGCAAAACTACTCAAAAAGCAAAAAGGTAGATGTACCTGGTGTGGACAATTCTTTACCCCATCAGATATAGTTGAAGTAGACCACATTGTACCTAGAAGCCATGGCGGAAAGGATGAATACAAGAATATTCAATTATTACATCGCCATTGTCACGACAATAAAACAGCTCTTGATGAAGAGATGATGCTGTACTCTTAACAAGGAGACGGTCAAATTAGGAGCCGTATGAGGTGAAAGTCTCAAGTACGGTTCTGTATGGGAGGGGGAGATGGCGACATCTCTCTCGACCCCTACTCCATATATGCTAAAGCCGCAGAACGCTCGATTCTTGTAATTGCATTTGCCACTCAATTTCCCGCCAATTCTTTCGCAAATTTCAATTTACTGACTAGAGCAATTACAGCAGGAGGAGGACTTGTTTCTTCATCAGTAACGTCTATGGGAAACGGATGGTATAGATGCTCAATTACCTCAACAGCATCATCAACTGCTACTGCAACAATAGTGCATTACTTGAATAATGGGTCTAGCATTCTTTACACAGGTGATGGCATTTCAGGTATCTACATTTGGGGTACACAACTAGAAGCATCATCAACACCATCCCCTTACACCCCTACTCAAGCCACCAGCGTAACACGTGCTTCTGATGCGGTTAGTCGAGTGTTGGGGGATGAGTTTAACCCGAGTGAAGGTAGTTTTTATATAGAATATACACCAAACAAGTTGACAGGAGTTGGTGCTATTTTAGGTACTAATTCAGATAATACCAACTTGATACTTCACGGCGACGACAGTGCAGGTTTCGGTATAGACACTAGAACTGTGTCTGGTGGTGTGTTGACTTATTCATCACCCTTAATAACTAGATTGGACGCACCATCATTTAAGATATTATCTGTTTTAGAGCAAGGTCGGCAAAAGTTATTTATTAACGGTGATAAAGTGGTTGATGCACCTAATACAGTAACATCTTATCAACCTATTTCTGAAATTCTTATATTAAGAAGAGCTAATGGTGTTGTTGAAACTGGTATATGTAAAGATTTCCGCTACTACCCTCGCGCTCTTAGTGAAAGTGAGTGTTTAGCCCTAACAAAACTGTAATGGAGAACTAAAATGACTTATGACTTACAACAATAAATTAACAGATAATGCCTAATGCACTTGATATATCTGAAAGTAATTGGTTTAAAGTTTATGAACTTAATTTCAGGATAGAAGATGATAGCTACACGGTACTAAAAAATTACCTGACATTTCTGGCAGTAAATTTATCAGGATATTATTTGACGCTGACAGTGTACCCGTGTACTGGAAAATGGCAGGGTGGTTAAAATTTTACACATACAATGATGTGAAGCAGAATATGATGGTTAAACGTGAAATTATATGGCTTAATGAATATCAAATAATTGAATCACCGCCGTACAGCAATTTTTACGCTTCATTTTCTCCACTAGAAAGGATTAAATGGTTTACACTTCATTTTTGGAAATTAATATAAATGAACTTGGTAATAGTTGAATTAGGGTTAATTATTGTCGCGATTATTATCAGTATGTTCATTACGCATACAGGAAACCTAATTATTGAGAATAGGTTAGACGGTATCCAAAATAGCCTAAATTATTTGATTAGATATGTTAATGATTTTATGCCATCAACAGTTTGTAAAAAACAGTTAGAAGATAAAAAGCAATCACCCCCTCTTCCAATTAACAGAGATGATATTGATGATGATGGTTGGAGAAAACCCTAACATCAATTATTAATTAATGAAATCACAACAATGAAACCTTTACTAAGTTATTACGGGGGAAAGCAACGAATAGGTTCTAAAATATTGCAATATTTCCCACCACACAAAATATATGTAGAACCTTTTGCCGGTGGAGCTACTTTGTTATTTTTAAAACCATTACCTACCGTAACCAATCAACACGATTATAGAGAGTGCATTAACGATACAAGCAACCTTTTAATCAACTTGTATAGAGTAGCCAAAAAATACCCTATTGAACTTAATAATGAAATTCAAGCTACATTATATAGTCAATCTGACTACAGAAAATCTCAAGCAATATGTAAACAACCGGAAGGCTTTTCAGACATTGAAAAAGCTTGGGCATACTATGTCAATATCAACCAATCATTTGCCAACGCTAGGCAGGGGTGGGGTTTCAGTAAAAAAAGCGAAAACCGAGCGATGACATTCACAAATAAAAAAGCTAGGCTATCTGAAGCGTTGGAAAGGTTAGAAAAGGTTTACATTTCCTGCGAGGATGCTATTAAGTGTATTGAAAGGTGGGATTCACCTAATACACTATTCTATTGTGACCCGCCTTATTCCGGTAGTACACAAGGTCACTATAGCGGCTACACGATTAAAGATTGGACAAAACTATGTCATACATTAGATTGCATAACAGGCAATTACATTGTATCGAATTATCATCAGATGATTGAACCTCAATCATTTACACAAAAAATAGAAATAAATACAGTCATGTCCGCTAGTCACAAGAAAGACGTAAAAAAGAAACGAACTGAAGTGTTATGGGTTAAAAGTAACTTAGACGGTTTTAATCAACTTCCTGGGTTAATTAACTCAGAGGTCTATAATTGTTTACTTAATACATGGGGTCAACCTAAACCCTAACACCTAACAGCTACCCCAATAACTTAAATGTCCCCTATGGTTTCTGACTGTAGGGGTTCATTCATATTATCTGTTTTCGATATCGAAAATACGATATCGAAAATTATTTATATGCTTACCCCCCTAGTTTACCCACAATAGACGGGTTAAGATTTTGGCTTAGGGTGTTTATTAGGGGTACTGGGTTCCGCCTGGGATGATTACCACCAAAAATTGGAGACTTGTCTAGCGGTATGTAGGTATCGGTTTCGATGGGGAATCAATTCTCTAGGATTATGTAGGTATCAGCGAGAGATGACGAAACAAGTCACCAGTTGAAAAGTTGTTTGAGGGTATCGGGTTGATTCCGGTAGGAGATAGTTAGGTTAGTCGTGATTATGCGATCGCATTTTGTTGGTAGCGAGTAGGCTCCTCAATATTTCACCAATAATCTGACTCCCATAGGGAACCAGGTAGGCGGTCTGATATCTTTGTACATTGATAGGAGTATCGTTGTACATTGATAACCTAGTGGGTTCCCCCTACGGCTACCTACAGCTATCATGTTGACTTTGAGCCATAGATAAATCCCACTGCGATCGCACTCATTACCGTCCTATTATTAGCACTGGTAGCTTTAGGTAATATCCTGCAAAATTGAACCCATACCCTCCCCCTAACCGAAACAAGCACTATTGGGGAAACGAACGATGTGATAGCAGTCAATGGTTCGTTACCAACCGAAGGCTTGCCATTGACGGGTATCACGAGAGAGTTACCCTATCGGTGTTTGGTTAGGGGGAGATAGTAGGCATTTGACAGATTGATTAAGTTGTGCTTGTTGACTGAGTAATCATCCTATTGACAGAATTATTTTCCTGTGCTAGGACTAGATCGTGAGTAATATCTGAGTAATTAGGTACGACTATCGGGTTGAGTAATAACCGCTATCGCTGTCAGGATAAGGGTTTATAGTTAACACACTTTGACAGATGCTAACCAGGCGGCCTGCGAATTATTTGGGTTGGAACGTCAAGATTTGATGGGATCTCGGATTAGTGATTTTGCTGAACCCGGCTTTAATTTTGAAGAAACTTGGCAAGATTTCCTCGACCAAGGGGAGATGGGTGGCTCATTTCGTCTGATACGACCTGATGGTGGTGTGGTGATGGTGGAGTATGTGGCCATAGCTAATTTTTTGCCTAATTGTCATCTGGTAACTTTACGAGATGTTACGGAAATCAAAAGGCTACAAGAACAGGTAGAATCGTTGCAATCTGCCTTAGCCGCCTCTGTCTGTACTCCTGAAAAACTGCGACAGATTACGGAACAGATGGACGCAGAGTATTGTCTGCAACAAATTGGTCGCCATATTCCTGGGGTAATTTATAAGTTTTGTCAAAATCTCGATGGTGGGTTTGCTTTTCCCTACAGTAGCGAAGGGTTACGAGAGATTTATGGTATTGAACCAGAAGCCGTGCGGTCTGATGCTAGTGCCCTTTTTAATGCGCTGCATCCTGATGATATACAGTTGGTAGAAGAGTCGATTTTGGCATCGGCGGAAAATTTGACTCCCTGGCTTTGCGAGTATCGTATAACTCACCCTGATGGTCGATTGTTATGGTTGCTTGGTCATGCTACACCCCAACGAGAGCAGGATGGTAGCACGACTTGGTATGGTTATGTGCGAGATATTACTGAGCAAAAAGAAAGTGAAATTGCCCTACGAAGAAGCGAGAGTAAGTTTCGGAATTTGACGGCAAATCTGAATGATATGGTGTTTATTGCTGATGTGGATGGCACTTTTAGTTATGTGAGCCCAAATTTTGAAGAAATTACGGGATATCCCATTGATGAGTTGTTGGGTATTTCTTTTGCCGAGTTTGTACATAGTGAATATCTGCCAATTTGTGTAGATGCTTTTCATCGAGCTTTATTAGGGGAAAAAGTGCGAGGTGCTGAATATAGGGTGTTACATAAAAATAATCACTATTACTGGCATTCTACTAATGTATCGGCGATGAGAAATGATGAAGGTGAGGTGATAGGATGTTTGGGAATTGCCCGATATATTCATGACAGTAAACAGGCGGAAATGGCGGTGCGGGAAAGTCATATTCGTTTAGAAATTGCCCTAGAATCAGCTGATATTGGCACTTGGGATTGGAAGATGCAAACTAATGAGTTGGTTTTATCGGAGGAACATTGGCGGAATTTTATCGGTGCGACGGAAGGGGTGGTTAATCATAATGTTAATGAGTGGATCAGTCGAATTCACCCGGAGGATATGGAATTAGTTTCTGAGAATATGAATCGACATATCCGGGGAGAAATTGATATTTATGAGACTGAACATCGTTTGCGATGCGAGGATGGTTCCTATAAATGGGGTTTAGGTATTGGTCAAATTGTGGAGAGGAATCGTTTGGGTGAACCGCTGCGATTTATGGGAATTTATCAGGATATTTCGCAGCGTAAAGCTAATGAACTGGCGCTACAAGAACTGACTAATCAACTGCAAAAAGCTCAAAAAGTGGCGCATCTTGGGAACTGGTCTTTTGAGACTCAAACCCAAAAGGTTACTTGGTCGGAAGAGGTATTTAATCTGTTTGGTATGAGTCCGGAACAGGGTGAGCCGACTTTTGCAGAACATCTGACCATAATTCACCCTGACGATCGCTCTTTATTTCAAAATAGGGTTGCAGAAGCTAATAAGGGGATTCCACAAAACTTTGATTTTCGGGTTGTGCGTGCTGGTGATGAGGTGGCTTATCTGAATGCTCGGATTGAAATAGAACAGCGAGACGAGCAGGTGGTGCGGATGTTTGGGACGGTGATGGATATTACGGAAAGAGTGAAGGCGCAAGAGCAAGTTTATCGATCGCGGGAGTTGTTGCAAACTATTCTTGATGCTCTCCCACAGTCGGTATTTTGGAAGGATTCTCATAGTGTTGTTCTGGGGTGTAACCAGGCTTTTGCTAGGGCTTTTGGTGGTGAAAATACGAGCTTTTTTATAGGAAAAACAGATTATGATTATTGTGTGAGTCGAAAAGAAGCTGAACATTATCGCGCTTGCGATCGCCAGGTGATGAATAGCGATCGACCCCAAATCAAATTAATTGAAAATAAGAGCAATGCTGATGGTAGCATGAATTGGGTAGAAACCACTAAAATACCTCTCCATGATGCGGACGGAAAGGTAATTGGTTTGGTGGGGATTTTTGAAGATATTACAGACCGCATACAAGCAGAAAGGGCTTTAAAAGAAAGCGAGGCTCAGACGCGCGCTTTACTTGATGCAATTCCTGATATGATGTTCCGCTATAGTTCCGATTATGTTTTTCTTGATTATAAGCCATCTCTACAGGTAGAACCGTTAATGCAGCCGTCACAATTTTTGGGTCTAAATCTTCATGAAGTATTGCCAGAGTTTCTGGCTGTACCGACGAGTAAAGCTATTGCAGATACCCTAAAAACTCAACATATCCAATTGTTTGAATATGCTCTAGAAATGCCTGAAGGAATCCGAAATTATGAAGCGCGGTTTGCTCCCTGTGGCAATGATGTTTTGTCTATTGTTCGAGATATTAGTGAACAGCAAGCGGCTTTAAGGGAACGCAAAAAAGCAGAACAAAAGTTACAATCTTTGCTGAGTCGCACCCAAACTTTAAATCGGATCAGCACCGAAATTCGCAATTCTCTGCATTTAGATACGATTTTGCAAAATGCTGTCAATGCGATTTTTCAGGAAATCAAAGTTTATATTTGTGCATTTGTATGGTATAGATCCGATACCAATCCACCCTGCTTAGAAAATGTTAAGGAGCAGAAAAATCCAGGAATACCTAGTTGGCTTGGCAGTTATAATATTGATAATTTTCCAAAATTATTTTATCATTTATTTCATGGGAAAATGTATCGGCTAGATGTAGTTAAGGATAGCCAAGACGAAGCCTTAAAAGAATTTTGTCAACAGTCAGGAATTGAAAGTTATTTGGTGTTACCTGTGCATACAGCTGGCGGCACAATTGGAGGTTTTGAAATCGGGAGAGTTCAGAGTGATTGTACCAAGGGTTGCGAATGCGATCGCTCTTGGTTAGATGATGAAATCGAACTGCTACAAAGTCTGGCAACTCAGGTGGCGATCGCTATTTATCAAGCTCAACTTTATCAGGAGTCCAAAGCCAAAGGTAAGGAATTGCAAAAAGCATATCGGGAATTACAAGAAACCCAAGTGCAGTTAATTCAAGCTGAAAAAATGTCGAGTTTAGGTCAATTACTCGCAGGTGTGGCTCATGAAATTAATAACCCAGTTAGTTTTATTTATGGCAATTTAACCCACACTTCTACCTATACGGAATATTTGTTAGAATTGATTGATACTTATCAAGAATTGTATCCTGATCCCCCTCCAGAAATTAGAGATTTAATTGAGGATATTGATTTAGATTTTATCAGGGACGATTTCCCAAAAATCATTAGTTCAATGACTCATGGAGCCTCACGAATTAGGGATATTGTTAAATCCCTGCGTACCTTCTCCCGTTTAGATGAAGCCAAGTTAAAATCTGTAGATATTCATGAAAATATTGATAGTACCTTAGTGATTGTCCAAAATCGGGTCAATGGTAGCAATGGAAGTCCGGTAATTCAGGTAATTAAAGACTATGGAGATTTGCCGTCATTTCAATGTTATAGCAGCCTATTAAATCAGGTATTTATGAATTTAGTAATCAATGCTATTCAGGCGATCGAGGAAAAACGAAATCGATTAAATACGGCGGTAAACTCTGATTATATAGGATGTATAAACATCAAAACACGCCTAGCCGATAAAAATCAAGTATTGATATCAATTACAGATAATGGTATTGGCATCAATTCCGAACATAAAAACCAGATTTTTAACCCATTTTTTACGACTAAAGCCGTAGGTCAAGGCACCGGGATGGGATTACCAACCAGCTACCAAATTATCACCCAGAATCACCACGGAGAGTTAACTTTTTCCTCAGTCCCAGGGGTGGGTACAGAATTTATAATCAAGTTACCCTTGGCATAACCACCAAGTTTGTATTATTCTGTAGCACATTTACAGAAAATTTTGGTTTGGTAAGTTAAGCTATGAAAAGTTTAATCACAAACCGTTTACAATTAACTAGATTGAGGCTAGAAAAGCCTGGAAGCGCCTATCTATCGAAGTTTTGATTGAGTCAACCCTATTAACTACAGGTTACGCCATGATTATGACTCTTCCCTTGTACAACTTTGGCGAAATTATCTATCAAGGAACCCGCACCATAGTGTATAAAGGCACTAGGACCAGTGATCACCAAGGGGTAATCATCAAAGTTTTACGGAATCCCCATCCGAATTTTAATGAATTGGCACAGTTTCGCAATCAATATACACTTGCAAAAAATCTGGAACTTTCAGGAATTGTCAAACCTTTATCTTTAGAAAATTATGGGAATAGTTATGCCTTAGTGATGCCCTATGAAGGACATATTTCTCTGAATCAGTGGCAACCCAAAAAACTATTAATTCCTGACTTTTTAGCTATAGGTTTACAACTAGCAGACATTTTACACGGATTATATCGACAAAGGGTAATTCACAAAGATATTAAACCCGCAAATATCCTAATTCATCCTGAAACCAAAGAAGTTAAACTGATTGACTTTAGCTTGGCTTCATTATTGCCAAAAGAAAATCAGACTATCCAAAATCCTAATATTTTAGAAGGAACTTTAGCTTATTTATCCCCGGAACAAACTGGCAGGATGAATCGTGGCATTGACTACCGCAGTGATTTATATTCTCTGGGAATAACTTTCTATCAATTACTGGCGGGAGAGTTGCCTTTTAATGTTGATGATCCGATGGAATTAGTCTATTGTCATTTGGCGAAAATGCCAACTCCATTGCATGAGGTTAACCCTGATGTGCCGAAGGTTTTATCTGATATCGTAGCCAAATTAATGGCAAAAAATGCTGAGGATCGTTATCAGAGTGCTTTGGGACTTAAACATGATTTAGAAAATTGTTGGCAACAGTGGCAAAAAACTGGTAATATTTGCGAGTTTGAAATCGCTGCTGGTGACTTGAGCGATCGCTTTTTAATTCCGGAAAAACTCTATGGTAGAGAAAACGAAATTGAGGAATTATTAGCAGCCTTTGATAGGGTAGCGAATGGGGCATCAGAAATTATGTTAGTGGCGGGTTTTTCGGGGATTGGTAAAACCGCCGTAGTCCATGAAGTCCACAAACCGATTACCCGTCAGCAAGGCTATTTTATTCAGGGTAAATTTGACCAATTAAATCATCATATTCCTTTGTCGGGCTTTGTGCAAGCCTTAAGGGATTTAATCGGGCAATTTTTGTCAGAATCAGACTCAGATATTGACCAATGGAAAGCTAATATTTTAGCAGCTTTAGGAGGTAGCGGACAAGTTTTAATTGAGGTAATTCCTGAACTGGAAAAAATCATCGGCCCTCAACCTGCTGTCCCGGAATTATCAGGAACTGCTGCCCAAAATCGGTTTAATTTACTATTCCAAAAATTTATCTCGGTCTTGACTACTTATGAGCATCCACTGGTGATATTTTTAGATGATTTACAGTGGGCAGATTTGGCTTCTCTGGAGTTAATGAAGCTATTAATCGAAGAAAAGACCTATCTACTGTTATTGGGTGCTTATCGGGATAATGAAGTCTCTCCTGTGCATCCTTTTATGTTAACAGTAGAAGAACTGAAAAAACTGGGTAAAACGGTTAATACGATTACTTTAACTCCCCTGGCGTTTGAGGATAGTAATCAGTTGGTGGCGGATACTTTAGCTTGTACGGTTGAACTAGCTTATCGAATCACGGAATTAATTAATCGTAAAACCAAAGGAAATCCGTTTTTTATCACCCAGTTTCTCAAGGCATTATATGAGGATAAATGTATTAAATTTAATCTCCAAAAACGCTACTGGGAATGTGATATGGCTAGAGTTAATTCCCTATCTATCACCGATGATGTAGTTGAGTTTATGGCGATACAGTTGCAGAAATTACCGGCAGAAACTCAGGAAGTTTTACAGTTAGCTGCTTGTCTGGGAAATAAGTTTAATTTGGATACATTAGCAATTGTTTGTGAAAAATCACCAACCCAAGTAGCGATCGCTTTATGGAAAGCCCTATTATACGGGTTAATCATCCCAGAAACTCAGGTTTATAAATTCTATATGGGTGAGAATGAAACGGAGTTAAACAGTAGTCAGACTGAAAACGTACAATACAAATTTTTGCATGATCGGGTTCAACAGGCTGCTTATTCACTAATTCCTGAACAGCAAAAACAGACTACTCATTACCGCATAGGACAACTATTGCTGAAACAAATTCCTATTGAGTCTAGGGAAGATTATATTTTTGAACTCATCAGTAAACTCAACTATGGTACAGCTTTAATTACTACCCAAAAAGAACGAGACGAGTTAGCGCAAATGAACCTGATCGCCTGTCGAAAAGCTAAAGCAGCTACCGCCTATACAGCAGGTTTGGATTATGCTGAAACCGGGTTAAATTTACTCGGAGAAAACCCTGGAAAGCGACAATATAAAATCACCCTAGAATTTTATAATTTGGGGGCTGAATTAGCAGCTTTATCTGGTGATTTTGAGACCATGAACCATTTCATTAATCAGGTGATATCTCAGGTAGATAGTTGGGTAGACAAGGTAGATATTTACCGGATTAATATTCAAGCCCATGTATCTCAAAACAAACTAAGTGAAGCGATTGCTATTGGTCAAGAATTACTGGGAAGTTTGGGTGTCAATTACCCAGCAAATCCCACAGAAAACGATATCCAACAAGTCATTGCAGAAGTCCTAGAACTAATTGGCGATCGCGATATTGACGACTTAGTTAACCTACCCTTAATGACAGATATAGAAAAAATCGCTATTTTGCAGATAGCCAATAGTATAATTCCCGTCGCTGCTATCTCTCAATCTCCCTTATTTCCCGTGTTTATTTCTTTAGGAGTTAAGCTATCAATTGAATATGGCAATACATCAGCTTCCGCCTTTAGCTATAGCTGCTATGGTATTATTTGTTGTAATCTCTTACAAGATATAGATAGAGGTTTGAAGTTTGGTCAATTGGCGCTAACATTAGTGAAAAAATTAGACCTCAAAACCGCAAAACCAGAAGTTACTCATGTAGTATGTTTATTTATTTTACACAGAAAAAACCATCTTAAAACCGTAGTTTATCTTCTACAAGACAGCTATAAAGAAGCCTTAGAAATTGGCAATCATGAACAAGCTGGATATTGCGCTCAAACCTTTTGCCTCAACTCATTTTGGGGTGGTGAAACTCTAGTCACCTTGGAAAAGCAGTCATCTGGATACTATCACGCTTTACAACGATTGAATCAAATAACCACTGCCAATTACTGTGGAATTTATTGGCAGTCTACTTTAAATTTATTGGGGTTAGCAGTCAACCCTCACATTTTATCGGGTGAAGCGATGGAAGAAACAGAAATTTTGCCTCGCATTACTGATAGTCATGATGTGCTGGGATTGTATATATTTTATCTATATAAAATGATGCTTTCCTATTTATTTGCAGAACTCAAATTAGCTGAAACTTATGCAATTGAGGCTAAAAAATATTTAATTGGTGGTGCTGGTATGATTAGCATTCCCGGATTTTATTTCTATGATTCCCTCACGGCTTTAGGCATTTATGCTCCCGAACATGAACAGAAATCAGAATTGTGGCAGCGTGTAGAAGAGAATGAACAGCATTTAGGTCACTGGGCATATTATGCACCAATGAATCATCAGCATAAGCTGGATTTAATCGAGGCGGAAAAATGTCGAGTTTTAGATAAAAAAGTTGAGGCTATAAATTTATATGACCAGGCAATTTTAGGAGCCAAAAAACACGAATTTATCCAAGAGGAGGCTTTAGCTAATGAACTGGCGGCTAAGTTTTACCTGAATTGGGGTAAAGAAAAGCTGGCAATGGTTTATATGCAGGAAGCCTATTATTGTTATGCGCGGTGGGGTGCAAAAGCTAAAACTGATCAGCTAGAAAATGCCTATCCTAACTTGCTACAACCGATTTTAGAAGCCATGGGCTCTAATTTAAATCCTATGGCGACTTTAGCAACTGTGGTTACTCCGAGTATTTCAACTCACACATCTACATCTAGTAATCGTTCCTCGGCTTCGAGCATTAATAATTTGCTGGATTTTTCAGCTATTTTAAAGGCGGCTCAGGCTATCTCTAGCACGATTCAATTAGAGGAACTTTTGCAGCAACTGACTAAGATTATTTTGCAAAATTCTGGGGGTTCGCGCTGTGCTTTAATTTTGCCGGACGCTGATGGAAATTGGCTAGTGCGATCGCTTGCTACTCCCCGAAATACGGAACTTTGTGGGGAACTTTTGAGCGAAACTACTAAGGTCCCAGTCAAACTGATTAATTATGTGAAAAATACTAATAAAGTAGTAGTTATCGATGATATGCAAACGGATTTACCTGTAATTGATAAGTATTTACAGGGACGAAAACCTAAGAGTATGTTATGTTTACCGATTTTAAATCAGGGTAATTTGGTGGGAATTGTCAGCCTAGAAAATCGTCGGATCAGTGGTGTATTTACGAGCGATCGCCTAGTGGTTGTGAACTTGCTTTGCACTCAGGCGGCTATTTCCCTAGAAAATGCTCGTTTATATCAACAGTCCCAAGATTATGTCGAACAAATTAAACAGTCGCAACTGCAATTAATTCAAGGTGAAAAAATGTCAGCCTTGGGGAATTTAATTGCTGGCGTAGCTCACGAAATTAATAATCCCGTCGGCTTTATTCATGGTAATATTAACGAGGCGATTAAATCCGTGCAGTCTCTGAGTGAATATCTGCAACTATATCAGGAAAGGTTTGTTGATCCAGGGGCGGAAATTGTCGCTAAATATGAGGAATTAGAGATTGAGTATCACTTAGAAGATTTACCCAAAATGTTGGAATCGATGAAACTGGGGTGCGATCGCATTAAAGATATTAGCACCAGTTTAAGGATTTTTTCCAGAGCGGATCTAGATCATCAAGTTTCCTGCGATATTCACCAAGGTATTGATAGCACTCTGTTAATTCTCAAACATCGCCTCAAGGCTAATCAACATCGACCCGCTATTGATATCGTCAAAAACTATGGCAATTTACCTCAAATCAAGTGTTTTCCCGGTCAAATCAACCAAGTTTTTATGAATATTTTGGCTAATGCGATCGATGTTTTAGATGAAGTCGCCATGACTTCAACCTTTGAGAGTCTCAAAATCAATCATCAAATTATTACTATTTCTACCCAGGTTTTACCTGAGAAAAATTCCGTAGAGATTCGGATTGGAGATAATGGTTCCGGAATGCCAGAGGCACTAAAGTCCCAAATTTTTGATTATTTATTTACCACTAAAGGAGTAGGAAAAGGTACGGGTTTGGGATTAGCGATCGCTCGTCAAATTGTGGTTAATAAGCATCAAGGAAGTTTAGAGGTAGAGTCCGAAATCGGTCAAGGTTCCGAATTCCGCATCTGTCTACCGATTGATTAGGTAAACATTTGCTATGGTATCTATGCCTTGACTCTCCTGTTGACTAGAGAGTCTATAATTGGGGGGTAGTTTAAGATAGTTATCGGTGAGAAAGTTCATGAATGCGAATTTCCGAAAATCAACCTGGAGTTTGATAGCCATATTGGGATTAATTGCGGGTTGTGATTCCGTACCTCCGTCCATAGAGGAACCCATAGAGATCACTGGTGAAACCGTACCAACCATGGATCATGGAGGTATGGATCATGCTGATATGGATTTAGGGCCAGCAGATGAAAACTACGACCTACGCTTTATTGATGCGATGATTCCTCATCATGAAGGTGCAATTATTATGGCACAGGAAGTTTTAGGGAAATCAGAAAGACCGGAATTGCAAAATTTAGCAGTAGAAATAATTCAAGCTCAAGCCACAGAAATTGCCCAAATGAGGGAGTGGCGACAAGCCTGGTATCCAGACGCACCAGATACACCAATGGCATGGGATAATCAAATGAATCACATGATAGAAATGTCTCCGCAACAAATTAGTGCTATGCGGATGGATATGGATTTAGGCGAAGCAGATGATGAATTTGATCGGCGTTTTCTCCAAGCCATGATTCCCCATCATGAAGGTGCTTTAGTGATGGCTAAAGATTTACAAGAAAAATCCGATCGCCCAGAAATGCAATCTTTAGCGGAAGACATTTTGACCTCACAGGAGGCAGAAATTGACCAAATGGAAGCATGGCTAAAGGAATGGTAACATCAATTGAATCTAATTTAAGGCTGGGGGGTCAGGGACAGGGTAGCAATCTATAGCCCATTAAACTATCTGTAGGCGATCGCGCTGAGATATGGTATTCTCCAGTTATTTCGGAAATTCCCTTAATAACCATCCCTTCCCAGAGGATATCAATGAAACGGAAACACTATTATCTACCGGGAATGATTATGTTGCTCGGTACTACGCTCCTAGGGACAGCCTTAGCGCGGGATTTAACTGACCAACAAAGAACAGTTGTCTGTAAACTCAGAGATGTGGTTGAGGAGGCGGGAAGAGACGGTTTCGAGTTAGCATTCTGGCCGGTAATTGGCAAAGGACCAGCCAGAGTTAGCGCACCGTTAACCCTCAGACTTGATCCTTCTATTGAGTATCTTTTTGTCGGCTACTGCGATGAAAATTGCGCCGATGTGGAGTTACGAGTTAAAACTATGAGTGGGGAGGTGCTGGAATTTGACGAAGATTTAGTCTCAGTTGTTTCCTTTGAACCTCCATTTGAGGATGACTACGAACTATCCCTAAGAATGACTGATTGTAGTGCTGAGGATGGTTGCGTTTTTGGCATGGGTATCCTAGCTCCTCGTGGTGTGAGTGTTCCTCATTCTTCAAACCTACCTAGAGAATTAGCTCAATTCCAATTGTGTGATTAATTTACCCCGTGCCTGAATTGCGCCCGGAGATAAAATCCGGGCTTTTACAGTATTTTGCGTCAGAAACCTGGTTGATTCCCTCCATTAGAAAGGGCAAGTTTCTCAAGTGTCGGAGCAGCATAAGAATTAGGATTGATCTGGGGCGATCGCCCATCCCATAAATGCCCAAAACAAAGATAATCCAAAAAACCATAATTGAACCAGCCATAGTATCAATTGTCCAAACCAATTCTTGGCTTCTCCTACCACCCTGTAGACATAAAAACCCCAAACTCCAGAAGCGCCAACTTTCGATTGCAAAAAAGCGTCGGCAACCTGTTCTGGATTGTTGTGTCTTGCCGAGAGTGCATCAACTAATTCATAGTAACCCAAAATTGAGCTAAATAGGTATAAAAATACCGACATGGCTAACACCATAATGATAGTATTAGTCTGACCAAAATGGCGACGTTGATAACCGCAAGCAAAACCAATTACACCAAATATTCCCGTATTAATCCATGCCACTAACTCACGAGGAATTGAAAAGGAACTCAGGAGCATTTTTAGTAAAATTGCTACACCTAATCCCAAAGCAAACACAAATAAACTTTGCACAAATTTCATAATTTTTAACCCTTTAGATATAATCTTTAACCACAATCACAATCAGGCTCGCAATCAGGCTCGCAACCCAAATCGTCGCAGTCAGGGATACATTCATCAAGACATCCTCCTGGAGAACAGCTACAATTCCATTGGCTATTATTCTGCTCGCGGCGGCGTTTTTCTTCTAAGGTTTCTGCACGCAGGATAATTTTGGCAGTTTTACAATTTACGAACCGTTGACGAGATAGAGAAATAGCCGATCGCAAATCTTGTTCAATCAGCATATTTTTGACATATTGTGAACAAGAATCACCACCATATAAAACCCGATGAGAGCAGCAAAAACCCTTATGGGGAGACAAATATTTTTGATAACCCCGAATTAAAGCCACTCCAGTTTGTTTCGTCATCTGTTCTAAAGTCTGACTGGTTGCCATCACAATAGGATGACTATATTGAGACAGATGCTCTAAAGTATCGCCAACGGAGTTAACTAGAGAATAGAGTAAACCTTTGCCGGTACGAATCAATCCTCGGAAAATAGCAATACGCCATCTGTAGGAATAGGATAAAGTTTTCATGATTGACTACCTTATAATAATTTTTTAGGACATATTATTGCCACAATTAGAGCAAAACTTATCACTGATAGACATGGAATAACCACACTTATTGCAGTATTTTATACCAGTATTTGCCATGACATTTCCTAGCATTTTGTTTTGGTTATCTTCCGGTTCAGTCGTGAATCCCAGATGAGGTGCGGTGATGACTGGAGGAGGAGTTGAAGGACTGTTTACAGTGCCGAGTTTATGGTTAATGATAAATTCGAGAATGATGTTTTTTTCCCGGAGATACATGGTTTCCTCATCATTATTCCGAAACTCAGTTTTGAGCCGTTCAGCTAAGAAATCTTGCAGTTGTTTGCCCAGTTGTTGTTTTTGGGATTCTGTTTCGGCTTGGTCGAGTAATTCATTAAGCTGTCGTTCGACTTCTTGTCTGTCTTCTCGACAATCAGGTAATTGCAGAACTTGCACTGTATCTTCCCAATTGGCTGCTACAGTTACTTTATCTTCACCCAATTCAGTCATGATGCGGTAACGAATCACATCTTGTTTGGTTGTTTTGTTGATTTCCTGACGCAAAATCTCAAAAGCACGGGCAATTAAAACTAACTGTTCAATGGTGGGGTCGGGGCGATGAAAATCCCAAAACACCATATCTTTTTGAATGTGGACGGGAGTGGGTAATTCATTGTCACTTTTCAAACCTTTGAGAATAGCACGTTCAGCTTTAATTCGTTTGTTTCGCCATTGTTGGTAGGCTTTGCGAAGATTCTCAGTTCCAGCAATAGCTCGCAAAGAAAATCCCCCTATTTCGTGAGTTGCTACAATTTTGTGCCGTTCTCGGTTGCTCAAGGGTGCGATCGCCTTTAGTCCTACAAAAAACTTCTTGAGCAGAGGAACTTGTTGTTGTGCTGCGGTTTCGGAGGTCTTTTCTCCTCCAATAATTCCCGCAAGACGACCTTCTTGGGGCGTAAATCCTCCCTCTTGAGGAATGGTTTTATCTAAACGAATTAAGGGTTTAGACAAGTTAAATAAACGTTGAATCTCTCGTTGTCGATCTTGGGTTCCCGGGTACAGTCGCATAAAACGGGTGCAAGCATCCATTTCGGTGTACAGTTTACTGTTGGCGGGTGCTTCCTGAATTTTCCGTCGGGTGAATTGTTCAACTACATCCTCAAACTGGGGATATTGAAGCTCATCAATGCGAGCCACATCCAGAAGATGAAATTCTTGTTGACCATAGGCAGATTGAGTCCAGAATTTGCTGTTTTGGCTGGCGGCTTTTATATCTTGGGTGAGTTGACTAAAAAGGATATCCTGTCCCTGAGACTTGTTAATAAAATCATCGTAAAGTTCTTTCAACTCCCGTCGTTCAAACAGTTTAAGTCCAACTAATTCCAACTGTTCTATGTAATTCTCAGATGAAGCGATCAAGTCACGATACTTACTTTCTGAACCTGAAATTCGCCCAGTCCATCGGTCAACTTCATTTTCAACCTCTTGAATGACATCAAGAAAGCGGTTTTGAATGTTAACAGCCATCAGACGAGACTGGCGTTGTAATGTGGCTTGATAACTTTTTTCAATTCCTCCAATCGCTTGATCGCACCATTCTTTCATTTTATTTTCCTTGGTTGCCATCCAGCGATCGCTAAATTCATCAATTTGAGAACTCCCTTGGTTGTATTCTGCCCAAGCAGCTTTTTCAAGACTTTCCCAAGTTTTTTCAGCTTCCCGTTGCAATTTTTCAATTTCTGTTTGTAAGCTGGTTCGCATTTGCTCCAGGAGTGCCTTGATAGCGCGAGCCCCTTGGCTCTTATCTTCTAAATAGTCGTAGATTCTTTCTTTAAAAGTTCGTGCTGTTTCCTGAAACAGTTTTTCCCCATTGTCCTGCATTCTTTGAAGGAAGTCACCGCGTCTTCTTTGGTCATCTCGGAGATGATCTAAGCGATATTCTTCAACAGTTGGGTTAAGATAACGGCTCACAAATTCCAAGATTTTACCCGTTTCTTTGCCAAAAGGATTGGGAAGTTGAGCAGTACATTTTAATCGTTGTTCGACGTTGATATTATTCTCTAGTTGCTTAATCCATTGTTGGATAACGACTTCATAACGCTTACCCTCTTGATTAAGTAAAATCTCATTCAGCAGTTCTTTACTAGACAACTTTAACTCTTTGAGTTCTGCTTCTGCCTCTTGTTGAACATCACTAGGAAGTTGAACATTTGCATTAAGCCACCACTGATATAAGTCAGCGGCTAACTTGACAGCAAGGGCTTTCCGAATGGCGTGAACTGGAATCTCAATACTAGCAATGCCAAAACTAAAAAAGTTGAGAGAGTAACTCCGACCAATCGGGTCTTGTTGAGGATTTGTGGGTTGATCTACTTCATTATTAGCGGACTTGCTGACATTATCTCGCACAGTTATTTTATAACTAGCAAAGTCAGAAGCTAACGTCATAAAAATCTGTTGAGCCATCATTTCATGGATCGTGGCTATTTTTAACTCTCTCAATTCGTTGCGGGTTCCAGTTAAATACAGAAAGTCATAGGGAGTCTTCTTGCTGATTATTCTAGTATCTTTATCATACTTAACGTTATAAGTATTCTTGGGATCAGAAAAATAATTTAATTCCATGAGAGCAGCATAACCATTTTCCTTAGTTCTAATGTCTGCATCAATTCCTGCAAAACCATCAGGAGTGGGTATAATCGCTATGGTATGTAATTGCGTTTCTCCTTGAAACCAATCTCGCAAGCAATAACCTAAATCAATCAGCATTCCACTCCCAGTTCCACCAGATATCGAACCGACAACAAAAATGTTGAGTTCATTTTGGACGATTATAACGTCATTATCAATCGTTAGCTGATCATCTTGAGGTATTCTACCTTTAGCTTCTTGACACTTATTTTGAATCTCTTTGTGGTTATAAAAAAAAGCAAAACGACCGCAGGCTCTAATCTGACCTGCGCCTTTTTGCGATACTAACTGTTCAGTAGTTAATTCAGGAGGAAGCCAGTCATGATACCACGAGTTGGTGGTGGCATTGTTTTTGATATCGTCAGCATTTTTATCACTGACACAAGCCCAGAATTTTTCATTCTCTTCCAGCGGAGGGCCAGCCATTTCTGGATTTTTTACTTTATAGTTTTGATCGGTATCGATATGCAAAAAAGACACAACAGGCAATTTTTCTAAACTACCGTAGCATTCCACAATCAAGCGACGAACACGAGTCATCGCTTCTAAGCCTGTTCCACCAACACCAATAATTAAAGTTGGCACAATTGTATTTTCTTGAATATTATTATTGTCTTGTCCTACATTTGCATTAACCATGATTTACTCCTTTTTAACAATTAACAAGATTGAAACGGATTAAATAATCCTGATGCGATCAGATAGATGGGAGTGGCTATTGTCCAAAATATGGCATTATAAACGGAAACTTTACTGGCATAATCAATCCTAATTCGGAGGGCTTGATTAAAAAACCTTTCTAAAGGTAAAAGCATCATCCACATGAATGAGATAAATGCCAAGCCATAAAACAAAGGTACTAACGGATTCGCATTAAACCGCTCAAATACTTCCTCGGAAAGCAACTCGGTGATGCTACTAGGACTGACTTCTAAGGCCATACCACCCGTTTGGTTTGCCCATTGATTAATTTCGGCAGTCAGAGGTTGACCGACGATCAAAAAATTTAACCTGACGTTATGAGCTTGGACTTGCTCAATTATCTCGGGATTGATATTAAATACACCATCGGTAATCACCAACATTTCTGTACAGAGTGTCGGCTGGGTTTTAAGTGTAGATAAACCATTTTCTACAGCCAAATTCATGTTGGTTCCTCCACCAATGCGGTTAACCAGGGAAGGTTGAACAACTTGATTGATTGCTCTGGTAATTTCTTGAGGATCACTAGAGAATCCATTCGTAATCGGAACAACAGAACTAGCAAACCCTGAAACGGATATCAGATTAGGTTGAGATAGTCGAGCATTGCGAGTTGCATAGGCTTGGACTGCCTCAATTTCCTGAGCCATAATTGTTCCCGGCTTGTTAAAATTTGCTAGGGAACTTTGATAAGTGCTACCACTGAGATCGACGGCTAAATGAACGGCAACTAAACGGGAAAACCAACCTAATTGACCAGCCAGGAGAGCCAGGACTAGACAGATGGCTAAACAGGCTGCGGAAATCTGAAATACGGCATAACGCCAAACTGGTTGGGGTGTATATAAAGGCATCGGTTTAGGTGTCCTCCTTACTTAATAGGTTGAAAGGAAAATTGCGTGCCTCTAGGAGCATTTCTTCCTCCTTTCACTGCCTGGACTAGAATGGGATCACCTTGACGATCGCCTGTGGATTCAAACTGAAGTAAATTACCGGAAGTATCAGCATTAGATAAGCTAATATTTCTGAGATTTTGTAAAACGCTGGAACGAGATGCTTGCTCGGATAAAGCGTTAATCATTGCTTGAGTTGCATCAAAACTCATGGCAGTGCGCCAATTAACCTGTCCTAACCATCGTCTTTCTGCAGCTTCGGCATATTTCCCGTCGGCAAACCAAGGAACGGCTAAAATTAATCCTTCCACTGCGTTGCTACCCGATGTTAAAGTGTTGGGATTATATAGGGCATCTCCTCCTAATAATTTCATTTGGTTGTTGTTGGCAACCGCTAGGGCGATCGCTACTGAAATATAGGCAGTATTTGGAAATAAAACCAGACCCTCAACTTGCCCTTGTAAGTTTTGAATTTCTCGCTGGGGATCAAGTTGTTCATTGCTCAAATCAATGGTTTTGACAACTCGTCCTCCGAATTGCTGAAAGGCTTGGGAAAAAGCTGTTTCTAGGCTTTTGCTGTAGCTACTATTGGGATTATAAAATATGGCTACATTGTCGATTTCCAGAGTATACCAAGCATAATCAGCCAGTTTTTGACCGTTGATGGCATCAGAAGGTAAGGTTCTGAAAAAACTGTTTCCCGATAAAGCGGTACTGGTACTCGTCGGCGAGATCATCGGTATACCTGCTTGTTCGTATTCAGCTAAACCTGCTTGAGTGGCATCACTGGAATTATGTCCGATTACACCTAATAAATTGGGATCGCTTGCCAATCTTTTTGCCACTTCTGTGGCTCGTTGCGGATCGTTACTATCATTAGCGACAATGACTTCTAGTAACCTTCCATTTAACCCACCCGCTTGGTTAAATCTGGTTTGAGCATCTGCAACTCCTCTTAACATTTCTTCGGCGGAACTGGCGGCAGTGTCAATAGGAACAACAGCCCCAATTAGGAAAGGAGAACCAGCTAAACGTGCTTTAGCATTATTCAGATAAATTTGATGTTCAGGAGAGTTGCGATCGCCGTTTACAGCCTTCTCAAAATCTTGTACTGCTTGGCTATACTGTCCGTTTCTAAAGGCTTTAATGCCACGTTCGCTATCGGGATTTTCTCTGCCCACAAATAAGCGATTTTCTCCACTACTATAGCGCTCTATATCTATAGTTTGTGTAGTAGGTGGTGTTATAGGTGTTGTAGTCGGTGTACGAGTTGGTCTAGGAGGTGGTTCAACTGCCACTGTTACACAGGAAAATCCCTGTTTTTGTTGACCTGTCGGACAAGACTTAAATAGACCAGAAATCCCATATCCTATCCCACCTAATAAAACTAAAATTACGGCAGCAGCCCCAACTTTAGACCAAGGAATTGGTGGGCCGTTTGAACTACCGCCTCCCGCATAGTTTCGGGGACGACCGCACTCCACACATTTCTCTATTCCTGCCGCATTTTCATACAGTTTATGCTTCTTATATTTAGGTGGGGCACCCTCACATTCCCAAGGGGTATTTGGATCGTCAGCCATTGCCATTATCCTTATCCTGGTTTGGTAAAGTTATTGGTAAAGCCATTGATTTAGTTGACTGTTGCAGTCAACTAATCTCCTCAATTAACTATTGTAACTGCTAGATTTGGGTGATTACAGTAGTAGTAAAATCACAAATATCTAATTCACAATTACCATCTAAAATGGCTGAATTGCAAATTTATAGCACTGATGATTTTGGAAAAAATTGTGAACTCAGTGAGCTAAACCTCTATCCTCAATGATATCACCATAATTGATGACTGTCATTATTGAGTTGTAATTAAAAAGTATTTTTAAAGTAATTAAAAGGTATTGTTAAGGTAATTTTGATTCAGAATTTAAGATCTAATTAATAATTAGAACCTCCTCTATGGTTACTCTCAAGGTTTACAGATATTGACGGTTAAGGGTAAAATGGTATAAAATATTACAAATTGGCGAGGCGATCGCAACTGATAGTTCCAATATTTTGAGTGAGAAGGTACTTGTACCACTGGATATAAAGAAGCATAAAGTTTTGTAACTAATTGTATCAGATACAGGGGAACTCAGGGAATCGCGGATGATGTAGTCCTCAGAAATATGTAAAATTGACTTAGCTGGTTAAGTAGGTGTGCATCGATCGATGTTTAATCCCAAAACTGCTAGTTAACACTTTTAGCCCTAATGATTGTTATTTTATGAATACCTACTTGCATCCATCGAAATTACTATCGCTCTGACATTAAATTTTATGAAAGTTGATGAAGCACTAGAACTGGTTGAAGCCGTCCTTGACTATCGCTGTTTGAATAAAATTCAAGAAACAGTATTTCGTCAAACTTGGGACGGTAAGTCTTATCAAGAAATTGCTGCGAACACAGGTTATGAACCGGACTATGTTAAAGATGTAGGGGCAAAACTCTGGAAACTTTTATCAGAGGCTTTTGGAGAAAAAATAAAGAAAGATACATTAAAATCTGTACTCAAAAAATATTTACATAATTCTCAAATTAATATCCAAAGACAATTGGTAATTGAGTTAAACCTTAATGGGGCAGATTTAAGCGGTTTAAATTTGAGTAGTTCTCGTTTGGTCGCCAATTTAATATCATCGAATATTGATGATATTTACTTAAAAAACAAAAATCATAAATCGCCTATTGAAGCTGTCTCTGAAAAGAAATATAAATGGCATGAAATTAGCTTCGCTAGACCTGAGAAGGCAGAATTAGCTGAAATATTATATAGATTAGGTATTGCTTTTATTGCTGATGCTAAATTGTGGGAAAGCGACCAAGTAAATTTAGTCAATTATGGGATAGATTTTTTAATATTTTTTCAAAGTAAATCTGGGGTTTTAAATTTTAAATCAGATGAGGATACCAAGCCATCAATGGATTATCAAAAATTAATAGATAGTGGCAAAATCAATTATTATGCAGAATATGATTTGATGGTATATGCTGAAAAATTAGAGGAAGTCGTTCATAATTTTCTAGCGACACTAGCCGGAAGTTAATGCTCATTACCCCCTGTTTCTCCATTGGAAAGGGCAAGTTTCTCAAGCTAAAAATAACATCGCCACGCCGAAAATGGCGACTAATGCGCCCAAAATCGCCCGCCAACTGACACGATCGCCCATTGCTATAGCGATCGGCAATACAAACAGCGGACTGGTAGAAGTCAGAGTTTGAGCAATTCCGGCGGCGGTAAATTTGAGGGCAGTTTGCTGCAACCAAATCCCCAAATAAGTCCCGAAAAATGTCGCCACCATAATGATTCCCAACACGCGCCGGGACTGCAAAGGCTTGAGTAAAGCGGCGGGGGATAACCGCTGAATTGGCAGGGCTAAAACCAGCACCCCCACGCCGCCCACAATTCGCAGCAGGGTACTCCACAGGGGACTGATGCCGCTTTGGGTGAGTGCCAAATGGGATAAAATCGCTCCGGTGGACTGGGATAAAGCCGCAATACTGCCAAACACCAAGCCCCGCGTTAGTCTTAGGGGCATTCCCACGGTTTCCGCCGCCCTTTCGGTAATTACCCAAGCGATACCCAACACGGTCAAAAAAATTCCCCCCCACGCTGTCGGGGAGAGTCTTTCCCCCAAAAATATGAAGGCAATTAATGCGGTCAGGGGAGGGGCGAGGGTTTCTAACAGCAACGCCCGCCGGGGACCCAGACAATTAAGGGTCGTAAAAAAGGCGGTGTCTCCGATACCTATACCGATGATGCCACTGAGGGGAAGCAAGCCGAATACCCAGGGGGAAAATTCGGGCAATTCACCCCCCGACTGGAGGGTGATGGTGAGCAATAATAGACCGATCGCAATTCCGCCTTTAATCAGATTCAAACCCAAGGGAGGAATTTGGGTGCCGACATTAGCATAAATGACTGATGCGATCGCCCAAAATAACGCCGCCACTAGAGCCGAAATTTCCCCCGGAAATTGGGTAAATATCATCCTTCCCCGGTAATCGATAATCCTTCCACCCAAACCCGAGGAGAAACGCCGCCATCTGTGAGTTTAACTTCTGATTCCACACAGACAATAGACTTGAGTAGTTGTTTAATATCTCCAGCCACCGTAGCCGACTCAATACTAATGCGATCGCCTCCTTTAATCATCCAACCATCAAAGGGTAAAGAAAACGAGCCTTGTAGAGACTGTACTCCCGAATGGAGGGCGTGCAACTCATCAATCCAGATCACATTATCAGCCGTATCAATGTTGTAAGATCCGCCATTTTCAGCACTTCCCGGAGCCACACAAAAGAAATTCGGACTCACCGACACTTTCGCCCCCATATTACCATTCCCAGTAGGTTGAGCATTCAGGCGGCGGGCGGTAATCGAACTATGGAGAAAGTTAGTTAATACACCTTCCTTAATTAGCGGCACTTCTCCCGTCGGTGTTCCCTCACTATCAAAGGTAGTCGCTGCGATATTTTTATGGTGCAATTCGTAATCACTAACCGATAACATCGGAGAAGCGATCGCCGTCCCAATTGATTCCACAGTAGACAAACTCTGGCGGTCTAACACACTCTGGGCATTAAAAATATTAGAAAACGCCGCCAACATACTCAGAAAAGCCTCTGGGGAAAACATCACTAAATAGCGCCCCGATGTCATCTTTTCATAATTCAGATGACTGATAGTTTTCGCCGTGGTTTCCTGTAAGCATCCCTCAATATCCAACTGTTCCAAACTGCGACCCAAACGGTAAGCACCCGCACTGCGAGGCTTTTTACCATCTTCTTCCGTTTTGCTATATAGATAAATCGAGGCATAAGAAAGATGTTCTTGTCGTAAAGCCCCCTCACTGTTCACATAAAACCGGACTAAATCCCGTTGTGACAACCCATTATAGGGAACTCCCACAATTGCCGGATGGCTATTTAATAACTTTTGTTCCGCCTCCAGTAAAGTTTCTAACAGCGTATCCATAGGGGCAGCTTCCGCAGTGCGATCGCCCATTTCTTGTATCGGAGAAGTAGCCAAAGGACTAAAATCGGGGATATGTTCTTTCGCCCCAAAGTTACTAGCTTCCGATGCCGTTTGCAAAGCCAACTCCAAACCCTTGGGAGTCGTGTCATTAGTAGAAGTCACCCCCAAAGAGCGATCGCCATTCCACACCCTCACCATAATACTAGAACGATGGGAGGCTTTCACCTGTTTAGGAACCCCTTGATTAACTTGAGCGCTACTCGATTCTACCGTCGCACCAAACACATCAAATTTTTTGATTCCCAATTTACTCGCCGAATCTTTAACTTGGCTAATCAAACTGTCAGTATTCATCATCTATCTAATTAATCGCTGCTTTGTTGTAATTACTGTTTCACCAAAGAACTCAGAGTTAAATTCCCAGAACCTTATCGAGGCGGGTTAAGGGAAGATCTAAAATTGATCACACCCGAAAACCCGACCCCGCCATTTATCTTCCTCCCACAGTAATACCATCAACCTTAATATGAGGTTGTCCGACCGTCACATAGACGCTACCGCTGACCGAACCGCAGAACCCCGCCGCCAGTCCGATATCTTGGGAAGACATAGAAATATTGTTCATAATTTCCGTAGCGTAACCGATTAAAGTTGCACCTTTGAGAGGCTTAGTAAGTTTACCATTTTCGATGAGATAAGCCTCCTCCACCGCAAAGTTAAACTTTCCGGTATCGCCGACACTACCGCCACCCATTTTTTTACAGTACAAACCGCGATCGACTGATGCAAATAGGTCATCAACAGAATAGTTACCAGGCGCAATATAAGTATTACGCATCCGGCTGGCTGGTGAATATGTGTAGTTTTGGCGGCGACCGCTTCCGGTTCTGGGATTTCCTGTGCGTCTTTCACCAGCGCGATCGCACAGAAAATTTTTCAGGATACCATTTTCAATTAATAGAGTACGCTGGGCAGGCATTCCCTCATCATCCATATCGATAGTGCCAAATGCCTGCTCCGACAGACCCTCATCCCAAGCCGTCAGATTTTCGTGGGCAATTTTCTCACCCTTCTTATCAGCAAAAGGAGTTGTTTTTGTTTCAATAGCGGTAGTTTCCAGTAAATGCCCACAGGCTTCGTGGAAAATCACCCCACCGAAGCGGTTAGCCATCACCACCGGATAATAGCCAGACTCCACATAATCCGCATAAAGCATTTTACCCGCAGATTCTGCCATATCTTCCGCATCAGTTTCATAGTCCCAACTTCGCAACCCATCCGGGCGACTGGTACTACCGCCACGTTTACTGATCGAACAGCGATGTTCGCCATCTGCACATAGGATAAACGAAACCTGAGATTGAGTCAATCGCACATCCCGGGCAAAAGTGCCATCACTAGCGGCCACCAGAACCTCTTGCCAATCTCGGAAATAGGACGCGCGCCGAGATTGAACGTGGTTAGCCTTTTTGAGTAGTTGGGCGTTAGCTGCTAATAGGATATCCCCCATCTCTTGCATCGAACTACATTCAGCCAGCCAGCCTTCTTTGCCCTTAGAGGTCGCGTAATCCCGCAATAGTTCCAAATTGACCGAAGGAACGAATCCCACCGCTCCAGGAAGCTGTAAACCCATGATAGACAAGGCTTTTTCTAGGGCTGTACGCAAGCCGCTAAAGGATAAATCATTGGTACTCACATAACAATCTGCATTCCCCTTAAAGACCCGAATACCCGCCCCTAAAGATAGACTGGGGGAAACCCCCGTAATGCCGTCATCTTCAGCCAAGCAACTGATCACATTATTGCGCTCTAGGAAAAATTCTACCAGGTCAGCCCCAGCAGCGCGTCCCAAGCCTAGGAGGGTAGACAGGGGTGCTTCCCAACTGTCATCAAAGCGGTCTAATAGGGGGGAGTAGGTCAGGTTAGGGAGTTCTTTGGTTAGGAGTAATGTACTGTTCTGCATGAATGATGGTTTTGAGTTATCTATCTGTCTTATTATTAACCATTCTAGTTGTGACTGGTCAGTTGTGGCTTCTGGGTTGCACTTAATGGGAGGGGCTTGTTAAGCTATTGGTTAGCAGCGCCTCGCTAAGTTATTGTCAACTTGATCAGGAATTGGGCTGAGTCTAGCCAGCCTTCAATAGCCTGATGGTCTGATTATGGCTTTGGTCTGCTTTGGTATCGATAAATTCCCCTATCACTGTACCTTTGTAAACGGAGGAGATGGTTCTGTGTCAACCCAAACCGTAGAAAAGACTTCTACAAATCGAAAGTTAGCGCCACGCTATCGGGTTCTGCTCCATAATGATGACCATAACCCCATGGAGTATGTGGTGCAGGTACTTATGAGTACCGTTCCCGGCCTGACTCAACCCCAAGCTGTTAGTATTATGATGGAGGCTCACACTAATGGGTTGGCTTTGGTGATTACCTGCGCCCTCGAACACGCTGAGTTTTATTGTGAAACTTTAAAAAATCATGGCTTGACCAGTACCATAGAGCCTGACGAATAGTGGTAGACTGCTCTGATGGAGCATGATTTCAACTGCAACGCGCGATCGCTTGTTTAATTGTTTAATCTATCTAACCTAGTCCGCCGCCCTGTCCCGGTTCGGTTGGGGCTGTTTGTGATTCTATTGCTGCTAATTTGGCTTCCCCTGGCTATTCCTATTTATTGGCTAGGGGGCGACCCCAATTGGGTGAGTATCATTACCTTAGTTTTGCTATATTGCCAGTTTTTGGTATTACTGCAATGGTGGGGAAAATCCGTTTATGGTCAGCCTCGAATGTGGCGGGTTTGTGGTCTCGAAATTAGTCGCCACAGCGGTGAGGGTTTGTTAATTGGTTTAGGTTTGGGTTGGGTTGGGGTTCTGGGAATATTTGCGATCGCCACTTGGTTGGGCTGGCTAAGGTGGGAACCTTTCCCCGCTAATTTCCCGATCATTCTCATGGAGAGTTTATTGGTATCTTTGGGGATAGGCTTTGCTGAGGAATTGTTGTTTAGAGGTTGGTTACTAGAGGAACTACGGCGGGATTATTCCCCGGTAAAATCTCTGTGGGTGAGTAGTGTTATATTCGCCCTACTCCACTTTATCAAACCTTGGGAAGAAATTGTGCGAACCTGGTTACAATTTCCCGGTTTATTGCTATTAGGGATAATTTTAGTTTGGGCAAAAGATGCCACTCGCACCCCTAATAATCCTCACGGTTCTTTGGGATTAGCTATCGGCTTACACGGCGGTTTAGTTGGTGCTTATTATATCATAAATGTGGGGGAATTAACCACTAATTTAGGAACAGTTCCCCCCTGGTTAACTGGCATTGATGGCAACCCCTTAGCCGGCTTATTAGGGTTACTGGGTTTAGGGGCGATCGCCATCATTATCCGACAGCTTAACCCCCCTTCTACCAAGCCGGATCACAATAGAGATTAATAGTCATTTTTTCCTTTCCCGCTGGTACCGAACTAATACAAGAGCAGATAATTTCTCCATCATCTAATTCCACCTCGCAGGCATGACACGAACCCATTAAACACCCCGTCGGGATTGAAACTCCCGCCCGATTAGCCACTTCTAATATAGGTTCTCCTGGTTCAGCTTCCACAGTCACCTTATCAGGCAAAAATTCAATTTTCATAGTCGCTCTCCATTATGATTTAACAGTTGTTAATTAATCAGATATTGACTAATTTCCCGTAATATGAACCACCAGTTCTCGATAGGAGCCACGGCGGCGATGTTCCCACAGATATAGCCCTTGCCAAGTTCCTAATACTAGCCGTCCTTGGGAGATGGGGATTTGTTCAGATGTATTAGTTAAAACACTACGAATATGGGCAGGCATATCGTCGGGTCCTTCCGCGCTGTGGATGTAGTAATCTCCTTCTGGCACTAATTTAGATAGGAAATTTTCCAGGTCTTCTAACACATCAGGATCTGCATTTTCCTGGATAATGAGACTAGCAGAAGTATGGCGGATAAAAACCGTACAAAGACCCGTTTGGATCTGAGATTTTTCCACAGCTTCCTGAATATAACGGGTAATTTTAGCCAGAGATTTCCCCTGGGTCTTAATTTTCAGAAAGTGTTGATACTGATTCATCAAATCCTCTCCATATTGACATCCTCCCCAGTCTAAAGGGGCGGGGATTCCTAGTAAGTAAGGGTTCCTACGGGCGACTATTTCCAGCAGGTTATTTGTGAACCCGTCCCTACAATTCACGGACGGACCAATGGAGCTTTCCGCCCCAAAACCCGCAACACAAAAAGCAAGTTTAGCCAAATGTCCCCCGGTGGAAAACTTGAATTTTCCGCCTTAATTTTCGCCTTGTGGCTGGGGAGACGATCTAGTGTCCCAGTTTAACCTCGACTATGTTAATCTTGAACTTATGTTACAGCCTATAGCTAGATTATATCGTGGCATCACTATCAATCAAGCCGAAAAGGTCGCTCAGAGGGGAATTATCAGGTTATTCTTGGCATTTACCGCCTCTGACCCACCCTACAGGGCTACCTACTATGGATCAACCCTAACCGCTAAAGAGTGCGTCAGTCAATGTTTCTTCCAACTCCACCCAACCCCGATCCGTTAGTCCTTACCCTTAGTGTTAGCGCCATGATTAGTATGGTCGCCAGTTTAACCTTAGTTAGATGGCGAAAACCCGAAAGCCCCGAAAGAAGAGACACTATCAAGCGATCGCCGTCTTTCCTACAGCAGATGGGTTGTATTGTAATTGTACTATCTTTAGAGGGCAAGATTGTCGAGTGGAATCATGCCGCCGAGGAAATTTCCGGCTATCGACGCGAAGAAGTCATAGATCGCAATTATTGGATGCTATGTTTACCAGAATCAGTGCGTGATGGGATTAAATTCCGCTATCTCGAAGCGATCGCCACGCAACAGCCAGTTCATGTGCATCATATCCTATTGGGTAGTGACCGACGACAACAGCAAGTTCATTTCAAAATAGTTCCTTGGCGTAATTATTGCGGGGATATTTTAGGTGCGATCGTCACCGGGGAAGCCGTAGCCTGTAGTCCAGATGGTTCATGTCAGGAAGAATTAGAATGTGAACGACTACAAAAATTGATATCCTACCTTCCCCTACCCATCGCCATGTTTGATACAGAAATGCGATACCTGGCTTATTCAGAGGGATGGATTCAGCATTTAAAGCCCCAGATGTACTCATTAATCGGTTGAAGTCATTATGATGTATTTCCCAACGTAAAAAATGACTGGAAGTTAGCCCATAAAAAAGCCTTGCGCGGCGAAAAAGTGTCGGCTTTAGAGGATTCCTGGATTCGTGAGGATGGTTCTCTGATTTATCATGGTTGGACTGTGAGACCTTGGTATCGTAATTCTGGAGAAGTTGGCGGAATCATTTTAGTGATTATCCCCTTAAATAATCTAGTCGAAACTCGCAACGCTGCTTTAGATGCCGTTCAATTCAAGTCTCGATTTTTAGCGCAAATGAGTCATGAAATTCGCACCCCCATGAGTGGAGTTTTGGGGATGGTTGAATTGTTAATGCAAACTCATCTCACACCCCAACAAAAAGATTACACCCAAACCATTTATCGTAGTGCCAAACATCTATTAACTGTCATTAACGAAATTCTGGATTTATCCAAACTAGAAGCCGGAGAAACTCACCTAGAATCCCATGACTTTGATTTACAAGATTGCCTAGAAACCGTTGTGGATCTTTTGTCGGTGAAAGCTGAGGATAAACAACTAGAACTAATTATTTTGTTGGAACCGAATATTCCCAGATATTTAAAAGGTGATGGGATGCGTTTACAACAGGTTCTCATTAACTTGGTAAATAATGCGATTAAATTTACCCAATCCGGTCATATTATTATCAGACTTACTCCCAGATTCATTAATCAAGATCAGATTAATATTTACTTTTCCATAGAAGATACAGGTCTGGGGATTTCTGATGAACTTCAACCCCAATTATTTCAGCCTTTTTCGCCCGCTAGTTCCGCCACCAATCGTCAATATGGTGGCACGGGATTAGGTTTATCAATCTGTCAGCACTTGGTGAATTTAATGGGGGGTGAAATCGGCGTTAATAGTCAAGAAGGAGACGGTTCTATTTTCTGGTTTACCGCCAATTTTTTGCCATCGGAATTGTCAGAAATTCCCGCCCCTAAAGAATTAGAAAATCTGAAGTTATTGGTAGTTAATAAAAGTAGTTTAGTTAGGCAGTCAGTTAGCTGCATAACTCAGCCATGGGGTATACAAGTCGATGCAGCAGAGACCGCTAAAATCGCCTTAGATAAATGGCATCATCAACAGGCTGAAGGTTCCCCATATCATCTGATTCTCATGGATTTGGAGTTGCTAGACCGCGATGGTGCTAAATTACTAGGACAGCTTTATAAAACCTCTAGTGATTCCTCAACTCGGTTAATCTTAATGAGTGGTATTAGTCAGCGTAATCGCGCCGAACAGGTTTTAAATTTAGGGAATTTTGTATATCTAGTCAAGCCGATCGCCCCCCTACGATTGCTGCGAAGTTTCGCCAATTCCCTCCAACTTGATATCCCTAATTTAGACGATCGTCTTGAACAATCTTGGGATGATATATTGATGCGATCGTCCTTTCCCGAAATTCCCACACCACCATCTTGTCATCTCCCCACCTCTGAGGATAAGCTGAAGGCTTTTATACCTCTAAAAATTCTCCTAGCTGAGGATGACTTAGTTAATCAGGAAGTGGTTTTGACTCAACTGCAACAATTAGGTTATACCGCTGATGCTGTGTGCGACGGAGAAGCAGTTTTACAACATTTGGAAACACAGCATTATGATTTAATCTTAATGGATTGTCAGATGCCGATTTTAGATGGTTATGAAACTACCGCCAGAATTCGCCGTCGCCAAAACTCCCAACGACCTCCTATTATTATCGCTTTAACTGCTAGTGTAATGCCTTCCGATCGCGATCGCTGTATAGAAGCGGGAATGGATGACTACATCACTAAACCTATTGATTTACAGGCTTTAGTAAACTTGATTAATCGTTGGGTTCCCGTTTGTCTGGAAATCCGAAATCAAACACCCACCAAAGCCCATGATCACCGACTTTTAGATAGTCCGGTTGATTGTCCCGTTGATAGCGATCGCCTCAATAAGTTATTTAAGGGAAAAACCGAGTATAAATATCGTCTCTTAACAACCTTTATTAATCAAGCACAACAACGAATTGACACCATCAATAAAGCGATTAATACCTCAAATTTTGCCGACATTAAACAGCAAGCACACGCCCTCAAAGGGTCTAGCGCCAATTCTGGTGTCTTCCACATTCCCGCCATATCTCAGGAGTTAGAAAACCTCGCCACCCAACAAAACCTCGAAGCCATCCCACCCCTAGTTAAACAGCTTCAGCATCATCTCAACTCAGTGGAAGACTTTGTGGAAACCATGAAAAATCCATAAGCGATCGTCTTCTGCGTCCCACCTGATAATTGATAATTGTAGGGTGCGTCAGACCGATAAAAATAAATAAGAACCGGATAATTCTGAACTGACGCACCTGTGTTAATTAGGTTTTCCTAATCTCAGAATTAAATTTTCACCCCCTGTAGGGTGCGTCAGACCGATAAAAATAAATAAGAACCGGATAATTCTGAACTGACGCACCTGTGTTAATTAGGTTTTCCTAATCTCAGAATTAAATTTTCACCCCTCGAATCGAATCATCTAACAACTCCATAGGATGCTTGAGAGTAACCTGCTTTCCTTGTAATTCCAGATGCTTCTTAATTTGCAAAGAACACCCTGGGTTAGCCGAAGCAATTACAGTCGCGCCAGTATTCAGCAGATTTTGTACCTTTTGCTGTCCTAACTCATCCGCCACTTCTGGCTGTAACATATTATAAACCCCCGCGCTACCGCAACATAAAGCTGCATCGACAGGTTCTCGCAATTTTACCCCAGGAATTTGGGTTAATAACTCCCTCGGTTGAATGCTAATTTTTTGTCCGTGTAACAGGTGACAAGCATCCTGATATACAATAGTTAAATCTTCCCCTTCCACCAAAGGAGATAAATGCGCCGTTAACCCCACTTCCGCTAAAAACTCCTGTACATCGCGGACTTTACCTGCAAATTCTTTCGCCTTGTCTCGATATTCGGGATCATCCCTCATAATGTGACCATATTCTTTTAAAGTATGACCACAACCGGCGGCATTAATAATAATAGCATCAACCCCAGTGTCAGCAAAACTATCAATCATTTGTTTAATCAAAACATGGGATTGTTCAGTTTGTCCTTGGTGTTCAGGAAGTGCGGCACAACAGCCTTGGGATTTAGGGATAATCACCTCGCAACCATTAGCTGTTAATACCCTAGCGGTGGCTTCATTTACCGGGGAGAAAAATAGCCTTTGTACACAACCTAAAATCATCCCGACTCGATAGCGTTTTTCCCCTTGTGCGGGAATGACTGTGGGTAAATTGTCCTGAAAAGCACTAGAGTTAATTTCCGGCAAAATTGATTCCATCGCCGCCAGTCGGGGGGAGATTTTCGGTAATAATCCCGTAGACCGCACGAGGTTTTTAATCCCTAATTTTTGATATAAATACAGGGGAACTAACAGGGGACGCAGACGGTCGGGATAGGGAAATAAGCTGAAAATCAATGTGCGAATTAAGCGATCGCCTAAATTTCGGGGAACATTTCTTTCCACCTGGGGACGGGTGGCGGCGATGAGTCGGTCATATTGAACCCCAGAAGGACAGGTGGTGACGCAGGCTAAACAACCCAAGCAACTATCAAAATGTTCGCTGGTGGCTTTAGCAAGGGGTGCTTCTCCCTTATTAATAGCATCCATCAGGTAAATTCTACCCCTGGGGGAGTCCATTTCTTTACCTATTACCCGATAACTAGGACAGGTGGCTAAACAAAACCCACAATGAACACAGGTATTAATTAAGTCTGGCGGCGGCGGATTATTCTGGTCAAATCCCGGAAAATTTGCCGAGGGTTCTAGGTGGGGGTTTTGGTCTAAAAAGTTGCTTTCTTTGGCGGGAATTTGATTTAAATTGGTCTCGGAGGACTGATCAAAAGTTTGCATCTTAATGGTATTTATGATTAAACTACGGAGTTAATTCGCCGAACAATCGAGCATTTAAAGACCAGCAATAAATCGCTGATAATTCAGAATATTTTGGGGGTCAAATTGCTGCTTAATCTTAGCCATGAGGTCTAAGGCATTTCCCCTGTATCCCCAAACTTCTATTTGTTGTTTAATGGCTAATGGTGCTTCTAAAACCGACAGGAAACCACCTTGATTATTACACCACTGCCGCAGATTTTGCAACCTATCTGGTTGAGTCTGATCAAATCGGATGAATCCCAACCCACTGCTACCATGAATGACGGCGGGAGTTTGACATTTCGCCAAAGTTGTCGCCGCCTCGGTGGGAGTAATGCCGACTTTACAGATGATGCGATCGCTATGGGAACCTTGCCAAATGTGCTGTTTTAATTGCTGCCAAAAATCCCCGTCATTTTCTCTGATAATAGTTGAGTTTAAATGAAGTTGATTGGCTAATTCTACCAGGCGATCGCTTTGTAGTTCGACACTTTCCCGGATACTTTGAAATCTGACAGCCAAACCCATCGATTCTACCCCAGACAGGCGATCGACTAATTGCGGCGACATTAAATCCATAGCCACCGGAGTCAAAGCCGAGGCTAAGATAGTTTTAAAACCAGTAGCGATCGCATCTGAATCTCCTGTTAACAGGACAGTATTTGATGCTTCTAAACAGGGATATAAACGCAGGGTAACTTGAGTAATAATGCCCAAAGTTCCGACGGAACCCGTTAGCAACTTCATCAAGTCATAACCCGCCACATTTTTAACTACCCGACCCCCAGCTTTAGCAATTTTACCATCAGACCGGACAAAAGAAATTCCCAGCAGCAGATCGCGGATACCCCGATATCGATGACGCAGAGAACCACTATCTCCAGTAGCAATAATTCCGCCAATAGTAGCATCGTCCTGATAGCAGGGGTCAAAAGCTAGGAATTGTCCCTGTTTAGCCAGAATTTGCTGAAGTTCCCCATATCCCATTCCCGCTTCTACCGTTACCGTTAGGTCTCCCACCGCGTGTTCAACTAAGCGATTCATGTTCTGGGTACTAATAGCAATAGAGGGGTTTTTGACCGGGTTTCCCCAGGTAATTTTGCTACCTTTCCCAAAGGGTAAAATTCCTAACTGGTGCTGTGCCGCATAGGCGGTTATTGCAGCTAATTCCTCCTGAGTGGGGGGATACAGAACGCATTGAATAGCTGAACCGGGGGCGATCGCTGCTTCCAGGTTAGCACGGACAGATTGATCCAGGTCGTCCCAAGTACATAGGTTACTGTTGGCGGCGACGGTGGCTATTTCCTCTAAGTTCAGAGGTTTTGATGTCTGGGATAATTCCTGACTAGCTATAGACATCGCACAGATTTAGTGATTTTACACTTCACTATAGCAGTTTTAGGAAAATCTGCACAACTGGCTAACTCAATTCCAGATTATTCTAGGTTCGCTGTGTATGAGAGGCTGGATAGGTTGATTAACATAGACTCTCACAATCCTTTAATCCTTTCATCGCTACCCATTTACTATGGTTTAATATATGTCACCACAGATTATCCTAAATTAAGACTGATAATCTTGCCATAGTTGGGAAAATGCTATTTCCATTTGTGCTGAGTAACTGCGGCTATTCAAGAAATTAGGCAACCCATAAGGAGGCATTTTTTGTTGAATTTTTTGGCGAGTTTGCTCACGAAATTCCGCACTATTACCTAGGGATACACTCAACCTAATATAAGTCAATTCATCATCAGCAATAAAATCCCACAATTCCAACTCTTTCATCAAAGCGGTGCCTTGTCGAGATCGTAAATAATTACCTTCCCAGGTTACCGTAGGTAAAGCCACTTCCAGAGGGTCAACTAGGGAATTAGCACCCGCAAAAGGGTAAGAGTCTAAATAAACATCTGCTAGTTTTAACACAGCTTTAACTTCCGCACGGTTCGGTAAATTATTCAACAAAATTAATCGAGATGCTGCCACATTATAGACCTGGAAGCGTCTATGTAGATTATGGATAAAAGGTATAGTCGCGTAAATCTTTGACCAACTCGAACCAAAAGGATATAATAGCAACACCGAATTAGGTACAGACCCTAAAATTTTCGCCCAAGTATCCCTCAAATTAGGAATAATTTTAAAAAAGTTTGCCCCCGAAGCAAAAATAATTGCTTCTTCAGGAATTCCCAATTTTTGGCGAGTAATTTCTCGGTTAATATCCCTAGGTTCCCAACTATAATTAAAAGCAAAGCCAGTTCCTGGAATTAAGACTAATTTTTCTTTATAGTGGCTGGCTGCATCAGTGGGTTCTGTCAAAGTTCCAGAAATATAATAATCCATATTTTTGATTCCTGTGGTCATAGGAGAAGCAAAATAAGTAGCTTGTATTCTGGCTAATCGATGTAAGGCTAGTAAAATTATCGGTTGTGCTGCTGTCGTTAAAATTGAGCCCACAAAAAGAATATCTAAATTATCATCAAGTATTACCGCAACTTGTTCTCGGATGACTTGGGGAAGTTCCACCCATTTATAAACAATATTTTTACAATATTTTTCCATAGGTGTTTGTGTCTGATTAAGGACATAAACAATTACCTCAAATTTTTCTGGGTTGAGAAATTCAAATACAGGAATCGTCGTAAATGTTTCCGAAGTTCCATCAAAATTTGATTTTAAAATTCCGAGCCTAATCTTCGACCGATTAGCCGGTCTTGGCGGCAAATCAATATCTAATTTATGACCAGCTTTTTCCATCAGAATTGCCAATATATTTGCCCTTGTGATTGCTAATTGTTTCAGATTTTTTTCAGCAAAATACAATGGCATAAAATTAAATAAGTCCCCTAAATATTTGGCAATATCAAGCCAAAGTCTGGAAACGCTTTCATCGGAAACTTTCTGTTCAGTTATCTGGAGAATGTGAGATATATAATCTGTATAAATCTCGATATCTTCGGAAGTTTGAAACACTTCGGGTAATTCTAAAATAAACTCTAAAAAATCATTAATAAACCATCTGGGTAAAGCCATAGCATCATAATTAATTAGAAACTGATAGGCTGGTTTGTATAGCATCAAAACTAATAGATACCTAAGAGAATTTGATGGATGGGATGGTTCTTGATTAAACTGTGATAATATTCCCTGAAAAAAATTTTGCTCATGGTCAGTTAATGGCTCATATTTAATGCCACTATTAACCAAGATTTTATGGCTTTTCCCTAAGTGGTTATGGTAACAATCTTTGAGAGATTCTGCTGTTAACCAAAACTCCGCTATTTTTTGACGATATTCTCGCAGTTTAGTTAAAGGAAACTCAGAATCAATATGGTTTTGATAGTCTTTTACTGTTTGACAAACCAAACTGAAAAACTTTGCGGAATTGGGATGTAGTTGCTGTTCAATTAATTTTTGATATAGTTGAACAATCATCTTCTCTAGTGATGCAGCTTTTTGTAACAATGGTTCTCGGGAAAATTGACTCGGTAAGTCGGCTACAGCATCCAGATTTTCTAAAACTTCAAAATAGTTGCTTGAGGACACCTGAAACAGCAATTTTACCACCGGATGATCTTCAGGTAAACTCTTGAGTATTTGGGGATTATAAATTGATTGTAGCACCCTTGCTCCGGCTGGAATATCCGCCAATCCGAGTTTAGAATTTAATAAATTTACCAAAATTTCTGGATGTTGAATAAAGCTATTTATATGAACTAAAATACATTGGTGAGAATGCCTCCTATAAAAATCCAGGAGATGCAAATTATAATATCGCCAAATTTTTAAACATGATTCAGGGTGGAGTTGAAAAAACGGAATATTGAGACGCAAAATAGAATCCATAACATCCCAAGGATATCGATAGACCAAAATATAATAAGATTCGGGAATAATTTGATGCCAAAAATCCAAGAGTAAGGTAGTGCGTGGATCTTTCCATCCCCAAATTTTCCCTGGAGTTGTTCGAGATGCAATTAATTGTTCAGCCATAGTTAGGTAACTGGTGATTTTATATTGATTTAGCCATTCACTATCAGTCCATCCCCAATCAGGAAATCCGGTTTCATTAGCTCGACAACAACTAGCTAACAGTTGACGCTGAAAAGTCAAAATTTCTACATCTTCAAAATATCCTTTAGGATTAGCATAATCTCCTTTCAGAAGATGAGAACCTAAGTCTACACCCATCGCCGCCAAGAATGATGCGGTTAGGGAAGTTCCCGAACGGTGCATTCCGGTAATAATTAATGCTGAAATATTTGTAAGTGACATGAACTTATGATAATTTGTATGGTTACATATCATTTATTATAACCAGCAATTTTGCCAGATTACATCCCTGAATATTATAATTATTTTTAAATTTGATAAACTTTTATAAACAAAGATGAATTTTTAGACAAAAAGGCACATTTTAAAAAAGTGATTGTTAGACTGTAATTGTACTGACTTGTTTGACAAGGATAGATTATGGGTAGGCTAATACTAGGTACTGATGACAATGATACCCTGGTTGCTGGTTCTGGGGATACCCTACAGGCTTTAGCAGGGAACAACACTTTCAGCATCTCCACATCATATAGTTTCACCGGGAATGTATTTCGCGGTGGTGACGGAGATGATAGCTACATGATTCGCTATGGTGGTCTGGGAAGACTTCAGGCTGGTAGTCGCATCGAAGACAGTGGCGGACAAGATACCCTAACCATAGAAAATCGTTGGAGCCCAGGAACTTCCATTGACCTAAATTTAGATGGATTTTTATCAGGAGTAGTGGGGGTAGCGCGACAAGACCAAAATCTGCTAGTAGACCTGAGTCGAGATGGTGAGTTTTCCCCTGAAGATGATTTAGTAGTGGTAGACTTTTTCAACGCTGCTGGTACTGGTGCGGGAACAGGTTTTATTGAAACGGTAAATGACTTACGGGGACAGCAGATAATTAACCAAGTTCCGGTTCTCGGTAGTGACACGGTAACTGATGGTCCTAATATTATCACTGGTACAGATGGTGATGATACCCTGTTCGGAACCAACAATAATGATAGCATCCTGGGTCTCGGGGGCAATGATCGCCTTGTTAGTACAGGTAAAGGTAATGATACCCTCCTCGGTGGTCTGGGAAATGATACTCTCGTTGGTGGCTTGGGGGATGATTTCCTGCGCGGCGGTCCGGGAAATGATAGTTTAGTGGCTGGTGCGGGAAACAATAGACTTTTCGGCGATGGCGGTAATGATACCCTGGTTGGTAATTCTCTGGGTGAGAATACCCTTCGTGGAGGTGCTGGGAATGACTCAATTGTAGGTTATCAAAATGATCTGGTCTTAGGAGACTCTGGTAACAATGTTCTGATTGCTGGCTCCTCAAATGTAACTCTTGAAGGTGGTTCGGGTAATGATACTCTCAGGATATCATCCCAATACCGTTTCACCGGGAATGTATTGCGCGGCGGTGACGCAGATAATACTTACATCATCCCATTAGCATTCTATGGTCAAGCTGGTAGTCGCATCGAAGACAGTGGCGGACAAGATACCCTAACCATAGTAAATAATTTGAGCCCAGGAACTTCCATTGACCTAAATTTAGATGGATTTTTACCAGGAGTAGTGGGGGTAGCGCGACAAGACCAAAATCTGCTAGTAGACCTGAGTCGAGATGGTGAATTTTCCCCTGAAGATGATTTAGTAGTGGTAGACTTTTTCAACGCTGCTGGTACTGGTGCGGGAACAGGTTTTATTGAAACGGTAAATGACTTACGGGGACAGCAGATAATTAACCAAGTTCCGGTTCTCGGTAGCGACACGGTAACTGATGGTCCTAATATTATCACTGGTACAGATGGTGATGATACCCTGTTCGGAACCAACAATAATGATAGCATCCTGGGTCTCGGGGGCAATGATAGCCTTGTTAGTACAGGTAAAGGTAATGATACCCTCCTCGGTGGTCTGGGAAATGATACTCTAATTGGTGGCTTGGGGGATGATTTCCTGAGCGGCGGTCCGGGAAATGATAGTTTAGTGGCTGGTGCGGGAAACAATAGGCTTTTCGGCGATGGCGGTAATGATACCCTGGTTGGTAATTCTCTGGGTGAGAATACCCTTCGTGGAGGTGCTGGGAATGACTCAATTGTGGGTTATCAAAATGATCTGGTCTTAGGAGACTCTGGTAACAATGTTCTGATTGCTCGCTCCTCAAATGTAACTCTTGAAGGTGGTTCGGGTAATGATACTCTCAGCATCTCCGCATATAGTTTCACCGGGAATGTATTTCGCGGTGGTGACGGAGATGATAGCTACATGATTCGCTATGGTGGTATGGGAAGACTTCAGGCTGGTAGTCGCATCGAAGACAGTGGCGGACAAGATACCCTAACCATAGTAAATAATTTGAGCCCAGGAACTCCCATTGACCTAAATTTAGATGGATTTTTATCAGGAGTAGTGGGGGTAGCGCGACAAGACCAAAATCTGCTAGTAGACCTGAATCAAGATGGTGAATTTTCCCCTGAAGATGATTTAGTAGTAGTAGACTTTTTCAACGCTGCTGGTACTGGTGCGGGAACAGGTTTTATTGAAACGGTAAATGACTTACGGGGACAGCAGATAATTAACCAAGTTCCGGTTCTCGGTAGTGACACGGTAACTGATGGCTCTGATAGTATTATCATTGGTACAGATGATAACGATCGCCTTGTTGGTACAGGTAAAGGTAATGATACCCTCCTCGGTGGTCTTGGCAATGATACCTTGATTGTCAGACGCGGTAACAATTTCTTAGATGGAGGTCCGGGAAACGATCGCCTCGTGGGTGGTGTCGGTCATGATACTTTAATCGGTGGTGCAGGTCGCGATATCTTAATCGGTGGTAAAGGTAACGACTTTTTAGATGGAGGTCCGGGAAATGACCGCCTTAATGGTGGTCCGGGTAACGACACCCTCAACGGCGGTCCGGGTCGAGATATTCTCACGGGTGGTCCTGGTGCTGATGTCTTTGTGTTCGGGTTTGGAGAATCGAGGGTAGCCGCTCCTGACCGGATTACAGATTTTGAAATCGGTACTGATAAAATTGATCTGCTGAACCTACACGGAGGCGATATCGGTGTCCCAGAGAATTTTACGCGCGCTCGAAATAACAATGCTCCTACCTTGCGAAGGCTTGTTAATCAGGTATTTCGTAATGCTGATGGCGGACAACCCGGACAACAAGAATTAGAACCTAATAGCGCCGTATTAGTCAGGGCGACCAATGCCGATATTCGCGGTACTTATTTGGTCATTAATGATAATGTTCCTGGTTTTCAGCCTCAGAATGATTTGGTAATTAATATCACCGGATATACTGGAGATTTACCAGGTTTCGGCGAGATTCCGCTTGAGGATTTCTTTGTGATTTAATTGTTCCGCTTGGGGGATAATTTCTATCCCCTCAAGTTCCTCGTTATATCCAGGTGGGGTTGAATTCCGGTTCAACCCTGCTGCTTATATATTTTGGCACAGAGACCGATTATATAATTATCAGTAAAATTCTGGTATTTGTCAATGGCAAATTTCATTTTTTTTTAACAATTGAACCGTTGACGTTATATATAAAGAGAATTATAATAATTGTTATAGTAAAAGGCGATCGCCTCTACCATCTCATGGATATGAGATATATATAACTACTAGGTCAAATATCATGGACAACACCCAAGAAGTATCAGATATTTGGTGGCTGGACTCCCAGGAGTCTCTGAATCCCCTACCAGCGCTGGGATTCATTGGTGATGTATCCGTCGAACCACTGACAGCAGCAGCAGAAATACAGACGGCATTAACTCAGGTTAACCAAAAATTAACGGAGTTTGTCGCCTCGGCTAGTTTTGAAGCCGATTTACAAACGGCTTTCGGTGCATATACGGATGTGGAATTGGGTCAAACGATTATAGAGGCTTTGGGAGAGGGTAGCCAACTCCCAGAGATGATCGTAGTTTCAGCGGACTTAATGAATGGTGTTAATGGCGGTTTTGACTCCCTGACGGGTACGGTGTATTTATCTGATGCAGTAATTAACAGTGAAAAACTGGTGGATGTTGTTACTGAAGAATTAGGACATTATCTGGACTCCCAATTAAACGAAATCGACTCCCCTGGAGATGAGGGAGAGTTATTTATGCGCCTGGTGAATGGGGAAGTGTTGAGTGAAGCTGATATCACCGGGTTAAAAAATCAAGATGATGTTGTAAATATTCTGGGTGGTTTGGTGCAAGTAGAGGCGAGTCAGGATGTTTCTTTTAGTGAGCCTACTAACTTCGATGTTGGCAGCAGCCCTTATGCTATTGCTGTAGGGGACTTGAACCGAGACAGAAAGCTAGATTTAGCGGTAGCCAACTACTCTGGTAATAACGTCTCACTATTACTAGGAAAGGGAGATGGCACTTTTGATTTGAGTGATACTAATTTGACTGTGGTGGATTATCCCACGATGGTGGCGGCGGGAGATTTGAATGCCGATCGCAATTTAGACTTAGTAGTTATGAATGGAAGCAGCAGTTCTGATAACTTAACAGTGTTGGAAGGCATTGGTTCTGCCAGCTTCTTTGGGGACAACTTTAAGACGGGAAGCGAGTCGGGTGCGGGGGACTTTTTACTGGTAGACTTAGATGGCGATCGCAATTTAGACCTAATCGTGATGAATCAGGGTTATTCTGACCAGATATCAGTGCTATTAGGAATTGGTAATGGTACCTTTAGCAAAGCCACGAACTTTAATTTGGGTAATAACTATCCTTATGCCATTGCAGTGGGAGACTTTAACGGAAACCGGAAGTTAGATTTAGTAGTAGCAAATGGTTGGAGTGGCGCATCAGTCCTATTAGGAGACGGAAATGGTGGCTTTGGTGAGGCTACCATGGTTGATACTGGAGGTTATGCTTATGACATGGCGGCGGGAGACTTCAACAATGATGGTAATTTAGATTTGGTAGTGACCGACCACGACAGTCAAGCATGGATGTTATTAGGAAGGGGAGATGGTACTTTTAGGAACCCTGTTGGTTTTCCGGCTGGAAGTTCTCCTCAAGCCATGGCGGTGGGAGACTTCAACCTTGACGGTAATTTAGATGTGGCAGTGGTCAACTCTTCCTGGGATGGTCAAGTATCAGTATTATTAGGCAGAGGTAATGGTACTTTTATGAGTCCTGTTAGTTTGGCTGTCGGTAGTTATCCTAGGGCTATTACCGTGGGGGACTTTAACGGTAACGGACTCGATGATTTGGCGGTAGTAAATGAGTATGGTAGTAACGTATCTATTCTCCTCAATACCACATTATCTGGTAGCCCCATTAAACCCAATATTACCATTAGAGATACCAAGATAGAGGAAGGCGATCGCGGTGAGACCAATGCTCGTTTTGTGGTGACATTGGATAGCCCTAGCAGTGAGAGAGTAACAGTGAATTATGCTACCGCTGATGGTACGGCGACGGCTGGGGAAGACTATCGACGCACGACGGGAAGGCTGATATTTAGCCCCGGTCAAACCCGCCAAATTATTAATGTTCCGGTGTTGGGAGATACCAAAGTAGAACCGGATGAAACCTTTAGGGTGAACCTGAGTAGCCCTGAAAATGCGGAATTAGCAAGGGGACAAGCTACGGGAACTATTCTGAACGACGATGATGATGATTTACCGCAAATCACCATTGCAGACACGGAAATCAGAGAAGGAGATAGTGGTCGCACTAATGCTCGTTTTGTGGTGAGATTAGATAACCCTAGCAGTGAGAGGGTAGTGGTTAATTATGCCACGGCTGATGGTACGGCAACGGCTGGGGAAGACTATCGACCCATGACGGGAAGGGTGGTATTTAGCCCCGGTCAAACCAGCCAAGTCATTAATGTTCCGGTGTTGGGAGATACCAAAGTAGAACCGGATGAAACCTTTAGGGTGAACCTGAGTAGACCTCAAAATGCGACATTAGGACGGCGACAAGCTATCGGAACTATTCTGAATGATGATTATGATGATTTACCGCAAATCACCATTGCAGACACGGAAATCATAGAAGGAGATAGCGATCGCACTAATGCTCGTTTTGTGGTGAGATTAGATAACCCTAGCAGTGAGAGGGTAGTGGTTAATTATGCCACGGCTGATGGTACGGCAACGGCTGGGGAAGACTATCGACGCACGGCGGGAAGGGTGGTATTTCGCCCCGGTCAAACCCGGCAAGTCATTAATGTTCCGGTGTTTGGAGATACTGAGGTAGAACCGGATGAAACCTTTAGGGTGAACCTGAGTAGACCTCAAAATGCGACATTAGGACGGCGACAAGCGATCGGAACTATTCTGAATGATGATTTCCCGGGGGATAATAATCAACAACCTGAACCACCGGACGATCGCTTCTCTAATGCGGTAAACCTGCGTACACTGACGGGAGAAATTGTCAGGACTGACCGCATTGGCTATGTAGTGGGAGACGAGCGTAATACGGAGGACTATTACCGCTTTGACCTCAATCGTGAAGGTACTGTGAGAATCAACCTTGATGAACTATTTGCCAATGCTAACCTGCAATTGTTGGGTAGCGATGGCGAGTTGATATCCCAATCTAATAATGGAGGTAAAAACCCGGAAACTATCACCGCCCGAAAACTGGAACCCGGAACTTATTATGTGCGGGTATTTCCCCACCTGGCGGCACGGACTGAATACAGATTGAGCATTGACTTGGTTTAGTTAAATTATCTGGGGTGGGGTGATTGTTTAACCCCACCTCCTCACCGCCAACCCTTCCGGGCAATTGGGGTGGGGGGGTGAAACCACCTATATATATGTCGGCACGGATTCCCATTCTTTAATGGTAAGTCAAGTTGGGGGATTTGTCAAGGGGGAAAAGTGGTTTTTTTTGGGCTGCGAAAAAGGGGGATTTTGGAAGTGCGATCGCCTGGGGTAGCTGGGGGGTTGACATCATCTGGTGGGGACAATAGAATGGTAATGGTGGGAAATGTGAAGCCAGATACTATTTGATAGGTTGGCTATCTATGGGAATCAACCAGGTGAAATATTATGGAAAATACCAGGGAAATATTAGCGGAGATAATCCCGGAACCCTCGGATTATCCGAATCCCCTACCGGCGGGATTCGGCGGTGATGGGTCGGTAAATCCACTAACAGCAGCAGCAGAAATCGAGGCGGCATTAACTCAGGTTAACCAACAATTAACTGAGTTTGTCGCCTCCGCGAATTTTCAGGGGGATTTACAAACGGCTTTCGGTGCATCTACGGATGTGGAATTAGGAGCAACTATTATTGAGGCTTTGACTCAGGGAGAAACACCAAATCTCAAAGTTCTTTCAGCCAGGTCTATGAATGGTGCTGATGGGGCTTTTGACTCGGTGACGGGTACGGTGTATTTATCGGATGCGATAATTCACAGTGAGAAACTGGTGGATGTGATAACGGAGGAATTTGGGCATTATATAGACTCCCAGCTCAACGAAATCGACTCCCCAGGAGATGAGGGTGAGTTATTTATGCGCCTAGTGAATGGGGAAGCGTTGAGTGAAGCTGATATCACCGGGTTAAGGAATCAGAATGATTGGGGTTTCATCTGGGTAGGGGGAGAACCGGTAGCAGTACAGATGTCAGGGTCGCCAGAGTTCGCCTGGACGCGCCTGTTGGGAACCAGTAGTTCGGACGGGGCTCGTGCCCTGACCACGGGTAGTGATGGGTCGATTTATGTGGCGGGCTGGACTGACGGCAACCTAGATGGACAAATCAATAGTGGTGGCTTGGATGCCTTTATCACTAAGTACCAGCCTGATGGGAGTAAAGTCTGGACGCGCCTGTTAGGAACCAGTAGTTGGGACTCTGCTCATGCCCTAACCACGGGTAGGGATGGGTCGATTTATGTGGCGGGCTATACTGAGGGCGACCTAGATGGACAAACCAATAGTGGTACGCGGGATGTCTTTATCACCAAGTACCAACCCAATGGCACTAAAGCCTGGACGCGCCTGTTGGGAACCAGGGGTTGGGACTATGCTCATGCCCTAACCACGGGTAGGGATGGGTCGATTTATGTGGCGGGCTATACTGAGGGCGACCTAGATGGACAAACCTATAGTGGCAGCGATGCCTTTATCACCAAGTATCAGCCCAATGGCACTAAAGACTGGACGCGCCTGTTGGGAACCAGTAGTTGGGACTCTGCTCGTGCCCTGACCACGGGTAGTGATGGGTCGATTTATGTGGCGGGCTGGACTGAGGGCAACCTAGATGGACAAACCAATAGTGGCGGCGGTGATGCCTTTATCACCAAGTATCAGCCTGATGGCAGTAAAGCCTGGACGCGCCTGTTGGGAACCAGGGTTTGGGACTATGCTAGTGCCCTGACCACCGGTAGTGATGGGTCGATTTATGTGGCGGGCGAGACTAGGGGCAACCTAGATGGACAAAGGAATAGTGGTGGCAGGGATGCCTTTATCACCAAGTACCAACCCAATGGCACTAAAGCCTGGACGCGCCTGTTGGGAACCAGTAGGGAGGACTATGCTCGTGCCCTGACCACCGGTAGTGATGGGTCGATTTATGTGGCGGGCTATACTGAAGGCAACCTAGATGGACAAACCAATAGTGGTCGCAGTGATGCCTTTATCACTAAGTTCCAGCCCAATGGCACTAAAGCCTGGACGCGCCTGTTGGGAACCAGGGGTTGGGACTATGCTAGTGCCCTGACCACCGGTAATGATGGGTCTATTTATGTGGCGGGCTGGACTTACGGCAACCTAGATGGACAAACCAATAGTGGTCGCAGTGATGCCTTTATCAGCAAGTTAATTGTTGATGAGGATGAGGATTTACCCCAAATTACCATCGCAGACACCCGGCTAAAAGAAGGCGATAGTGGTCAGACTAATGCTCGTTTTGTGGTGAGACTAGATAGCCCTAGCAGTGAGATAGTGACAGTTCGTTATGCTACCGCTAACGGTACAGCTACCGCTGGAGAAGACTATCGACAAACCACAGGAAGGCTGATATTTCAACCCGGTCAAACCCGCCAATTTATCAATGTTCCCGTGTTTGGAGATACTAACATAGAACCGGATGAAACCTTTATGGTGAACCTCCGTAGACCTCAAAATGCCGAATTAGCCAGGGCACAAGCTACCGGAACTATTATCAATGATGATTTCCCGCAAATCACCATTGCAGACACGGAAATCATAGAAGGCGATAGTGGTCATAAAAATGCTCGTTTTGTGGTGACATTAGATAACCCTAGCCCTGAGAGGGTAACAGTTAATTATGCCACCGCTGATGGTACGGCTACGGCTGGAGAAGACTATGAACACAGGAGGGGAAGGCTGATATTTCGCCCCGGTCAAACCCGCCAAGTCATTACTGTTCCGGTGTTTGGAGATACTAAAGTAGAACCGGATGAAACCTTTATGGTGAACCTCCGTAGACCTCAAAATGCGGAATTAGCCAGGGCACAAGCTACCGGAACTATTCTGAACGACGATGATGATGATTTACCGCAAATCACCATTGCAGACACGGAAATCATAGAAGGCAATAGTGGTCAGAAAAATGCTCGTTTTGTGGTGAGATTAGATAACCCTAGCAGTGAGAGGGTAGTGGTTAATTATGCCACGGCTGATGGTACGGCAACGGCTGGGGAAGACTATCGACCCATGACGGGAAGGGTGGTATTTAGCCCCGGTCAAACCAGCCAAGTCATTAATGTTCCGGTGTTTGGAGATACCAAAGTAGAACCGGATGAAACCTTTAGGGTGAACCTGAGTAGACCTCAAAATGCGACATTAGGACGGCGACAAGCTATCGGAACTATTCTGAATGATGATTATGATGATTTACCGCAAATCACCATTGCAGACACGGAAATCATAGAAGGAGATAGCGATCGCACTAATGCTGGTTTGCTGGTGACATTAGATAATCCTAGCAGTGCAGGGGGAGAGAGGGACGAGTCAAAGGGTATTGCATGATTACTGAAAGGGCTGTGAATTATCTGGGGTGGGGTGATTGTTTAACCCCACCTCCTCACCGCCAACCCTTCCGGGCAATTGGGGTGGGGGGGGTGAAACCACCTATATATATGTCGGCACGGATTCCCATTCTTTAATGGTAAGTCAAGTTCGGGGATTTGTCAAGGGGAAAAATGGGTTTTTTTGGGCTGCGAAAAAGGGGGATTTTGGAAGTGCGATCGCCTGGGGTAGCCAGGGGGTTGACATCATCTGGTGGGGAGAATAGAATGGTCATGGCGGGAGATGTGAAGCCAGATATTATTTGATAGGTTGGCTATCTATGGGAATCAACCAGGTGAAATATTATGGAAAATACCAGGGAAATATTAGCGGAGATAATCCCGGAACCCTCGGATTATCCGAATCCCCTACCGGCGGGATTCGGCGGTGATGGGTCGGTAAATCCACTAACAGCAGCAGCAGAAATCGAGGCGGCATTAACTCAGGTTAACCAACAATTAACTGAGTTTGTCGCCTCCGCGAATTTTCAGGGGGATTTACAAACCGCTTTCGGTGCATCTACGGATGTGGAATTAGGAGCAACTATTATTGAGGCTTTGACTCAGGGAGAAACACCAAATCTCAAAGTTCTTTCAGCCAGGTCTATGAATGGTGCTGATGGTGCTTTTGACTCGGTGACGGGTACGGTGTATTTATCGGATGCGATAATTCACAGTGAGAAACTGGTGGATGTGATAACGGAGGAATTTGGGCATTATATAGACTCCCAGCTCAACGAAATCGACTCCCCAGGAGATGAGGGTGAGTTATTTATGCGCCTAGTGAATGGGGAAGCGTTGAGTGAAGCTGATATCACGGGGTTAAGGAATCAGGATGATTGGGGGTTAATCTGGGTAGAGGGAGAACAGGTAGCAGTACAGATGTCCGCGTCGCCAGAGTTCGCCTGGACGCGCCTGTTGGGAACCAGTAGTTGGGACCGGGCTCATGCCCTGACCACCGGTAGTGATGGGTCGATTTATATGGCGGGCTTGACTTCCGGCAACCTAGATGGACAAACCAATAGTGGTATGGAGGATGCCTTTATTACCAAGTATCAGCCTGATGGCACTAAAGACTGGACGCGCCTGTTGGGAACCAGTAGTTGGGACTATGCTCATGCCCTGACCACCGGTAATGATGGGTCTATTTATGTGGCGGGTGAGACTCTGGGCGACCTAGATGGACAAACCAATAGTGGCGGTGCTGATGCCTTTATCACCAAGTACCAGCCTGATGGGAGTAAAGACTGGACGCGCCTGTTGGGAACCAGTAGTTTGGGCTATGCTAATGCCCTGACCACGGGTAGGGATGGGTCGATTTATGTGGCGGGTGGGACTTGGGGCAACCTAGATGGACAAAGGAATAGTGGTGACAGGGATGCCTTTATCACCAAGTACCAACCTGATGGCAGTAGGGACTGGACGCGCCTGTGGGGAACCAGTAGTTGGGACGAGGCTCATGCCCTGACCACCGGTAGTGATGGGTCAATTTATGTGGCGGGTGGGACTTCAGGCGACTTAGATGGACAAACCCATAGTGGTGGCTGGCATAGTGATGCCTTTATCACCAAGTATCAGCCCAATGGCACTAAAGCCTGGACGCGCCTGCTGGGAACCTGGGAGCAGGACTATGCTCATGCCCTAACCACGGGTAGGGATGGGTCTATTTATGTGGCGGGTGAGACTCTGGGCGACCTAGATGGACAAACAAATAGTGGTGGCAGGGATGCCTTTATCGCCAAGTATCAGCCTGATGGCACTAAAGACTGGACGCGCCTGTTGGGAACCAGTGAGAGGGACTATGCTAATGCCCTGACCACCGGTAGTGATGGGTCGATTTATGTGGCGGGCTATACTGAAGGCAACCTAGATGGACAAACCAATAGTGGTCGCAGTGATGCCTTTATCACTAAGTTCCAGCCCAATGGCACTAAAGCCTGGACGCGCCTGTTGGGAACCAGGAGTTGGGACTCTGCTAGTGCCCTGACCACCGGTAGTGATGGGTCGATTTATGTGGCGGGCTATACTGAAGGCAACCTAGATGGACAAAGGAATAGTGGTGACAGTGATGCCTTTATCACTAAGTTAATTGTTGATGAGGATGAGGATTTACCCCAAATTACCATCGCAGACACCCAGCTAAAAGAAGGCGATCGCGGTCGCAGTTTTGCGGAATTTCCGGTAACTCTCAACAGTCCTAGTGACCAGATGATCACAGTCAATTTTACGACGGCTGATGGCACGGCTACGGTGGCTGACGGTGACTATCAGCCGACTAGCGGACGGTTAATTTTTCCGAGGGGTCAAACGGAAAGGGTGATCAGAGTTCCCGTGTTTGGAGATACTAAAGTCGAACCCGATGAAACCTTTACCGTCAACCTCAGTAACCCTCAAAATGCCGAATTAGGAAGGCGGCGTGCTACCGGAACTATTCTGAATGATGATATTATAGTGCCCCAAATTACCATCGCAGATACCCAGCTAAAAGAAGGCGATCGCGGTCGCAGTTTTGCGGAATTTAAGGTAACTCTGGACAGTCCGAGTAACCAAACTGTGCAAGTTAGTTATACTACGGCTGATGGCACGGCTACGGTGGCTGACGAAGACTATGAGCAGACTAGCGGACGGTTAATTTTTCCGAGGGGTCAAACGGAAAGGGTGATCAGAGTTCCGGTGATTGGAGATACTAAAGTAGAACCCGATGAAACCTTTACCGTCAACCTCAGTAACCCTCAAAATGCGGAATTAGGAAGGCGGCGTGCTACAGGAACTATTCTGAATGATGATATTATAGTGCCCCAAATTACCATCGCAGATACCCAGCTAAAAGAAGGCGATCGCGGTCAGACTAATGCTCGTTTTGTGGTGACATTAGATAACCCTAGCCCGGAGAGGGTAACAGTTAATTATGCTACCGCTGACGGTACCGCTACCGTCAGAGACCGAGACTATCGACGCACGGCGGGAAGGCTGATATTTCAACCCGGTCAAACCCGCCAAGTTATTAATGTTCCCGTGTTTGGAGATACTAAAGTAGAACCCGATGAAACCTTTACCGTCAACCTCAGTAACCCTCAAAATGCGGAATTAGGAAGGCGACGTGCTACCGGAACTATTCTGAATGATGATGTCCCCCAAATCTCTATCAGAGACACCCAGCTAAAAGAAGGCGATCGCGGTCAGACTAATGCTCGTTTTGTGGTGACATTAGATAACCCTAGCCCGGAGAGGGTAACAGTTAATTATGCTACCGCTGACGGTACCGCTACCGTCAGAGACCGAGACTATCAAAGCACGGCGGGAAGGCTGATATTTCAACCCGGTCAAACCCGCCAATTTATTAATGTTCCCGTGTTTGGAGATACTAAAGTAGAACCCGATGAAACCTTTACCGTCAACCTCAGCAACCCTCAAAATGCCGAATTAGGAAGGCGGCGTGCTACCGGAACTATTCTGAATGATGATACCAAACCGGGGAATAATAACCCACAACCTAAACCACCCAATGATGATATCTTCCCTAATGCGGAAAACCTGGGTAGACTCACAGGAGAAATTGTCAGGACTGACCGCATTGGCTATGTAGTGGGAGACGATCGCAATACCGAGGACTATTACCGCTTTGACCTCAATCGTGAAGGTACTGTCAGAATTGACCTGGATGAACTATTTAAAGATGCTAACCTGCAATTATTGGGTAGTGAGGGTGAGTTGATATCCCAATCTAATAATGAAGGTAAAAACCCGGAAACTATCACCGCCCGAAAACTGGAACCCGGAACTTATTATGTGCGGGTATTTCCCCACCTGGGGGCTCGCACTCCATATAGATTAAGCATTGACTTGATTTAGTGAAATGATGTGGGGTGGGGTGTTTAACCTCACCTCCTCACCACCAACCCTTTCCAGAAATTGGGGTGGGGGGTGAAAACCTTTATATATATGCCGGCACGGATTCCCATTCTTTAATGGTAAGTCAAGTTAGGGGATTTGTCAAGGGGTAAAAGTGGGTTTTTTTTGCTGTGAAAAAGGGGGATTTTGGAAGTGCGATCGCCTGGGGTAGCCAGGGGGTTGACATCATCTGGTGGGGACAATAGAATGGAAATGGTGGGAAAATGTGAGGGCAAATACTATTTGATATGTTTGCTATGTAGGCCCATCTACCAGGTGAAATATTATGAAAAATACTCGAGAAATATTAGCGGCGATCGCGCCGGAACCCTCGGATTATCCGAATCCCTTACCCCCACTGGGATTCAGCGGTGATGTGTCGGTAAATCCACTAACAGCAGCAGCAGAAATCGAGGCGGCATTAACTCAGGTTAACCAACAATTAACAGAGTTTGTCGCCTCAGCTAATTTTCAGGGGGATTTACAAACGGCTTTCGGTGTATATACGGATGTGGAATTAGGAGCAACTATTATTGAGGCTTTGAGTCAGGGAGAAACACCAAATCTCAAAGTTCTTTCCGCTGCGTCTATGAATGGCGCTGATGGTGCTTTTGACTCTTTGACGGGTACGGTGTATTTATCAGAGGGGGTAATTCACAGTGAGAAACTGGTGGATGTGATAACGGAGGAATTCGGGCATTATATAGACTCCCAGCTCAACGAAATCGACTCCCCAGGAGATGAGGGTGAGTTATTTATGCGCCTAGTGAATGGGGAAGCCTTGAGCGAAGCTGATATCACGGGGTTAAGGAATAAGGATGACTGGGGGTTAATCTGGGTAGAGGGAGAACCTGTAGCAGTACAGATGGCTTATGACACTATGGCAGATGCGTTAAATGTGGGTGTCATCGAATCTGGAGAGAAGGTGATTAGCGATCGCATTGGTTTTGGACAAGGTCGCAGACGAGATCGCAACGACTACTACAGATTTACCATCAGTGAGGAAAGCGAGTTTAACCTGACCCTGGACGGACTCAGGGCTAATGCTAACGTCCAAATCTTAGATAGGAGGGGTTCGGCACTATCTCGGTCTAACAACCCAGGTCGCCGACCTGAAAGAATTAGCACCGATTTAGATCCGGGTGATTATTTTGTGCGGGTGTTCCCCGTAGGTAACGCCAGAACCCCATATCGCCTGGCTATGAGTGCTGACCCTATCACCGTAAATGCCGAGGACAGCAAGCCTGGTATCGGTTTGGGGCGGCTTACGGAAGCCACTCCTGTTAATGAAACTGGGGACGTTGGTTTCGGCACAGGTCGGCGACGAGACACTCAGGACTGGTACAATTTTACCCTGCCAGTAGATAGCGATGTTAACTTGACCCTAGACCGACTGAGAGCAAATCTTGATGTAGATATTTATGATGAACGTGACTTGTTAGTAGCTCGGGGTGGAAACCGAGGTCGCCGACCTGAAAAAATTGAACTCGAAGGACTCGAAGCTGGAACCTACTATGTAAAAGTTACCCCCGTGGGTAATGCCCGGAGTAACTACCGGTTGGGTATCACGGCAGCTACTGCTTACATTGGTGAATATGATACCCCAGAAGATGCCTTCAATTTAGGCACTATCTTTCCTGAGGAGGAAGCCAAAACCTTTAACGACCGTGTAGGTTTCACCGAGGGTCGTTCCGGTCGCGACCAACGAGACTGGGTGCGCTTTCAACTAGCTGAAGATGGTTTGGTTGATATCAACCTGACTAACTTGAGTCAGGATATCAATATGCGTTTGTACGACGGTGATGCTAAAAGCCTTCTGGAAACAGCCAATGAAAAGGATCGTGCTAACGAAAATATTAGCGCCGATTTAAAAGCTGGTGTTTACTATGTGGAAGTATTCCCCAATGGTACTGCTAGGAGTCCATACCGACTCAGTATTAATAGTGATATCAACCCACCCCTTCAAGAGTTTTCCGTCGGCGACCTGTTTTCCCTAAGAGACAATATGTACACCAACAGCGATCGCATTGGTTTTACTAGCAGCGGTATTCGCAACACCACCGATCGCTACGAGTTTACTATCAGCCGGGACAGCGAAGTAGATATTAACCTCACGGGACTGCGGGAAAATGCGAACATTGAGCTACGAGAGGCTAACGGTAGCCTGTTGTTTGCGTCCAGGAACTTCGGTCAACAGTCAGAACAGATTAGCCAATTTCTCCCCAGAGGAGCCTATTCTCTCAATGTGATTCCGGTGGGTACTGCCAAAACTATCTATGACCTGGATATTATGGCGATCAATTAGGAAGAGGTGCGTCAGTTGGCTAATTATCCGGTGATTATTGCTATGGCTCGCCTCTGACGCACCCGGCGATCGTCAAAACCTGAGCCTGTCGGTGAGGTGTTAGGGTGAGGAAATCCTATATATATGTCGGCACGGATTCCCATTCTTTAATGATAAGTCAAGTTGGGGGATTTGTCAAGGGGTAAAAGTGGGTTTTTTTGGCTGTGAAAAAGGGGGATTTTGGAAGTGCGATCGCCTGGGGGCTGTGGGGGTTGACATCATCTGTGAGCGACCATAGAATGGTCATGGTGGGAAAATGTGATCTACAGCCTCTAGCATCTCAGGGCTCTGCGATGTATGAGAATAAACCAGGTGAAATATTATGGAAAATACCAGGGAAATATTAGTGGCGATAATCCCGGAACCATCGGATTATCCGAATCCCCTACCCCCATTGGGATTCAGCGGTGATGTGTCCGTAAATCCACTAACAGCAGCAGCCCAAATCGAGGCGGCATTAACTCAGGTTAACCAACAATTAACAGAGTTTGTCGCCTCAGCTAATTTTCAGGGGGATTTACAAACGGCTTTCGGTGCATCTACGGATGTGGAATTAGGAGCAACTATTATTGAGGCTTTGAGTCAGGGAGAAACACCAAATCTCAAAGTTCTTTCGGCTGCGTCTATGAATGGTGCTGATGGGGCTTTTGACTCGGTGACGGGTACGGTGTATTTATCGGATGCCATAATTCACAGTGAGAAACTGGTGGATGTGATAACGGAGGAATTTGGGCATTATATAGACTCCCAGCTCAACGAAATCGACTCCCCAGGAGATGAGGGTGAGTTATTTATGCGCCTGGTGAATGGGGAAGCGTTGAGTGAAGCTGATATCACGGGGTTAAGGAATCAGGATGATTGGGGGTTAATCTGGGTAGAGGGAGAACCGGTAGCAGTACAGATGTCCGCGTCGCCAGAGTTCGCCTGGACGCGCCTGTTGGGAATCAGTGAGGGGGACTGGGCTAGTGCCCTGACCACCGGTAGGGATGGGTCTATTTATGTGGCGGGCGATACTAGGGGCAACCTAGATGGACAAACCAATAGTGGTGGTAGGAGTGATGCCTTTGTCACCAAGTACCAGCCCAATGGCACTAAAGCCTGGACGCGCCTGTTGGGAACCAGTGAGAATGACGAGGCTCTGGCCCTGACTACGGGTAGTGATGGGTCGATTTATGTGGCGGGTATGACTCTGGGCGACCTAGATGGACAAACCAATAGTGGTAGCTATGATGCCTTTGTCACCAAGTACCAGCCTGATGGTACTAAAGCCTGGACGCGCCTGTTGGGAACCAGTAGTTGGGACTGGGCTAATGCCCTGACTACCGGTAGTGATGGGTCGATTTATGTGGCGGGTATGACTCTGGGCGACCTAGATGGACAAACCAATAGTGGTAGCTATGATGCCTTTGTCACCAAGTACCAGCCTGATGGTACTAAAGCCTGGACGCGCCTGTTGGGAACCAGTAGTTGGGACGAGGCTCGTGCCCTGACCACGGGTAGGGATGGGTCGATTTATGTGGCGGGCTATACTGCGGGCGACCTAGATGGACAAACCAATAGTGGTGGCTGGGATGCCTTTGTCACCAAGTACCAGCCTGATGGGAGTAAAGCCTGGACGCGCCTGTTGGGAACCAGTGAGACTGACTGGGCTCGTGCCCTAACCACGGGTAGGGATGGGTCGATTTATGTGGCGGGTATGACTCTGGGCGACCTAGATGGACAAACCAATAGTGGTAGCTATGATGCCTTTGTCACCAAGTACCAGCCTGATGGTACTAAAGCCTGGACGCGCCTGTTGGGAACCAGTAGTTGGGACGAGGCTCGTGCCCTGACCACGGGTAGGGATGGGTCGATTTATGTGGCGGGCTATACTGCGGGCGACCTAGATGGACAAACCAATAGTGGTGGCTTGGATGCCTTTATCACTAAGTATCAGCCTGATGGTACTAAAGACTGGACGCGCCTGCTGGGAAGCAGTAGTTCGGACGGGGCTAATGCCCTGACCACCGGTAGGGATGGGTCGATTTATGTGGCGGGCTATACTTATGGCAACCTAGATGGACAAACCAATAGTGGTGGTAGTGATGCCTTTATCAGCAAGTTAATTGTTGATGAGGATGAGGATTTACCCCAAATTACCATCGCAGACACCCAGCTAAAAGAAGGCGATCGCGATCGCACTAATGCTCGTTTTGTCGTCACATTAGATAACCCTAGCAGCGAAAGGGTAACAGTTAATTATGCTACCGCTGACGGTACCGCTACCGTCAGAGACCGAGACTATCGACGCACGGCGGGAAGGCTGGTATTTCAACCCGGTCAAACCCGCCAAGTTATTAATGTTCCCGTGTTTGGAGATACTAAAGTAGAACCCGATGAAACCTTTACCGTCAACCTCAGTAACCCTCAAAATGCGGAATTAGGAAGGCGGCGTGCTACCGGAACTATTCTGAATGATGATATTATAGTGCCCCAAATTACCATCGCAGACACCCGGCTAAAAGAAGGCGATCGCGATCGCACTAATGCTCGTTTTGTGGTGACATTAGATAACCCTAGCCCGGAGAGGGTAACAGTTAATTATGCTACCGCTGACGGTACCGCTACCGTCAGAGACCGAGACTATCGACGCACGGCGGGAAGGCTGATATTTCAACCCGGTCAAACCCGCCAAGTTATTAATGTTCCCGTGTTTGGAGATACTAAAGTAGAACCCGATGAAACCTTTACCGTGAACCTGAGTAGACCTCAAAATGCGGAATTAGGAAGGCGGCGTGCTACCGGAACTATTCTGAATGATGATGTCCCCCAAATCTCTATCAGAGACACCCAGCTAAAAGAAGGCGATCGCGGTCAGACTAATGCTCGTTTTGTGGTGACATTAGATAACCCTAGCAGCGAAAGGGTAACAGTTAATTATGCTACCGCTGACGGTACCGCTACCGTCAGAGACCGAGACTATCGACGCACGGCGGGAAGGCTGATATTTCAACCCGGTCAAACCCGCCAATTTATTAATGTTCCCGTGTTTGGAGATACTAAAGTAGAACCCGATGAAACCTTTACCGTCAACCTCAGTAACCCTCAAAATGCGGAATTAGGAAGGCGGCGTGCTACCGGAACTATTCTGAATGATGATGTCCCTGGGAATAATAACCCACAACCTAAACCACCCAATGACGATCGCTTCTCTTCTGCGGAAAACCTGGGTAGACTCACCGGAGAAATTGTCAGGACTGACCGCATTGGTTTTGCATCAGGAGGCGATCGCAATACCGAGGACTATTACCGCTTTCACCTCAATCGTGAAGGTACTGTTCAAGTGGTCTTGGATGACCTATTTCAAAATGCTAACCTGCAATTTTTGGGTAGTACAGGGGACATAATTAATCAATCCAGAAACCCTGGTACTGATCCCGAAATTATCACCCAACGAAAACTCGAACCGGGAACTTATTATGTGCGGGTATTTCCCCACCTGGGGGCTCGCACTCCATATAGATTAAGCATTGACTTGATTTAGTGAAATGATGTGGGGTGGGGTGTTTAACCTCACCTCCTCACCACCAACCCTTTCCAGAAATTGGGGTGGGGGGTGAAAACCTTTATATATATGCCGGCACGGATTCCCATTCTTTAATGATAAGTCAAGTTGGGGGATTTGTCAAGGGGTAAAAGTGGGTTTTTTTGGCTGTGAAAAAGGGGGATTTTGGAAGTGCGATCGCCTGGGGGCTGTGGGGGTTGACATCATCTGTGAGCGACCATAGAATGGTCATGGTGGGAAAATGTGATCTACAGCCTCTAGCATCTCAGGGCTCTGCGATGTATGAGAATAAACCAGGTGAAATATTATGGAAAATACCAGGGAAATATTAGTGGCGATAATCCCGGAACCATCGGATTATCCGAATCCCCTACCCCCATTGGGATTCAGCGGTGATGTGTCCGTAAATCCACTAACAGCAGCAGCCCAAATCGAGGCGGCATTAACTCAGGTTAACCAACAATTAACAGAGTTTGTCGCCTCAGCTAATTTTCAGGGGGATTTACAAACGGCTTTCGGTGCATCTACGGATGTGGAATTAGGAGCAACTATTATTGAGGCTTTGAGTCAGGGAGAAACACCAAATCTCAAAGTTCTTTCGGCTGCGTCTATGAATGGTGCTGATGGGGCTTTTGACTCGGTGACGGGTACGGTGTATTTATCGGATGCCATAATTCACAGTGAGAAACTGGTGGATGTGATAACGGAGGAATTTGGGCATTATATAGACTCCCAGCTCAACGAAATCGACTCCCCAGGAGATGAGGGTGAGTTATTTATGCGCCTGGTGAATGGGGAAGCGTTGAGTGAAGCTGATATCACGGGGTTAAGGAATCAGGATGATTGGGGGTTAATCTGGGTAGAGGGAGAACCGGTAGCAGTACAGATGTCCGCGTCGCCAGAGTTCGCCTGGACGCGCCTGTTGGGAATCAGTGAGGGGGACTGGGCTAGTGCCCTGACCACCGGTAGGGATGGGTCTATTTATGTGGCGGGCGATACTAGGGGCAACCTAGATGGACAAACCAATAGTGGTGGTAGGAGTGATGCCTTTGTCACCAAGTACCAGCCCAATGGCACTAAAGCCTGGACGCGCCTGTTGGGAACCAGTGAGAATGACGAGGCTCTGGCCCTGACTACGGGTAGTGATGGGTCGATTTATGTGGCGGGTATGACTCTGGGCGACCTAGATGGACAAACCAATAGTGGTAGCTATGATGCCTTTGTCACCAAGTACCAGCCTGATGGTACTAAAGCCTGGACGCGCCTGTTGGGAACCAGTAGTTGGGACTGGGCTAATGCCCTGACTACCGGTAGTGATGGGTCGATTTATGTGGCGGGTATGACTCTGGGCGACCTAGATGGACAAACCAATAGTGGTAGCTATGATGCCTTTGTCACCAAGTACCAGCCTGATGGTACTAAAGCCTGGACGCGCCTGTTGGGAACCAGTAGTTGGGACGAGGCTCGTGCCCTGACCACGGGTAGGGATGGGTCGATTTATGTGGCGGGCTATACTGCGGGCGACCTAGATGGACAAACCAATAGTGGTGGCTGGGATGCCTTTGTCACCAAGTACCAGCCTGATGGGAGTAAAGCCTGGACGCGCCTGTTGGGAACCAGTGAGACTGACTGGGCTCGTGCCCTAACCACGGGTAGGGATGGGTCGATTTATGTGGCGGGTATGACTCTGGGCGACCTAGATGGACAAACCAATAGTGGTAGCTATGATGCCTTTGTCACCAAGTACCAGCCTGATGGTACTAAAGCCTGGACGCGCCTGTTGGGAACCAGTAGTTGGGACGAGGCTCGTGCCCTGACCACGGGTAGGGATGGGTCGATTTATGTGGCGGGCTATACTGCGGGCGACCTAGATGGACAAACCAATAGTGGTGGCTTGGATGCCTTTATCACTAAGTATCAGCCTGATGGTACTAAAGACTGGACGCGCCTGCTGGGAAGCAGTAGTTCGGACGGGGCTAATGCCCTGACCACCGGTAGGGATGGGTCGATTTATGTGGCGGGCTATACTTATGGCAACCTAGATGGACAAACCAATAGTGGTGGTAGTGATGCCTTTATCAGCAAGTTAATTGTTGATGAGGATGAGGATTTACCCCAAATTACCATCGCAGACACCCAGCTAAAAGAAGGCGATCGCGATCGCACTAATGCTCGTTTTGTCGTCACATTAGATAACCCTAGCAGCGAAAGGGTAACAGTTAATTATGCTACCGCTGACGGTACCGCTACCGTCAGAGACCGAGACTATCGACGCACGGCGGGAAGGCTGGTATTTCAACCCGGTCAAACCCGCCAAGTTATTAATGTTCCCGTGTTTGGAGATACTAAAGTAGAACCCGATGAAACCTTTACCGTCAACCTCAGTAACCCTCAAAATGCGGAATTAGGAAGGCGGCGTGCTACCGGAACTATTCTGAATGATGATATTATAGTGCCCCAAATTACCATCGCAGACACCCGGCTAAAAGAAGGCGATCGCGATCGCACTAATGCTCGTTTTGTGGTGACATTAGATAACCCTAGCCCGGAGAGGGTAACAGTTAATTATGCTACCGCTGACGGTACCGCTACCGTCAGAGACCGAGACTATCGACGCACGGCGGGAAGGCTGATATTTCAACCCGGTCAAACCCGCCAAGTTATTAATGTTCCCGTGTTTGGAGATACTAAAGTAGAACCCGATGAAACCTTTACCGTCAACCTCAGTAACCCTCAAAATGCGGAATTAGGAAGGCGGCGTGCTACCGGAACTATTCTGAATGATGATATTATAGTGCCCCAAATTACCATCGCAGATACCCAGCTAAAAGAAGGCGATCGCGGTCAGACTAATGCTCGTTTTGTGGTGACATTAGATAACCCTAGCAGCGAAAGGGTAACAGTTAATTATGCTACCGCTGACGGTACCGCTACCGTCAGAGACCGAGACTATCGACGCACGGCGGGAAGGCTGATATTTCAACCCGGTCAAACCCGCCAAGTTATTAATGTTCCGGTGTTTGGAGATACTAAAGTAGAACCCGATGAAACCTTTACCGTCAACCTCAGTAGACCTCAAAATGCGGAATTAGGAAGGCGACGTGCTATCGGAACTATTCTGAATGATGATGTCCCTGGGAATAATAACCCACAACCTAAACCACCCAATGACGATCGCTTCTCTTCTGCGGAAAACCTGGGTAGACTCACCGGAGAAATTGTCAGGACTGACCGCATTGGTTTTGCATCAGGAGGCGATCGCAATACCGAGGACTATTACCGCTTTCACCTCAATCGTGAAGGTACTGTTCAAGTGGTCTTGGATGACCTATTTCAAAATGCTAACCTGCAATTTTTGGGTAGTACAGGGGACATAATTAATCAATCCAGAAACCCTGGTACTGATCCCGAAATTATCACCCAACGAAAACTCGAACCGGGAACTTATTATGTGCGGGTATTTCCCCACCTGGGGGCTCGCACTCCATATAGATTAAGCATTGACTTGATTTAGTGAAATGATGTGGGGTGGGGTGTTTAACCTCACCTCCTCACCACCAACCCTTTCCAGAAATTGGGGTGGGGGGTGAAAACCTTTATATATATGCCGGCACGGATTCCCATTCTTTAATGGTAAGTCAAGTTCGGGGATTTGTCAAGGGGTAAAAGTGGGTTTTTTTTGCTGTGAAAAAGGGGGATTTTGGAAGTGCGATCGCCTGGGGTGGCCAGGGGGTTGACATCATCTGTGAGCGACCATAGAATGGTCATGGTGGGAAAATGTTACGTTACCTACAGCCTCTAGCATCTCAGCGCTCTGCGATGTATGAGAATAAACCAGGTGAAATATTATGGAAAATACCAGGGAAATATTAGTGGCGATAATCCCGGAACCATCGGATTATCCGAATCCCCTACCCCCATTGGGATTCAGCGGTGATGTGTCCGTAAATCCACTAACAGCAGCAGCCCAAATCGAGGCGGCATTAACTCAGGTTAACCAACAATTAACTGAGTTTGTCGCCTCCGCGAATTTTCAGGGGGATTTACAAACAGCTTTCGGTGCATCTACGGATGTGGAATTAGGAGCAACTATTATTGAGGCTTTGAGTCAGGGAGAAACACCAAATCTCAAAGTTCTTTCGGCTGCGTCTATGAATGGTGCTGATGGGGCTTTTGACTCGGTGACGGGTACGGTGTATTTATCGGATGCCATAATTCACAGTGAGAAACTGGTGGATGTGATAACGGAGGAATTTGGGCATTATATAGACTCCCAGCTCAACGAAATCGACTCCCCAGGAGATGAGGGTGAGTTATTTATGCGCCTAGTGAATGGGGAAGCGTTGAGTGAAGCTGATATCACGGGGTTAAGGAATCAGGATGATTGGGGGTTAATCTGGGTAGAGGGAGAACCGGTAGCAGTACAGATGGCTCACAACACTATGAGAGATGCCTTAAATATGGGTGTCATCACATCTCAAGGAAGGGTGATTAGCGATCGCATTGGCTTTCGTGAAGAAGGTGTGTTGAACTCACAAGATTTTTATAAGTTCAGCATCAGCGAGGATAGCGAGGTTAACCTGACTCTTGACCAACTGCGAGCCAATGCTAACGTTGAGATTTTGGACGGGGATGGTAGCACGGTAATATTCCGGTCTACTGAACCGGGTCGCCGCCCGGAAGAGATTACGGAAAACTTAGGTGCAGGGGATTACTATATCCGAGTTTTTCCCAATGGCAGGAGCGATCGCACTAGCTATCGCTTGGGGGTAAGTGCAGAAGCCTTAGCAATGGGAGAAGGCAAAGACACCATCGCTACAGCCCAAAACCTAGGTAATATCGGACCAGAAGGAGTCAGCGAAGTTGACCGAATTGGCTTTGGTCGGGGTAAAAGCCGAGACACACAAGACTTCTTCAAATTTAGTATCGCGGAAAATAGCGAATTCTTACTGACCCTGGACGACCTCAGGGCTAATGCTAACGTCCAACTCCTAGACGCAGATGGCGAAACTATTCTCGAACAGTCCACTAACCCAGGTCGCCAGGCTGAAAAAATTAGCACGGATTTAGAAGCTGGCGATTATGTGGTGCGGGTGTTCCCCGTAGGTAACGCCAGAACCCCATATCGCCTGGGTATGAGTGCTAACCCTAGCATCATCGAAGACGACGACAGCAAACCTGGTATCACTTTGGGGCCAGTTACTCAAGCTACCCCTGTTAACCAAACTGGCAATGTTGGTTCCGGTACAGGTCGGCGACGGGACACTCAAGACTGGTACAATTTCACCCTGCCAGTAGATAGCGATGTTAACTTGACCCTAGACCGACTGAGAGCGAATCTTAATGTATACATTTACGATGAAGACGGCGATTTAGTAGAGCGGGGTACAAACCCAGGTCGCCAAGCTGAAAAAATTGAACTAGAAGGACTCGAAGCGGGAACCTACTATGTAAAAGTTACCCCGGTGGGCAACGCCCGGAGTAACTACAGGTTGGGTATCACGGCAGCTATTGCTGAAATTGATGACTATGCCACTCCAGAAGAGGCTCTCGATTTCGGTAAGGTTGTTCCAGGGGATGACATCCCTTCGATTCGGAACAGTGTAGGTTTCACTCTGGGTCGTTCCGGTCGGGACGAACGAGACTGGGTACGCTTTGAACTAACTAAAGATGGTTTTGTTGATATCAACCTGACTGGCTTGCGTCAGAACATCGATATGCGTTTGTACGACGGTGATGGTAAAACCGTTCTGCAAACAGCAGATAAAAAGGGTCGTGCTAACGAAAATATTAGCGATTTCTTAGATGCTGGTGTTTACTATGTGCAAGTATTCCCCAATGGCAATGCTCGCAGCGAATACCGACTAAGTATCAATACTGGTATCATCTACGCGCTTGATAAGTTCGATGTGGGTGACCTGTTGTCCCTAGAGGAGGGTTACACCAACAGCGATCGCATTGGTTTTGCTGAAAGCGGTATTCGTAACGCCACCGATCGCTATGAGTTCACTCTTGAGAGTGAAGCTGAAGTTGATATTTCCCTAACCGGACTGCGAGGAAATGCCGATATTCAGCTAAAAGAGACCAACGGTAGTCTGTTGTTTGACTCAACCAATCCCGGCAACCAAGCAGAACAGATTAGCCAAGAACTCCGAGCCGGAACCTATTATCTGGATGTGGTTCCCGTGGGTAATGCCAGAACAGTCTATAACCTGGATATTATGGCGATAACCGACTCGGTAGACCCAGATGGTGGTCCTGTACCTGGTTCTTCTTTGTTCAATGATTTGGGAGTGCTAACTGAAGATTACAGTAAGATTGATAGAGTAGGTTTCGGCACAGGTAGCCGTCGCGACCAGGTAGACTACTATGGCTTCCGGCTTAACGAAGCCAAATCCCTGGCGATCGGCCTAGAAAACCTGAGAGATAATATCAATCTGGAATTACTAGATAGTTCTGGTAGCGTGATGTTTGAATCTCGCAACCCAGGAACAAGGGACGAAAAAATCGAACAAGATTTAGACCCCGGCACTTATTATGTAGCCGTTCGGCCCCAAGGTAGCGCCCGTGGTGAGTACACCCTGAAGATTATAGATGAGGATCTGCCGAAAATCAACATCGCAGACACCCGGCTAAAAGAAGGCGATCGCGATCGCACTAATGCTCGTTTTGTCGTCACATTAGATAACCCTAGCAGCGAAAGGGTAGTGGTTGATTATGCTACCGCTGACGGTACCGCTACCGTCAGAGACCGAGACTATCAAAGCACGACGGGAAGGCTGATATTTCAACCCGGTCAAACCCGCCAATTTATTAATGTTCCCGTGTTTGGAGATACTAAAGTAGAACCCGATGAAACCTTTACCGTCAACCTCAGTAGACCTCAAAATGCCGAATTAGGAAGGCGACGTGCTACCGGAACTATTCTGAATGATGATACCAAACCGGGGAATAATAATCAACAACCTGAACCACCGGACGATCGCTTCTCTTCTGCGGAAAACCTGGGTAGACTCACCGGAGAAATTGTCAGGACTGACGAAATTGGTTTTACGGAAGGAGGCGATCGCAATACCGAGGACTATTACCGTTTTCACCTCAATCGTGAAGGGACTGTTCAAGTGGTCTTGGATGACCTATTTCAAAATGCTAACCTGCAATTTTTGGGTAGTACAGGGGACATAATTAATCAATCCAGAAACCCTGGTATTCAGCGGGAAATTATCACCCAACGAAAACTCGAACCGGGAACTTATTATGTGCGGGTATTTCCCCACCTGGCGGCACGCACTCCATATAGATTAAGCATTAACTTGATTTAGTGAAATGATGTGGGGTGGGGTTTTTAACCTCACCTCCTCACCACCAACCCTTTCCAGAAATTGGGGTGGGGGGTGAAAACCTTTATATAATATATGTCGGCACGGATTCCCATTCTTTAATGGTAAGTCAAGTTCGGGGATTTGTCAAGGGGTAAAAGTGGGTTTTTTTTGCTGTGAAAAAGGGGGATTTTGGAAGTGCGATCGCCTGGGGTGGCCAGGGGGTTGACATCATCTGGTGGAGACAATAGAATGGTAGTTGCGGGGGAATGTGAGGCCAGATACTATTTGATAGGTTTGCGATGTCGGCCCATCTACCAGGTGAAATATTATGGAAAATACCAGGGAAATATTAGCGGCCATAATGCCGGAACCGTCGGATTATCCCAATCCCTTACCCCCACTGGGATTCAGCGGTGATGGGTCCGTAAATCCACTAACAGCAGCAGCCCAAATCGAGGCGGCATTAACTCAAGTTAACCAACAATTAACTGAGTTTGTCGCCTCAGCGAATTTTCAGGGGGATTTACAAACCGCTTTCGGTGCATCTACGGATGTGGAATTAGGAGCAACTATTATTGAGGCTTTGAGTCAGGGAGAAACACCAAATCTCAAAGTTCTTTCAGCCAGGTCTATGAATGGTGCTGATGGTGCTTTTGACTCGGTGACGGGTACGGTGTATTTATCGGAGGGGGTAATTCACAGTGAGAAACTGGTGGATGTGATAACCGAGGAATTCGGGCATTATATAGATTCCCAGCTCAACGAAATCGACTCCCCAGGAGATGAGGGTGAGTTATTTATGCGCCTGGTGAATGGGGAAGCGTTGAGTGAAGCAGATATCACCGGGTTAAGGAATCAGGATGATTGGGGTTTCATCTGGGTAGGGGGAGAACAGGTAGCAGTACAGATGTCAGGGTCGCCAGAGTTCGCCTGGACAGACCTGCTGGGAAGTGGTAAGACTGACCGGGCGTGGGCTCTAACCACCGGTAGTGATGGGTCGATTTATATGGCGGGCTGGACTGAGGGAAACCTAGATGGACAAACCAATAGTAGTGAGCGGGATGCCTTTATCACTAAGTACCAACCTGATGGCAGTAAGGACTGGACGCGCCTGTTGGGAACCAGTCATTGGAACGAAGCTCGTGCCCTGACCACCGGTAGTGATGGGTCGATTTATGTGGCGGGCTTGACTTGGAACTTCCTAGATGGACACCCCAATAGCGGCGAATGGGATGCCTTTGTCACTAAGTACCAACCCAATGGCAGTAAGGACTGGACGCGCCTGTTGGGAACCAGTGAGAATGACGAGGCTCTGGCCCTGACTACGGGTAGTGATGGGTCGATTTATGTGGCGGGTAGGACTGAAGGCGACCTAGGTGGACAAACCAATAGCGGCAACTATGATGCCTTTATCACTAAGTACCGCCCTGATGATACTAAAGTCTGGACGCGCCTATGGGGAACCAGTGAGATTGACGAGGCTGTTGCCCTGACCACCGGTAGGGATGGGTCGATTTATGTGGCGGGCTGGACTGAAGGCAACCTAGATGGACAAATCAATAGTGGTGGTAGGGATGCCTTTGTCACTAAGTATCAGCCTGATGGCAGTAAGGACTGGACGCGCCTGTTGGGAACCAGTGAGACTGACCAGGCTCATGCCCTGACCACTGGTAGGGATGGGTCGATTTATGTGGCGGGCTATACTGGGGGCAACTTAGATGGACACGCGAATAGTGGTGGCTATGATGCCTTTATCACCAAGTATCAGCCTGATGGCACTAAAAGCTGGACGCGCCTGTTGGGAACCCCTGGGAGTGACGGGGCTTTTGGTTTGACCACGGGTAGGGATGGGTCGATTTATGTGGGGGGCTGGACTTCCGGCAACCTAGATGGGCACACCAATAGTGGTGGCGAATGGGATGCCTTTATCACTAAGTATCAGCCTGATGGCAGTAAGGACTGGACGCGCCTGCTGGGAAGCGGTGAGGATGATGTGGCTTATGCCCTGACCACGGGTAGTGATGGGTCGATTTATGTGGGGGGGATAACTTCCTTCAACCTAGATGGACAAACCAATAGTGGTGACGAATGGAATGCCTTGATCAGCAAGTTAATTGTTGATGAGGATGAGGATTTACCCCAAATTACCATCAGAGACACCCAGCTAAAAGAAGGAGATACTGGTCGCACTAATGCTCGTTTTGTGGTGACATTAGATAACCCTAGCCCGGAGAGGGTAGTGGTTAATTATGATACGGCTGATGGTACGGCTATGGCTGGGGAAGATTATCGACGCACCACGGGAAGGCTGATATTTCGCCCCGGTCAAACCCGCCAAGTTATTAATGTTCCGGTGTTTGGGGATACTAAAGTAGAACCTGATGAAACCTTTAGGGTAATTCTCAGTAGGCCTCAAAATGCCGAATTAGGACGGCGACAAGCTACGGGAACTATCCTGAATGATGATTTCCCCCAAATCTCTATCAGAGACACCCAGATAAAAGAAGGCGATCGCGATCGCACTAATGCTCGTTTTGTGGTGACATTAGATAACCCTAGCCCGGAGAGGGTAGTGGTTAATTATGATACGGCTGATGGTACGGCTACGGCTGGGGAAGATTATCGACGCACCACGGGAAGGCTGATATTTCGCCCCGGTCAAACCCGCCAAGTTATTAATGTTCCGGTGTTTGGGGATACTAAAATAGAACCTGATGAAACCTTTAGGGTAATTCTCAGTAGGCCTCAAAATGCCGAATTAGGACGGCGACAAGCTACGGGAACTATCCTGAATGATGATTTCCCCCAAATCTCTATCAGAGACACGGAAATCATAGAAGGAGATACTGGTCGCACTAATGCTCGTTTTGTGGTGACATTAGATAACCCTAGCCCGGAGAGGGTAGTGGTTAATTATGCTACCGCTGATGGTACGGCTACGGCTGGGGAAGATTATCGACGCACGACGGGAAGGCTGATATTTCGCCCCGGTCAAACCCGCCAAGTTATTAATGTTCCGGTGTTTGGAGATACTGAGGTAGAACCCGATGAAACCTTTACGGTGAACCTCAGTAGACCTGAAAATGCCCAATTAGGACGGCGGCGTGCTACCGGAACTATTATCGATGACGATCGCTCCTCTAATGCGGTAAACCTGGGTAGACTCACCGGAGAACCCATTGTGATCAATGACGAAATTGGTTTTACGGAAGGAGGCGATCGCAATACCGAGGACTCTTACCGCTTTAACCTCAATCGTGAAGGTACTGTCCGAATTATCCTAGATGAACTATTTGAAAATGCCAACCTGCAATTATTGGGTAGTACAGAGGAAATAATTGATCAATCCAGAAATCCTGGTAATCAGCGGGAAATTATTACCGCCCGAAATCTTGAACCGGGAACTTATTATGTGCGGGTAGTTCCCCACCTGGCGGCTCGCACTGAATACAGATTGAGCATTAACTTGGTTTAGTTGCTTTTCACCCCACCTACTCACCACCACCTACTACCCTGGCTGCCAAGGGGGTGGGGGGTGAAACCCATTATATATGTCGGCACGGATTTCGATTATTTAATAATAAGTCAAGTCGGGGAATTTGTCAAGGAAAAAAAATGGGTTTTTTGGTAGTGATGCTACAGATACCGAAAACCCGGCGGGGAAATATCTGGTAGTGCTGAGTTATTGTAACTTTTTGTAAAAAAGTGGCGACTAATTTATGATTTCTCCTCATCCCATACTGGGTGGGGAATTCGGGGGATTCGTAGTGAGGATAAAACCGCAATAACCCATAAAAATACTGGAAATGATTAGTTATAAAAAAGCCTGTTACACATTTAATCAATATGAAGCCACTCATGATTTGAGCCTAAAATTAGGTTGTGAGAAAATCTTTACAAAATCTTTATAAAAAAAAATTGACATTTCTGATGAAGGTGTTACGATAAGGATATCAACTGAGAATGTCCTATAACTCCTTCACAATCCTAAGAAGTCTTAGCCCTATTCTCTACGAAACCACAGGCACAGTTGATCCCCGAATCAAGGGTAATTGCTGGGGCCTTTAGTGGTTCCTAAAATTGAAGATTGTGCCGCCCAGTCGGGCTTCCCAGTGCGGTGGAGCCACAGGGGGGTTTATTGTCAACATTAGGGAGAATTCAGAAAATATTATGGCTTACGACACCATCGAAGATGCGTTAAATCTGGGTGTCATTGAACTAGAACCGAAAGAGACCAATGATAGAATCGGTTTTAGACAAGATGGCAAACGAGAACGCGATGACTACTACAAATTTACCATCGATGAGGAAAGCGAGTTTAACCTCACCCTGGATAATTTAGAAGCTAATGCTAACGTCCAAATCTTAGATAGCGACGGTTCGGTGCTATTTCGGTCTAACAACCCGGGTAGGCAAGCAGAAACGATTAATGAAAACTTAGAGCCGGGTGATTATTTTGTCCGAGTTCTGGCAGTAGGGCGAGCCCAAACGGACTATCGGTTAAGCCTAAGTGCAGCACCAAAACCCATAGAAGAGGACGACAAAGCTCCGGGTAGAAGCCTGGGAGTTCTTGACAGTATGTCAGAACCAGTAGTAATAAACGACAAAATTGGTTTTGTTCGTGGTGATGCACGGGACGTTAATGATTTTTTCAACTTTAGCTTAAATAAGGATAGCGATGTCAGCATCAACCTAGACCAACTGACACAGAATGCCAACATTGAAATCTTAGATGCAGATGGGGAAACGGTTCTCTTTCAATCGATGAATCCTGGGCGACAGGAAGACAGCATTAATGGTATTTTTAAAGCTGGCGATTATGTGGTGCGGGTATTTCCCCATGTCGCTGCCAGAACTAAATATCGGCTAGAGTTGAAGGCCGACGAAGTGCTGCCACCGGAAGAATTACCAGGTACTCAACTTGGGGATTTAATCGGCAAAGAGGAACCGTTTGTCATCGTTCAGGATATCGGCTTTGGCATAGGAAGTCAGCGCAACCAAAGGGACTTCTACACCTTTGAAATGAGCCAAGATGCTTCGTTTTATGCTCAGATGGATGAGCTAAAGGCGGGAGCCAATTTACTTTTACACGAGTATGATCCCAGTAGACCAAAACAACTAGGCTCTCTGTTAGAAAGGGTTAGAGCTCCGGGTAATCGACCCAGAACCATCAGCAATTTCCTAGAGGTAGGAGACTATGCCCTAGTGGTAGGGGCTCAAGGCAGGGACAGAACTGACTACCGATTGGAACTAGAGGCTCAGATAAATCAAAGCGACTATCCTACTTTGGGAGCTGCCAAAGACCTAGGGGAGTTGGGAGTCAGACCGATTAATGAGAAAAACAATGTAGGCTTATTAATAGGCGATCGCTTCCGAGACCAAGAGGACTGGTTCAAATTCAGCATCAGTGCTGAGAAAAACGTGGATTTGGTCGTTGATGAACTGCGAGTTAATGCCGCCAATGTCGAGATTTACAACAGCGACGGTGAGCTTATTCATAAGTCAGAAAGGGATGGTAGGAACGCCCGAAAAATTAACGACATCTTCGACCCGGGAGATTATTATGTCAGAGTATTTGCCACTGGTAGTGGTAATACTGACTATCGGCTGAGTCTCAGCGCCGAGGAGCCTATTTCCCCGGTGGATATCATAGACATAAATGCTTTGGGTGAGTCCTACAGCAATTTTGACAATGTGGGTCAGGCAGGGAGCGGAGTTCGCAACGAGTTAGATGTTTATAACTTTACCCTGAATGACTCCAGCGATATTAACGTCACCCTAGACCAATTCAATCAAAACATCAACCTAGAACTATATCAAGGCTTTTTCGACCCAGACTCCAGAAGAGGCCGACGCATTGCAGTTTCCGAGGAGCGCGGACGTACACCAGAAAACATCGCCGAAGTCCTAGAGTCTGGTAATTACCACCTGCGAGTGGTACCGGTAGGTAATGCCGAGACTCGGTATCGACTGGCAATCAATTCTAAAGTTATAGAGATTGATGGTGTGGAAACCACAGAAGTCGGTTCTTTAGATGACCGGAGAAATGGGGAGTTCAAAATCTCAGATAGCATTGGTTTTACTGATGGGGGTGTTCGTAACAGCAGGGACGAATACAACTTTAGCCTAGGTGTTGATAGTCGGCTTACGCTCACCCTAGACGAACTCAGGATGAATGCTAATGTTGCCGTGTTCGACAGCGACGGTAAGATGGTTATGAGTGGTTTCAACCCCGGCCGTGCTGATGAATTTCTCAACGGGGAATTGGAAGCTGGGGACTACCAAGTGCAAGTCTTCCCAGTAGGTGCAGCCCGAACCAACTATTTCCTGAAAATGAATGCCGTACCTACAGAGCCGAAACCGCCAGAAAGACCGATCGTAGATCCAATTACCGGAGAAGACCCCGACGGCACCCTGGAAACTGCCACGGACTTGGGTATCTTGGATAGTAATTTCAAAACTCCCAGAGACCGAATTGGCTTTACCGAAGACGGAGTTCGTGACCTTAACGACTACTACAGATTTACCCTCAACGAGCCCCAAAGTCTTACTATTCTGCTGGACGGCATGAGGCAAAATGCCGATTTAGAGCTATTGAATAGTGACGGCAGGATGATTGATAGTTCTAATCAAGGTGGCAATAACACAGACATAATCGCCCAAAATTTAGATGCGGGAGATTATTACTTGCGGGTTTATCCAGTAGGCCTGGCTCAAACTCCTTATGACGTGGAATTTATGTTCCGATGAGACGGTAAATTAGACATATACAAACCTCCATAAAACCCCAAAACTCGGCAGTTTTTTCCATGGGTTTTATAGGAGGTAGGATGGCAGATAACAGCGAAAAACCTTGTATGCTCACAACTTAGCTAAGGACAGAAAACCATGAGCGGGAAAAGCACAATCACGAAGAGAGTAGATGGCAGGGGAGCCTTAAATCCAAGCCTAGTAGATGTAACTATTGTACCTGGAGATAACGTCAGTTTTGACATTACGGCAACAGTACCCAGAGGCAGTGCCAAAACAACACCGATAGATTTGGTTTTCCTAACCGATCTTTCGGGTTCATTTTGGGATGACTTGCCGGTGATGCAGCGTTTAGCTCCCCGAATAGTTCAACAGGTGCAAAACATCCAACCAGACACTCAATTTGGTTTGGCTTCCTTTATCGACAAACCCATTGCTCCTTTTGGTGGTAGCACCGATTATGTATACCAAACCCACCTGCCGCTGACGGACTCTTTGCCTGCTTTCGAGAACGCAATAGGTGAACTGGAAATTCGATGGGGCGGGGACATTCCAGAAGCTCAACTTGAGGGGTTGATGCATGTGGCTCTCCGGGAAGAAGAGGTTGGCTACCGCGATAATTCTCGGCGGATTGTGGTTCTTTCTACAGATGCTCCCTATCATGAGGCAGGAGTGGGAATAGCCGCAGGCATAACCGCTGCCAATAATGGCGATAAAGTTCTTGATGGTACACCAGCAGGTACGGGAGAAGACTATCCCAGCGTTGCTCAAGTCAGGAATGCTTTAGAAGAGACGGGAGTGATTCCTATTTTTGCCGTAACCAGGGATGTTGTATCGGAATATAGACAACTGGTTGATCAATTGGGATTTGGTACGGTAGAAACTTTAAGGTCCGATAGCTCCAACCTAGTCAACGTAGTTACCAGTGGCTTAAAAACAATATTAAGCGACTTGACAATGGTAGCCAGGAGTGATGAGTATGGCTATGTTCAAAGCATTAACCCGGTGCAACATAAGCGTGTTAAAGACGGGGAAAGTCGCACCTTCACAGTAGAACTGGGTACTGAAAATCCCAGCGCCAAAGACGATAGACTTTCGTTGGAAGTGTTGGGTTTAGGCGAGACCACAGTTAATGTCACCCTAGGTTCCGTAATAGGATCTGATGTAATTGATATTGGCAACCTCAACGGACGACCCAGGCCATACAGCAACAACGACAGAATCGGCTTTCGTGAAGAAGGTGTGTTGAACTCACAAGATTTTTATAAGTTCAGCATCAGCGAGGATAGCGAGGTTAACCTGACTCTTGACCAACTGCGAGCCAATGCTAACGTTGAGATTTTGGACGGGGATGGTAGCACGGTAATATTCCGGTCTACTGAACCGGGTCGCCGCCCGGAAGAGATTACGGAAAACTTAGGTGCAGGGGATTACTATATCCGAGTTTTTCCCAATAGCAGCAGCGATCGCACTAGCTATCGCTTGGGGGTAAGTGCAGAAGCCTTAGCAATGGGAGAAGGCAAAGACACCATCGCTACAGCCCAAAACCTAGGTAATATCGGACCAGAAGGAGTCAGCGAAGTTGACCGAATTGGCTTTGGTCAGGGTAAAAGCCGAGACACACAAGACTTCTTCAAATTTAGTATCGCGGAAAATAGCGAATTCTTACTGACCCTGGACGACCTCAGGGCTAATGCTAACGTCCAACTCCTAGACGCAGATGGCGAAACTATTCTCGAACAGTCCACTAACCCAGGTCGCCAGGCTGAAAAAATTAGCACGGATTTAGAAGCTGGTGATTATGTGGTGCGGGTGTTCCCCGTAGGTAACGCCAGAACCCCATATCGCCTGGGTATGAGTGCTAACCCTAGCATCATCGAAGACGACGACAGCAAACCTGGTATCACTTTGGGGCCAGTTACTCAAGCTACCCCTGTTAACCAAACTGGCAATGTTGGTTCCGGTACAGGTCGGCGACGGGACACTCAAGACTGGTACAATTTCACCCTGCCAGTAGATAGCGATGTTAACTTGACCCTAGACCGACTGAGAGCGAATCTTAATGTAGACATTTACGATGAAGACGGCGAGTTAGTAGAGCGGGGTACAAACCCAGGTCGCCAAGCTGAAAAAATTGAACTAGAAGGACTCGAAGCGGGAACCTACTATGTAAAAGTTACCCCGGTGGGCAACGCCCGGAGTAACTACAGGTTGGGTATCACGGCAGCTATTGCTGAAATTGATGACTATGCCACTCCAGAAGAGGCTCTCGATTTCGGTAAGGTTGTTCCAGGGGATGACATCCCTTCGATTCGGAACAGTGTAGGTTTCACTCTGGGTCGTTCCGGTCGGGACGAACGAGACTGGGTACGCTTTGAACTAACTAAAGATGGTTTTGTTGATATCAACCTGACTGGCTTGCGTCAGAACATCGATATGCGTTTGTACGACGGTGATGGTAAAACCGTTCTGCAAACAGCAGATAAAAAGGGTCGTGCTAACGAAAATATTAGCGATTTCTTAGATGCTGGTGTTTACTATGTGCAAGTATTCCCCAATGGCAATGCTCGCAGCGAATACCGACTAAGTATCAATACTGATACCATCGACGCGCTTGGGAAGTTAGATGTGGGTAACCTGTTGTCCCTAGAGGAGGGTTACACCAACAGCGATCGCATTGGTTTTACTGAAAGCGGTATTCGTAACACCATCGATCGCTATGAGTTCACTCTTGAGAGTGAAGCTGAAGTTGATATTTCCCTAACCGGACTGCGAGGAAATGCCGATATTCAGCTAAAAGAGACCAACGGTAGTCTGTTGTTTGACTCAACCAATCCCGGCAACCAAGCAGAACAGATTAGCCAAGAACTCCGAGCCGGAACCTATTATCTGGATGTGGTTCCCGTGGGTAATGCCAGAACAGTCTATAACCTGGATATTATGGCGATAACCGACTCGGTAGACCCAGATGGTGGTCCTGTACCTGGTTCTTCTTTGTTCAATGATTTGGGAGTGCTAACTGAAGATTACAGTAAGATTGATAGAGTAGGTTTCGGCACAGGTAGCCGTCGCGACCAGGTAGACTACTATGGCTTCCGGCTTAACGAAGCCAAATCCCTGGCGATCGGCCTAGAAAACCTGAGCGATAATATCAATCTGGAATTACTAGATAGTTCTGGTAGCGTGATGTTTGAATCTCGCAACCCAGGAACAAGGGACGAAAAAATCGAACAAGATTTAGACCCCGGCACTTATTATGTAGCCGTTCGGCCCCAAGGTAGCGCCCGTGGTGAGTACACCCTGAAGATTGCCGATTTGGGGGTGGCAGTAGATCCTGATGGTCAACCCCCCGAAAGGGTTAACAATATCGGTTTGCTGACGGACTACAGGGACACAGACCGGATCGGTTTCCCAGAAAACAGTTATCGGGATGTTAACGACTATCGCAAGTTCACCCTTGATGAGCGCAGTAGCGTTGATATTAACCTGACGGGCTTGAGGGCTAACGCCGACCTAGAGTTAATAGGCAGCGACGGTCGTGATGTGCTTCAACGTTCTGCTAAACCGGGGAATAACAATGAAAACATCAACACAATCTTAGATCCGGGCGACTATTTTGTGCGGGTCTTCCCCAGGGGGGCAGCAAGCACCCCCTACGAAATCAATATGGCTGCGAGTCCGATTGCAGGCAACATCGACGACACGCCACCGGGACAACCTCTCGATCCACTCACCGAAGGCGGTTCGTTCAGCCAACGCGGTCTGATTGGCTATACCGAAGGTGGTAGGGTTGACACTGACGACTATTACAATTTCACTGTACAGTCATCTGGTTTTGTCACTGTGGGTCTCGACGGTCTCCGGGCTAATGCTAACCTGGAATTATTCGAGTTACTCAATAATGACCGTACAAGGCTCCTTGGTAGTTCGAGAAATCCTGGCAGCCAAGACGAGGAGATTCAACAATTCTTAGAACCTGGTACTTATGTAGCCCGGGTATTTAGTCAGGGTAATCAAACTCCTTACAACCTGAGTGTTTCTATGATGTAGGATAGGACGATTACTTTGCCCTCTCCCCAGAGGGCGGGTTCCGGGGGCGGGTTGATAAAATTGGCTGGTGTTTGGCGTGGCTCACTGCAGAGGCGCGCCCCCAGGCGATCATCGCCCTTACATGATATATAGCAGATTTCAGCTCTGTCCAGCACAGTCTAAAGCCCCTCTCCCTTTTTGGGTGAGGGGTTTGGGGTGAGTGGCTGTAGCCTAGGTTAATCCGAAAGGCTATATGAATAAATATTAAGCACTGTTAAATTTTTATTAAATTTTAACCGCAGCCAAAGCATCAATTAGGCTTTAGGCAGTCCATTTGCTGGAAATTCTAACTGTTATCAAAATAGGATAAGATAGATCTGAATGCTATGTCAGGTCTACTGATTTGGGTGCAGTATCTGGCCATTGACCAGATATATGTTGTCTTGGGGTAGATAGGGATCACCGATTATTCAAGCAAAACTTAGAACAATCAGTATTACTGCTAGGGCTTAATAAGTATATATCGGGAGGTATTTTATGATGATAAATTCTCGATTTTAGGAAGGATTGGAGATGGGATAAAATTAGCTTGAAGTATGAACTTATGAAAACATCAATTCCTCAGCGCGGACGTTATGCGATCGCTTCAGGACAATTAGGAGCGAGTTTAGTGGAACCCCTACACAGACTGATTGTTAGCCATCAAGAATGGATGGTAATGCAGTTACTCCAGTGTTGGGGTCAGACGACTAAACCATCAATTGTAACTCATTTACGCTCCGTGCAGGGTTTAACTTCCCGCATTTCCCTACTATTAATTGAGATGACTGCAGATCTCACCCCAGAATATTTAGTTTCTGATATGGAAGAACATTTACAGGCGCTGGGGGGAATAAGTGCGATCGCTCTGTCACCGGAAGCCAATACGGATATCTCCGCCGCCGAAATGGTGGAAACTCTCCAACAATATAGACAATGCTATTTAAATCTGATTAAGTTAGGAGAATTTAGAGTCGAACAGGAACAGCTATTTGCCCAAGTAGTCGGGGATTTCTTTACAGCCTTTGACCGGCAAATTTTCGCCCAAGAAAAACAGCGTAAATATCAGACTATTATTGACCAATATTTTGATGGGAGTCTCCACGACAATATTAATCATATTAAAGCCAGCGAAATCCAGAGAATTTTTAATGCTATTAATATCCCCATACTCGTACTTAATCAAGAACATCAAGTTATTTTTGGCAATAGGAAAGCCCATGAAACCTTAGTGGTCAATTCGGAAATACCCTCAGAAATTGACACCTGGCTGAGAAAGCGATCGCCTCAAGCTGCTACTAATCAATCAGAAATAGTCGAAGAAATTGCGATCGCCAAAGATGATATCACCCAATGGTTTTGCCTGAAACTCTACCCAATGGATAGTCAAGACTGGGGGGATTTAAGAGCGATCGCCATCTGTGAAGATATTACCCTGCGTCACCGGAAAGCCGAACGACAGCAGCTACAGCAGCAGCACCTAGAGGAAGTTCAAGCCCTGACCAAAACGGGAAGTTGGTGTTTAAATATGAACACCGGAGAAATGATTATATCGGATCAATTATATCATATTTTAGGGGAAAATCCGCAGAATGTATCAATAAATTTTGAAGATTTTTTGAACCACATTTATATAGATGATCTATATAGTTGGGTGCAAACCTATAGCCAATCTTTATTTACTCAACAGAATTACAGATTGAACTATCGAATTATACAACCAGATAGTTCTATGCACTGGGTGAGCCAACAATCGACTCCAGTGAGCGATCGTCATAATAAAATCACCCATATCACCAGCATTATCCAAGAGATAGACAGTCACCAAATCGCTAACCCTTCCATCACAGCGGAAGCCGCGCTAAGGGAAAGCGAAGCCCGTCTGAGAACCATCATCAGCACCAGCACCAACGGTTTAGTAGTAGTAGACTGTCAAGGACGCGCCCTATTCATTAACCCCGCCGCCGAGGCTTTATTCGGTCGCCAAGCCAGGGAACTCGAAGGGGAAATGATAGGTATTCCCTTAGTGACTAAAGAATCAACCGAATTAGAAATCTTCAGACATGATGGTAAGCTAAAAATCGTCCGTATGCGAGTAGTAGAAATTTCTTGGGAACAGGAAACAGCCTATCTAGCATCATTAACAGATATTACTGACTTCAAAAAAACCGAAGATCAACTGAAAATGTTTTCCCGCGCTTGCGATCAAAGTCCCGTCTCCATTGTGATTACGGACTCCGAGGGGGATATTCAGTATGTGAACCCCAAATTTGAAGAAATCACCGGATATAAAGCAGCAGAGGTAATGGGTCAAAATCCTCGCATCCTTAAATCTGGCTACACCACAGAACCAGAATATGATGTGTTATGGAAACAGATTACATCCGGTAAGCAGTGGTCTGGGGAGTTTCACAATAAGAGAAAAAACGGAGAACTCTTCTGGGAACACGCTTCTATATGTCCGATGCGAGATGAGGAAGGTTATATTACCCACTTTATCGCAGTTAAAGAAGATATTACTCAACAGAAACATAATGAGGAAATTTTAGCCCATCAAGCTAACTATGATGCTCTCACAGACCTACCGAACCGGACTTTAGTTTTTGAGAGACTGCGACAAGCAATTATCCAGGCTCAAGTTAATCATAGTAACGTAGCGGTGATGTTTATTGACCTAGATCACTTTAAAAATATTAACGATACCCTAGGTCATGAATTGGGAGATTTTTTGTTAAAAGAAGCGGGGATGAGATTGAAAGGATGTCTCCGCACAACTGATACAGTAGGACGACTTGGTGGTGATGAGTTTTTAGTGATTATCCCCAACTTAGATGACCTGATACAGGCTGAGTATATTGCTACTCAGGTCTTAGGTGTATTGGGTGAACCCTTTAATTTGTGCGGTGAAGAAGCATTTATATCAGCCAGTATTGGCATTGCTAGTTATCCCCAAGATGGCAATAATGCCAGTACATTAGTGAGAAATGCAGATACGGGTATGTATGCAGCCAAGCAGGAAGGTCGTAATGTTTTCGCATTTTTTACCCAAAATATGAATGATGAGGCTCAAAGTCGCATTATCATTGAAAATCACCTTCGTCATGCCATAAACAGAGATGAACTATCTGTGGTGTATCAGCCTTTTATTCATCTGGCTACTGCTCAAATTGTTGGGGCTGAGGCTTTGATGCGTTGGTATAATCCGGAACTAGGAAATATTAGACCTGACCAGTTTATTGCTATTGCTGAAGAAAGTCGGTTAATTGTAGATTTGGGAGAGTGGATCTTATCACAAGCCTGTCAAGAGGTGGCTACTTGGCATCAACAGGGAAACAGCGGGTTATGGGTGGCGGTGAATATGTCTCCCCGTCAGTTACGAACTCCTAATCTGGTGAATGTGATTATAGAGGCGATCGCTAATAATGGTCTGAGTAGTGATTGCTTAGAGTTAGAAATAACCGAACGTTCCCTAGTGGCAGAAGTTCCCGGAGTGCAAAGTTTAATTAAACAACTGCATAGCCTGAAAATTCGTTTGGCGATCGATGATTTTGGCACAGGTTATTCCTCCCTCAGTTATCTGAAGCGATTTCCTTTTAGTGTCTTGAAAATTGATAAATCATTTATTTCCGACCTTCCTGATGATCAAGATGCGATCGCCCTAGTCAAAACCATGATTACTATGGCTCATGGGTTAGGCTTAGTCGTGGTAGCAGAAGGCATTGAAACCAGCGCCCAACTCGACTTTCTCTGTAATCAAGGATGTGATTATGGTCAGGGATATCTATTTAGTAAACCTCTACCACCCGCCGAATTTAGGGCTTATCTGCAAAAGAACAGTTAATCCCAACCGCGTACACTTCCCTACCTCACCCATTCGCTATCATCTCAAAATATGGTCACTCTAGCCAAGCCTGCTATTTTCGCTAATCCGCAATATACCCACAACCGATGGTTAAAACATCATCCCTGCTAACTCAACAAAATCTCTATCATGTTCCTATTTACACGATAGCCGATACTGCCCGCTATCTTCATATCCCCCTACCTACCCTCAAAACATGGGTCAATGGACGCAGCTACCCCACCCAAAAAGGAGATCAAGACTTCTTACCCCTCATCCAACGCCCTCAATCGCCTCCAGACTCTTCCCTATGATCAACGATCATAGCCACAACTTCCGGGATAAAGTCTTAATCATAGATCCTAATATTTCCTTTGGTAAACCTACCATCACCGGAACAGGCATTCCCACCAAAATTGTCACTCAACTTTTTGATGCCGGGGACTCTATCGAGGATATTGCTGATGATTATAACTGCCAACCCTGGCAAATTCAACAAGCGATTTTATTTGAATCTAACTCACAGGCTGCTATCGGTTAATTTTACCATAAATCGTTATCTATTATTCCACTGTCACCGACTTAGCGAGGTTGCGAGGTTGGTCTACATCTAAGCCCCGTCGTGCCGCTATGTGGTAAGCTAACAATTGCAGGGGAATAACTGTGAGAATGGGTGATAATAACTCATCCACTTCCGGCACTGATAATAAATCATCAAAAATCTCGGCTGACTCCCCGCTGGTTTTAGGTGTGACTCCAATTAATCTAGCATCCCTGGCTTTAGCTTCCTGAGCATTAGAAATCACCTTTTCATAAACCATACCAGGCATAGCGATCGCCACTACCGGAACCTTATCATCCAAAAGAGCGATCGGACCGTGTTTCATCTCTCCCGCCGGATATCCTTCCGCGTGAATGTAGCTGATTTCCTTGAGTTTTAAAGCACCCTCCAACGCGATGGGAAAATTAATTCCCCGACCCAAGAAAATAAAATCCTGAGTATCACTAAAATCATGGGAAAGTTCCCCAATATCCTGTTCATGATTGCCCAGAATCAACTCAATTTGAGAAGGAATTTGTCGCAAACCTTTAATAATTTCCTGAATGCGAGGTATCGATAAAGTCTGCCGTCGCCAAGCCAAATCCAAAGCCAACAAATAAAAAGCTATTAATTGAGCCAAAAAAGTTTTAGTAGCCGCCACCCCAATTTCAATACCCGCCCTGGTATCAATCAAATGTGGAACCATTTGACCTAAAGAACTTTCCGGGCGATTAGTAATGCCTAATAAACGGGGAGCAAACGCCGCCCCAGCATTGATTCTGCGTTGCTGTTCCATAGCCAACGCCGCCAAAGTATCAGCAGTTTCTCCCGACTGAGTAACCCCAATAGTCATGGTATTAGGTCGCAGTGGAATTGGCGAATAACGAGCCTCAGAAGCATATTGCACAGTTGTTGGTAAATCCGCCAACTGTTCTAATAGATATTTCCCCACCAAACTAGCGTGCCAACTTGTACCACAAGCCAATATTTGCACCTGTTCCACACCCTCACATAAAGCATTAGGGAGGTTCAAATTAATCGGAGAATCACCACTATTAACACTGGGAGATTTGGAGGTTTTGCTAGGCTCAGGAACCTGCCAATCATCGTGAATATAGGCATTGAGACAGTCTCGCACCACCCCTGGTTGTTCGTGGATTTCTTTGAGCATAAAATGCTTAAAGACTTGCTTTTCTACCAGAGTCGGACTCCAGTTAAGAATACGGGGCTTTTTATTAAGACGTTCACCCTCAAAACTGTAAACCTCCACCCCTAAAGGAGTCAAACGAGCCATTTCCCCGTTATCTAAGCTGAGAACAGCTTGGGTATAGGGAACTAAAGCGGGAGTATCAGAAGCGCAGAAAAATTCTCCTTGTCCTAAGCCAATGGAAAGGGGTGCTTGTTGGCGGGCGACAATTAACTCATTGGGATAGTCTGCACATAAAACAGCGATCGCAAAAGCCCCATCCAAACGCTTAACCGCGAGACGCACCGCCTCAAAAAAAACCGAAGGGGAACCCGTTTCCGGCTTAGATAGATGTGATAAAAACTCAGAAATCAGATGAGGAATTACCTCCGTATCCGTATCAGATTTAAACTCATATCCCTTTCCCTTCAACTCTTCCCGCAGTTCCCGATAATTTTCAATAATGCCATTTTGAACCACCGCCACCCGTCCATGGGGGTCTAATTGTGGGTGAGCGTTATATTCTTCTGGTTTCCCATGGGTAGCCCAGCGGGTGTGACCAATACCAATTTGGGCAGGCATTTCCACCTGGCTTAACTTATCGCGTAGATTATAGAGTTTACCCTTAGCCCGAATATAATTAATTTTACCTTCCCAGACCGTAGCGAGTCCAGCCGAGTCATAACCCCGATACTCCAGTTTTTCCAATCCAGACATCAAAACATCTGTAGCGGTTTGAGTGCCGATGTAACCAACAATTCCACACATTAGTATTTGGTACTCCTCAAACTTAGATCATTGGGGTTCGGGGTAATTATAGCATAATTGTTGGAGAACCCGTAGGTTGGGTGAAGCGTCAGCGGAACCCAACAAGGAACTGTTGGGTTGCACCCAACCTACTTATTGAACCCGTAGGTTGGGTGAAGCGTCAGCGGAACCCAACAAGGAACTGTTGGGTTGGGTGAAGCGTCAGCGGAACCCAACAAGGAACTGTTGGGTTGCACCCAACCTACTCATTGAACTACTCATTGAACCCGTAGGTTGGGTGAAGCGTCAGCGGAACCCAACAAGGAACTGTTGGGTTGCACCCAACCTACTTATTGAACCCGTAGGTTGGGTGAAGCGTCAGCAGAACCCAACAAGGAACTGTTGGGTTGCACCCAACCTACTTATTGAACCCGTAGGTTGGGTAAAGCGTCAGCGGAACCCAACAAGGAACTGTTGGGTTGCACCCAACCTACTTATTGAACCCGTAGGTTGGGTAAAGCGTCAGCGGAACCCAACAAGGAACTGTTGGGTTGCACCCAACCTACTTATTGAACCCGTAGGTTGGGTAAAGCGTCAGCGGAACCCAACAAGGAACTGTTGGGTTGCACCCAACCTACTTATTGAACCCGTAGGTTGGGTAAAGCGTCAGCGGAACCCAACAAGGAACTGTTGGGTTGCACCCAACCTACTTATTGAACCCGTAGGTTGGGTAAAGCGTCAGCGGAACCCAACAAGGAACTGTTGGGTTGCACCCAACCTACTTATTGAACCCGTAGGTTGGGTAAAGCGTCAGCGGAACCCAACAAGGAACTGTTGGGTTGCACCCAACCTACTTATTGAACCCGTAGGTTGGGTAAAGCGTCAGCGGAACCCAACAAGGAACTGTTGGGTTGCACCCAACCTACTTATTGAACCCGTAGGTTGGGTGAAGCGTCAGCAGAACCCAACAAGGAACTGTTGGGTTGCACCCAACCTACTTATTGAACCCGTAGGTTGGGTGAAGCGTCAGCGGAACCCAACAAGGAACTGTTGGGTTGCACCCAACCTACTTATTGAACCCGTAGGTTGGGTGAAGCGTCAGCGGAACCCAACAAGGAACTGTTGGGTTGGGTGAAGCCCCAGCGGAACCCAACAAGGAACCCGTACTAAATAAAATTCATTCCCGGTTATTCCCGTCCGACATTCTCATCAAATACAATGTCGGTTTCTGCACCCCAATTAATATCGTAAATACCCTGACGAACATACTTTAAAAAACTCGAATATTGCCAATCCTTTGGGGCTTTTACCAAACCATGCTTAACGGGGTTATAATGAATGTATTCAACATGATTAATAAAATCGGTTTCATCCACAATGCAATGTTCCCAAAAACGACGTTGCCAAATGGCTTTCTCTTTTTTCTGTTGTTGGGATGCCGAAATTTGACCGTGATATTGGCGATCGCATTTTCTGCTAAAATAGTTTTTCAGCAAACGCCACCGATTAGAAAAATCGCGATCGCCTTCTGGTAAAGTCCATAAGCAGTGTATATGGTTCGGTAATATAACGCAGGCATTTATATCGAAAGGATATTCCGCCATCACTTCTCGGAAAGCCTGTCTTAACAATAAGATATTTTCCGGAAAGCACAAAAACTTTCGCCTCTTGTCTGTTACGACCGTAAAAAAGTATGTGCCACCTTCTATTTTAGCTCTTCGATATTCCATAATTTCAGTTGGTGTCTGAATAGCTTAACCGACCCGTTGGGTTCTACTCTCGTTCAACCTAAATACAAACCCCTATTTTGGGGTTGCGTTTCACTCCACCCAACCTACAACTGCCTTTGTTGGGTTTCGCTGCCCTACACCCAACCTACAACTGCCTTTGTTGGGTTTCGCTGCCCTACACCCAACCTACAACTGCCTTTGTTGGGTTTCGCTGCCCTACACCCAACCTACACCTCCACCGGACAGACTTCTTGTTGGGTTTCGCTGCCCTACACCCAACCTACAACTGCCTTTGTTGGGTTTCGCTGCCCTACACCCAACCTACAACTGCCTTTGTTGGGTTGCGTTTCACTCCACCCAACCTACAACTGCCTTTGTTGGGTTTCGCTGCCCTACACCCAACCTACACCTCCACCGGACAGACTTCTTGTTGGGTTTCGCTGCCCTACACCCAACCTACACCTCCACCGGACAGACTTCTTGTTGGGTTTCGCTGCCCTACACCCAACCTACACCTCCACCGGACAGACTTCTTGTTGGGTTTCGCTGCCCTACACCCAACCTACACCTCCACCGGACAGACTTCTTGTTGGGTTTCGCTGCCCTACACCCAACCTACACCTCCACCGGACAGACTTCTTGTTGGGTTTCGCTGCCCTACACCCAACCTACACCTCCACCGGACAGACTTCTTGTTGGGTTTCGCTGCCCTACACCCAACCTACACCTCCACCGGACAGACTTCTTGTTGGGTTTCGCTGCCCTACACCCAACCTACACCTCCACCGGACAGACTTCTTGTTGGGTTTCGCTGCCCTACACCCAACCTACACCTCCACCGGACAGACTTCTTGTTGGGTTTCGCTGCCCTACACCCAACCTACACCTCCACCGGACAGACTTCTTGTTGGGTTTCGCTGCCCTACACCCAACCTACATCTAAAAAGTGAAGTTTTGTATATGTTTATATCGAATTTAGTATATTAGTCGGGCATTTATCCCCCCCCTCAATTGTGAGAAGGATGGGGTATTCTGCCCGACATTTATGATGAATCCGTGAAACGGTGCGGAGGCAGTTTGAACCCCAAAAGGATTTGGGTAACTGCCATTGGAACAACTTTAGTAAGCCAGACCCATACTGCGGGTAGTTTCAGCACCGAGGTAAACCCGAACGCTGAGGAAGTCAGTAGGACAAGCAGTCTCACACCGCTTACAACCGATGCAGTCTTCGGTACGGGGAGAGGAAGCAATTTGACCAGCTTTACAGCCATCCCAGGGTACCATTTCTAGCACATCCAAGGGACAAGCGCGAACACACTGGGTGCAACCAATACAGGTATCGTAAATTTTGACGGAATGAGACATTGAATAAGTTCTCCCAAAGATATCAGGTTTGCCGCGTATCTACATATAGATGCAGATTAAACGGTTTGCTCAAAGCAGGATTATCGTATATCTTCGATCACTTTAGCTTAGTGTTTGCCTTTCAGGATACACAAGGCGACAAAACTTTAAACTCTGTAATATTTTGCGGACCTAATAGGGAAGGGGGAAGTTGGTTAATTTCTCGCTACCACCGGAGAAACTACCCCTCACCACACCTATCGTTAGGGGGAGGCAGAATTATCAATTGTCAACTGTTCATGATCTTCTCTAATACGGGGGTGGTGGAGACAATGTGGTTGTCTAAACCGAGGGCTTTGGGGCTGATACCTAGGGCTAGGGCAATGATTTGGGGAAGGTGGAGGACGGGTAAATTGAACGCGCGCCCTAGATATTTAGCGATTTCCGGTTGGCGTGAGTCTAGGTTAAGATGACACAGAGGACAGGGTGTTACCATACAATCAGCCCCAGCAGCGATCGCCTCTTCGATATGATTACCAGCCATTTGGAAAGATTCATTGGTAGCATAACTAGAAATCGGCCAACCACAGCACTGAGTCCGTCCCCGATAATAAATCGGTGTAGCCCCCAGCGCCCGAAACACATTTTCCATAGACTCGGGTTGATGAGGATCATCATAAATCAATTGATGTTGGGCGCGTAAGAGATAGCAGCCATAGAAAGCGGCACATTTTAAACCGGATAACTTCTTAGTCACCTGGCGCTCAATTTCGGCTAAACCATAATCAGCCACCAAAGCCCATAATAAGTGTTTAACCTCGGTTGCGCCTTTGTAGGGGGTGCAGCTTTCTTTTTGCAGAAGTTGGTTAACTTTTTCGAGATAAGCCGGATCATTATTCTGATAGTCTTTCAGGCGTTCATCAACCCGACCAATCACGCCCTGACAGGTGCTACAGTGAGTCAGTAGAGGTAAGTTCAGCTCCTCGGCTAGGGCAATATTTCGGGCGTTAACAGTATCCTCCAGTAGTTGAGAATCTTCTTTAAAAGTCCCAGAACCGCAACAGGAGGCTTTTTTTAGCTCGACTAATTCAATTCCCAGGGCTTGGGTGAGGACTTGGGTTGAGTCATAGAGTTCCCGACAAGCCCCTTGAGCGACACAACCGGGAAAATAGGCATATCTGAGTTTTACGGAAGATGACATAGCAATATTTTTATGAAATGACTGCGGGCTAATCACCCACTGTTAATCTATCATCTACCCTAGGGAGCGATCGCATACCTAAAGAAACCATAAAGGTTGCCTCAGCCCCAGGAGCAGAATCTACCACAAAAGTAGAAAATGATGATCGCGGGGATTACGCTTTCCGATAATATGGAATACGCGGCATCCTATAGAGGAAACATTCCATGAGTTCAGATACATTTGAAACAGTTAAGAAAATCGTAGCCGAGCAACTAGAAGTTGATTCGGCACAGGTAACACCAGAAGCGAATTTTGTCAATGACTTGGGCGCAGACTCGTTAGATACAGTAGAACTGGTAATGGCATTGGAAGAGGAATTCGACATCGAGATCCCGGACGAAGAAGCCGAAAAAATTACCACAGTCCAAGACGCGGTGAGTTTTATTAATAGTAAGGTAACAGCCTCCGCCTAGGAGGATTTGCCTGTGTTCTGCATTCTGGGTGGTTAACTTCTGATAGAAAAGTCATGACTGATATGAACCGCAAGCGCGTTGTTGTTACAGGTCTCGGAGCAATTACTCCCATTGGTAATACGATTACTGAGTATTGGGAGGGGTTGTTAGCTGGGCGAAATGGAATCGGCCCGATCACTTTATTCGATGCGTCACGCCATGATTGTCGCATTGCTGGAGAGGTGAAAGGATTTGATCCCTGTGACTACATTTCGCGCAAAGAAGCCAAGCGCATGGATCGGTTTGCTCAATTTGCAGTGGCGGCGAGTAAACAGGCGATCGCTGATGCGGAATTAGTAATTGATGACCTGAATGCAGACCAGGTGGGAATCATGATTGGTACAGGCATTGGGGGACTCAAAGTTCTTGAGGATCAGCAGGAAGTTTATTTAACTCGTGGCCCAGACCGATGCAGCCCGTTTATGATTCCCATGATGATCGCTAACATGGCGGCTGGACTCACTGCTATACATACGGGCGCTAAAGGACCTAATAGCTGCCCCGTAACGGCCTGTGCAGCCGGGTCTAATGCGGTGGGAGATGCTTTTAGACTAATTCAACGAGGATACGCTCAGGCGATGATATGTGGCGGTACAGAAGCCGCTGTAACTCCCCTGTCGGTGGCAGGGTTTGCGGCGGCACGAGCCCTGTCTACTCGCAATGATGACCCACTCCATGCCTGTCGTCCTTTTGATGTGGGACGAGATGGCTTTGTTATGGGTGAAGGTACCGGAATACTGGTTTTGGAAGAGTTGGAGTATGCCCTGAGTCGCGGCGCTCGCATTTATGGCGAAATTGTCGGCTATGGTATGACTTGCGACGCTTATCATATGACTTCCCCGGTTCCCGGAGGTGTCGGAGCGGCTAAGGCGATCGCTTTGGCTATGAAAGATGCTGGATTAACTCCTGATCAGATTAGCTATATTAACGCTCACGGAACCAGCACCCCCGCTAATGATCCGACGGAAACTGCAGCCATTAAAACGGCTTTGGGTGAACACGCCTATAAAGTGGCGGTTAGTTCGACTAAATCTATGACCGGACACCTGTTAGGAGGTTCTGGGGGTATTGAAGCAGTGGCGGCGGTATTGGCGATCGCCCATGACCACATTCCCCCTACCATTAACCTGGAAAATCCCGATCCTGAATGTGATTTAGATTATGTTCCTAACCACAGCCGCAGCCAAACTGTGGACGTGGCTTTATCTAACTCCTTCGGTTTTGGGGGTCATAACATCACCCTAGCATTCCGCAAGTTTAACGACAATTAAAAGACTCAAAACCCCCCCAGTGGGGGGGAATGTCTAACTAATTATGCCATCGCTAACTGAAACTGCTGTTTCCACAGTCCCAGAGGTCAGGGTTGGTAAAGTAATCGACTCCACAGCCGGAGTATATCCTAGCCATTGTACCGACAGATTAGCAAACTGTTCGGCACAGCCACTCACACAAAAACGGGTCGGTCGCGGTAGGTCGCCATGGCGTAGTCCTAGTAATTCTAATTCCTGGGCGACTGCTTCCACTAAATGCACTGCTGGATCAACTAATTTCACCGCAGCCGGTAATAGCGATCGCAACACTGGGGCTAAGTGGGGATAGTGGGTGCAACCATAGATGAGCGTATCAATACGCTGTTGTATCAAAGGGGTTAAATATTCTCGCGCCGCCTCTAATGTACAAGGATCATGAATGCGATTTTGTTCAATTAGCGGAACAAAAGCCGGACAACCAACCTGCCAAACCTGTACAGCCGGGTTGATTTCTTGAATCGCCTGACGATAGGCATTGCTGGCGGCGGTGGCTGGGGTAGCAATTACCCCGATCCGCTCACCTTGGCTGATAGCAGCCCTGGCTCCCGGTAAAATTAAGCCTAAAATCGGTATGTCAAACTCAGACCTAACTACTTCTAAAGCCAAGGCAGAACTGGTGTTACAAGCCATCAGCACCATTTTAACATCCTGAGCCACTGCCCAAGTAATAATTTCGCGGACAAATTGCACAATCTCTTCAGGCGATCGCGTCCCGTAAGGTAGTCGCGCCGTATCCGCAAAATACAAAATCGATTCATTGGGAAGTTGCCGATACAATTCCCTCAAAACCGTTAAACCACCCACACCACTATCGAAAATAGCGATTTTCTGTCCTCGTTTATCCCTTGTCATTGGTTGCCTGGCAATTGTTATGATGTTTAATGGGCTCGATGGGCTGTTGTTGATGACAACTAAACATCCTACCCGCCTTAACAGATTTATCTGTTCAGGTTAAAAGTACACGATCAGGATTGATAGGGCGAACACCGCCACCCAAATTATCACCCGCATCAAGGGTAGCACTCAAGCATATTTGTGGTAAGATTATATCTAGGGTTAGGCGAGTAACATCATCAAACCCTAACTTTTTCGGTCGGCTATTTTCCCAGCCCTGAGCATACCTGAGAAGATCCTAGCTCATCACTGGGCTAGGGTCGGCATAGTTACTTTGATTGGAGTTGTGCGGGTTGTGCGGGTTAACAGTTTCGGTGCTGACTGTGGGTGTCGATTCCCAATTAGTTAGGGAGGTTATGAAATCTTGTATTCCCTGAAATTCTCGGTAAACTGAGGCGAAGCGAATATAAGCCACTTCACTTATGGGTTTGAGGCGATCGAGTACAAGCTCACTAATTTCTGGGCTGGAAACCTCGCGGGTGGCACGCTGTTGGAGTTCTGCTTCTATGTCTTCGATCATAGTTTCTAGTTCAGAAGAAGCGATGCCAGTTTTTTCGCAGGCACGAACTAAACCCCGTAACAATTTGGAACCATCGAAAGATTCTCGCCGTCCGTCACGCTTAATCACCGTTAAAGGAACCAACTCGATGCGTTCATAAGTGGTAAAACGGTGTTTACAATTGAGACATTCCCGCCGTCGCCGGATGCTTTTCAGTGATTCAGCCCATCGCGATTCTAACACACGGGTACTGGTATGTTGGCAAACGGGACATTGCATAATATACGTCCTTTAAACTCAGATTTTGCCATGGATGCTGATTGATTTACGAAAGCCATATCCAATCGGGTTCTAAGAAGCATACCCCTTACAACCCAATTGGAATCAGAAAATCCTATGCTGTTGGCGGGTTATTTACCAATGCGGGGGGGTTCCCGGAAGGCAATGGCAAAGAACAACACGCCGAGAGCCAGCGTCAAAACTAATATGTATGCAACACTTTCCATGTCAATGTTTCCTCATATCCCGGGTTAACTACCAGTCTATCAGTCTTGATGCCACTCTGAAAAACCTGCCCTAACTTAATCCCCCATTTATGAAGTCCAGGAGAATAGGGAGGGGTGCGATGTTTTTTCGGAGCTTCACCAAAAAAAGGACAGGTCGGATATATTCAGCTTAGGCGATCGCCAACCATTGAGGAAAGCTGCCACAAGTTTTGATATACCCATGAACCTGTCCTGACAACTACTCAACAACTGTGATTAGAAGTCTGCTTAGACGGTCTTTTGAACACGAGTTGTTTGGTCTCCAACTTTCTGGAAGTTACCCCACTCAACTTGTTCTTCTAGGTCAGCTTCCACCCCAGCAAATACATCTCGGAAGATGGTGCGGGAACCGTGCCAAATATGACCAAAGAAGAAAAGCAGAGCAAAGCAAGCGTGACCGAAAGTAAACCAGCCACGGGTACTGGTACGAAATACCCCATCAGAGCCGAGAGTTTCCCGGTCAAAGGCAAATGGTTCACCCTGTTGAGCAAAGCGGGCATATTTCTTCACAGAGGCGGGATCGGTGAAGGTTTTACCATTGAGTTCACCACCATATAAAGAAACAGTCACCCCAGTTTGCTCAAAGCTGTAGCGAGACTCCGCGCGACGGAAAGGAATGTCAGCGCGAATTACGCCATCAGCATCAGTCAGAATGACGGGGAAGGTTTCAAAGAAGTTAGGAAGACGACGAACAGTTAATTCGCGACCTTCTGCATCAGTGAATACTGGGTGTCCGAGCCAACCTTGAGCAATACCATCGCCCTTGTTCATCGGACCGACGCGGAACAAACCGCCTTTAGCGGGACTGTTACCAACATAGTCATAAAATGCCAGTTTTTCAGGAATCTTAGACCATGCTTCTGAGGGGCTGTCACCCTGAGCAATACTGCTTTGTACCCGGCGCTGAATTTCCTGTTGGAAATATCCCTGATCCCACTGATAGCGGGTAGGTCCAAACAGTTCAATCGGAGTTGCAGCCGAACCATACCACATAGTTCCAGCTACCACAAAAGCCGCAAAGAATACCGCCGCGATACTACTAGATAGTACAGTTTCGATATTTCCCATACGCAGGGCTTTGTATAGGCGCTGAGGTGGTCTGACGGACAGGTGGAATAGTCCGGCAATAATGCCAACAATTCCGGCCGCAATATGGTGAGCCGCAATACCGCCAGCATTGAAGGGGTTAAATCCTTCAGGCCCCCAGGAAGGAGCGACAGGTTGTATACTTCCCGTCAATCCATAGGGGTCAGAAACCCACATTCCCGGTCCGAATAGTCCCGTGAGGTGGAAGGCTCCGAAGCCAAAACAAAGCAAACCAGATAGGAATAAATGAATTCCGAACATTTTGGGTAGGTCTAGGGCTGGTTCACCAGTCCGAGGATCGGTAAACAGTTCCAGATCCCAGTAAACCCAGTGCCAAACTGCTGCCAGGAATAATAGACCTGACAAGATGATATGGGTAGCGGCTACCCCTTCAAAAGACCAAATTCCGGGATTATCGGCTACTTCACCAGTTAGACTCCAGCCACCCCAGGATTGAGTTACACCCAAACGAGCCATAAAAGGCATGACAAACATACCTTGACGCCACATGGGATTGAGAACTGGGTCTGATGGGTCAAAAACTGCCAATTCGTACAGGGCCATAGAGCCCGCCCAACCTGCGACAAGAGCAGTGTGCATTAGGTGTACAGAAATCAGCCGTCCTGGATCGTTCAGAACTACTGTATGTACGCGGTACCAGGGTAGTCCCATTGACTACGCTCCTCCTAGAATCAATGAATGTGAATTACAGACGTTTAAATGAGAGATTACAAACCAGGCCTGCTATTTGAACCGCGATCGCCTTAACTAGGATCAACCAGTATCAGGTCTGACCGTCGGCTCAGACAGACACTCTGCCCTAATCAGGCTTCCGATGTCCTCCCATGAGCCATGAGATTCTTCGTTGTTTGTCTGTTTTTTGATTTTAACGCTCGGTTTTGGCGTTTGCAGTTGGTGTCCTAAACTTTGGATTTATTCTACCAACACTTGTTACCGCAATCCATCCCCTACTTCTATCAAAAACTAGAAGCTGAGAATTTTCGCAGATTTTGTTAAAGAATTGTATATATTATTAGAACCAATTGCAAGCAAAACCCAATATCTCTACACTGAGGGGGCGGCTTTCCTAAAAAAGACCGCCCTGGACTCGGCACTCGGTTGATGCTATTCCCAGACGGTCGAGAACCTGGTCAGCGGTAATTAGACGGGTGAGAACTACTTGACCGATACCTGTTGATGGGTGTTCTGTCCATTGCGGTTTGACTTCTAGCATCAGAACTTCATCTTCAACTCGGTACAGCCACATTTTTTCGGTGTCTGTATCGTTGGACACACATACATCTAGTTTTTGCAGATCAGGAAGTCGCCGCTGGGTGGCCACATCCCACAAGCCCCCAATACCCCAAATCCGTCCAATTGTCCACCCTTCTGAGAGAAAGAAGTATTTCACCGAGTATCTTTACATAAACAATTGATTGGCAATCTTCCATTGTATATATAATGGCGAAAATTGTCAAGGAAATGATGGGCAGAAGCTGAGAACAGGCTCAACTACTAGATGAGAATAACACTTCTAATAGGCGATCGCATACTTTTGACCAAGTAAATCTAGCCCTGACAAATTCGCAGCCCGCCGATTTATTCTGAGTCCTTAAATTCGGGTTTTTCAGGGCATTTTCCATTAATTCAACTAAATGATTAAAGTCAGGTTCTAAGTAAAACTTAGTATCACCTTCGGCATCTTGAAAACATTTAAGCTGACTATTAATATAAAAGCTAAAATCCTCTCTGGTAAACTCATCTGTGGGGCCTCCTTTGGTGCAGATAACCGGAGTTCCACAGGCTACGGCTTCCAAAACTGGGAGATTAAAGCCTTCCGCCGAATAAGGAGAAACATATAAATCAGCCGCCTTGTAGAGTCGGGCGATTTCGGTGGCGGATAAATTATCGCCTAGATAACTAATCCGGGGTTTAACTAAATCAATTTGGGCATCAGTTAAGACTTGTTTACTGGCGGCTTTAATGGATTCTTTGGACTTAAAAATGGCATCTCTACCTTTTAAAACTAACCGCGCTTCTGGATAACTCTCAGCAATTTGTGCAAAGGCTTTTAAAAGCCTAGCGACTCCTTGACGTTCATTCCACATAATCCCAATATTGAGAATCACAAAATAATCACTCCATCCCAACTCTCGGCGGAGACTATGGCGGTCTTCTTCATTGAGGGGATAATGCACCTTGGGGTCAAATCCCAAAGGTACGATCGCCAGGCGTTCAGGAACCGCGCCACTATTCAAAAAACCTTGGCGAGACCATTCGGAAGCGGTGACAATAATACTATCAGAATTTAAATGAGCTTCCCGAAAAGAATTAACCCCCATTCCTCGCACAATAGTTTGGGGCAAAATTCCCCACTCTGTACAACCAAAAACAAAGGTTTTCTTACTGTCAGAAGATGCCAAGTTAAACGGACAATACATCCTCAAAGTCACATCGGCTTTCAGGTCTTCTGGGGGTGTAGGGAGACTGCCCAAAATTGCCTCTTCATCAGGGGTAAATAAACCCCGGCTAGGCTTCCAATCTTCGGTAACATAGGGCATATCTCGATGGAATAGTTGCAGGGGCGATCGCTGATGAAGTTCTAGGAGTTGATGGCTATTAATCAAAGCATAAGAATGGGGCAACCATCGCCAACCTTCGACTACCAGCTTATGGGGGTGAGAAGTGATGTTAGCGCCGCCGATATTAGACCCCCGCGCCGCCGCTGGTTTGGGGGAGGGGTTGAGAACTTCTAAAATCCGGTCAACGGTATGTTTCCAGGTGAACCTTTGGGCGACAAACTGGGGGACTAACTCCCGCGCCATAGTTCCCATTTGCGGCTGTTCAATAGCCTGTTGCATTAAAGTAACTAAATGTTCCCAATTGGGGTGTAGCAAAAACCGAGTTTTATAGTCAATCACAAAAGTTCGGAATTGGCTAGAAATAGCCCAGCCAAAATCAGGATGAGTCCATTCTTGGGCGGGACTACCTTCAGTATAAATGACGGGAAGACCAGAAGCGATCGCTTCTAAAATGGGTAAATTTAACCCCGGTGCGACATCAGGGGATACATAAACATCAGCCGCCTGATACAATTTCGCCACCGACTCCAAAGGTAAATTATCGCCAATGTAGGCTAACCTAGGCTGTACTCGTCTAGCTTCCGCATCAGTTAAAATAGCTTGACTGCTTTCGAGGAGTAATTTTTCGCCATTTGGGGTGCAGCCTTTCAATATCAGTCTAGCATGGGGGTAAACTTCCACCACCGCCGCAAAGGCTTTGAGGAGGGGTCGAATACCATCAGTATTTTCCAGGTTGCTAACATGGATAAACACAAAATAATAGTCCCAGTCCAGAGATTTACGCAATTGCTGTCTGTCTGGGGAGGTTAACGGGTGGAAAATTTCCCTGTCAACTCCAGGGGGGATAACAGCCACCTGGTGAGGTGGAATACCCCCGCGCAGTAATCCATCCTTACACCACATTGTCGGGGTAATTAGGGTAATATTAGGGGCTAATGACACATTTTCGGGACTAATATTGAGGAGGGTTCCCCATTGTGGGGCGGTCAAAATCCCAGTTTTTTGGCTATCAGTGGGGGTCAAATCAGCTTCTGGGGAAATCCTTAAACTGATATCTGCTGAGTTACTATCCCCAGGGAGGTCGGCGGTAGGAATTGACAATTGACCCAGCAAGCGATCGATAATTGGGTTAGAATCACGACTAGCTGAGGAATTGGCTTGATAGGAAACCTGTAAATGTGATCGCCTCAAAAGTTCTTTCAAGATAAAATAAGTAGCGATCGCATAATAATTAGGTGCAAACGGCCATCCTTCCAAATGAAATCTCATAGAGCCAAATAGGTTCTCAAATATAATAGTGCTAGTAGATACTATATCGATCATGAATCGATCGTCAAAAGTTCCCGGATTTAGGGCGACTCAAGAATAATCACCCAGACAGTGCCGATCTAGTTCAGAAATCTACTAAAATCAAAACACTGTCAACCCCTTATCTGTGATTAACTCACACAATTAACCGCCAAGATGAGCGACCAAAACCCTCCCAGACAGGAAAGACATATCACCCTGTCAGTTTCCAATGTTCCCTTGATTATTGGTTCTGTTTTACTATTAGTTTTATTATGGCAACTTCAGGGATTAATTATCCTGATCATGATTTCGGTGGTATTAGCAGCCTCCATCATTCCCTTAGTTAACTGGGCGCAATCCCTGAAAATGCCCCGCTGGTTAGCCGTGATTGTAGTATATTTAACCCTAATTGGTGGCATTACCGGATTAGGTTTAATCATCGGTCCGAGTGTCGTTGATCAAATTAACCTGTTAGTGCGCCAGTTGCCAATTTTCGCCGAACGCAGCCTCGATCTAGTCAGTAATATCGCCAGCAGTCTGGGGGAAGATATCCCCGCCTTAATCGATCGCCTAGTAGATACCCAATCCCTGACCAACTGGGTCATCCGCTCATCTCAGCAATTAATTCTCAGATCCTACGGAATCACCAGAGGTATTGTCGGAGGGGTATTTAGTCTGATTCTATCACTATTCGTCTCCGGCTATATGGTAGCAGATAGCAAAACTCTGGTCAAAAGTTTTGTACAATTGTTCCCATACCCGTGGAACGATCGCCTAGCCGCCCAAGCTGTGCCCGTAGGTCGTCGCATCGGCAGTTATATTAGAGGCAGATTAATTGTATCTGCCATATTAGGGGTGAGCATTACTACCTGTTTAGGATTTTTAGGGCTAAAAGACTATGCTCTAGGTTTGGGTGCGATCGCCGGGTTTACCAATTTAATCCCCTTCCTAGGTCCAATTTTAGGAGCAATTCCCGCCCTCGTGGTAGCCCTAGCCAAAGGTGGATTTTTATTTTTTTGGGTGTTACTACTGTATGTAATCGTGCAGAACCTGGAAACCTACGTTCTCGATCCCTTATTGGTGGGGTCTTCAGTAGGTGTACACCCCCTATATCAGCTTTTATCAGTGTTAGCAGGGGTGCAGCTTTTAGGGCTAATTGGGGCGTTGATAGTTCCCCCTTGGTGTGCGGGAATTGCAGCCTTAGTGGAAAACTTGTATTTAGAACCCAAACGCCTAGCCGAACAACAACTAACTTACCCCCAAGGCTCTGTCTCCGACCATCCCTCTGGGGTAATCTTAGATTCCAATTTAGACGCTCCTTGATTTCTCACCTAGCATCAACATAAGTCCCCATTTTTGAATTATGAACCATGATCCACCCTCTGCTTCAACAACAACTCCAAGAAATCGGCTTTCAAATGGACACGCCGCCATCAGACCCCAAGGCTTGGCGGGAGTTTTTAAAAAAGGTTAGTTCCAGTTATCGCGCCGCCGATCAACAACGGGATTTGGCGGCGCAAACTCTGACATTTTCTTCGGAGGAAATGCTCGAAAAATATGAACGTCAACGCCAACAGTCAGAAGCGCGGTTAGAAGCAGAACGCGATCGCCTCCAGGCGGTAATTGGTTCCCTCGGTGCGGGATTATGTATATTAGATGCTCAGGGAAATCTCCTATCGATGAATCCCAAAGCCGAACAACTTTTGGGCTGGTCCGAGTCCGAACTCGCCGGTCAAGATTTGTTTAAATTGATTGCTCCCCATTTACAACAATTTCCCCAGCAATTTCCATCTCACCTAGGTCAGAAATGTTCCCCGTCCCCGGAACAACTGTTAGCACCTCCTAAATCTAAGCAAGATTATTTAGCCTGTCGTGATGGTCAAGTTTTACCAGTTTCCTACATTCTCAACCCGATTGTAGAAAATGATGCTTGGGTGGGAACCGTTTTAGTGTTTTTTGATATTAGCGATCGCCAACAAGCCGAACAAGAAGCCGCCCGTTCTATGTCCATGTTACAAGCCACTTTTGACTCAACGGACGCGGGAATTTTAGCCCTGGATCGCTACGGTCAAGTTTGCCATTTTAATCAAAAGTTTGTGCAAATGTGGGAGGTACCCGAATCATTCCTTAACCCTCATCAAAATCGCTCAACTTTAGCTTTTGTGATGCGACAATTGAAAAACCCCCCCCAGTTTCTGAAAACTATCATGCAACTGTCCGCCCAACCCTACATCCCTACCTATGATGTGGTAGAATTTAAGGATGGGAGGATTTTTGAGGTATATTCTCACCCTTCTAAAGTCGGAAATAAACTGGTGGGTAGGGTTTGGAGTTTCCGGGATATTACCGAACGTAAAAGAGTCGAAAAAGCCCTACAAAATCGGGTAGAATTTGAACAGCTAATCACGAATCTATCCACCTATTTTATTAGTCTAAATACCGAGGAAGTTGATGCGGGTATTCAAGAATCCTTACAAAAAATCAGCAATTTTATCGGAGTAGATAGAAGCTATATTTATCTATTTTCTGACCCAGAACATCAAAGCCAATCTATCTACGACTGGCGCTCTACTTTGATGTCTATTAAAGCCGAAAATAACCTGGTATCTGAGTCGTCAGAAAATGAACCCTTAGATTTGGTTTCGGTGGTTAAAAATCAAGTCAAAGTCACATCAAATCAACTTAATCCCCAGGTGATTCCTGGGATTATTTCATGGCTGAAAAAATATGAGGTTGTCCATATTAAATCAGCCAATTTGTCTGGGGACATTATTAAGGATCTGCAATCTCTAGAAAAATTCCATCAAGATACTGGATTGGTCGGTTATGAACATCCAGAATATATCCAGCATCAACTGCAATTTCTGACGATTATTCCTCTGGTCTGTCGCAAATCTTTAGTAGGCTTTTTGCGCTTTGATAGCCTCAGTTCTTTGGATACCTTATCTTCCGATACTATTAGCCTCCTGAAAATGGTGGGAGAAATGTTTTCTAACACTATCGAAAGGCGACGCACGGAAGAAGTGCTACGACAAACAGAGGCTAAATATCGCAGTATCTTTGAAAACGCGGCTGAGGGTATCTGTCAAACTACCCCAGACGGTCGCTATATTAGCGCTAACCCGGCTTTAGCTAGGATTTTGGGGTATGACTCACCGGAGGATTTAATCGCCAATTTGACCGATGTTAGCACCCAGCTTTATGTTAAACCTACCCGACGGGCGGAATTTGTAGCAGCGATCGCCAAAAGTTCAGTTATATCAGGCTTTGAATCTCAAGTATATCGGCAAGATGGGACAACTATCTGGATTTCGGAAAATGCCAGAGCCGTTTTTGACGCTATCGGGGAACTGGTTTGTTATGAAGGAACTGTCGAAGATATCACCGAAGGAAAAAGGGCAGCAGAAGCCTTAGAACGCGCCAAGGAAGCCGCCGAAACCGCTAACCGGGCAAAAAGTACATTTTTGGCTAATATGAGCCATGAATTGCGTACTCCCCTCAATGCCATTATCGGCTATAGCGAGATTTTATTGGAGGAAGCCGAAGAACTAGGATATGAAGATATTGTCCCCGACCTAGAACGGATCTATACTGCGGGCAAAAATCTACTGACTCTGATTAATGATATCCTGGATATCTCTAAAATTGAAGCGGGGCGGATGGACCTGTTTGTAGAGGCTTTTGATGTTTCGGGTCTCCTAGAAAGTGTTATGGGTACGGCTCAACCGCTGATGTCAAAAAATAATAACACCCTCACCGTCGATTGTCCTGACAATATCGGGATTATGTATGCTGATGTGACTAAGGTTAGACAGATTTTACTGAATTTGCTCAGTAATGCTGCGAAATTTACAACTGATGGGAAAATTAAGATAGAGGTCTCTCGTGTATCCTCCCTCCCCTATAGCCAAGAGTCGGGTTCGGTCGTAGAATTTAAAGTTCATGATACGGGAATCGGTATGAGTGCCGAACAACAAGAACAACTGTTTCAGCCATTTACCCAGGGGGATGCCTCGACGACTCGACGCTATGGGGGAACTGGTTTGGGACTGGCTATTAGCGATCGCTTCTGTCAAATGATGGGAGGTAATATTCAAGTACAGAGTACACTGGGAGAAGGGTCAACCTTTAAGGTGGTCATCCCTACCCGAGTCAAGGTGAAAACCTCAGAGGCGATCGCTACAACCCAAGATCCAGAAGAGTATTCAGCAGTTGATGCTTATACTGAAGGCTGTTTGAGCGAGAATTAACTGGGTAGTTTCCTGGCTTTTTCAGAAAAGATAACTGGTAAAACCCTCAACCTTAAAATTAGATCATGGCTAAGATTCTATTGGTAGAAGATAATGAAATGAATCGCGATATGCTCAAAAGGCGCTTGAGTCGGAAGGGTTATGATGTCTTAATTGCTGAAGATGGGGCAGAAGGGGTCAATTTAGCCCAAACACAAGCACCGGATTTGATTTTAATGGATATGAGTCTCCCCATTAAAGATGGATGGCAGGCGACCCGCGAAATTAAGGCAGATACTAAAACTAAGGAAATTCCAGTGATTGCCCTCACAGCCCATGCTATGGCTGGCGATCGCGAAAAATGTCTCGCTGCTGGCTGTGATGATTATGACACTAAACCAGTGGAATTCCCCCGCTTACTTGAGAAAATTGAGACTCACCTGAAAAATAAGGCGACTTCGTGATATCCATCTGTCAGTTCTAAGTTTAGATGAATGGTAACCCGGATCTTGTATTGATCGTTGATGATAATGAAATCAATCGTGACCTGTTGGCTCGACGTTTACAAAAACAAGGTTACGATGTGCTGGTGGCTTCTAATGGCTTTGAAGCCTTGAAAATTATGCGATCGACACCCCTGGATCTGGTATTGTTGGATATTATGATGCCACAAATGAACGGCTATCAGGTGCTGGAGTCCCTCAAGGCAGATCTCCAATTGCGCCATATTCCCGTGATTATGATTTCGGCGGTTAATGATATTGATAGCATTGTTCGGTGTATTGAACTCGGTGCAGAGGATTATCTATCTAAACCTTTTAATCATGTTCTACTGCGGGCTAGAATTAATGCTTGTTTAGAAAAAAAACGCCTGCGAGACCAAGAACAAGCCTATCTGCAAAAGTTGGCGGCGGAACAACAAAAGTCGGAACGGTTATTGCTCAATATCCTTCCTGCACCGATCGCACAACGGTTAAAACAGGGAGAAAGTACCATCGCTGATAGTTTCGCTGATGTGACTGTATTATTTGCTGATATTGTCAATTTTACTACACTCTCGGCTAATCTCTCCCCGGCTGAATTGGTGGAAATTCTTAATCAAATTTTTTCGGCTTTTGACCAGTTGGCTGAAAATTACGGACTCGAAAAGATTAAAACTATCGGTGATGCTTATATGGTGGTGGGGGGACTCCCTACCCCAAGACCAGACCATGCCGAGGCGATCGCTGATATGGCTTTGGAAATGCAAAAGATTGTGGTAAATTTTACCCTCAAACCAGGGGAAACTCTGACTATGAGAATGGGTATCAATACGGGTCCGGTAGAGGCGGGGGTGATTGGAACTCGCAAATTTGCTTATGATTTGTGGGGGGATACTGTCAACACTGCTAACCGCATGGAGTCTCATGGGTTGGCGGGGAAAATTCAAGTGACTGAAACTACCTATCAACGTCTTCGCCATGGTTATGAGTTTGAACCCAGAGGTCTCATTGACGTGAAAGGAAAGGGGGAAATGAATACCTATTTTCTGATTATGAAAAAGCCTTGACAGGTGAGCGTTGATGATTAACAGTTGATAGATGACGGTTTATTAATCTTTTGGTCTCGGACAGGACTTACCATGTTGACTACCCCTGAATTACTCGATTTTTCTAAGTGGCTGGGTATCGCTACCCTGGCTTTCGCGGCATTAACTGTTGTGGCTTTTGTGCTAAACTGGGGCATTCGTTTTCGCCTAGTGGGGATAACTGCTTTTACCGGAGTCCTCGCTGGCGGCGTTTTCGCTTTGGGGTTGGGATTATTTCAGCGGGTTGAAATTCCTGGAGCCGTCCGCTATACTAGGGTGTTTGATGATGGCGCTCGTCAAATTGTGATTGCTGTGGCTCCAGATATTACTGAGACTCAACTAGAGGCGACTCTCCAACAGGCTGCTAGTGACCTGTATTCACCCGGTCGCGGCGGCGCAGGACAAATGCCTTTAGTTATCCGCGCTAGAACTATTGTTCACCCTCAACCTGGGGTTTCGGAACCGATTTTTTTGGGACGGGTCCAACGGGTATCTGGTTTTGATAATCAAGGAGATGTGGCGATCGCTATTAATCAAGAAAGTCTCAATCACCTTCAAACAGTCCGCGAAGCTACTAACTAATTCCCCCCCCAATTCCCCCCCCAATTCCTCGTCTATCTACATGGTGGGGGGAAGGAAACCGGGTTTCTTTGAGAAATCGGGTTTCTAGCAGGGGTGATAGCCTCGGATGTAAATTTAAACAATTGAGAATGCTGGTTTTGATGGGTCTTTTTTCATCCCAGAAAATCAGTGAATTATAAAAAGCGATCGCCTCAGCAGAAGTGAGTATTTGAAATACTGCGATCGCCTCCGGTTCAGTGTCGAAGCTCAAAAAATAAACCGTATCATCAAATAAAACAGGTTTTCCCTTCAGGGGACTTATCAATTGAAACTCTAGTTTTTTGTAAAGCCCACAAATCGCGATTTTCCAAGGTTTAAAGGTATAGTCTCCTACCCCAAAAATAGCAAAACGAGGATGATTTTGATAAATTTTGCTTTGGCGACCATCTAAATTCGCCGCATTCTGTTCAAGATAATTCCAAGTTTGGGGCGCATGGTGTTTAATTAAAGCTGTGTCTTCACCCAGAGATTTTTGAGTAACCAGGACATATTTATCAGTTTGGCTAATCTTCCCATTAGCAATATCTGAACCTTTCAAAAGTGGAAAAATATAATCATCCTCCAGGTTAACTTTTTCTCCCCAACCATTCACCAGATCATTATTAACTTGACGAAGTTCCATAATTTTGGCACAATCATGTTTAATTCCCGATCGCCATTTAATCAAGGGCTGAGTTTCGGAATAAAGAAAACTCAGTTTTTGAAAAGTGACCATATCCGCAATCAGCCGATTATGAGAGAAACCAATCCTCTGGAAATCTGCACTTTCCAGACTGGGGAAAATATCACAAAAATAGCGTTTTAATTTACCCGAAAATTCACAGAATACAAAACATGATTCAACCGCCGCATTAAAATACTTTTTAGCATCAATTCTATAGGTGGAAAATTGACATACATTTTTTTGGCGATCGTGCAAATAGTATAAAATTTTTCTGGCAACAGAAGTTTTACAAACCATCCCCAGATAGCTATGTTCATAATTCTGCAACCATTCAATAATTTGAATAAGCATCCATTCCGATAGGTCAAAATTGCTTTTTCCAGTTAAAGCATCTAATCCTTTATATCCGAGAAAGTTGCTTTTTTGCGGCAAATTATTACCCGATATTAACCCTTGTTGTGAATTGGTAATCCAAGGCAAATTACCTATAACCAAGATTTCCCCCGACTGTTCCAAGTTTGACAACGGGAAATTTAACAAATCTCCATGGTGCAAAATAACTCGCTGATCATGTTTAATAATTGGACTATTTTTAGCTGCTTTAATATAATCAGGGTTAATCTCTAATCCGACAATTTTTGCAGCCGACTTAAACTGTTGAATCGATGCCACAATGAAATTACCGACACCACAGGTGGGTTCCACAATCAAATCTGGATTAACCCCTAAACTTGACAATTTTTGGCAAATTCGTTCCGCTAACTCTATAGGAGTTTGAAAATCTCCATATTCTATTGTTAATTTGCTTTTGATAACGGACATGGCTACTCAAAACGATAAACGGTAATTATACCATCTTCTTGACCTGCACGTTCAATCACTCTTCTATACTGTAATCTCCATTGTAAAGCATTGGAAATTGTCAAAAACCCAAGTTCAGGAGGATTAGCGATGATTTCTTCGGCAATATTTATGGCTTCAATTTCATCAACGGGGAGATTTCTATCCCACATAAACGCAATTAAATCATCAACATTTCCTTCATTGTGCAAAATTTCACGAATCCCGCGAGTCATTTGAAAATCGGCTGTTTTCTCTGATTGCACATAGATCACATTCAGAATCTTTAGATTAGCAGTTTGATTGTCATGATGATCTAGTTTGTCGTAAACAAACACTAATAGAGAATATCCTAAACCAAAAATTTTTTGTCTAGCTGACTTGAAAGGACAGGATGACTAAGGCTGTTTGATACTCGTCACTTTCATATCAACTTGAAGTTCCGGGAAATCAATACCAATGGCTGAATTTCCTTCTCTAAAATCATAATTATTTTTGAGGTAGTGTCTAAATTTTTGCTCTAAGTAAGTCCCTACCTTTTTACCATCTGTAATTCCATAAAGTGAAGGTTATAGATGTTGAGATTCTAAGATGGAAAATCTTTCGGCTTCAGAACACAGAGTTTTTATGGTTAAGGCTTGCATAGCGGATAACACTGATCACAGTAAAACAGGGTAATATAGTTAAGGGCGAAGAGTCTCCGGGAGGGAACAGCACACCCGGAAACCGTAACTGCTGTCTGCCGGGTCAATACAGTCGCGGTAGGCACAACGACAGTAACCCGGAAAGCTGCACCACGAACCGCCCCGCACCACCCTTTTGTCTCTGGATTCCAAAAGGTTAACTAAATTTTCAACATAGATATGCAGACCATTCCACACTCGACCATTCGAGGGGGCACCGCCAATATAGTGGCGTGTTGGAAATTACTGACGGGGGTGGTTCCCCTATGGCAGTTGTAATTAGCGAGGTCAGGTCATAACCGCATACGGTACAGGTTTCGACCTCGTTTTCTGTGTATTTGGTTTCACAGATTGGACATTTAGCCATAATTCCCAAACCTGATTTACAGCTAACTAATTATACAACAGATTGATCACCCTCGGCAATCTAAAGAAATCGGGTTTCTAGCATGGGTGATATTAAAGAAAAATATGCAGGTCAAAATAGACGATCGCTAAATAGGAAACTAGCCACAGAAATAGGCTGATTTTAATGCTGTTATCTTCGATTAAAATGCGATCTGGTTCTTCTCCGGCTGCTAAAACTGTGACGATCCGTTTGTAGTGCATTACTGCATAATAGACAATGGGAACGGTGATGACTAAGGAAGTGTTTTTACCGGAACTGATGGTAAATAGAGAATAACACATGATGGTCATGGTGGCTGTACTGTTAATCAAAGAGTCGAGATAGGGTAGGGTATAATGGCATAAAACCGGGCGCTGTTGATTCTTTTGACCGCGTTGATAAAATAGTTGGATATATGACTGTTTTGGGGTGGGATACAGGGAGTCTGGGGATAATTCTTCTAGGGATTCGATGGGGTTTTGTTTGTGGAGGAGAGAGAGGAGTTCCGATCGCCTTTTGGCGAAACCTTGAAATAGGGTTAAAAAGAAGGTACAAAGGGTAATCCAAGCGGTGGGGGTGTCTCCGACGGCGTAAATTCCGGCGAGGAGACGGAGGACGAAACCGAAGGCGATACAATTGACATCAAAAAGGGGAATATTTTTGAGTTTTAGGGAATAGGCGACATTGTTAATTGCATACAATAAGAGACAGGAAAAGGTGGGGATTCCCAGATGGTAAGAACCGATGAGAGAAAGGGTGATTAAAAAGATGCCGATCGCTCTGGCGGTTGTTAATTGTACCCGTCCGCTGGCGAGGGGACGAAATCGCTTTTTGGGATGTTGGCGATCGCGATCGATGTCTTGAATGTCGTTGAAAATATAGACGGCTGATGCCATCATGGAAAACAGGACGACCATTAAAATGCCGTTGGCGATCGCATTTATTTCTCCTAACTGACCCCCAAAAATTACCCCCGCCAAACAGAACAGATTTTTAGTCCACTGGTGGGGACGCAGTAGCTTGATTATATCCCCAATTCCCCCCGATTTGTCTGGGGAAACTTCCGCAGAATTGGGATTAGATACTCTAGCATATTTCGGTTTAATTTTCATAGGAAATTTAGGTTTAATTACACCCCTTGATTCAGCCGGATATGATAATTATAACAGTTAAGACAACTGTTTGAGCAACCAAAGAATTTTTTCTTTAACTGGTTTACGGTGCGCGGAACCTGCTTTTTCTGCCTGAATTTTATCATAGTTTTGCTGGAACCAATCGTAACTTTCCTGGAACATTTCATCATTAGAGTATTGGGGTTGCCAGCCCAAATTTAACAGGGGTTGAACATCGAAATAAAACTCTTTATGATAGGTGAGATAATGCCAGGGTGCGAGGGGGCTTAAACCGACAATATCTAATAGTCTCAAGGTGCCAATTGTCAAGGTAGTGGGGAGACTTTTTACCTGAGAATCAGTACCCGCATAGCTAATTAAATGTTCCAAACCTTCCCGCAGAGTGCCAAAGCGATCGCTTCCGACATTATAAATTCCCGGTTTCCCTAAATCCAAGGCTAATAGGTAAGCGTCCATTAAATCCAGAGCATGAATAAACTGGAATTTGATATTTCCATCCCCGATAACGTAGACATTTCGCCCTTCTTTAATCCACTCAAATAGAATCTGAAAAATGCCTAACCTTCCCTCGCCCAAAATAGTCCGAGGGCGGATGACAATTAAGGGTAAACCTTGGCGATCGCAAACTTGACGGACTGCTAATTCTCCCGCCAATTTTGCGCGTCCGTAAATTTCCACCGGCTGGGGTTGAGTTTGGTTAGTAATGGGACATTGAGGGTCGCCAAATAAGGCACTAGAACTCATGTGAATAAAACTGCTCACCCCGGCTTGAGCGGCTTCCTCAGCGGCGATACGACTCCCTTCGACATTCACCTCCCAAAACTTCTTTCCCGACTTGGTAAGGGGGACTAAAGCCACATTATGATGAACGATATCAACGCCTTTCATGGCGGCGGCGACACCTTGGCGATCGCGAATATCGCAGTTAATATATTCAATATCCTGGGGGCGAGTGGGATCTTCCCAAATATCAAGTATTTTGACTTCTTCTCCCCGTTGCGACAACCGACGGGCGATCAGATTTCCTAAAAAGCCAGAACCCCCTGTTACCAGATGTTTCATGGACTACCGCTAACCTTCCAAATAATGACTCTGCCAGCATCGTAAACTAATGTCGCCAATTCGTAAAGGAATTGGATCGGCGGATAATTATAAAACCATAATCGGGGGGCGATCGCCATAGAATTATCAACCTTTTCTGGACGACAACCTACTACTTTTTGCACGGGAAAATCGCAGGATTTAAACATTATCCGACTTCGGAAACTGTGGGGTTTATTGCAGTATAAAATTACTGACTCTAGGTGCCAATATTTTTCCTGCTTTAACCAATAACGCAATACCCGCGCATTATCAAAGGTATCTAAATAGGTTTTATCTCGGACATTTTGGGGAACCAAAACCTGTAAATCTGGGCGCAATTGCTGGAGAAATTCCCCTGCATAATCTTCCTCAGATTGGGAATGTCCGAAGGGATTACCAGGGGCAACAAACACGCGAGAATTGGGTTCAGCATCGGCGGCTAACTGACAGATTACTGCTTTAAAATAAGGGGATAAGTTATCGACGGCTGCAGTGGCTTCTGTAGCGGTTAATCCCTCGGTGACGATGATATAATCAGCCATTAGTTATCAATTCCTCCGTAATTATCGAACACCCATTTAAGACTACGACGCATCCCTTCTTCTAGGGAAACTTTGGGAGAATAGCCTAATTCTCGTTGGGCTTTGGCAACTGAACAGGCGATGGTTTTATTCATTTCAGATAATACATGAATTTTTTGCTGATATAATCCTAAACTCTGCAAAGTGCCATCTACTAAGGTGGCGATATCTCCGGTAATTCCGGGTAATTTTAAACGTTTGTGGGCGCAAGTTTGGTTAAATTCGGATTCTAGGAGTTTCTCGACTGTATCGATAATTTCATTCATGGAATAGGGGCGATTATCGGCTATCCAGTAGGTTTGACCGTTGGCTTTTTCGGATTCGGCTGATAGCAAAAGTCCCTGACAGAGATTGTCGATATAAGCCATCGATCGCAAATTATTTCCATCTCCCACAATGGGACCTTTTCCATCCCGAATCATTTGGAAAAATAGGGTTTGTCGGGGGGGTTGGTTGGGGCCGTAAAACCAGGGCGGACGGACAATAACGGTTTCTATTTTCCCTGATTGCTGCATGGACATAACGGCTAATTCCATCAGCATTTTGGATTTGCCATAATTCATATAGGGATGGTAGGGGGATTTTTCATCGAATAGATGATCAGGGTGAGGATTGCAACCACAGGGAGAATTAGAAGAGACAATCACGGCCCTTTTGACGCGATTGGTGACGGCGGAATTTAACAGGTTTTGGGTTCCGTTGACATTAATATGATAAAATTCGGAAACGCGCGGAGGGTGAATGATTCCGGCGGTATGAAAGAGAATGGCATGGTTCGCATTTTCACAAAAGCGATCGCAGTCTTGGGGATTCCGTAAATCGCCGACAATCACTTCAATTTTATCGGAGAGGTTGGTGAGACTTTCGGGGTTTTGACCGGGTAAAATTAGACAGCGAATCATCAGATTATTTCTGGGTTGGGAAAAAGCCTCAATATCTGGGAGTCCTTTAACTAAGGCTTTAACTAAACTGAATCCTAACCAGCCTAAAGCGCCTGTAACTAAAACTAGATCACTCATGGTTTCCTCCTTGGTCTTCTGAGAGAATAATTAACGTAATTTCTCGTTGTAGGGTGACAAACTCCCCCCTATCAGGATCATAAACCCAAGCGTGAATAGTGGTTTCTCCGGGGGGAATATCTGGGGCGGAAAGTTCAGCGATCCAAGCGGATTTTGAGTAGCGATCGCTGTTAAAATGTTGCACAATATCGGGGGTCTGTATGTTAATTTCTGTGTCGGCGAAGAAAAAGTCCTGGTCGTTATATGAAAAAAAGACGCGATCAGGTTGTTGGTCGCGATCGCCAAACGCCGCCCAACCGTCTACCATAAAGCGATCGCCGGGGTTTAAAGTTAAGGTGGCGAGGGGGGGATTAATATAGCCGTAAATGGTTTCAGGTTGGCGGTTAAAGCGGGGGTTAGGGATGCCATCAAGAATTACTTTAATTTGAGTTTCTCCAGCCAAAGGTAGTAATTCTGCCGATTCCCCTACCCTGATCCAGGCCTGAATTGATGTGTTTTGATACAGATTAAAAACGGCTGTTTCTATGGCAGCCCGCCACATATTTTGGTTGATTTCGGAGTAAGCAATGGCTGTGGTTTCTGAGGACTTGGAAAGTATCAAAAGCTGATTATTGTCATCAACTAGCTGGGGATTAAGTTGTAACTCTCCGGTTAATAGAATCCAGCCATTTTGATGGTTTTGGGAAAACACACCTGGGGAATTATCCCAGACGATCGCACCATAATTTTCGGAACTCTTGATAAATTGTAGGTTAGGACTATCGATAAATCCTAAATCATTTAAGACCATCGCTGTTTGTTTAAAGCGATCGCGAGAGGGGATAATTTTAAACCATTGCCAGCAGTTAGGAGAGCGATCGTCCCAAACTTGGATCACGTTTAAGCAGCTTGTGATATGGTTAGAAACTCGTCGATAGAATTGACCTTCTTTAATGGCGTATACCGAATTAATTGCGGTTAGAAAAATTATCAATATGGCTACACCAGTTAATCCCCGTTTCCATGGGATAACGGGAAGTTCTCGATTAGGGAAATATAAGCCAATTTGTAACACTGCTACCCACAAAAATAGGGAATTGCTGGTATATCTGGAACCTAAAGCAAAATCTAAGCCTAAATCGGTAAATGCGGCTTCAGCCCTGCCAAAAGTGGTAATGGCGGCAAATAGTAAGGCGAACAATGCTAAACTAATCCAGGGGGCGACGGTTTGTAAAAATTGGAACCCGTTTTTTTGATATCCCCAGGCGATCGCACCCCCAAAGCTGAATAATACCAAAACCCCCAAAATATTGGCTATTGGCACGGAATAGAAACCGAGAGGGGCTCCCAATAGTATCAAGAAAAAACGCGCCCAAAATACGGAATGATTGAGCAGATACAAAAGGTTAAAATTGCTGGGATTATCCCGATTATATCCCATCACATAAACGGCGGTAGTAATTCCAAATAATCCTAGCCATATCAGGCTATTTTTTAATCCTGATTTGATGGTGGTATTAGTTAAAAAAACTGTGGGTAAAATCGCCAACCATCCTATAATACCTTGGGCTAATGTGAAGCTGGCAATCATCATGGGTAGAGTCGCCCAAATTAGGCTTTTTTGGTGCTGGGGCTGTTGTGAATTGAGAACCCAGAGAGAAATTGTCACACACAGATTAACTAGAAATATCCCCAATTGCAATCCCCACAGCCAATTTTGATACTGCACGAGGGAAAACAGAATCAGCCAGGATAGACCATTAATAATGTGGAATCTTTGGGAGTGCGAAATATCTGGATAGCATTGGCGAGAAATTTTGACAATAAAAATTCCGTTGAGGATAGCAAATAACACCCCAATCAAGATTTCATAAATCTTCTCCCAACCGGAAATAAATGCCAAGGGGACGACAATTAATCTCAGGAAAAAGTAGCGATGATCATTGTAGATTTCGGCAAAATCACTTAACCCAGCTTTTCCCTGGGCTATTTTCTCAAAGATGGCGGCGATCGCCCATTCATCCCAGAGGGGAACTCTCACGCCGTAGATAATCACAAAAGCAATTAAAATTAAAACCGGAATCAGGTAGAGTGCTGTGGTTGATCTAATTGTTATTTTCCGGGGAATTGACAACATTATTGATGGCATAAATCAGAACATTTTTGGCAGTTGGCAATTGTTGACCGGCTAAAGTTGGTCTAAAAATTTTAACGCATTCCGTCGAGCGATCGCCATAATCGACCCTTGAGGATTCACGCCAGGGGCGGTACATAACAGACTTCCATCAGCAATATAAAGATTGTCAAAGCCATGAATTTTGCCAAAGGAATCGACCGCACAAAGGCGGCGATTTTCCCCCATAGGACAGGAAGAAAACAGATGAACCGTCATCAAATTGGTACTCGCCGCCGGGAGAATTTCGGGGATGCGATCGCCATCGTCTCCCTTCAACCGCCCAAACCCCGACAAACTGGGATAAACGGCGATCGCCCCCGCCTCAAATAGCAGTTGAGACAACTTCCGCAAGCCGTCACCCAAATCCCGCAAATCCTCACCCGTGAGGCGATAGCGCACCAAAGGATCGCGAAAACCGGGGAGAGTACGCACCGACCCCCGACCGGAGGCGGTAATCATGGCATAATAAATCGCCATATTTTCCCAGTGGCGGTGTACCTCCCCCATATACTCAGGATGATCCACCATTCCCACCGACAGGTAAGGGGGGGAACTAATCGAACAGCCAAAACTGAACCGGGGGGCGAACTCCTTAACCTGATGGACGGGAACCCCCATATCAAGGGCGTTAACAGGTTCGGAAAATTGGGCGATCGCCTTAACCGTCGGATGCAGTTGTAGAGAATTACCAATATTTTCAGTAATCCCACTGCGCCGCAACAAAGCCGGGGTTTGGATAGCCCCGCCACAGATAAACACCGTTTCCGCCTCAATTTCGCCCGTATTAGCCCACAGAGTCCACTTTTGACCCCGGCGACCAATTCGGTTAATTCGCGTCTCTGAGCGCAACCTACACCCCGCCCGTAACGCGCGAGGAATAAAGGTTTTAGTCATTGACTGGCGCTTTCCCTTGGGTGGCAAATTCGGGTCATCCTGGGTTTCATAGCGAAACCAGCGCGGCACTTCTAGGGACTCCCAGCCTAACTTGATAGCCCCTTGGTGGAGTTTCAGAGAGGCGGCGGGGGGTTTTCCCGGTAGGGGACAGACAGTAACAGCCTCTTCGCAGGCTTGAAAATGGGGTAATAGGTCAGCATCCCCTAAACCTTCCACCTGAAACTCAGTCCGCCACCTCTCCAATACCTGCGGCGGGGTTCGATGGTACAGCCCGCTGTTGATTTCGCTACCTCCCCCCACACAGCGACCTTCGACATATTGCACTTTGGGGGTTCCTAGGGCTGCTGTTAACCCGCCATGGCGATATTTCTGCACCATTTCTTCCTGGGAAAAGGGCGCACAGGACTCTAGGGGAAGAAAAGCCCCTTCTTCGATAAGTAGCACATCCCGTCCGGCTTCGGCTAATAAACAGGCGGTAATTGCACCTCCAGGACCGGAACCAATGACGGCAATTTCACAGGACTGGGGTTCAAACATGGCGATCGCATTGATTGGAATTAACCAAAGATTGCCAACACAGTACCACTAAACTCTCATAAAAGCGCATCAAATCCCGACAGGGACTAAAAGGGGAATTTTTCCAGGCTTCGATTTGTTGGCGACGAAGCTGGTGGGGTTGACGATGAAAGGGTGAGGCGTTTAGCCATCCCCAGCAGTCGAAAATAACGGTTAATAGCCAGATGGGAAATTGCAGATAATCCGGCATTCGGCGATGTTGTTCGAGGACAAATCGCACGACATCATTATGATAAAATTCGCGGGTTTCCTCCGTGGGGGTGCGATCGTAAATAATTGAGTAACAGAGGGCGGAGGCGGTACTATTAAATAGTTTCGTCATGGCTATCAATTCGATTCACTCCTGCTTAAAACTTAATTGGCGATCGCCACGAAACTCAACAACTATGTTTCCTTACCGATATTTAGCACAGAAACCCCGTTTATAGGGTTTGACGGTGGGGGAGTTTCCCTGAGCGCGAGCCTACTACTACTTTAGATCTGATAACATATAGTCTAGTCGTGTCGCGACGGGTGGAATTGGTAGAGGCGATAATTTAAATGCAAAAAATTGTTGTTGGTCTTTCAGGAGGGGTTGATAGTTCCGCAGCCGCGGCTATTCTGCATCACCAAGGATATGAGGTGGTGGGGTTAACCCTATGGTTAATGCGGGGTAAGGGTCAATGCTGTTCCGAGGGTATGGTGGATGCAGCCCATATCTGCGAACAGCTTGGCATTCCCCATTATATTGTCGATAGCCGCGATCTGTTCCAAACCCATATTATTGATTATTTGGTCGAAGGATATGGGGCGGGGATTACTCCTTTACCCTGTTCCCAGTGTAATCGTGCCGTTAAGTTTGGCCCGATGCTGGGTTATGCTTCTACGGAGTTAAATATTAACCGCATCGCTACTGGTCACTATGCTAGGGTTTCCTATAATTCACAATGCGATCGCCATCAGTTAAAACGCGCCGTCGATCGCACTAAGGATCAGTCTTATTTTCTCTATGATTTAACTCAGGATATACTAGGCGCTGTGGTTTTTCCCCTCGGAGAAGTCCCGAAATCCGAAACTAGACGCATCGCCGCTCAGTATAACCTCAAAACTGCTGATAAACCCGAAAGCCAAGACCTCTGTTTGGTCGAGGCTAATGGTTCTATGCGCGCCTTTTTGGATAAATATATTACTGGGAAAAAAGGCGAAATTGTCGATCCTGAAGGTCGGGTTTTAGGAGAACATGATGGCATCCACCACTATACTATCGGTCAACGCCGAGGTTTGGGAATTTCTGCACCTGAGCCATTATATGTCCTGAGTATTGACCCCGGACGAAATCGGGTAGTAGTTGGCGATCGCGATCGTATGACTCAAACCGAATGCACCATTAGGCGCGTTAATTGGGTATCTATTGCGCCGCCCTCTGAACCTATCCGCGCCGAGGTACAAATTCGTTATCGCAGTAAGCCATTACCCGTAACCGTGGTTCCTTTATCTTCCGAACCAGACCCCCAAATTGGCACCAGAGTCCGACTGATTTTTGATGAGCCTATTTTCGGAATTACCCCTGGTCAGGCGGCTGTATGGTACTCCGAAGATTTGCTCCTAGGTGGCGGCGTGATTGAACGTCAGACCACTTAACCCATAACCCCAAAATAGAGGCTTGTTCTCCCTATCTTGGGGCTTTCTGGTACGGGGAGGCGATCGCATCTTGTTCGCTACCAAACCACCTTTCGTGTTATGTTTTCTAAGCAAGTTATCCGATTCAGATAGAATGCCGACAATTTTAGCGATCGCCAATGGGAAAGGTGGAGTTGGTAAAACCACAACCGCCGTCAATCTCGCTGCTATACTTTCGAGCAACTTCTCCACCCTCCTAGTAGATACAGACCCCCAGGGTTCCGCTATGTGGTGGGTTGAACAGGGAGAAATGCCCTTTGATGTCTCAGAAGAAACCAATCCTAGTCTCCTGAAACAGTTAAGGAAAGTTCAACAAGTCCAAATGATTGTCGTTGATACCCCCCCAGCCTTGAAATCCGAATCCCTAGCCGCCGTAGTCCAGGTAGCTGATTATCTAATTTTACCCAGCCAAGCCGCACCCATGGATTTAGTAGCCTTAATGGCTACTGTACGCGATCGTGTCGCCCCCATCAACATTGATTATAAAGTCCTGCTCACCAAAGTTGACCCCCGCAGTATTGGAGATGCTTTTGAGGCTCAAAAGTCCTTGCGGGAATCAGGTATTCCAGTTTTCCAGAATTTTATTCGCTCCTACAAAGCCCATGAACGCTGTCCCCTAGAAGGCGTTTCCATTATTCGGTCTCGCAGCAAAAATGCCAGAGAAGCAGCATCAGACTATCGCCGCGTCGTAGCCGAACTCCTGAGAAGCCTAACATCAAACCCCAATACAGACTGACATCCCCCGCCGTCCATGGGACTCGAAGGATGTCAGTAGAACCGGAAATTATTGGAAAAGCCTAGAGTTGTTTAACCTCAGAAGCCAACTTAGCAACCATATCCTTAGCGCTGCCAAATAGCATCATAGTTTTGTCCTTGTAGAACAAATCATTATCAACCCCAGCAAAACCCGTACTCATACCACGCTTAATCACAATAGTATGCTTGGCTTTATCTACATCCAGAATCGGCATTCCGTAGATCGGGCTATTTTTATCTTCCCGCGCCGCCGGGTTAACCACATCATTAGCCCCAATCACCAGAGCCACATCAGTCTGTTCAAATTGGGGGTTGATGTCATCCATATCATACAACTGCGGATAGGGAACATTCGCCTCGGCTAACAGAACGTTCATGTGTCCCGGCATCCGTCCCGCCACCGGGTGAATTGCATATTTCACATCCACCCCCAAGGATTCTAGCATATCCACCAGTTCCTTAACCGAGTGCTGTGCTTGAGCTACAGCCATGCCATAACCCGGAACAATCACCACAGAACGAGCATACCCCAACATCATCGCCCCTTCTTCCGGGTCGATATTGCGAACACTCTGATTGGTTGCACCACCAGAAGCGCTAGGCGCTGCCGCTGTACCTTCACCTGTACCAAACCCAGCAAATAGGACGTTGGTAATCGAGCGGTTCATCGCCTTACACATGATCACCGTAAGGATAATACCAGAAGCACCCACCAAAGCCCCAGCAATGATCAGCAGGTTATTCATCACCACAAAACCCGCCGCACTAGCAGCTAACCCTGAGAATGAGTTTAACAGGGAAATCACCACCGGCATATCTCCGCCACCGATAGGGATAACAAAAAGCACTCCCAGCACCAGAGAAATGCCCACTAAAGCCAGGAAAACCGGGACGTTGAAGGGTTGTACACAGATATAAACACTTGCCCCAACAAAGCTAATTAACAGGGCTAGGTTAAAGGGTTGTTGCAAGGGAAACAGAATCGGAGAGCCACTCATAATCCCTTGCAGTTTGGCGAAAGCGATGAGGGAGCCGGTGAAGGTGACACCGCCAATTAGAACCCCTAACACCGCTGTAACAGTAGTTGGTAGGGGGGGAGCATCAGAGGTAGCTAAATAGCGCCAGAACTCGCCTACAGCCACCATAGAAGAAGCGGCACCACCGAGACCGTTAAACAAACCGACCATCTGAGGCATATCAGTCATTTCGACTTTATAGGCGGCGATGCCACCAATAGCCGAACCTATGGCGATCGCTATCAGAATTGTGCCGTAGTTGAGAACCTGCTGATTAAGAAGCGTAGCCACGATCGCAATTAACATCCCAATAGATGCCAATATATTCCCATTGCGAGCCGTCGCCGGAGACCCCAACTTTTTCAGACCAAAGAAAAACAGGGTTACCGCCACCAAATAACTTAACTCAATGCCTGTTGGTAGAAAGTCGATCATGCTTTAACCTCCTTTTTCTTGAACATTTGCAGCATCCGGTCAGTAACCAAAAAGCCACCCACAACATTAATAGTAGCCAGTACCACAGCCACAATACCCAGAATCACCGTGATGTTCCAATCCTGTTCTCCGGCAATAATAATCGCCCCTAAAACCGCAATTCCTGAGATGGCATTAGCCCCAGACATTAGGGGCGTGTGTAGGGTTGGTGGTACTTTCGTAATCACCTCAAACCCGGCAAATGATGCCAGGACAAAAACAAATAAAGCCGAAATCAGAGTTTCTGTTGTCATTCAATATTTCCTCATTTCCTCTACTAGCTTGGAAAGCGTCTAGCTGTTCGTCACTGTTACCCAGTGACCCGGCCGCCCACCGCAGTTTCCCCCTCACAAAGAGGCTAGAGATGCCTGTGGTGTTTACTATTGACCCACAGGAACTCCCAAAGCCTCTTTAACCCGTTGGGAACGAATTTCGCCGCCGTGGGTAACACAGGCTCCATCGAGGATGTCATCTGCGAAGTTTAGATCAAGTTCTCCCTCCTTAGTTACCATCAGTTGTAATAAGGCTGAGAGGTTTTTAGCATATACTTCGCTGGCATGAACAGGCATGGAGCCTGGTATGTTAATGGGTCCCATGATGGTGACACCATTTTTCTGGATGTTTTTACCTGGTTCTGAACCCTCGCAATTCCCCCCCTGTTCGGCCGCTAGGTCTACAATCACTGAACCTGGTTTCATTTGAGCCACCATGTTAGCGTTGACTAGAACCGGGGCTTTTTTGCCGGGGACTTGGGCGGTGGTAATCACCACATCAGAAGCAGCGACGTGCTGGGTTAGCACTTCCTGGGTGTGTTGTTTGGCTTGCTCTGAGATTTCTTTGGCATAGCCTCCCTCGGCGACGGTATCTTCGTCTAGGGTGACATCTACGAATTTAGCCCCCAAACTTTGGACTTGTTCTTTGACTTCTGGGCGAATATCAAAGGCTTCTACGATCGCTCCTAAACGCCGTGCTGTGGCGATCGCTTGTAGTCCGGCTACCCCCGCCCCTAGAACTAACACTTTAGCCGGTCGGATAGTTCCGGCCGCCGTGGTCAGCATCGGGAAGTATTTAGGCAAATTCGCCGCCGCGATCAGAACTGCCTTATATCCGGCAATATTAGCCTGGGAAGATAGGGCATCCATACTTTGGGCGCGACTGGTACGCGGGACCATTTCCATACTGAAAGCTGTCACCCGGCGATCGCTTAATTTTTGGATCAGATCTGGCTCTCCCAACGGGTTGAGAAATCCGATTAATACTGCTCCCTCTGCCATTTTGCCAACTTCCTCTTCTTGTGGCGGGCTCACTTTCAGCAGGATATTGGCTTCTCCCCACAGCTTGGCTGAGTCAGTAATCACTTGGGCTCCCGCTTCCTCATACAGAGCATCCGAGAAACAAGACCCTTCTCCCGCTCCGGCTTCCACATAAATCTCTAAGCCTTGTTTGACCAGACGAGATACTACGTCCGGTATCAGGGCCACTCGGCGTTCATTAACGTTCAGTTCTTTGGCGATCGCAATTTTCATCAAAAACTCCTATATCTCAAATTCCGTCCCTTTTCGACGGCTTGACCAAAATCTTTTCGCGTTCTGGGTGGGTTTAGCAGTCTTATTTGTGATAATTGAGGGCTGACAGTTAAACCCGCCCCTACAGGATTCTATGATAGCGATCGAAATTTGATCTGCCTTGGGAAAGTGCGTCACATCAGAACATTTGTCATTTTTTGATGACAAGCATCCCATATTACAGCACCCCACCTCTCTGGCCGTCTGGGTTGAAGTAGCCAATCAAAATGTGCAACCTTTGCTACAACAAGCTAATCACTGCTACCACAGCAACTCGACACAATGATCATGATTGTGCCAGAATGAGTGTCTAGTTTGACATCATAATCGTAGTTGTTCCGATTGATTGATATCTTAGGTTTGTCTTTATGTCAAAAATAATCCTTTAACCATAAGTCAAATTGTTACCGCCGTTACACTTATCGCAGGAGTTTGTATCAATGAAAATCCGTTCTCTAGTTTCTGGTTTGACAATGACTGGCTTTTTATTGGGAGCTTTTCCGACCCTAGCTTGGGCGCAATCAGGTCCGGGTGTCACTTTGTTTGGTGGACCGGAAAGGGCGAATTTGCTCAATTTCTTTCTACAAAGTGGCCGCTCTGGTCGCTGGGACCGCTACAGATTAAGAATTCCGGCGAGACAGCTAAATATGGCTGTGGCTCTGATCTCGATTTCCTATCCTGAACATTTCGAGGGTAGATTTGACCCAGATCGCATTGAAGTTCGTATCGGTGATCAGTCAATTCCCCTAGAGGAGGTAATCTGGGATGCCGAAAACAATTTTATTGAAATCTATCCCGAAGAACCCATCCCAGCCGGACAGTCCTTGGAAATTGTCATCTCCAACGTCAGAAATCCTACCTTTGGTGGGATGTTCCACTTTAATGCTAATGTCCGCAGCCCCGGTGATGTGCCTCTGTTGCGCTATGTTGGTACTTGGGTCCTGAGCATTGATTAACATCTGCTGGGGCGGTTGAGTTCATCACATCAACGGCTCCTAGACTCGCCGCCTGATGTCTCTAATTTTAGCCGGTGTATGTGCTAAAATAGGGGATTGTGATTTTAACACTGATTGTGGGAGGATAGACAAATGGCTCAACAAACGCTCAAAGGAACTAGCCGTAAGAAAAAAAGAGTATCTGGGTTTCGGGTACGGATGCGGACTAGAAATGGCCGTGCAGTGATTAGGTCTCGGCGGCAAAAAGGACGGTCACGGTTATCTGTTTAAGGGAGTTAACTCACAGCAGATGGTCAATTGAGTTTGGGAATAGTTATAGCAGTGGTCAAAACCCTGAGAAGCAAACCATAGACTCAATCTGTGATTGATATTAGCCCTAGGTTCTATTCCCGGTGATGCACCCTCGCTGGTCTAAGTGTCAACTGCTATAACTAATAAATATCGAAATGTTGCCTCAAGTAAATCGACTGCGCGCTCCCAAAGATTTTAAGGCAGTCTATACTAGGGGACTACATCGTAAAACTGCTCATTTAACCCTAAGAGCATTAAAACGGTTAGTTCCGCCTGAGATAGATGCAGGAGACCCACCGAGTCGGTTTGGTATTTCTATAAGTCAGAAGGTTAGTAAGCGCGCGGTGCGACGAAATCTGCTCAAACGACAAATTAGAGCCGGACTGCGAGAGTTATTATCAAAAATCTCGCCAGGTTGGGATGTGGTGATTGTGGTGAAGCCAACGGCGATCGAGTGCAATTATGCAGAAATTCTGCGAGAATTAGAAAAGTTGTTAGTACAAGCAGAGGTTTTACATGGGCATTCGCGAGGAGAGCTTTTATGAAGGCGGGCCCCATATTGGTGATCTGATTATAAATTTACTGATCGGATTTACAATTATCGGCCTGCCTTTGACTGTGGGAGCGGTGGTGCGGGCACTGTGGCTGCGTTATCGTATTACTAACCGCCGGGTTTCTGTGATTGGAGGATGGATGGGACGCGATCGCACTGATGTGGTGTACTCGGAAATTGTCAGTGTGGCGAAAGTGCCTAGGGGACTGGGAGCCTGGGGAGATATGGTGCTGACCCTAAAAAATGGTAACCGTCTGGAACTAAGAGCTTTGCCGAGATTTCGAGAGCTTTACGACTACATTAGTGAAAAAATTGCTCAAAAACAGGGAAGACCGCCGGGTGTGATCGGTCAGTAACTTCAAATTCACCTGATAGGCTAGAGAGTGTTGATGGGTGGTAATGAGCAAAGATCAGATCGAAGGAAAAAGTTCCACCTGGGGAACTAAATTGTTAAAATTTGTATAAAAAATCAAGCAGCTAGGTTAACTATTGACGCATGGACTTTGGTATTGGGTTTCTTTCCAACAATTTGATGTTACCGATCCTGGATTTTTTCTACGGGATCGTCCCTAGTTACGGTTTGGCGATCGTAGCCTTAACTCTGGTGATTCGTTTTGCACTATATCCGCTGAATGCTGGGTCAATTCGGAATATGCGGCGGATGAAGGTGACGCAACCGCTGATGAAAGAGCGAGTGGACAAAATTCAAAAGCTCTATAAAGATGACCCGGTGAAACAACGCGAAGAGATGAGCAGAGTATATAAGGAATTGGGTAATCCTCTGGCGGGTTGCTTTCCATTACTGCTACAGATGCCAATTCTATTTGCTTTGTTTGCTACCCTGCGAGGATCACCTTTCTCGGATGTTAACTACACCATTGACCTGCAAATTTTTCCCCAAGAACAAATTGAGCAAATTCAACCGCAAATATATAAGAGTAAGGCTCAGAATGTTTATGTAGCAGATGGGGTTCACTCTTCGGTACAGGCGTTGATTGATACTGGTAATAGTTTGGCTGTGGGACAAAAAACCGAGGTCAAATTTGAAACAGCACAGGGTGAAAGTCTACGGTCGAAGCTCGATAGTTACGAAAATCCGAAAGTTAAACCCCATTGGATGGTAACTAAGGGGGAAGATAAGGTTCAGATTGATGATGAAGGCAATTTGGTAGCGGTGAAACCGGGTGAAGTGACTATCCAAGCCAGCCTGAAAGGAATTGCTGCTGATAAGGGATTTTTGTTTATTGATGCCTTGGGACGGGTAGGAGCTTTTGATGATGATGGTAATATCCACTGGGATATAGTGGGGATGATTTTGGGATTTGGGATTAGTTTGTATATTAACCAGGTACTATCTGGTCAAAATCAAGCTGGTTCTGGTAATCCTCAACAAGATACGGTTAACAAAATCACGCCAGTTTTATTTACGGGGATGTTTTTCTTCTTCCCACTACCGGCTGGTGTTTTACTGTATATGCTGATTGCTAATATTTTCCAAACAGGTCAGGCGTTTATCTTGTCGCGGGAACCTTTACCGGAGAATCTCCAGAAAATTGTGGAGGAGTCTAGCGCGAAAACCAGCACAAAAGACAAAAAAGACAAGAAACAAGGTGAAAGTGGACGTGCTTCACTTCCTTTTGAACCAGGACATTCTAAGAAGAAGGCATAAACTAAGCAATGGAGAAGACTCAAATTAGTCAAGGTCAGGAGTGGATAGAGGAACTCCTAAAACTAGGAGATATTTCGAGTAATGTGGTCCTGAAGCAGGAGGAGGACTCCTGGTGGTTAACCATTGAAAATCCCAATCTGTCCCCTGAACAGGCTAAAAATCTGATTGGTGATGGTGGTGAGGGACTCGATTCGATTCAGTATTTGGTGAATACAATTCTGAATTTGGGGAAAGACAACGGTGAAAAAGTGGCTTACACTGTGGAGCTAAATGGGTATCGTGCCCGCCGCTACCAAGAATTAAGGGCTTTGGCAGAAAATGCGGCGAGTCAGGTGCGACAAACGGGGATTGAGTTAGAAATTAAGTCTCTATCTTCGGTGGAACGACGGCTAATCCATAATATTCTCAAGGATAGTGAGGGTGTGGAAACTTATAGTCAGGGGAGTGAACCCGATCGCCGTCTAGTGATTAAAGCGAAAGCCTGACAAACATTTTGGCATGGGGAGCGAGGGCGGAAATATTATGGATGCTATTTACATCCCTCATTTGCTTAATGCACATCAGCGGACGGTGGAGTTTCAGTTTGAGGAGTTTATCCCGGATTTGGATACTCTGACTCCGGTGCGAGGGTATATGCGAGTTAGTCATAGGACGACATTTTTGGATATCCAGGGTCGTGCGGAAGCGATTGTGACTTTGACCTGCGATCGCTGTCTGAAACAGTACAACCACCGCTTGAAAATCAAGACTTCTGAGGTGATCTGGTTGGAAAAATCGGATTACCAGATCGCGGAAGAGGTGGAGGTGGCTTTTGAGGATTTGGTGGAAACTCTGGACCCTCAAGGGCATTTTTCTCCTACGGATTGGTTTTATCAGCAATTGTGTTTGGAACTGCCAGGTCGTAAACTGTGTGACCAAGATTGTCAACTACCTGCTGCACCGAAGCCGGTTTCGGAATCAGTAGATGCACAGATTGATAGCCGCTGGGCAGCCTTGGAAGCGTTAAAAAAACAATTATCTGGATAAAAAAGCGATGAGCCAATTTAACCAGGAGTTTGAATTATTACTGCGATCGCGCTATCCGGTCATTTATATTCCCACATTAGAGGAGGAGCGCCTGGAGTTAGCTATCAAGCAGATAGGAAAGAACCAAGGCAATCGAGCGGTTTATGTGTGGGATTTTGTGGACGGTTACAACGAGGGAAATCCTAATGATATAGGATTGGCGGTTCGTAACCCCTTACTAGCTTTGGAGTTTGTGGAAAAAGTGCCGGACACGACACCGGCGATTTTTATTTTGCGGGACTTTCATCGGTTTTTAGATGATATTTCGATTTCTCGTAAAATCCGTAACCTGGCGCGTAGCCTGAAGTCTCAACCGAAAAATTTGGTGATTATTTCCCCCCAAGTTACTATTGCTGAAGACCTCAGCGAAGTGATCACGATTCTGGAATTTCCGTTACCCGATCGCCCCACTATTGCTAAGTCGGTAGAAGGGCTATTGATGGCAACGGGACAAACCCCGGAACCGCGTCTGTTAGATGAAATGGTGCGATCGTTTCAGGGTCTGTCTATGGAGCGAATTAGGCGGATTTTGGCTAAGGCGATCGCTAATCATGGGGAACTACAACCCAGTGATATAGAGCTGATTTTGGAAGAAAAACGCCAAACTATTCGCCAAACTCAGATTTTGGATTTCTACCCGGCCAAGGAAAATATATCTGATATTGGCGGACTCGATAACCTCAAAGATTGGCTACTACGGCGGGGCGGCTCTTTTTCGGAACGGGCGCGACAGTATGGATTGCCCTATCCCCGTGGTTTGCTGCTGGTGGGGATTCAGGGGACGGGTAAATCTCTGACGGCTAAGGCGATCGCTCACCATTGGCATTTACCCTTATTACGTTTAGATGTGGGGCGGTTGTTTGCGGGACTGGTGGGAGAGTCAGAATCTCGGACTCGCCAAATGATTCAGTTAGCAGAGGCTCTCGCTCCCTGTGTCCTATGGATTGATGAAATAGATAAAGCCTTTGCGGGGGTTGATGGTAAGGGCGATGCGGGTACAACTAGCCGGGTATTTGGCACTGTGATCACTTGGTTGGCTGAGAAAACTTCTCCGGTTTTTGTCGTGGCTACTGCTAATAATATCCAATCTTTACCGCCAGAAGTTCTGCGTAAGGGTAGATTTGATGAGATATTTTTTGTGGGTTTGCCTAACCAAGATGAGCGGAAGGCGATTTTTGAGGTACACCTAACTAAATTGCGCCCCCAAAGTCTCAAAAATTACGATATCGATCGCCTAGCTTATGAAACGCCGGATTTCTCTGGGGCGGAAATTGAGCAAACTTTGATTGAAGCTATGCACATTGGTTTTAGTCAAAATCGTGATTTCACTACTGAGGATATACTGGAATCGGCTAGTCAAATGATACCTCTGGCTCGTACAGCCCGCGATCAGATTCAATTTTTACAGGATTGGGCGGCGGCGGGTAAGGCTAGATTGGCTTCCCGACAAGATAGCCTCAATAAGCTATTTTAGACGGGGAATAGGCTATGTCATTTGTGGCTCCCCTTGATGTGGTCCCAATGTTCGCTATCATCAGGTTTGATTTAGTCGATTGTTTTTGGCGATCCGGATCAGATAATAAATGTTTCCCCAAATACTATGAGTCTTTATGGCATCTTTAAGTTTTTAGTCGGTGTGTTCCTAGCTATCTTGATTTTGGCGGGTGCAACTCTGGCCGCGGCTTTGTACTTTGCCGCTAGGTTGACAGAACTCCCGGAAAAGCCGACTTTTGCTACTGATCAACCAGTGGTGGTTGAAACAGCCAGCACCCCTACTCCTGAGCCTACTCCTGAGCCTACTCCTGAACCTGAGCCACAATTAGAGGAGGGAGCCTATCGGGCGATCGTGGTTCAACCCATTGGGTTAATTATCAGGGAGAGTCCTAGTCTTAATGCTAACCGGGTCGGTGGGGTCGGATATCAAGAAGAGGTTATTGTTTTGGAAGATAGCGGAGATAGACAATGGCAGCGGGTTCGCGCTGCAACTGATGAGGGTCGCACGGGTTGGGTAAGGGGTGGCAATACAGAGCCTATTAACTAAATTCTTGGGGTTGATGGCAGATGTGATCTGAAACACAACTTTCACCATGAGGCGATCGCACTTAGGGTATGAAACCCATCACCAGTTTCCATCCGTAAATTCACTGATTTACTTGATCGCGATCACTGCCAAATCTGCCACACCTTGAGATTATATATAATACTTACCTATTCTGAGCATCAAAGCTCACTCATCTTTCGTAGCATCTCTTTCGTAGTATCTCACTGGATTAGTGCCTAAAACAAGGCCAACAATTCAGAACGCGGTTTTCATCAGATATAAGCTGCCCCTGGGTCGCCTTTTTTTTGCTCCTGTAAGCGGCCCTCAGCAATGACCCACAGCAATGATGACTTTTTCAAATACTAGAGGGAATTTTAATAGAGCGTAAAAATTCGGCACTTTCTTCGGGAACAGATGTATTAATATACATTCCGCTTCCTAGTTCAAAGCCGGCGGTTAGGGAAACGCGGGGAATGATGGCAATATACCAGTGGAAATAATCCGTGCGCTGTTCAGCCGTGGGTATGGAACGAATAGTATAGTTGAAATCGGGGTTATTTAAACCAAAATAAAATTGAGACATTACTACTTTTAGCGTTTGGGCTAAATCCGGGATTTCTAAATCCGTAATTTCATCAAAGGAAGAAGCGTGATTGCGGGGAAAAATCCATGTATGAAACGGGGAAAGGGCGGCGTATGGAATAAATGCCACAAAATGCTCCCCTGCGTAAATAATGCGATCGCCTGCTTTTAGTTCATCTTTGAGGGTGCGACAAAAAAGACATTCTCCCGTATCATCGTAGTAGCGGACTGCTTCCCTAGCGCGATCGCGCCATTGATAAGGAACAATAGGAAGGGCGGCAATTTGTGAGTGAGGATGTTCTAAAGAAGTCCCAGCACTTCCTCCATGGTTTTTAAAAATAATGATGGTTTCCACTCTAGCATCTTGTCGTAGTTCGCTATAGCGTTGGCGATAGACCCGGAGAATATTGCTAATGTCTTGAATATCCATCAAAGCAATATTTAAATCGTGGCGAGGGTGTTCGATTACTACTTCATGATATCCCACTCCCGACAGGGATTTAAAGATACCCTCACCATGACGAACTCGTTGACCAACATCAGAGAGAGCTGGATATTTATTCCCCACTACTCTCACTCGCCAACCACCATTATCAGCCAGTCGTAAACACTCTTTAGTTCCGGTTAGATGTTCATTTCCTGGACAAAATGGACAGTCATCTCGGTAGGTAGGTAAGGGTTCTAGTTTAGACAAGGGGGGCGCAAATTCATGGGGTCTTTTCGCCCGTTCCGAGGCAATAATTACCCAGTCTCTAGTCACCAAGTTTTGTCGTAGTTCCGTCATGATACTTTCCTGGTTATGAGAAAAAATAGGCAGTTATTTAACAAGTAAATCAGTATTAACTTCGCTGGATTTGTTGCCGTTCTATGGCTTCAAATAAAGCCTTAAAATTGCCTTCACCAAATCCTTGGGCTGACTGACGACGTTCGATTAATTCCCAGAAAAAAGTGGGTTGATTAAAAATTGGATTCGTGAAAATTTGCAACAGCATTGATGCTGAATTTGAAGGATTCCAGTCTACTAAAATTTGATTTTTTTTGACGGGTTCCCAATCTTGCTGTAGTCGGTAAGCGGCTCCTCTCCCCTCGATTGTATCATAATAAGTTTCGGGAATTGATAAGAATTGTAAATCCTGATTTTTGAGAAAACTGACCGTTTCAATAATGTTGGTTGTTGTCAGTGCAATATGTTGTATTCCCGAACCCCGGTTAAAATTCAAAAATTCTTGAATCTGGGAATTGGGAGAGGCGGGTTCATTGATGGGAAACTTAATTTTTCCTTGGGGGGATGTCATCACCTGACTGTATAAGCCAGAGTAATCAGTTTGAATGTTAAAACTTTGTTCGGGGTTGAGTCCTAAAATGGAATTGTACCAGTTGGCGGCGACATTCATATCACCGACTTCCACATTTAAGACTACATGATCAATGGCTGTTAAATGAATCGGCGATCGCTTTAGTTTAATCGGATATTGACAGCCGGGAAGCCATTTATAGGGGGAAATAGTCTTAACTTCGATCAGGGAATGTTGCAAGGAACCCCAACCCGAAATAATTGCCCATTGACTAGAGGCGATCGTATGGTGATAGGTTTGTACAGGTTGCAGAAGTTTTGCGCCGCCAGAAATAGCGCGATCTATTGTTTGGGATAAATTATCTACCCGAAAGGCTATATCAGCAATTCCGGGGGGGTGTTGGCGGAGAAAGTTCGCCACCGGACTCTGTGGGTGGCGGGGTGAGGACAGGAGGATATAAATAGGGCCATTGGCGATAGTAATTGTATGATCATGATCATTGATGTTTTGGAGTATCTCCTCAAATCCGAATTTGTCGATAAACCAGTTGCGAGATACTATGGCATCCTCAACATAGATATGAATGTGGTCGAACTCCATAAATTAGTGATGACAAGTTGGCCATCATTGAGACAATCCACCTTTTAGTATAAAAGATACAGACAAGCGATCGTCGCTAAATTAACTCAGTGAGGATTTAATAAACCAACCTCCCAACCTTTGGGAGTTTGTTTGAGGTGAAAGGAACCGCAAGACTCCAAAAATTTGGGAAATTTTTTGCTATCATTAAATTGGCTAAGTAACTGATTAATAGGTACATGATATTTGGTCATAAAATGACTAGCTAAAATTGAAATATGCACTGGAGAATTAGGGGATTTTTTCGTTAATTCTTTCAGAATACTAACTAGCGCCTTTTCTAAATCATCGCTGGATTTAATTGTTGTCGGTGCAGTGGTTGGTGTGGTTGCATCGACAGCCTGGAGTGATACGTTATCCGTGGATATGGTTAAATTTTCATTAAATAAAGTCACATAAATTTGAGATTGCTCTGAGATTTTATGCACCGCAAAAATCAGAGGATTTTTGATAAAAATATCCTGGACTTTAAAATCAACAAAGTGTTCAGATATCACCTGGGTCAACGTCAATTTATATTGATTATGATAAAGGGTAGAGATTTTGGTTAGCTTAATCCAATAGCAATTACTGCGCTGTTGTTCTAATAAAATTAACTCTTGTAATTGTTCCAGCAATTCCTCCACTTTGGGAATCACTTTTTTTGAGGATGATAATGAATATTTTTGAGTCGTCCCATTTTGACTATTAAATACCACAATTTGGTCTTGAGTTTTGCGGACATGATAAACCGTCAAACCGTGAGATTGTAAAGTATTACAGAGATGAATTAACGCTTGATCTGACGAGCAAACCAGCACTTCTCGCGCCGTCGGATAATGTACAAAAATTGATGACCCCACCGTTGCCATTTTCAAATCAGCGCTATCTTTTCCAGCCGGTACATGAATCAATTGATAGCCTCGTTGATGAAACTCAGCATCTTTTTTACCTAAACTGCGCCAGTTAGCAAAAGCCACCCTAATTTGTAACGGATAATGACAGATTTTTTCTAAAAACTTTTCTGCGTCAGCGTCGAGCTGGATATTTTCCGCATCAAGTAGTAGAATACTCGCCCCATTATCCATCATTCCATGACCATTGAAGTTAGGAATCGAAGTATTTAGATGTTCGTTGATTTCGGCATTGAGGAGTTGCTGAAGTTGAGGCTTGAGTTGATTAAAGATATTAGTAGCGATCGCCTCTGAATTTAGCAGAGATTTCAGATAAGATCTCACCCTAGATAGCAATGCTTCTGGGTTCGGCGCTTGACCCAACCCCTGATTCAATTTAGCTAACAGTTTAGTTTGATACTGGGGTTGTTCCCAGGAAATACCCTGATAGCGAACATTCAAGCACTCCGGGTGCTGTTGTTGAAACGAGACAACCGTCTGATAGATCAGGTTACTGATCTGACTAACCGCCGTAGTTCCATTATTTGTCTGTGGCACGAGCGACTGATGGGGCATACCCCTACACAAACCGTCAAAATTTGTTATCTATTATTTAGATTAGCATGGAGGATGGCGATCGCCTTGATCATGTTCAGTAACTATGATCCACCATCCGATAATGGGCCAATTACTCCCCTTTTAGGGTCTAATCAGGCACTCCCAAAATATTATACCCCCTGCGGCTGATCATGAGATCATACTTTGATAGAATCTGGCTGGGGCAGACTCAGCCAACCATGCTGATCAGCGAAGACTGAGGGGATAATGGTTCGATCGCACCATAATTGACGTTTGAGAAGTACCATGATTAAGCGGATTATGTCACAATAGAAAACAGTTAATTTAAAAACTGTAAAAATCATGGCACGAGATCTGCGGGGATTTTTGAAAATCTTAGAAGAACGGGGACAGTTACGAAGAATTAGCGCCCTGGTAGACCCGGATTTAGAAATTGCCGAAATTGCCAACCGAATGCTACAGTGTGGCGGTCCTGGGCTGTTATTTGAAAATGTCAAAGGTGCCGCTTATCCGGTAGCAGTGAACCTGTTGGGGACTGAAAAAAGGGTGTGTTGGGCGATGAATATGGAAGAGCCCCAGGAGTTAGAAGAATTAGGGAAAAAGCTGGGGATGTTACAGCAACCTAAACCACCCAAAAAAATCTCCCAAGCCATAGATTTTGGTAAGGTTTTATTTGATGTGGTTAAAGCCAAACCCGGACGGAATTGGTTTCCTCCCTGTCAGGAAGTAGTGATTGAGGGGGAGGAAGTAGACTTAACCAAAATTCCCATGATTCGCCCTTATTCTGGTGATGCGGGAAAAATTATTACTTTAGGATTGGTAATCACTAAAGATTGTGAAACCGGCACTCCTAATGTAGGCGTATATCGCTTACAATTACAGTCTCATAATACCATGACTGTTCATTGGTTATCCGTGCGCGGTGGGGCGAGACATCTGCGGAAGGCAGCCGAAAATGGTAAAAAGTTAGAAATAGCGATCGCCCTAGGTGTTGATCCACTGATTATCATGGCGGCGGCTACTCCCATTCCCGTAGATTTATCTGAATGGTTATTTGCCGGATTATATGGGGGGTCTGGGGTGCAATTAGCTAAGTGTAAAACCGTAGATTTAGAAGTTCCCGCAGATTCAGAATTTGTCCTAGAAGGAACTATCACACCAGGGGAAATGCTACCCGATGGACCCTTTGGTGATCACATGGGTTATTATGGGGGTGTAGAAGATTCGCCACTCATTCGCTTTCACTGTGTTACCCACCGCCATGATCCGATTTATTTAACCACTTTTAGCGGACGACCACCCAAAGAAGAGGCGATGATGGCGATCGCTCTTAATCGGATTTATACTCCTATTCTGCGACAGCAGGTATCAGAAATTTGTGATTTCTTTTTACCAATGGAAGCCCTCAGCTACAAGGCTGCAATTATTTCCATTGATAAGGCTTATCCCGGACAAGCGCGGCGGGCTGCTTTAGCCTTTTGGAGTGCTTTACCGCAGTTTACATATACCAAATTTGTCATCGTTGTTGATCGAAATATTAATATCCGCGATCCGCGCCAAGTCGTATGGGCGATCGCCTCAAAAGTTGATCCATCAAGGGATGTATTTATTCTCCCTAATACCCCCTTTGATAGTTTAGATTTTGCCAGTGAAAAAATTGGTTTAGGGGGCAGGATGGGTATTGATGCCACCACTAAAATCCCCCCAGAAACTGAACACGAATGGGGGGAAGCCTTAGAATCAGATCCAGATGTCGCTAAAATGGTCGAACGTCGCTGGGCTGAGTATGGGTTAGCAGATGTGAATTTAAACGAAGTTGACCCTAATAAATTTGGCTACGAAATCAATTACATTCACTGATCCAAATCAGATTTACGGGCGGGTTTATAGGTGCTATTGATAGCTATTTACAGCTAAAAATAACCCCCAAAACCCGCTTTTTAGGAGTTTATTTAATCAAAAATTGCGCCCCGGCTTTTCAAGTCAAACTTGGCGTTTTCGGAAATTCCGATCGCCCCTTTAAATTTAGCCCCCTCTACTTGAGCATTAGTTAAAAAAGCACCACTCAAATTAGCCTTTCGCAAATCGGCACCCTTGAGATTAGCCTCCTTCAAATTCACCCCAATTAAATTAGCTTCCGTCAAATCAGCATCAGTTAAATCATGTTTTTGACCTCCATGATTAGCAATTTTCCAAATCACACGCCACTTAGGGTCTAACTGAGTGTCATCATTAATTAAAGTACTACTCAAATTAGCACCCCTAAAATCAACATTGAGTAACATAGAACCACGCAGATCTGCACCAATCAGATTAGTATTATTTAGTTGTGCATCTTGCAGGTTAGCATTACTCAAATTAGCCCCAATTAGTTTGCTTTGAGTTAAGTTAGCCTGTCTGATATCCGCGCCAATTAGCTGGGCATAAATTAAATTGACACCACCCATACTGGTACTAAATAGTTTAGCCTTATTCAAAGAAGCCCCCATCAAATTAGCCCCATTCAAATAGGCTTTGGTAAAATCTGCACCCCGGAGATTAGCATGACCCATATCCGCATTAATTAAATTAGCTTTTATCATTTCTGCTAGACTCAAATTCGCTTGAATAAGGCTGGCATTCATCAAATTAGCTTTATTCAGATTAATGCTATTAAGATAAGCCCCTTGGAGTTGAACCCCAATTAAAATAGCCTTCTGAAAGTCTCGCTCCCCTTGAGCATAAGATGCTAGTAATGTTTCAGCATTCATCTGGCTTTCATCTCCTAGTTAAAATTAAACGGTAATTGTCCGGGTAGTTCATATCAATATCATCAATTCGTCATGGGAGGTTAAAAAACACAAAAATATGCTACTATGGGGAGGTTTAAGATGATAATGAATTACTCCTCACTTGGTGTAGTGTCCCCGTTTTCAGTTCCGGTATGGTCGGTCACTGATTGGGATTTTTGGCGACGATTTCGGCGGGCTGATTTAATCAGTTTAACCTGATAAGGATCAGCATCCGATCGCCAATAAACTCTATGTCCTCGAATTTCCGCGCAGTGTTCCTCCAGACATTTTAACCAACCTCCGAGGGTTTGAATAGCTGATTTGTCATCGAGAAGCCCCCAGTCTTGTTCCTGACTGGTAAGTTTAGCAAACTTTTCATAGGAGGGATAGTCTGGGGTAACGAAGGCTTCCTTAGCATAAAGAATGGGAGCATTAGCACCCTGATAACTTCGATAACTGACCTGGAGATCTCGCAGGTCGATCGCCATTTTGGTTTGTAGAACCGGATGAGGATTCGTATCAAAATCAGGATAAAATAAATAGGTGATTTTCGGCGTTTTAATGTGAAATTTAATCAAGGTTGTTCCTTCTAAGCGTCCGATAGTCCTATGGGCGCACCCCTCATATACCCTTAACAGGGGGTCGAGTTTCTCTAAGGCGCTAATATGAACCCAAAGGGAGTTTTGGCGCTTCTGACCTATATCACTATTGTAACAGCATTCAGCAATTATATCAGGGTTCCCCATACTATAAAGCATGACATCAGCCAAAGCACAAGCCTTTTTATAGCTACCAAATAACCCTTTAATGTCATTTTTGACCTGTTCTGACAAATCCGACAATTTCCGCCGTTTACCAAAGTGACTGAGGGCTAGATAAACCAGCAAATCTTGGCGACGACGATCTGCTACTTGTTCCCATTCGGGCGAGTTAGTGGCTTGCATAATTACCTTAAAAGCGCGTTTAATAGTTCCAAATTCTGCCTCAATTTCCGAAGTTTGTTGAAGTTCAGCCCCCACCGGAAGCCGACCACGATCGCACAAAAACTCTATCAAAGGTTGCAGGAGTTCTTGATATTCTTCAAAACGCTTAACCTGGGCACAAATACGGGGAGAAGAAACCCGCGATCGAAATCGGGATGCGCGAAAATCCTCAGCTTCTGATTCATCTCTAAATACCACATAAACACCCAAATCAATCGGGATAGAATCCACATTCAAAACCTGATCAATATAGATTTTCAATTCTTCTTGCTGGTAATACTTTTGAAAAGTATTGCGATTAGTAATCACCCCATCCCCATAGGCAATAATACCACGATCGCAATCATCAATCAAAATTTGCGCCGCCACAATTAACACCCTTTGCGTTAACTCCCACGCCCGAATTAATGCTTCCCGTCTTTCCACCTGACATTCAATCACATTAATCACATAACCCAGATTCACAATTTCCGAAACAACTTGGGGAGTTTCTGGGGAATAGTAAGGGTCCCAACCTGCTGACAAATAACCGCGATCGCTTATTTGTTTTAGATCACCTCCATAACCACAACCATAATCAAAGAAACTGCTATTTTCCCGAAATAATCCCGCTTCCAGCGCCAGGCGTACAGGGCGAGATAAACTTTTCCGAATTATCGCAGCCTTGTGGCGTTCAATGCGAGGAGTAATCCTCACCGTTTCCACTTCCTGATCAGATAAATAAACCACCTGATGATCCTGAATAGCCACACCACATCTAGCCAGATGATTTAACCAGCCTTGGCGTGTTCCAATACTGCTATAAAGTCGAGTTTTTTTACTTAATAATCCCAAATTTTCCTCCATCTTAGTTAATTGGTTAAAACTTTCATATAGAGGATATTCCGCCGCCACAAAAGTTTCTTTACGGTGTAGGATAGGCGGGTTATTGCTGTTAGTATAGTTAGAAAAATTAACTCTCCCCCTGGGGACTAGCACTTGATAACTCGTGGCTAAATCCGGGTGAGCATCTGTATCAAAATCCGGGTAAAACAAATAAGAAATAATCGGTTTATCCGTATGAAATTTAATCAGAGTTGTGGGGGGAGGTGGGTTAAGGGCTTGGCGGGCTAGATGTTCATATAGGCGCAGCAGCGGGTCAAGGCGGTTAAGGGCAGAAATATGCACATACAGGGCGACGGGGAGTTTTTTACCAATGGGGCTTTGGTGACAACAATGGGCGATCGCCCTAAGTTCATGAAGCCCTAGTAAAAGCTGGTTAACCGCCACACAGGCTTGCTGGTAGCTACCAAAAGTGCGATCGATTTCCTCATGCCACTGAGCAGAAAGGTCACTAAATCGGTTAATCTGGGGGGGAAGCTGAAATTCAACTGCCTTCAGGGCTAGGTACAAAATCAAATCATCAGCCGTTGGGTGAACATTTAAACCCCTCGTTAGGCGGTGATTGATGGCAAAATCCCAACTGTCACTGCTACACTGAATGACATCATGGCTGTTCATTGCAACTGATCTCCACAGTCGGACTATCTTGGCAGGTATTATATGACATAAAGACCTCCAGGAAAATTCCTCCCTTGTCTTTTTTCAAAAAGATTGCTATGTATTTAGCAGTTTCCGTCAAACCTTAACCGAAATTTTAGATGATTGCGATCGAATATTTATCTATTGCCATTGCTATCCTGCTGTTAGCTAGTGTCATTGCTAGTAAAGCCGCCATTCACTTAGGTGTTCCTAGTTTGCTACTGTTCCTAATGATTGGAATTTTAATGGGTTCCGAAGGTTTAATCGGTATTAAATACAACAACCCCGAATTAACTAGGGCTATCGGAGATATGGCGCTGATTATTATTTTATTTTCCGGCGGACTAGATACTAAGTGGGCGAAAATTCGTCCCGTGTTAATTCCCGGACTCACTCTCGCTACAGTAGGAGTCGGGTTAACCACTCTTTTATTAGGGATTTTTGCTTGGTTTACGCTGGGTTCCTTTTCCACCTTTAATATTGGCGTAAGAGGAATTAATTTAACTGAAGGATTATTGTTAGGGGCGATTATTTCTTCTACTGATGCAGCCGCCGTATTTTCAATTTTGCGATCGGGTAATTTAGGTTTGCTGGGAAATCTGCAACCTTTGCTAGAATTTGAATCTGGCAGTAATGACCCCATGGCCGCTTTACTAACTATTGAAATCGTGCAAATCTTGGAACAAGGGCAGTTCTCATTGTGGTCTTTAATCCTATCGGTGATTATGCAAATGTTGATGGGCCTGGCGATGGGATATGGCTTGGGCAAGGGGACAGTTTGGGCAATTCGTAGCATGAATTTAACTGCTGAAGGGCTATATTCTGTAATGACACTCGCTCTAACTTTGCTCACCTATGGTTTAAGTACCGTTGTCGGTGGTAATGGTTTTCTGGCTGCTTATATAGCAGGTTTAGTGGTTGGCAATTCCCACCTTCCTAGTGCAGGAAAAAATATTTTTAGTTTCTATGAAGCCCTAGCTTGGCTGATGCAAATTATCATGTTCTTAAACCTAGGATTGCTAGTGATTCCGTCCCAACTTATTCCTATCGCTGCGGTGGGAATAGCAATGGGTTTATTTTTAATTTTCGTGGCGCGTCCCATTGCTACCCTTTCTTGTCTATCATTAGTAAAGATGCCAATTAAAGAAAAACTTTTTGTGTCTTGGGTAGGTTTACGGGGGGCTGTTCCCATTGTTTTAGCAACTTTTCCTTTAACCGCTGGTATTCAAGGTGCTAATCAGATTTTTCATGTCATCTTTTTTATGGTGATTATATCCTTACTGGTTCAGGGTCTATCCCTATCACCTCTAGCTAAGAAACTTGATTTAATGGCGGAGTCAGAAAATTAAAAATCTCAATTTGCGGGGTAAAATTATCATGAAAATCAACATATTTATAGGGGCGATATTGGCGGTGATTTTAGTCGCCTGTACACCCCAACCAACTACCACAACAGGTCAGCAACAATCGGGGTTAGAATCAACTACAACCGAAAAATTTACCGATGCGGCTCAAACCATTGATATTAGTGAAATTCAAGCTGTAGCCGGACAAACTGTTTATATTCCCGTTTACTCTCATATCTATTTCCGAAACACCCAACAAGCCTATAATTTAGCAAGTACGCTTAGTATTCGCAATACCGACCCACATTCTCCCATCATTATCACTTCTGTGAGTTACTACAATACTGATGGTAATTTGGTGAAAAATTACCTTGATAGTGCCTTAAAAATGCCACCTCTCGCCAGCATGGAATTTTTTATTGAACAAAGCAATACTAGCGGGGGTTCTGGTGCTAATTTTCTGGTTGAGTGGGTATCAGAAAGCACCATTTCTGAACCGATAATGGAGTCAGTCATGATTGGTGTATCAGGAACCCAGGGGTTAGCTTTCACCAGTCGAGGACAAGTCATTAATAATCAACAATAGTGGATTAGATAGACCGTTGACAGAACCCTCTCGCTGGGGGAGAGGGTAGCTTAACTACAGTCAATTATAATTCATCCTCAAGAATAACCGCCAGAACCCGCTCAATGATATAATCGGGAGTGGTATCAATATCTTCATCCAGCAAAACTACAATGGTCATTTCCTCATCAGGAAGATGCCATAAGGCTGATGAATAGCCATCTATTCCACCAGTATATCCCCAAACATCTCCCCATTCTTTAGCATCCCAACTATTAACTCCCAAGCCATAGAAACCCCCCTCATTATCTTGAAACCAATTAATCATTTTATCAAAAGTATCCTCATTGAGGAGTTCATCGGTCATAAATAGAGTTTCGGCAAATTTTCCCACATCATAAGCACTGGAAATTAAGCCACGATCGCCTAAACCAGTGCCTAATTTTTCCGGACTGATGCAATTTTGACAACTCTTGTGTTTCGGGGGGGGAGTTTCGCGGTATTCGGTAAAAGTATCCTTTAAACCGAGGGGGTCAAAAATCCGCGATCGCATTTCTTGATAGAGAGGATTTCCGGTTACTGCTTCCACAATCAACTCTAGCAAAATATAGTTAGTATTTGAGTAACAATGACCCGCCCCAGGAACCCCCAGAGATTCTAAATTATCTGCCAAACAGATAGCTTCTTTAGCCGTCCAAAACTGATTTTTATCCCGTTGACTAACCGCTTGTTGAAACTCATCAGTTTCCAGGTAATCATCCAAACCGCTGCTATGATTAAGCAATTGTCGAATCGTAATTTTGTCGCTATTTTCCAGGCGATCGCATATTTCTTTATCCAGCCATTTGGTCAAATTATCTTCTAAATTCAGGGCACGATTTTGGTATAATTGTAAAACCACCGTAGCCACAAAAACCTGAGTAATAGCACCAATCCGAAAGCGATCGCGACGCTGGACTTTATGGCGTTTAGTCACATAAGAAAAACCCGATGCTATCTCATATTTTCCTTCAGGAGTTGCCACATAAAGAACTCCCCCCGGAACATTTTGTTCCGCCGTCGCTTCATCTAAAAGAAATTGTAAACTTTCAGTTAAGGCCATCATCATTACAACTAGAGTGTATTATAGTTTAGGATTAGCTATAATATCATTATCCGGCCAAGGAATCACCTGTTGAGTTGCCAAATATTCAGCCACAGCGATCGCGCCATAGCGGTTGAGATGACTAGGGTCAGAGAAATAGTCATAATTATCCAGCCAGCGCCACCCCAAATCAAGAAAAACCAAACCAGTTTCAGCAGCCACCCTCTCCATGTGTTCCCGGAATTTCTCCTCATAGGCACTGCGAACCGGGTCAAAATAATGATCAGTTAGTGGCATATTGACAAATACCACAGGAATCCGAAACGATTGAGTATAAGCGATTATATTCTTCAAAGATTGGGTCTGGATGCCTTGTAATTCAAACCCTTGATAATCGCTATCATAATAACCCGAAACCCTAGCATGGTTTTGATAGTAAATTTCTGGGTCAAAGCGCACCGACAAAGGCAAAAATCCATTAGGCAAAAATCTAGCTTCCTCCTCGGTGTCTGCCTCGGCTAATTCCTGTTGTTCAGAGGGGGTTGGCGGCGTAGCAAAGGCACGACCATTAGCAATAGATTGTAAAACAGCCTTGAAGCGATCGCGCTGTTTATAGGCTTGGGAAACCTGGGAAATTTGCTCTTGAATAGCCTGTTGAAACTGCTGTTGGTCCCACCTTCCTTCTAGGGCATTTTCAGTTAATGCCAGCAAAGTTTCCTGAAGATTTGGTGGTGGTTCAAAGGAATCTGGGGGGACAATTTGAAAAGTACCTTGGCTAATTTGCTGATAGCCTTCTGATGCCGAAATCGCCTGATAAGTCCGGTCTTCTCGACCACTATTTAGCGCCCGCACCCCATCAGCTAAAATAATCAACTGAGGCAATTGTTCAGGGGGCAGAATCCGCCGAATAATTAAATCGACAATTTGCACAGTTGCCCCATTTATACCAAAATTAAACACCCGTAAAGGCGGATGACCTTCTGCTACCAATCCCCTACTCAAAACCTCTGGATCAATGCCTCGCAAGGCGCGAGAACTGCCTATAATTAGTATATCTGGGGGTCTTTTATGGGTAGCGATATATTGTTGATAGCGGACAATCTGTTCATCTAGTTGTGAACTTCGGAAGGTCGGGTAAACAAATTGCGACAAACGGCATTGAGTATCATCAACATCACAAACAGCAGCGATCGCCTGGGACGGTCGGGAAGTAAAACCAGAGTTATTAAAAACCCCATCCTCTTCACCGGAACCTAACGCCTGTAAAGCCGATAACCAACCCGTGGGCGGTGCCGCTGATAAGGAAGGGCCTGTAGGGGTTCCCTCCTCCGTTTCCGCCTCAGAAATCTCAGCAGAGATAGCAGTCATAGCAATAGAATCAAGCAGATTTCCCACCAGGCGATCGCTTTGCCAAACCATCAAAAATCCCAGTATCCCACAAGCCACAGCCAGAGCGCGTTTTTGATAGCGCTGAGAGGTTTTTTCAACTACAATATCCGGGCTATTTTTACTGACAAATAAGTGAGAAGCCATCAAAAATTGGCTAATGGTTTCGCTCAGGTAATGCAGTCCTGATAAAACCTGAGATGATGGCAAATCACTATCTGCACCATCAACATTAATACCCGGAGAAAATACCAACTGCCCCATCTGTTCTCCCGCCCCCGTGGCGGTTAATTCTGAGGTGATAAAATCTTCCGAAGCAGTTAATGGTTGATCTATCTCCGTCGGTTTTAAAGAAATACCATAGCGCCAGAGGGGGTATTTTTGACCCGCCCGCCGTCCATAGATGCGGACTCCTTCCACCCCTTCAATACCTTGGGCTTGTAAAAATCTGGCGATCGGGAGGGCGACGCGAGATTGAGAAGGACAAGTAGGCGCTTCTGTCATCACATGGATCAGTTTCCCCTTGCGTAATGCCAGAACTTTAGTTCCCCCGGTGGCGAGTTTAGTTTCTAGGTTAGGGTTAATCAGACGTTCAATTTGGAATTTAATCGCATCGATATCTCCCAGGGTGGCGAGGGTCTCGGTGGGAGTTTGCAGGTCGGGATGTTCAAAAGCAGGTAAATTCAGCCAATCAATCCAAGTCGGCTTTTGGGCTTCTTGACCTGTTGGGCTGATTTCTACCCCGTAAATAGTGGCGGCGCGAATACCTTGGGGGGCGATCGCATTTAAAATTTCCCGACAAGCGGTGACAACTGTTTCCTTCGGGGGGGAGGGGCGACGACGATTATTTTTCGTATCCCCTAATTGGTGACAAAACAGGTGTAGGGTAGATTCTTTGAGGGTAGCCCTAAGTCCAATACCTAGATCCGCCAGTTTTTGATTAAGCAGAATCGCGATCGCCTCAGAGTCTCCCCACCGCGCCCAATCTTTCAGAATGCGATCGGGCGGAGTTAAGTCAATCCGCAGCATCCAATCCGCTTGAGTTTCCCCTTCCACCCGTAGTAAAATGCAGGCATCGCGGAACTCTTGCAGTTGCAATTCCCGCAGCCTACTAGCTATCGGTTCTGCTAATAGGGAAGGGTCCGGGCTGTAGGCTGACTCACACAGTACCCATAACCGCCGCCGTTTCGATGGGGTTGGGGTTGATTTGTCGCCTTTATAGTTGCGAATGCTGACTTTGACACTGACCCCTAACCCACCCAGAATTTCGCTGAGAATACTGGCGATCGCATCAGGATTACCCCGGCGCGCCAAATTTTCCGGGGTTGCCACTAGGGCAGGTTCCACCGGACTATCGGGAGGCGTAGCTAGGTCAGTTGGTGGCGGGTCTGTTTCCGCCGTCGTAGTTTCACTAACCGGGGTAATGATTACCCGGGGCGCGTCAGAGGTAGTAGTTGACGAAGATGGGCGATCGCCAATGAAAGTGCGATCGGCTAGACCTCCCAACCATTTTCGCAGTCCCACCCCCTGACTCTCATCTTCTGTTGACCCGTTAGGGGTCCTTGTCGGTGTTTCTGTCCCCGTAGTCGGATAATCCAGTTTAACCGTCCACTCAGGGCGTTTAGCACCTGTCTCGCGACCCGAAACAAATATCTTATAAATTTTCGGAGCATCGCGGGGCAGTAAAGACTCTAGCGGCGTGCGGTCTAAAGCCATCTTGAATTGAGACACCACCACTGTCTCTCGAGGAGAGGGGAGTGCCTCGCACAAAATATGTAAATGATTCCCTCGCAACCTGGTCTGTACATCAACCCCGGCAGTGCCAGCAGCATCAATTGACCATTGCTTTAATCCTGAATAATCCCTAACCACGCGCTACATTACGCCAAAATAAGTTACTATGTATACTGTGCGATTAGTTCAGTGCATCCAATCAGGCTTCAACCCCGGACTAGATCCGCTGACCACGCTTTTAAACCCTTGGCAGTAGAGACAGGCAATGGCTTGTCTCCAACTTACTGTTTTTATGTCTGTTTTGAGAGTCTAACGGGCTCGCTTAAGCCCCGACAATACCATTATACATATTCCCATAGCCAATTTTCATTGGGCTATATCCAGCGGTCTATTGCGGGCAGTTTGCCCCGGATCACATCTTCTGGCATAGTTAGTTAACCAACTGTTGAGGCAAGTTACAGATGTCTTCTGCTTCCGATGATACCCCAGTTTCCGACAATATATCCCCGAAACCCCCCCTTTTAGCTTCTGATTTACTTATGGCATTGGCAACAGCCCCTGTAGTTGTGGCTTTCGCCGCCATTCATAATGTGCAAGAGTTGGTGTTGAGTTTGAGTGAGGGTAGCGAGGAAGTTTTCCGAGGCGATCGCCTACCCGTCCTACATTTTCCTAACCAAGTTGATAATTGACAGCCCAAAAACCTCCCTGGGATGTTGATTTTCCCCATAATTCCTAGCATAATAAGGGAGAATTGAAGAATAAGGGCTGATGGGTGGGGGAGATTTACCTAGGGGGAAAGCCGATTACCTGGGGACAGTATATCTGCAAGTATTTGTATTTCCCTAAAATGTCTCTCACTAATTTTAGCACAACTAGGGATAATTTAATTGATAAATTAGATACATTCATCGAAAATTTAAGAGTTGGATGATGGGAGTGTCAAGGGTAGATATTTTACCGAATGTCTACCGGGGAAGTATAATGACTAAGATATTCTTGCTAACTACGGAACAGGCCCTATGAGTTCACTGGTCCAATCCTCAGAACCAATCCCTAGCGCAGTAGTTTCATCTAATGCACCTGTACAAGCCTCTGACCTGTTGTTAAGGAATCGCCTAAAAATTGTCGAAGATTTATGGGAAAGTGTCCTACGTCAGGAGTGCGGAGAGCAATTAGTAGATTTACTTCTCCAAATGCGATCGATGACCTCACCAGAAGGACAAGCATCGCCGCATTTACAAGCCAATGTCTGGCAAATTATCAAAGATCTTGATATCAATGCAGCTATTCGAGCAGCGCGAGCATTTGCCTTGTATTTTCAACTGATCAACATAGTCGAGCAACATTATGAGCAGCGCGAGCAAGAGTTAGCCTATGCTCAGATCAAACACCAAGGACCCGCAGAGAGTCCCGCCGACAAGTCGAATCGCTCCATTTTTGAAACTCGTCATCAGCGCTTTTCCACAGCAGAAGAAGCACCAGTAGAGCTATTAAATCAAACTAGCCGACGCCAAGACGATCGCGATTTAGCCACATTCCATAACCTATTTCCGATGCTGCAACGGCTAAACGTCCCTTCCCAGGTGATTCAGCGCCTGCTAAATCAACTGGATATTAGGCTAGTGTTTACAGCTCACCCCACAGAAATTGTACGCCATACAATCCGCACCAAACAGAGGCGGATCGCCAAAATTCTCCAGCAACTAGACACAGTAGACGAAAGTTATGGCAAAGTAGACAATACAAATCCCGAAGCCACCGGGTTAGTAAAAACTTGGACAGGCGAACTACAAGAACAACTAACCGAAGAAATAAGGCTGTGGTGGCGTACTGATGAACTGCACCAATTTAAGCCCACAGTTTTGGATGAAGTCGAATATAGTTTGCACTATTTCCAGGAAATCTTATTTGATGTAATTCCGCAACTGTACCAAAGGATTAAACAAACCCTGCAACCCCATTTTCCCCACCTGAAACCACCCAACTACGATTTTTGTAAATTTGGGTCCTGGGTGGGAGCCGATCGCGATGGTAACCCGTCCGTCACCCCAGAAGTCACCTGGAAAACAGCCTGTTATCAACGGGGTCTGATTATAAACAAATACATTCAAGCCGTTGATCATCTAAATCAACTGTTAAGCCTATCTCTGCATTGGAGTGACGTTTTACCAGAATTACTCGAATCTCTAGATCGCGATCAGGTACAACTTCCCGAAGTTTATGATCAGGTAGCCATCCGCTATCGCCAAGAACCCTATAGGCTGAAATTATGCTACATCCTCAAGCGCCTAGAAAATACCCGCGATCGCAATCAGAGACTTTCGACCAGTAACGAAGTAGAAAGAGAACGCGAGCGCATTGTCACCAAAGAAAACGCCGGAAGTCTCTACCATTCAGGAGCCGCATTTCTGAAGGAATTAAAGCTAATTGAGCGGAACCTAATGGCCACAGGTATTCAATGCCGAGATTTAGAGAATCTCATCTGTCAAGTGGAAATTTACGGCTTCTATCTAGCGCGGATGGATATGCGCCAGGAATCGTCCGTCCATAGTACAGCCTTAAATGAAATTGTAGACTATCTGCAACTACTAGCGAGGCCCTACGATGACCTGACCGAAGCCGAGCGCACCCTGTGGCTAATCACAGAATTGCAAACCCGCCGCCCCCTAATTCCCGCCGAGTTACCCTTTTCCCCAAAAACCTGTGAAACCATTAACACTTTCCGGGTCATGCGAGAATTACAGCAGGAATTTGGTCAGGAAATTTGCCAAACCTATATTATCAGCATGAGTCATGATGTTAGTGACCTGCTAGAGGTGCTGTTGTTAGCCAAGGAAGCCGGACTGTATGACCCAGCCACAGGAATTGGTAATTTGCAGGTAGTACCCCTGTTTGAAACCGTAGAGGATCTTAAAAAAGCCCCCTCAGTCATGAAAGACTTGTTTGAGTTACCCCTATATCGGGCGATGCTTGCGGGTGGCTACCAGAAATATGAGCAGGTCAGCCAAGATGTGAACGCTTCTCTACAGGAGATTATGTTAGGTTACTCCGACAGTAATAAGGATTCGGGGTTCCTCAGTAGCAACTGGGAAATTCACAAAGCCCAGAAAGCCCTACAAACCTTGGCTGAATCTTACCATATCAGTATTCGCATCTTTCACGGTCGCGGTGGGTCTGTGGGACGCGGCGGCGGACCAGCTTACAAAGCCATTTTGGCTCAACCAGGTAAAAGTATTAATGGCCGCATTAAGATTACCGAACAGGGAGAGGTTCTCGCCTCCAAATATTCTCTGTCTCAACTGGCTCTGTATAATTTGGAGAGTGTAGCCACAGCGGTCATTCAAGCTAGTTTACTCCATACCGGGTTTGATGAAATTGAACCCTGGAATCAAATCATGGAAGAGTTATCTGTGCGATCGCGATCGTGTTATCGAGCTTTAATTTATGAACAGCCCGACTTAGTTGATTTCTTTGAGCAGGTAACACCCATTCAGGAAATTAGCCAATTGCAAATTAGCTCCCGACCCGCTCGCCGCCAAAGTGACAAGAAAAAAGATATTTCCGGTTTACGAGCTATTCCTTGGGTGTTTAGTTGGACTCAGAGCCGCTTTTTGCTACCCTCTTGGTATGGGGTCGGTACAGCCATAGAGCAGTTTATTCGAGAAGAACCCGAGGAAAATATCAAACTGCTCCGTTACTTTTACATCAAATGGCCGTTTTTCCGTACCACCATCTCTAAGGCGGAAATGACCCTAGCTAAAGTTGACCTAGAAATGGCTCATCACTATGTGCGGGAGTTGAGCCATCCTCAAGATCGCGATCGCTTTGAGGATCTATTTCAGCGTATAGCTAAAGAATTTAATCTGACCCGCCAAATGGTTCTGGAAATTACCGGACAGAAACAGTTACTAGATAATGATCCCGTACTTCAGCGCTCAGTGCGACTGCGTAATGGCACAATTATTCCTCTCGGTTTATTGCAGGTGTCTTTACTCCAGCGCCTGCGTCATCATGGAACTTCTGCTACTCCCGGAGTAATTCATTCGAGATATAGTAAAGGGGAATTGTTGCGCGGTGCCTTATTAACCATCAACGGTATCGCTGCTGGAATGCGTAACACAGGCTGATTATCTCCAGACCAGGGAGGGAGTTTGGGGGCGCGTTTCCTTAGACTTCCTTGCTACCACAGGAAAAACGTGCTATTGATTAGGGGTAATTTTCAGACGTTCCGGGGGCGAGTGCAGGGAGTTGACTGGTTTTTCCAATGGCATATCTAGCACCCGCCCCTACAGTTCACGCTATCGCAATTTATGTCTGTACAACTTGTACCTTTGCATATCCCTAGTGGTTGGGCAATTCTGCACAATTCTTTTGGTGATGTAGACCCAGTGATTGAACATGGCTACATTATCAATGGTGAGTTTTTTAATGAAAATTTGCTATCGGCTAAACCAATTGAGTTCAACGGAATAGACTGGGTGACGGTCGGTGACGGCTATCTATTGCAGTTGGGATGGTATCCTGAATATCGTCCAGAAGGCTGTTATCGCCTAACCGTCAGTCAAGGAAGTGATGATCAAAAAATTGTGGTTAAATACGAGTCTAAAGAACGGGAGGAAATTCGTCAGGTCCTACAGCGTTGTTTGGGTTGGGTTTCCCGTCATGTGGGTATAGATGAAATTGGTAGCCTACTAGAGATTGAAGGAAAACAAATTGATAAAAATCCGCTGGGTTTCCGGGGAGTCCGCAAAAAAATTGCGGGTATTTCCGGGGATAAACTCAATAGATTAACCTATAGCCAGGTGGGTTGGTGGTCGCCTGTTTACTATGAGGTTTGCAATATGGCTTATCTCGACCAAAAATCAAATCGGATAGACTATAATGGCTTTACACCAGAGAACAAGATGGCATAATAATGCTCACCAATAACTTACTTGATTGAGGAGATTTACACACTAATGGTCGTGTCTGAACAAAATCAACAAGCATCCACATCTACAGACGATCGCTTTTTTAACCTGCCCTTGTTCGATATCTTAATCGAGTTCTTTAATGAGGATGGTTGGGTTTATAAAGAAATAGAACATCGCCGAGTTGTGGCTTTGGGAATTGAGGGAAAAAATGGCCGTTTTGATTGCTATGCGATCGCCCGGGAGGAGGAAAAACAAATCACGGTTTACTCGATTTTTCCGGTGAAAGTACCAGACTATAAACGCCAAAATATCTCGGATTTTGTCACCAGAGCTAATTATGGCATGGTCATTGGTAATTTCGAGATGAATTTCTATGATGGGGAAATTCGCTACAAAACCAGTTTAGATGTAGCAGGCGATCGCCTAACTCCCGCTTTAATTAAGCATTTGATTTATACCAATGTTTCGACAATGGATAAATTTCTCCCTGGTATTATGTCGATTATTTACGGCAATATTTCACCAGAAGAAGCCATATCACGGTACTAATTGAGTGGGTCACTAGGGGCAACCGTCTCTGGTTGCCTACCTTTTTTCACCCCCCATAAACCTGACTAAACACTTGACAAAAAAGCAGATTTATGGTAGCATATCGGCTTAAAATCGTTGTTGCCAATCGTCACCAACCCGGATGGTAAAATCCGAATTAATCGCACCAGTAGAAGAAGCCCTAACTGTACCAAAACCGATATGTTCTTGCAACAGTTCAGCACTACCTAAATCTCCCCCCTGCACAATAATCTGAGTCGATCGCATAGTATAAGGCAACCCCGGCACAACATAAACATTATTAAAGCCTTGCTTAAACAAATAATCCGCGACTCGTTCGGCTGCTTGGGGGTTTCCAGAGGCATTTTGTACAGCAATTTTAATACGTTTAGACAATTCCTGATAACCCGATCGCTCCATAGGTCCAGGTAAGACAAACCCGGTAGAATCCACCCGAAAATATTGAGCCATAATGCGATCGCGTGCCGCGTCATCAACCACCCAATAACTCGTATATCCGCCCATGTCTCGCCCAGGTAACATCACCATTCGCACCTGTTGCGGTTCCAAATTCAACCCAAACTTAACCAGAGTCAGCATCTCCTCAAAATCCAAATTAGTATCAACATACTTCAACATCACCCGAATAATCTGAGGAATACGCCGCAATACATCAGGACTCTGTAAACGTTCTCGAATAGCCTCCATTAAAGCCTGTTGGCGTTGAATCCTGCCAATATCTCCATAAGCATCACTACGGAAGCGAGCAAAATGATCAGCCTGATCACCATCAATAGTTTGCCATCCCGGAGATAAATCAATCTCCAATTGTTGGGTATTATCCCGATAGGACATGGGATAGGGAACAAACACCTCCACCCCCCCCAACAAATTCACCAACTCCTTAAAAGCGCCCGTGCTAACCCGGACATAGCGGTTAATCTGCACCTTATTCAGAGTATCGGCTACCACCTCCGTAGCCAAGGAAGCGCCGCCCCAATAGTTAGCCTCATTAATCTTACCCACACCCATACCAGGGATAAAAACCTCGGTATCACGGGGAATTGATAGCAAATTCAGATGGCGATCGCTCGGATTAAAATTAACCAAGATCATGCTATCACTGCGACCCCCAAAAATTGCCCCATCTTCTTCCTGGTTGGGTAAGGGGGGATCTATCCCCATGACCAAAATATTCACAGGTCGCGACAGACGAAACCGAAAGCGATCGCGCCATAATGAATTGAGGACCATCGAGCTATTTTGTGGCTGTTCCGGTTTCAATGGAGACAGCAAAGCCGTTAGCGCCCCCAAAGTCGCGGAAGCGCTAGTAATGATCAGTGCAATAAAACTCAAAAATATTACCCGCAGGACTTTAGGTTGTCTTTGGTTGGTGGTCGGATAACTCATAAAAATCGCCAATATCCTTTAATCTTGAAAATGAAGTCAACTGAAGCTGAAAACTTTAAATCGCATGATACCCGTTATTCTCGCTGGTGGTAAAGGTGAGAGGTTCTGGCCTCTGAGTCGTCGTATCCGACCCAAACAATTTCTCAGTTTAGACGGTACTGGTCAAAGTTTATTACAAAGCACAGCAGAACGCTTGCTACCTTTGAGTAAAGGTGGTCCGGGTCTGTGGGTGATTACCTCCGCACTGCTGGAAAATGGAGTTCAGCAACAGTTACCCGATATCCCACCCGAAAATATTTTAGCCGAACCCCAAGGACGAGATACCGCCCCCGCCGTCGCCTGGACTGTGATTGAAGTGGTCCGTCGCTATGGGGAAGATGCCGTGATTGGCTTTTTCCCGGCTGATCATTGGATTGGAAAACCGGATATTTTCCAGGAGGCGATTAAATCAGCGGAAAATTTAGCTATCAGCCAGGATCTCATTGTCACCCTAGGGTTACAACCTCAATATCCGGCTACAGGTTACGGTTACATTGAACAGGGCGAAAAAATTGGCACTTTTGGCGATTTCACTGCTTATCAGGTAGCCCAGTTTACGGAAAAACCTGATCAAGAAAGGGCTGATCAATTTTTGGCTACTGGTCGCTTTAGTTGGAATGCGGGAATTTTTATATTTCGGGCTGGGGTAGTTCTTGAGGAATTACGCACCTATGCCCCCGATTTAATTGCCGCTCTGGAAGCTGAAGGAGCCCAGGCTTATGCTAACATTGAAAAAATCAGCATTGACTATGCACTGATGGAAAAAACCCAGAAAGCCTGTGTTTTACCAGTCTCTTTTGGCTGGGATGACCTGGGAGATTGGAATTCTTTAGAACGTCTTTTACCGAAACAAAATGGCAATGTGGCATTAGTCCGTCACTTGGGACTCGATACCCAAGATTGTATTATGTATGGAAGTGATGAAAATGAGGTGATTATTACTATTGGGGTTCAGGATTTGGTGGTGGTTCGCGATGGTAATGTGACTTTGATTGTTGATAAGAACCGCACCCAGGATATTAAAAAGGTCTTGCCTCAGTTGGAGGATGATCCTGATTTGAGAGAACTTTTATAGGGAGGGCTGACTACTTATCTGGTAGGGTGCATCTATGTTTGAGATGAGAAGGGATAAATCTTGAGCAGCCATTGCTATAAGGCGATCGCTTTGTTTGATACTATTAAGGTTGATTGTTGAAGTAAAACAGTTGGGAGCCAAAGAGCCAACATGAAAACACGAAAACTTGGGAAATCGGACATTGAAATCACCCCGATTATTTTAGGGACTTGGCAAGCTGATAAACGTTGGTGGAAAGGTATTGAAAAAGCGGACTTAATCAAGGCTATGCAGCAGGCGGTTGACCTGGGAATTACTACCATTGACACTGCGGAAATCTATGGTGATGGTATCTCGGAACAACTGATAGCTGAGGCGTTGTCAGATAGACGCGATCGCCTCATTTATGCCAGCAAAGTATTTGCGACCCATTTACAATATGACCAGGTAATTGAAGCGTGCGATCGCTCCTTAAAAAATCTGGAGACCGACTATATAGACCTGTATCAAATTCACTGGCCAACGGGTTCATTTAATACAGAAATTGTGCCTATTTCCGAAACAATGGCTGCCCTAAATTTGCTCAAACAACAGGGAAAAATTCGAGCCATTGGAGTCTCCAACTTCTCCAAAAATCAACTAGAAGAAGCCAGCCAATATGGTACTATAGATAGTATACAGCCTCCCTATTCCCTATTTTGGCGCGATGTGGAAAGGGAAACCATGGCTTATTGTGTAGAACAGAAAATCTCAATTCTCGCTTATTCTTCCCTAGCCCAGGGACTACTGACGGGAAAATTCGGAGTTAATCATCAATTTCATCCCGAAGATCATCGACTCAAAAATAAACTCATCCAAAACCCAGAACATTATAGCCGGGTTCAAGAAGCAATTAATCAGTTACGCCCCATAGCGGCAGACAAACACTGTACCATAGCACAATTAGCACTGGCATGGCTAATTTCTCAACCTCAAACTAACGCCATTGTGGGGGCTCGTAATAGCACCCAAGTTGAGCAAAATGTGAAAACCATAGATATTCAACTTTCCCAGGAAGAGGTTAGCCAAATAGACCAAATTGGGCGTATAGTTACGGATCATCTGGAAAATGAATACCCAATTTTATGGAAATTTTGACATGGCGATCGCCAAAGCAGTCGGAAAGGGGAAATTCTCAGGGTTTCAAGAGAGGAAATGGCAGTTAGTTAACTAACCTAAAACTTAGATGGTCACAGCCAAAAATATCCGTTCATTACGAGGCTAGATGAGCTATAAAATAGCAGCATCAATCGGAAATTAAGGCAACCGTTGAACCTAGGTAAATAGACAATAACTAAATTGTCGGATCAGTCTTGAGTCAATGAATTTTCCAATCAGCCAAAGCTGCATCTAGTTAAGAGAAGCCGCCATAGACTGAGATGATAAAATTTCGCGAGATTCTTGTCGGACCTGTCCACTCATAGCGGCTACTTGCAAGTTAGCAAAAGCATTGAGTTCAATAGCATCATATTGAGAATTTTGGAGAATGTACCGGAGTTGATTTTCAGCTTCCAAGGTTAAATAACCAGTGGCGATCGCTTGTTGGACTACATCTTGAATACACAGCATAGTGAAATTACGGAGTTGTGATTGGTTTAAACTATATTTAGTATCGCTGTTTGTCAAGATAAGGGCAGTGATTCTGATATAGTGTCACTTGTGATGTTCGGCTGATCAGCCTATGATCTAAGTCCACGCTTACCAGGTGAGCCAGATCACGGATATCCATAATTTTAGGCAATTGTAGGCCTAGTTGATGTACAGCGTGTAGTTTTCCCCAACCTCTTGCCTGCCTGGATCGCCATAATTTATGATGAGCCGAGGGATGATCTGATCAGTAATGGAGGGGAAATGATGGCAACAGACGACCTACAACAATATCTAAACAGTTTAGGCGATCGCTACCCTAAACTAGGGCAGGCATTAGAACAAGCAGCAAAAGCCCTAAAAGACTCAGGAACTCCCATAACGGATCAGTTACTGCAAGGGTTGATTAACTATAACCGTGATTTCGCCAATTTCCAACAAACACTACAAAACCGGGGACAAACCACCGCCCTAGCCGCTAGATCCCTGGTAGAGTTACAGCAGTTATACCAAAAAATAACCCCAGTCACAGATGAGGGAGCCATTCCTCAGCAGGTTTTATCCTTGCTAGAGCAAATTCTCGGGCTGACCCACAGCGAACAGAAAGACTTTGCACCCCTACAACAGGCCCACAAACAGGCGCAACAACTCAAACAGCAAATTTCCCAAATAGATCTCAAATCAGACCCACGGGTAAAAGCATTGCTCACCGGAGAGCATCCCCTCAATATTCTCCTAAACTTGGTGAATAGGGGAGACCAACTCAATGATGAACAGTGGGCAAAATCGGCAGAAATTCTCGAAAATGCCTTTGGGAAATCTTTGGGGGTAGCTATTTCCAGAGGAAAAATTGTCAGTCAGTCGGGGGGGTCAACAACCACTCAACCGCCATTGAATGTGACAGCAGTTGAACGTCCCACGGCTAACCCAGATATTATCATCTTAGAAGAACCTACCACCACTACAGCCCCCAGTGATGTGATTATTGTTCCCAGTGTGGAAATTAACCCGAAACCTCTGACTATTGATGGACAAAATATTGTGTTTGGCAATACTGCCATTGTCGGTCAGCCGACAGGGAAAGCGGAAGTTAAACCGGGAAGTGTGGGGTTGCGCGTGAGAGTGCATTTACAGGGGTTAGGCGATCGCGATTTTGGCGGCGGGGAATATGCTGGCACTAAGGGTCAAGGTCGCCGCTTGGAGGCTTTCCAAATGGCGATTAATCCTCCGGTTCCGGGTTTGGATATACAATACATGGCTCATATTGCTCAAGTTGGTGATAGTCCCACCGCCTCCAACGGTCAAATGGTGGGAGAACCCGGCACAAATCGCCAAATAGAAGGCTTTGCGATTAAGCTCGCTGGACCAGAAGCCCCGAAATATGATGTTTTCTATAATGCCCATATTCAAAATAAGGGAGATGTTCCCGTTTGTAGTAATGGTCAATATTGTGGTACTCGTGGGCAATCTTTACGAGTTGAGGGGATAAAAGTTTGGGTAGAACCCAAAAAATAATCCCCCTTGGTTAATCTCCCTCTAGGGCTACCAGTAAACATAATAATAGGGCTTCTGTCCACTCAACCACAGCCCCATAGGTGTCTCCGGTATGCCCGCCTAGGCGGTAGTTTAACCAGATTCCTGTCAGAATAGCGATCGCACTTCCCCCAAGGAGTAGACCCACCCCTACCAGCCAGCGATCGGGTTCTAACCAAATCTGTAAGCCACTCAACCCCGAAAGTAGCAAAACCCCGGGGAGTAAATCCAAGGGAGAATAGCTCAAATCTTTGTGAAATGCTCCCTTTCCTTCTGCTTTCAGATAAGGATAACGAGCGATCGCCACTAGCTGTCCCCAGCGTCCCCAAGCAGCCACCCCCATCAAAATTAACCAGCGTGTGCGGTCTAAATCAGCGAGGGCGGCGGTTTTTAGCAGTAAAATAGCTACGGCGGCGATCGCCCCAAAAGCCCCAGTTAAACTATCAGCCATCACCTCTAAGCGTCGCTTCTTGTCAGTCACCGCCAACCCATCAGCAGTATCCATCGCCCCATCTAAATGCAGTCCCCCGGTAATGGCAATCCAACCTACCACTACCAAAGCCGCCCGCGTTAATACCGGACAGCCCAACAACTGCAAACCTATGTCAGCCAGCCCTAACAATCCCCCAATCATTAACCCCATTACCGGCGCGAGTCTCGCAATTCCCCGAAACTCCAACGTCCAAGACGGAGGAATAGGTAAGCAGGTATAGAAAGCCACAGCAGCAGCTAAAGCCGCTCGTAGCTGTTCCATATACCTAATGAGCGATCGCCAGACTGTCTCAAAACCCATAAAACTTAAACTTAAATTTTGCCATAGCTCTATAATATTTCTTAGCTTATGCCACAATTGAGATGAAACCTGTTGGGGTCTAAACATATACTCTAATACCGCCCAGATAGTTCTCCTGGCTACGGAAAGTCAAAAGTCAAGAAATATCAAGAAAATCTGGTCAGATCAACTTTCACAGTCCTAGCTTTGCTACAATTGTGTATAAAGTTAGATCTCCAACACACCCAAGCTGAAATATAATCTCAGCCACCGGGTTATCGGTAGATTTCTGAGAAGAATGCAAGTGGCGAGACAATCTAAGTAGTACAATTACTCTGTTTTTCTCAAAACTTGCTTCGTTAAGCCTTACACGGTCAACGGTTCAGGGAAAAAATCTGTCATACCTAGGGTGCTAAATTGTCCTAAACTCTCTGCGTGAAACTGACCTTATAACTATCGGCTTAACTAGGTAAAGGTGCCAGGTGGCGGTTTTGGTTTAGGAGAAACTATAAAACTAGAGGCTTTTGCTCTATGAGTTACGATCAATTAAATTGCAGGGTGTCTGCTCCATGTATTATCGATACCGGAATCGTTGTTAACAAGCGCGATATGCAGAAGTTGCTGGTTGACCTCGGTAGGGTTCGCTATATACATATCCAAGACAGCCAGGTAAAAAGTCAAGGCGAAGGTCATATCCTGGAAGTGTTTGCGGATCAACAGCAGGCTACTCTCATTGCTAACCATGCTTTGTATTTGAATGTTTACAGTTTTGATTATCTCGAACTGAAACAATCCTCCGATAATGAAACCTATTTCGACTTAGTGCAAGATGGGCGATTACTGCGATTAGTTCCCCTGTCTAATCCTTTACAAGACCAGGCGACAAGGAATTTACAAGCCGCCGCCTTTGATGCGGTCATGGATCAAGTCCTATCAAATAACTGGGATACCCCCATTGATGATGATGATTGTCCCTTTTAATTGTCATCAATTGATATGATTTTCTCAGTTTTGTAGTTTAACTTCATGCCCGAATCATTTTCGTTTCAAATACAGGCTCGCTGCACTCAAACTCAAGCGAGGGCAGGGGTTTTTGTCACTCCCCATGGTATCGTGGAAACTCCCCGATTTATGCCAGTGGGAACCTTGGCTAATGTCAAAACTTTGACTCCGGCTCAACTCCTGGATACGGGCGCTCAGATGGTGCTATCCAATACTTATCATTTGCACCTACAACCAGGGGAAAAAATTGTGGCGGCGGCGGGGGGACTACATAAGTTTATGGGCTGGAATGGTCCGATATTAACGGATTCAGGAGGTTTTCAGGTTTTTAGTCTCAGTGAAATGCGGACGGTGACAGAAGCGGGGGTGCGGTTTCGATCGCCTCACGATGGAGCAATTATTGAATTGTCCCCAGAACGCTCCATTGAGATCCAAAATCAATTGGGGGCTGATGTGATTATGGCCTTTGATGAGTGCCCCCCTTATCCGGCTTCTAGGGAAGATGTGATCGCAGCCACCGATCGCACTGTTAGATGGCTAGAACGCTGCATAGCTGCTCATAACCGACCAGAGGCAGCCCTGTTTGGTATCGTACAAGGGGGAGTTTACCCAGATTTACGGGTGGCAGCAGCTAAAAAATTAGTAGAATTTGATTTGCCAGGTTATGCCATTGGCGGGGTGAGTGTCGGTGAACCTACCGATTTAATGGAAATGGTGGTTCGTGTCACTACCCCCATTTTGCCAGACCATAAGCCTAGATATTTGATGGGGATAGGAACTTACCGGGAAATGGCACAGGCGATCGCATCTGGTATAGATTTATTTGATTGTGTCATTCCTACCCGTTTGGCTCGTCATGGTGCGGCTTTGGTGGCCGGAGAACGCTGGAATTTGAAAAATGCCCAATTTCGAGAGGACTTTCGCCCCCTCGACCCCAGTTGTCCTTGTTACACTTGCCAAAATTTTAGCCGCGCCTATATTAGTCATCTGGTACGCGCTAAGGAACTTTTAGCCTATACTCTCCTGAGTATTCATAATGTTACTGAACTGATTAGGTTTACTACCCGTATCCGAGACGCGATTTTGAGCGATCGCATGACTGACGAGTTCGGACAATATTTGCAAGTTGATTGCTAACCATAGCCCGATCATCTCAGAAATTATCGCTTAAATGAGAATTGTCGCAAAGATTTGTTAAAATTCTGTAAGCCATATTTTTAGTAAGAGGTTAATTGATTCATGGAAGCAGCACTGCTATTGGCAAAACTGCCAGAAGCCTACTCGATTTTTAGCCCGGTTGTTGATATTTTGCCCGTTATTCCCGTCTTTTTCCTGCTGTTGGCTTTTGTGTGGCAAGCTGCTGTCGGTTTCCGATAAGCCCAAACCCGCTCAGGCTATCGGTCCTATAGTGGGTGTGTGGTGTGTGAAATCCCACAGCCTAGCGTGCCGATAGCCCCTTGGAATTCCATCAATGGGCATAAGCTAGAATATTAAGCGCCCACTTCATTTAACTTATGTCATGATGTTGCTAGGTTGAGGTGGTCTGGATCAGGATTTCAGAAATAAAGTTGTTATGCGTACTAATGCGATCGCCCTGTGCAAGTCTGTTGTTATATTGACAACTATAGTTTTAACTCAGGCAGTCCCCCCGTCTGTGGTAGCCCGGTCTTCTCCAGGGGTTGTTAGTCAAATAACCGCTAAAGAGTTTTTTGATCGCGGTGTCGCCCGTTACCAACGGGGAGATAAACAAGGGGCGATCGCTGATTTTACCCAAGCTATTCGCTTGAACCGTAACTATGCCCTCGCTTACTATAACCGGGGAGTGGTAAGGTTTAAGAGTGGCAATAACTTGACTGAGGCGATCGCTGATTTTACCCAAGCTATCCGCCTTAATCCTGAATATGTTGATGCCTACTATAATCGTGCCATTGCCCGTGTCAAAGTTCAACAATACTGGCCGGCTATTGATGATATTACCCAGGTGATCAGGCTCGACCCCTCTCATGATCGGGCTTTCTATCTGCGGGGATTAATTTATTCGGAAAATCTTAAAGATTATCAAACGGGGATTAATGATTTTACTGAAGCGATCCGCCTTAACCCCGGAAACCCAGCACCCTATTTTAAGCGCGGGAATGCTCGCTATCGCATTGGCGATCGTGAAAGGGCTATTGATGACTATAACAAAGCCATTGAGATCAACCCATCAGACCCGGAACCTTATTATAACCGAGCCATCAGTCGCTACCAAATTGGCGATCGCCAAGGCGCTATCTTTGACCTACAGAAGTCCGCAGACCTATATATGGATTTGGGTAATTTCGAGAAATACCAAAAGGCGATCGATACCTTAGAAAAATTTGAGAATTAATTCCCCTAGCGCGGACCTAGCAACACACCTTTACCGAATCTTTACAAACTTTCGGCAAATTTTACCAAAGTTTTATAGACTTGGTGTTATGTTTTGCCTAGAATGTGGGTAGACGGGTGTTAGATACTTAACCTTAGTGTCCGTCTGACTCCTGTACCACAGGACAGACATGGGGACTAAACAAAGAACTATCGCATCTATTATAGCATTTTTCCCGGTTTCCTGTCGTCATGGGCTGGGTTTAGGGACATATTTTAAGGATTTGATCAGACCTATCAGTTCTGATCAGTTTTGGTCGTGCCAGTCTCAAGGGTCAGTGTTCGCTGTGTTTGTTGGTAGGTAAAAATTAATTCTTGATGAGGATAGAGAAATTACCGTGATGAATTATGGGTTCACCCACTATCATCAGACGACCTTGGACGAGCAACTCCTGTACAACCACTTGCAAAAGTTGGTTGGGGTGTCGTCCCCACAGGAGATGCTTGCTTCTTTTCGTGGTCTGTTTTTGGGTGAACAGGAATATCAAGTCACGGAAGTTTGGCAAGCCTTGGAAAGAATTGTTGATTCCGAATCAGTCCGCGATCGCTTTCCGTTTATAATTAACCGCTGCTGCTATATTTTGGTGAACCAATGGCAGAAGCAGTCCCGTCTACAGTGGGCTATTCCAGAACTGATTGATATACTGCTCATACAACCGACTACTTTACCCTCTTCCTGGACCGCTCATCGTTTGCGTAGATTACTCTACAAATTTGTGCAAACTGACCAATATCAGGCACTACGTCGGCTCGCTAATGCTTTTCAAGATAGCACCAAACCCGAACCAGATTGTCAACCCAAGCTAGAAAATTTGATTGTTCGTTATCCCTATCTGTACGAACATTGTTTTTTGACCGATCATAGTGAAATTGATCAACGTCAGCAAATTCGGAAAATGCAGGAGGCGGCGGGACGGAAATTTGATCGCGACTTGTATCAATACATTAGCTATCAACAAAAAACCACCCTCCAGGAATTGGGGGTAAATCCTCCCCATAATCCTACCCTATTGAGCGATCGCCAACTTAGCCAAGCTATTGACCACTTTACCGGACAAGTAGATGGGGGATACACCTATAACGAGTCCTCTCGACTATTTCTGAAACAGAGTAGTAAAGCCGGTTCATATCATAGTTTTAAAGGGGATCTATATGAGTATTTAACTAGCTCTATGGATGGTAAATATGCTAACCGTTACTTTAAAAGGCGGCTGGAGCAAACCCTAAAAAATACCCTATCCCACAATGATTCTCATAGCGTCAACAGTAGTCTAGTTGCCGGAACCTGTAAAAGGCTATTAGATTTTTTGGTAGTTGAAAGTCCGCAAAAACCTCAGCATTTTGTCTTAATTGACCTCACCAATAACCTCGGTGTAACTAACGTCATGGGTTTAATGCTAAAAATTGTTCTGGTATGTCGGCAGACCAAACGAGAACTAGAAAAACGATTTGCTGTGTTATTTACCCATTATAGCAATTTTGAACGACCCCAAGTCGTTTGGCTGATTGAGTCCCTGGAAAATCTGAATATTGCTTTTAGCACTCATTTCGGAGCATCAGCTATGCGATCGCTCAAGATTTCCTAGACAGATTGGCGAGGGAGAAGGAATCATGATCAACCCTCTCCCCAACGAACAATATCGCCCTTTTATTAATTATTAATTAGCAGGGTTTGTTGTTCCTCATATAAATCTTGGAATAACGGCGTACTCAGGTAACGTTCCCCGTAACTCGGTTGAATCATCACAATTAACTTATCTTGATTTTCTGGTCTTTGAGCCACTTTAATCGCCGCACACAAAGCCGCACCGGAGGAAATCCCAGATAGTAACCCCTCTTCCCTGGCTAGACGGCGACTATAGCTAAAGGCTTCCTCATCACTAACTGTAATTACCTCATCAATTAGTTCCACTTTCAGCACCTCTGGTACAAATCCTGCACCAATACCCTGAATTTTGTGGGGTCCAGGTTCACCACCAGAAAGAACCGGACTGTTAGTGGGTTCAACGGCGATCGCCTTTAATTGTGGTTTTCGTTGTTTAAGCACATCCGCCGCCCCCGTAATTGTACCACCGGTTCCCACTCCCGCGATTAAAATATCAACCCGTCCATCCGTATCGTGCCAAATTTCTTCAGCCGTAGTGCGGCGGTGAACCTCTGGATTAGCCGAATTGTTAAACTGCTGTAACATATAGGTATTGGGAACCGCATCGACCAGTTCATAAGCGCGCTGAATGGCTCCTTTCATCCCTTTAGAACCGGGGGTTAATTCTAATTTAGCTCCATAGGCGCGGAGCATAGAACGCCGTTCTAAACTCATGCTATCAGGCATCGTTAGAATTAACTCATAGCCTTTCGCCGCCGCCGTCATAGCCAACGCAATGCCAGTATTTCCTGATGTAGGTTCAACTAGGGTAGTCTTACCTGGAGCGATCAAGCCTTCGAGTTCCGCAACTTCGATCATATATGCTCCAATGCGATCTTTAACTGAGGCTGTCGGGTTCATCCCTTCGAGTTTAACCACAATTTGAGCTAAACAGCCTTCAGCTTGAGGAATTCGATTCAGTTGTACCAAAGGGGTACGACCAATCAATTCTGTGATGTTGTGAGCAATACGCATGGTGATCTCAATAACTACAGTTAACCTCAATTCTATAGTGATTTGGGCAGGCAAAAGTCAACCGTGAACCTGACCAGGACAGCAGAAATTGTCAAACTTTCAATATATATGCTAAAATAATCTACTTTTAGGGCAGACTTTGCCATGATTGAATGCCTACATCTTGGCGGAAATTTAATCATAATTAACCTAACATATCGACGATATCATATGTTATAATCATGGTTAAATCCACCTATTAAAGATACCATAAAAGTTAAATTTGAGGTAATTAAAGTTGCAAAAGTTTAACCGAGTTACTCATCCACAACGACAACATCAGTTAGAAAAGTTAATTGAACGGTTGGGATTATCTCCTCAACATAAGATTGCATGGCAATTGCTTGATTTGGCACTAACTCATCCCAGTGTTTCAAGTCAGGATAATTATGAACAACTGGAATTTGTGGGTGATTCGGTGGTGCGTTTAGCGGCTTCAGAGCTTCTGTTTGAAACCTATCCTAATGCACCAGTGGGAGAGTTTGCGGCGGTGCGATCGATTTTGGTGAGCGATCGCATTCTGGCGGAAATTTCTGAGAGCTATGGTTTGGGAAGATATTTGCTGGTGGGAGGAAGTGCTACCCGCGATCGCCTGGGAGAAGAATCTCGTTTAGCAGATTGTTTTGAGGCGGTTTTGGCTGCACTATATCTCAGTACCAATACCCTAGAGTTAATTCGTCCTTGGTTAGATCCACACCTGCTAGAGCGAGCTACTGAGATTTTTAATGATCCGGCTCGCCAAAATTATAAGGCTGCTCTCCAAGAATGGACTCAAAGTTGCTATAAAATTTTGCCCCAATATAAAGTTAATGAAACAGGTTATGCTGGTGATGAAGGGCGCTTTACCGCTTCCGTGTGGCTGAGGGACGAACAATTAGGTACAGGAACAGGTAAAACTATTAAAGCTGCTGAACAGGCGGCGGCTCGTGTGGCTTTTTTATTAGTAGCCAAAAATGGAGGAGAAACAGATAATGAATGACCCGATTAAAATAGCAGTTCTCGGTACAGGACGCTGGGGTGTCCACTTGATCCGAAATTTTCAAAATCATTCTGGGTTTGAGTTAATAGCAGTAGCTGATAGTAATTCCGAACAGTTAAAAGCTGTGGGAGAACGATTTACACTCAACCCCGAACAAATGTTTGAGCATGGGTTGGCGGCTCTGGAAGTTCCGGGACTACAAGCTGTGGCGATCGCTACTCCCGCCGGCACTCATTATCACTTAATTTCAGCCGCGCTACAACGTGGCTATCATGTCTTAGCTGAAAAACCTTTAACCATAAACCCCGCTAAATCTTGGGAACTTTGGGAACTGGCTCAACAGCAAAATCGACAATTATTTGTCGATCATACCTATCTATTTCATCCAGTCGTTAACCGGGGTAAACAAGTCCTTGCTCAAGGTGTCTTAGGTCAACTACGCTATGGCTATGCTACCCGCACCCACTTAGAACCTGTGCGCCAAGATGTTGATGCTCTGTGGGATTTAGCGATTCATGATATTGCTATCTTTAATACCTGGTTGGGTCAAAAACCTGTAGCCGTACAAGCCACCGGAACTGTCTGGCTACAAGGCGATCGCCTTTTGCAAACGGAGGATAATTCCCCAGCATTTCCCGGTAGTAAACCAGGTTTATCTGATTTAGTATTAGCTACCCTCACTTACCCCGATAACTTTCAAGTTTTCCTACATCTATGCTGGTTAAATCCTGACAAACAGCGCCGTTTAGCAGTGGTCGGAAGCCAAGGAACATTAATTTTTGATGAATTATCTTCCGAGTCTCCTTTAACCCTACAACGCGGCTATTTAGAGCCTGTCAATGGTGGTTGGAAAGGAGCAGGTCAAAGTCGGGAAGTTTTACAGGTCGAACCTGGGGAACCTTTAAAACAAGTATGCGATCGCTTTTTTGAATGTGTTAAAGCCAATCAACCCTGTCCAATTTCTTCCGGTAAAATCGGAGCAGAATTAGTTGATATCCTCTGGGGTTTAAGTCAATCAATACAAACAGGAGGACTCCCTCACCCCGTCGGCGATAATTCCTCAGAGAGTTAAACAAACAAAAAGCGCCCCCCTGGTGGGAGGCGCTTAATTTAATCGAAGCTATAAATTAGCCGATTTGAGGTGCAACCAAAGCTACAGGCTCAGACTCAGCAGAAGCCAAATCTAAGGGGAAGTTGTGAGCGTTACGCTCGTGCATTACTTCCATACCCAGGTTAGCGCGGTTGATGACATCAGCCCAGGTATTGATTACCCGACCGCTGGAGTCCATTACGGACTGGTTGAAGTTGAAACCGTTCAGGTTAAAGGCCATGGTGGATACACCTAAAGCGGTGAACCAGATGCCGATTACCGGCCAAGCACCCAAGAAGAAGTGCAGGGAACGGCTGTTGTTGAAAGAAGCATATTGGAAGATCAGGCGACCGAAGTAACCGTGAGCTGCCACAATGTTGTAAGTTTCTTCTTCTTGACCGAATTTGTAACCGTAGTTTTGAGATTCGATTTCGGTGGTTTCACGCACCAAGGAAGAAGTTACCAAAGAACCGTGCATCGCGGAGAACAAAGCACCACCGAATACACCAGCAACTCCCAGCATATGGAAGGGGTGCATCAGGATGTTGTGTTCTGCTTGGAATACCAACATGAAGTTGAAGGTTCCAGAGATACCCAGAGGCATACCGTCGGAGAAAGAACCTTGTCCGATGGGGTAGATCAAGAATACTGCACTAGCAGCAGCAACAGGTGCGCTGTAAGCTACGCAGATCCAAGGACGCATTCCCAAGCGGTAGGACAGTTCCCACTCACGACCCATGTAGCAGAATACACCGATCAGGAAGTGGAAAATTACCAACTGGTAGGGGCCACCGTTGTAGAGCCACTCATCCAAGCTGGCTGCTTCCCAAATAGGGTAGAAGTGCAGACCGATCGCATTGGAGGAAGGAACAACCGCACCAGAGATGATGTTGTTTCCGTACAACAGAGAACCAGCTACGGGTTCGCGGATACCGTCAATGTCAACGGGAGGAGCAGCTACAAAAGCGATGATGTAGCAGATGGTAGCAGTTAGTAGGGTAGGGATCATCAGAACACCGAACCAGCCTACATAAAGGCGGTTGTTGGTGGATGTTACCCAGCTACAGAACCGTTCCCAAGCGTTGGCGCTCTCGCGCTGCTGAATGGTAGTAGTCATGTTGGATATGATTGCTTTATTGAGTTTTCGAGGTACTTATCCGGCAGTTGTTTTTCTACCGTGTCTATAATATGACACACTCTGTTAAGGTTTGTAAAGGGGTTGAGCCACATTTATTTTAATGACTGTCATAACTAGGGCTTATCATGGCTGTGGTCTCAGGCGGCTTAGGGCGGCTTGGGATATAATCGTCAGCAACTGAGAAACACGAGAGAGGGGGGAACCGAAAATGTCAGTTGAACTCACTGCCAATACTAGCCCCGAAACCGCTACGCAAACGGACTGGGAACCCCCCATGCCGCCGACAGATTTGATTTTTGATGATGGAGAGCCTTTGGAAAGTAACCGTCACCGCATTGCTATGAACGTCCTGATTAGGTCATTGCAACAGGCTTGGAGCGATCGCCATGATTTCTACACAGGCGGGAATATGTTTATTTACTATAGCAGCGAACAGGCTAGGAACCGAGATTTCCGAGGCCCAGATTTCTTTGCTGTGTTAGATGTAGATGGCACCAAAGAACGACAAGGTTGGGTAGTATGGCAGGAAGGGGGTCGCTACCCAGATGTTATTGTCGAGTTGATGTCGCCGAGTACCGCCAGAGTAGATAAAGGAAAGAAAAAGGATCTGTATCAGCAGATATTCCGAACCCCAGATTACTTTGTATTTGACCCGTTTGAAGCCAACGCCTTTCAAGGTTGGCATTTGCATAGTTCAGGAGGTTATCAGCTTTTAGAGCCGAACGATCGCGGTTGGCTGTGGTGTGATACCTTGGGCTTTTGGCTGGGAACTTGGTCGGGAACGATTGACCGGGAGGAGGCAATTTGGTTGCGGTTTTACGATACGGAAGGTAATTTAGTCCTGTTACCAGAAGAAGCGGAACGCCAAAAAGCTGAAGCGGAACGCCAAAAGGCCGAAGCGGAACGCCAAAAGGCCGAAGCGGAACGACAAAAGGCTCAATCCGCCGAACAACGAGCCCAACAAGCCCAACAACGAGCCGAACGTCTGGCGCAAAGGTTGCGATCGCTCGGTTTAGACCCAGAGGAACTATAAAAGAGGCGATCGCGCAACATCTACTTTATAGGTAATTTACCTACCGCCGCCCCAGTGGGAGAGTGTCTGTCGGAGCCAGCCCCAAATCGGGAAAGTTGGGGATATAATCATCAACAACTGAGAAACACGAGAGAGGGGGGAACCGAAAATGTCAGTTGAACTCACTGCTAATACTAGCCCCGAAACTGCTACGCAAACGGACTGGGAACCCCCCATGCCGCCAACAGATTTGATTTTTGATGATGGAGAGCCTTTGGAAAGTAACCGTCACCGCATTGCCATGAACGTCCTGATCCGGTCATTGCAACAGGCTTGGAGCGATCGCCATGATTTCTACACAGGCGGGAATATGTTTATTTACTATAGCAGCGAACAGGCTAGGAACCGAGATTTCCGAGGCCCAGATTTCTTTGCTGTGTTAGATGTAGATGGCACCAAAGAACGACAAGGTTGGGTAGTATGGCAGGAAGGGGGTCGCTACCCAGATGTTATTGTCGAGTTGATGTCGCCGAGTACCGCCAGAGTAGATAAAGGAAAGAAAAAGGATCTGTATCAGCAGATATTCCGAACCCCAGATTACTTTGTATTTGACCCGTTTGAAGCCAACGCCTTTCAAGGTTGGCATTTGCATAGTTCAGGAGGTTATCAGCTTTTAGAGCCGAACGATCGCGGTTGGCTGTGGTGTGATACCTTGGGCTTTTGGCTGGGAACTTGGTCGGGAACGATTGACCGGGAGGAGGCAATTTGGTTGCGGTTTTACGATACGGAAGGTAATTTAGTCCTGTTACCCGAAGAGGCCGCCCAACAACGAGCCGAAGCGGCCGAACAACGGGCTGAACGTCTGGCGCAAAGGTTGCGATCGCTCGGTTTAGACCCAGAGGAACTATAAAAGAGGCGATCGCGCAACATCTACCTTAAATACTTATAGATATAGTTCCCCCTTGAGCAGCAACCATACCAGGAATTACTCACGCTCAAGCTCCCTTTGTAGGTGATTAAAGTCGATCGCAAATATATCTACTTTTTCGCGGGTTAAAGCCTTCAGCAAGTCGCGACGATTTAAACCAGCTATTTGCACGGCTTGGTCGTGAGGAATTTTACTTTTTTGATACCAATAGATAGCCGCCAAATCTGGAACCGGGAAACCTGAAATGGGAGAAACTCCTCTGGAGGCGATCTGGCTTGTCTTTTCAGCCTGGAAATTGTCCAGAAACGCAGAACCTGGTTTGTTAAAGAAACCGGGTTTCTTGTCTTATAATCGCGTTTTCTTCCGAGGCGCGGGAGAACCGCGTAATAATCCTTCGGTACTAAGATCCTCATCAATTTCTTCCCAAGGAATCCCAGAACCGCCGCCAAAAATCACCTATTTTCTAACTGTTCGGGAGTAGCTTTTAATAGTCGAGGAAACCAAGCTAAAGGAACGGTAATAGTTCGTTCATTCATTAATTAAACAATAAAATTATCTTCATATATCAGACATTTTTTACTCGAATATCAGTCTGAATTGTCCTATTCATACCATGCCTCCAAAAATTATTTTACACAGACTGAGTTCCATAAGTAGCTAGTATTGTTAATCTATTGGCTCCGGTGTTATGCGCTTGTACCGGGGTTACAGCATGGTGAGAGTGAGGGCTAAATCGAAATAAGTAGACTTGGAAAGGAAGATATGAAACTTGCGATCGCGTTATCATTTTACCCTCAATTTGTTCCTGTAGTAACAGCACACCTCCCGAAAATTGAGGTTTTGGATCGGGAAATAAAAGTAAGCGAAAAGTCTCACCGAAGGGGTTTTGATCGCTATGAGTGCCAATTTTATCTCCATCGTAGAGTCGGTGTCCAGTCAAACTAACAAGGGTAGCTGGGGGAGAACCCACAAAATTGCAAAGACGGGTGACTAAGGTAGGTTCTTGTAAAGTTTGTACTAGGTCGTTAAATACACCGCCGAAAATCGAAGCTACAGTTAAAAGGTTACAAACTTCGTGTTCATAAAATGCTTCTTTCACTCGCAGCCATCGAAAAGGTAAAGCGTTAAGTGCATCGAAAAGTTGCTGAACAAACTCTATATTCATAGCATTGGGCAGCACAGCATGAGGATAAGGAAGAGCAGACTCAAATTGGGAACGCAGTTCAGTTTCACTGCCCGGAAATAAATTTTGAAGTTCAAACATATATTGACTCATTACACATATTCCTCCAATAATTTATTGTTATCACAATGATTCAAGTTCAGGGATTCTGTGCGGGCACCCCAAGTGAAAATAACAGTCCACCGACCCTCAGTTTTGGTGGCAGAATGCACCTGACTTACAGAATGGTAGGAGTTATTGCCGATTCGGAATAAAACCCAGCTATCTCGCTGGTGAGGAATGCGCTTAATCGGCATTTCTTTGGCGTTAGGGTGAATGCAAAATTCGCCACCTGAAAAGTTTCTCTCGCCCAGCATCCAGCACAAACGTAGTTTCTCCCCGTGGTCATTTGCATCATTATGAATTTCAATTTCATCGCGATCGCCCAGATAGTGAATTACTACCAGACTCTCGGTACAGCGACTCCCCGCCAAAATAGAAGCAATTTCAAGGACATCTTGGCACTTAGGTGCAGCAATTAGCGCTTGAATTACCGAATTATTCCCGGCTATTTCAGGAGACAATACGGCATCGTATTGAGAGTAAAAGTCTGCCAAATGGCGACGCATAGGTACTGTTTTTATCGCTGCCTCAAAACAGTCTATGTGTTTTCCAACTAATTGATTTCCTGCACAGTGAGGATATGGCTTTGCCGACATAAATGCGGTTAATTTTGCCTCTAAAGCTTCTATGAGACTATCGTGCAATATATTTTCCATTATATCTTGCCTTTTTTTGATATTCATTTTAATTAAATCTGAATCTGTTTTTTGAATTTACCAATCATCATCTTGACTAAATACCAGCCCCAAAAACCTTTCTTACTTAAGTCTAATATAATTAATATAGGCAAGAAGAATAATAAATAACTGCAAGTGATGCCCCACCAACCCGTACCCGATAAGTAAAGACGTTGCCCGGACAGTTGCAGGCTATTTAAATTTGTTGTATCAATTAAAATTTGAGTTGCCGAGGGTGGCCAGCACAACATGAGTAAAATGCTTAATTCAACCACCACTTTTAGCCAGCTTGTATAGCTACTGGGTGAAAGCTTTTTAGGCAGTCCTGCTATCTTAAGCTGACTTACTTCAATGGTTTCTCTCAAGTTATATATTTGATATTTTTCGGGGCAGTCCACTAAAATTCTGACTATGACATAATCTCCTGGCTCTAAATCTAACTTATTTTTATTAATTTCAATATTTAGCCATTGATTTTTATCTTTGGTAATTTGAACTTTTATTTCCTCCCCATCATTGGTTTCTGCATAAGCTAAAATCACGCGAGCATTGCTTTTATCAAAGCCACTCAAATGAATCGGCCATTCTACTTGTGACTTGCAGTCTTCTGGTTTAATCCGTTGATTACCTGAGTTACGCAGAATAACAATTAATACGCCACCATTAATGATTTGAATGTCTCCTACTTTAATGTCTTGATTTTTGACCGGGCTACTTTTCGGAAGAGGTTCAGAAGATATCACCTCAAAAGAAAGCGCTCTGTAATTTTGTTGCCAGTAAAACAGGATTGTGAAAAAGGTGCCTAAAGCTGTGATGGCTATCCCCCAAAAATTCACATTATGCCATTGGGATTTTAATCCGTTTAACAGAAAATCTAATAAAGTGTAAATCATGGATTCTTTGCTGTAATTACAAGGGGGGTTAACTTATTTACTACTATTTTCAATAGCTTTTGTCATATATTAATTGTGATATTTTTACTTTCTGTGTCCAAATGTCATAATAATATTGGTTCTAACGCCAGAGTTTTTAGGAATGGGTGTGATATCATGGGGCGTATATTTTCCCATCAAAAAAATCACAGCATGATTCGGCAAAGAAGGGTAAACAATCGGGGGTTTCTCTGGACGATCCGGGTGCCAAAAGCGAAAATCCCACTTACGGAGGGGCGATCCAGGTACTTGCAGCAACCAGTTAATTCTTACTATCAATTGCCCGTTACAAGTTCCATCCGCATGGTTGAGAATTCGTTCTCCTTCTCGAAGGCGATAGGAAAATATCTCTCTTTGAGCCGTTACAGACACCCCGGTCAAGCGAGTTATTTGTTCTACCATTTCCGGCTTTTGAAGACGCTGCATCAGCGTTTTAACAATTTCGGGACAGCCAAAGGTTTGACTCCAAACCGCAATATCCAAACTATCTTGGCTGTAAATATCTCCAATTCTTCGAGTCCAAGGCGCTAATGTCATTGCTTTTGCCAGTGCCTCGAATTCTTCTGGAGGCAGCATGGGCGTTAGTTGAAAGGATGGTGTTTCGGAAGTTAAATTGAATTGAACATTAGGGTTAGAGTCCGTCAACCAAGGAGATGATGCACTTATTACCGGGCCTGGATTAACTGAAGATGTCAAGGGTTCAGCGATCCGGGTTTTAGTCACTGAAAGTGTGCTTTTCTCTTGGAGTAAATTTTGCCGATTACCGACCCAAGCAAACCACTGTATGTCTGGTGGTAAATCTTCTCCCTGGTAGGGACGTAAGGTGACAAAAGAATGACAATCTTCTGTTACCACAATTAGCTCTCCCGGCTCTAGTTGATTATCTGAAATCAAAACTGGGCGATCGCCTAATCCTGCTACCAAACGGAAAATCTGAACTACAGGAGCATCTAATTGCTTTGATGACCGAGGCATCCAGACTCCCCAAGCTAAGATATTTGTGTCAGCAGAAATGTTTTCTTTCTTTGGGCAACCAAGCTGCTTTAATACAGTGGTTATCGTTTGGTTATGACGCGGCCCGACTAGAAAGATATCGTCAATTTTTATCCCTGGTTGGCACGGAATAACTGCGTCGGCACTCAAAAAATCCTGAATGCGATCGAGTGATGATTTAACCTCATCGTTGGTCTGAATATGTATGGGATTGCGGATGGTAATCATGGGTAAATTTATCGGGGATGATTAATGGCTGGCATCCAATTAAATGGCGACTGTCGAAATGTATCTTTGACGACGCTGGCTGCATAGTTAGCACCAAATTTCTCCAAATTAATCATCAGAAAATCTGCCTCTTGACGAATCATTTTTTCTGTGGACAGATACCATTCCAACAATTGAGAATTTAGGTGTATTTTTCCTTCTGGGTCGGCCACACTTTGATGCAGGGATCGACTAATTGCTGTGGACTGTAATCCTGTTGCCCCATCAGCAAGACAGTCATCAAGGTCACACCTTCCTAGCAAAACTCCTATATAAGATTGCACAAGTTTAGCCGCCCGATCGCCAACGGATGGTGAGGATAAAAAATAAGCAACTCTGTGGCATAAATCCTGGCCAATCAACTCCATTGTTAGACTAGCTGCGGTCAGTTCATCTTGCCAAGGAGACAGAGATTTGGCCGTTCGCTTAAGCAGATCCTTTCCCTCTGCTGTGGATGGTTGAAAATTGAGCAGACTACTATAAATTGCTGTTAACAGAATTGAATCAGACACGGAAAAAAAAGCACTATCTCGATCGTGGAGGTCATCCACTGATCGCCCAAACATACAAAGCCAAAAACGGTTTTGTATCTCTGGTATCAGACTGACATCCAAGCATCCACTATGTTCTATTTCAATGACGGGAAGCACCCACCGCAGAATATACATTCTCACCAGATGAATCAGAATGTACTCCTCGGCTTTGACTCCACATTTGCGAATAGTTAAAACTCGTTGTTCTTCAGTGTTAATTAACTTTAAAATAGCCGCAGCCATCCCCGCCTCATCAGGCAAGTTATACTCGATATTGCCAACTTTGATTTGCATTTTAATTTCTATGAGTTAGGGCTGGTTGAGCAATTCTCGTTTCTGTTTATGTCCGCTTGCGGAAAGTTGCTGCAACAAAGTTGTCGCCATTGCACGCATTTGGACTGTACGGCTGCGATTGACCGCTTGGCGAGCAAAAACTTTCGCTTGGGAAATATCCCCATCAATATTCCAGCGGTGCGCCCAAAGTAAGGAAACACCCGCATCTTTGCGAAAGACTTTTTTGAGTGCGACCTCTGCCTCTTGACCTCGCCCTTGCTGGATGGCTTGGTACGCTATTTTGAGCAGTGTTTCTTGGGATTCCCGTCCACCGATCGATTCAGCGCTATTAGCCATACAGCCACCGTAACAGGAACGGTCTTCGGCAAATTCGCAGGTATCACAGCGATCGTAAACTTGCGGGCGATCGTATTTTTCATCAATGACCCGTTTGTAATAAGCCATTAATTCCGAGAAGTTATCGAAATCTGTCAGTTGGGTTCGTTCCAGATCGGATAACGCATAACACCGAAAAACTTCTAGGGCTGGGTTCACATCAATAACCGGGCCACAAGAACGAAAGGCAGCACTTTTGGGCTGTGTTAACTGAATTCGACCCAGTTGTTCGGAAGTGAAAAAGCACTTAGGTAGCGGACAATCGAGATAGACTTGAATGTGTTGCCAGTAGGCTGCTTCCAGAAATTCAGCTATTCTTGGGGCTACAGCGTGATACTCCGATGGACTCAATACTTGGACTTCCGGCGATGGGTTCAGTTCTGGATAGGCAACTGTCCAGCGCAAGTATTCAATGCCAAAGGATTCACACACATCTAAAATTTCTTGATAGTTGAAATCCTGACGCCAAATATTGAAGCCGATGTTAACAGGAATGCCCAGGTTAAGAGCAACATCAATGTTGTGCAAGACTAACTCGTATTCAGTGTTTCGGCGATAATCCCGACGTTCGTTGAGATTAACTAGCAGGCTAAGGCGATCGCGATAGGGTTTCAGTTTGAGAATTTCATTGGTATTGCAGATACCTCCCGTAAAAATAGTGGCATCACCCAAAGCAGGTTCAGCCATCGACTTTTCTAAGAGATAAACCAGGTCTTTATATAAAAAAGGTTCACCTCCGATAATATTCAGACGAAAATTAGGACCACTGCGACTGATAAACTGCACAACCCGCTCGATACCTTCACGAGTTAAAACTGTCTTTTTTCCTGACTTACCCATTTCGGTGGAGGCAAAACAGTAGGCACAGTAATTGCTACACTTGTCAATAACAATCAAATTCATGTAATCTACCTAAAATTGATGTTTTTGATTTTTTGAGATGTTACTTTTGGAGCCAAAAGTTACTGCGTTTAGACCCTATTGCCAGTTAGTTATGATGTCAGCAGCATTTTTACTTTTAGCCATTTGGGGACTCATCTGTGCTACTTGCTCGATCGCCTCTAAAGGCAAGGTGCGAAGATAACGTTCAAATCGCTTAGTTGCGCCACAATGATTTTCTGGAGTTTCCGAATCGTTCAAATCAAATGCTGGACAACCATGTTCGCAAACAAATTTCGCGGGACAAGTCCGACAATCTTTTTCATATTTATCTGTCTTCCCATGAAAGCCATGTAATTTCTGCTTCCACCCATCTGGATCGAACCCATCTGGATCGAGTATGTTTCCTAGTAAGTAACTTTGGACATTTCCGCTAGAACCAGCACAACCACAAGGATAAACTTCGCCAGTTTCCTTAACAACAATCATGTTAATTCCAGCATGGCAAAAGGGATTATCACACCTTAACTGATCCAGAAATTCTTTAGCAGAAGGTGCAGCTAGATGACGCTGGATTTTGGCTAACATTCGCGTCTCTACAATTGACCCCTCATAGCGAATGAGACTATCTAAGTTATCTTTAAGAACTCTAAATATTTGCTCCTCGCTTAAAGGTTTGGCACCAATTCCGTGTCCCACTGCCGAGGCAATATTCAGGTGAAAAGCTGTAATTCCTAGTTGGTAGAAAGTTTCGTAAATTTGGGGAACTAATGTCCAATTGTGAAGATGAATAACGGCGATCGCCCCTGAAAAAATACCTCTCTCCCGCAACCGCTTTAAGTTATGAATCGTCTTTTTGAAGCCACCTCTCACCTGATTGTGTACAGCTTCTGGGCCGTCTATGGATGTGCCAATCTTAACTCCATGACGTGCAAATACATCAATATGCTCGTCATTTAGTAGAGTTAAATTACTTTGCAAACCAAAGTCTACTGTTTTGCCTTTGTCTCCTAGGATTTTGACGGCTAAAGTGCAGGCTCTATCGTACCATTGATCGCTTTGAAGCAATGGTTCTCCACCGTGAAATATTAGTTCAATATGAGATTTTCGCGAATACTCAGCGATTCGTTCTATGGCGATCGCGAAAGTATCGATATCAAATAAAGGAACTTCTTTTCCTGGAGTTTTTACTTCGGCATAGCAATAGCTGCAATGTAAATTGCAGACATTAGTTAGCTCGATATGAAGTTCGTGAACGTTTCGGAGACTGACCCACGAACGATTGATGGCGGAATAACTACTGCTAACCGTGTTGTCAGGTAAAGTTTTCATCTTGGCGCTTCCGTTAGGTTATCCAAACTCACGGCGAGTTTTTTGGCCTCTCAAACAAAACGAGTTTAGTCTAGTAGAAGGAATCTAATAGAAGAAATTTTATTTGCAGAGGGATGGGGCTATTTGTCCGAGAGGCGATCGAGCAGTTATTCTGAGTTGTAGATATCAATCTAATCTCTAATTGCAGATTTGCTATCCTTAACTCAAAAGAACTGGCGCTGTCTAAGTACCCTTATTGTATTTGTGATAAACGTAATATCCAGGAACGGTACTTTCGCCTTCTGAGGGAAGGACATGATCCTGAGTCAACTTCCGCTCGTCATCAATCAAACTAAAAAACTCTTCCTGTGAAGGTAGGGTGCTGGATACCGATTCTTGCGGCTGAGTGCTTTCTAATTCCTCCGATTGAGGCTGAGACAAATCTAGAACGGGATTAACAGTATTTTGAGACATGGCTTTAGCCCTATTTCCGTAAACTTAGAATATTTCCTACGCGATGTTTCACACAACGTAGGATATCCGATAGAACATGACAATAAAATCCACCTATTGCAGCTAGTGGTTTTTTAGCGGAATAGTTTTCAACAGGTGTAAATTACTATTGTACGGCTTCTATACTATCTTAATCTATATCAATCAGCGAAAGTAATCAACTCTGGAAAGTAGTATTTAGTACCCAATTTTCCCCAGTACCCTGAAAAAAAATTAGTAGGATTTAGTGGGATTGGGTTCCCGGTGATTGACAAAGTAGGATTTGGTGGTATATAGTTCTTGCTTTAAGATTAAGTCTCTGTATTTTTACTGATGAAAAATATTGAAGAAGTGTTAGAGTGGGCTGAAAAGCTGATCCTTGAGAAAACCGGCGAACCTCTCAAGCCTATAGAGGAAGCCATACTCAAGGGTGTGTGGTCAGGAAAAAAATATGCTCAAATTGCTAAAGAATATAATAATTGTCGTGAATCTCACGTTAAGAAAGAAGCCGCTAAGTTATGGGATAAGCTGCGGGATGAATTAGGGGAAGACCTGAATAAATATAATTTTCGTTCCAAGATAGATAAAAAACATAGGGTTTCTGAAATTTCCCAGTGTGGCAATTGTGTATTACAAGAAATTGATATTAACATTGTTGGTCAGTTTATCCAAACTATTAAAGATACTCAACACCGATCGCCCTCCGATCTCTCTTCTTCTCATTCTCCCACACCTCAAGATTCTTCACCGATTATCGACTTAACCGACGCACCAGACCTGACTGAATTTTATAGCCGTACTTCCGAACTAACTACCCTAAAACAGTGGATATTACAAGACCATACCCGCCTAATTACCATCTATGGATTAAGTGGCATTGGCAAAAGCCTATTAACACGCCAACTCATAGAACAAATAAAAACTGAATTTGACTATATGATGTGGCGAAGTTTGAGCGATCGCCCTACTCTGTCCTCCTTAAAAAACCAACTTCAACAATTTTTTGCCCAGTCCCAACAGCCTTCATTGCCCACAATAATTGATTATTTGCGTCACTCCCGTTGTTTAGTCATATTGGATGACCTACACAATCTTTTTAAAAGCGGTGAATTAGCGGGAGAATACTTGACAGACTATAAAGAATACCGGACATTTTTTCGGCAAATTGCCAAAAACCATCATCAAAGTTGCGTGATTCTCATCAGTTGGGAAAAACCTAGAGCAATTGCTACCTTAGAAGCCGAAAAACACTCCACCCGCACGTTACACCTAAAAGGATTATCAGCCGATGCTGAGAAAATTTTGCGATCGCACCAATTAACCGACTCCGACAAATGGCCGGAATTAATCAACCTCTATCAAGGACATCCTACCTGGTTAAATATCATCGCCTCAACCATAGTCGAACTATTTGATGGTAGCGTTTCCCTATTTTTAAGCTACAGCGAGGATATCTTTTTAGGTGACTTAGAACCAATTTTAGAATCTCAGTTAGAACGATTATCAGACTTAGAACAACGGGTTATTTCCGGTTTCCGAGATCGGGAAGCGATCGCCCTTTCTCAAAAACCGACTAATCCTGAATTATCCCAATCCGAATTATGGTCAGCCATCCAATCTTTAGTTAGACGGGGGTTGCTAGAAAAAATATCAGAGGGAGAGCGAGGAATGTTTCAACTGCATCCGATTTGGCAACAGTATCTTAAATTTAAGCTAAGTTAGAATAGTTGAAATAGAAAAACTAGGAGAATCCCTAAAATGCGATCGCCTTTACCCCTGTTTACCGTTGAAGACTATATCATCGCTGAAGCCGAAAGCACCATTCGCCATGAGTATATGGGCGGTTATGTGTTTGCTATGGCGGGTGCTAGTGAAGAACACAATCTCATTGCCGTTAATCTTTGTACCTTATTACGTTCTCATCTGCGGGGGAGTTCCTGTCGGGTATTCATGTCTGATATGAAAGTCAAAGTTCAAGACGATATTTTTTATTACCCTGACTTACTCGTGACTTGTAACCCCGAAGATAATCACCGATACTTCAAAACACAACCTAACTTAATTATTGAAGTGCTGTCAGAAAGTACCGAAAGCACTGACCGACGAGAAAAATTAATGAACTACCAAACCTTAGAAACTTTGAAGGAATATGTTTTAGTCTCTCAAGATGTTATGCAAGTGGAAGTCTATCGTCAAGAGACTCCGGGGAGTTGGACAGTTCAAATCTTAGGAAAAGACAATGAGTTAACCTGGGAATCTGTGGGGCTAACTGTGACCGTGGCGCAAATTTATGAAGATGTCTTGAATGTGGGTCAGTAAATTTAAGCACGAAAAAGCGCCCCCCGACTGGGAGGCGCTTGATTTAATCGAAGCTATAAATTAGCCGATTTGAGGTGCAACCAAAGCTACAGGCTCAGACTCAGCAGAAGCCAAATCTAAGGGGAAGTTGTGAGCGTTACGCTCGTGCATTACTTCCATACCCAGGTTAGCGCGGTTGATGACATCAGCCCAGGTATTGATTACCCGACCGCTCGAGTCCATTACGGACTGGTTGAAGTTGAAACCGTTGAGGTTAAAGGCCATGGTGGATACACCTAAAGCGGTGAACCAGATGCCGATTACCGGCCAAGCACCCAAGAAGAAGTGCAGGGAACGGCTGTTGTTGAAAGAAGCATATTGGAAGATCAGGCGACCGAAGTAACCGTGAGCTGCCACAATGTTGTAAGTTTCTTCTTCTTGACCGAATTTGTAACCGTAGTTTTGAGATTCGATTTCGGTGGTTTCACGCACCAAGGAAGAAGTTACCAAAGAACCGTGCATCGCGGAGAACAAAGCACCACCGAAGACACCGGCAACTCCCAACATATGGAAGGGGTGCATCAGGATGTTGTGTTCTGCTTGGAATACCAACATGAAGTTGAAGGTTCCAGAGATACCCAGAGGCATACCGTCGGAGAAAGAACCTTGTCCGATGGGGTAGATCAAGAATACTGCACTAGCAGCGGCAACAGGTGCGCTGTAAGCTACGCAGATCCAAGGACGCATTCCCAAGCGGTAGGACAGTTCCCACTCACGACCCATGTAGCAAAATACACCGATCAGGAAGTGGAAAATTACCAACTGGTAGGGGCCACCGTTGTAGAGCCACTCATCCAAGCTGGCTGCTTCCCAAATAGGGTAGAAGTGCAGACCGATCGCATTGGAAGAAGGAACAACCGCACCAGAGATGATGTTGTTTCCGTACAACAGAGAACCAGCTACGGGTTCGCGGATACCGTCAATGTCAACGGGAGGAGCAGCTACAAAAGCGATGATGTAGCAGATGGTAGCAGTTAGTAGGGTAGGGATCATCAGAACACCGAACCAGCCTACATAAAGGCGGTTGTTGGTGGATGTTACCCAGCTACAGAACCGTTCCCAAGCGTTGGCGCTCTCGCGCTGCTGAATGGTAGTAGTCATGTTGGATATGATTGCTGTATTGAATTTTCGAGGTACTTATCCGGCAGTTGTTTTTCTACCGTGTTCATAATATGACACACTCGGTTAAGGTTTGTAAAGGGGTTGAGCCACACTTATTCTCATGGCTGCTATCAGTAGGGCTTATCATGGCTGTGGTCCCAGGCGGCTATGGGTGGCTGGGGATATAATCGTGAGCAACTCGGAAATACGAGAGAGGGGGGAACGGAAAATGTCAGTAACTCACTGCCAATACTAGCCCCGAAACTGCTACGGAAACGGACTGGGAACCCTCCATGCCGCCGACAGATTTGATTTTTGATGATGGAGAGCCTTTAGAAAGTAACCGTCACCGCATTGCCATCAACGTCCTGATCCGGTCATGGCAACAGGCTGGGAGCGATCGCCACTCTATGAACTGTTAACTACCGATGTGGGGAACGATAGAAGGGACGTTTAACCACTGTTGCCGGGTAGATTTTATTACGGATTTCTACTTCTACTTGGCGGCCGATTTTGGCTAATTCTACCGGAACATAGGCTAAGGCGATCGCCTTTTCCAGGGTAGGGGACATTGTGCCGCTGGTAATTTCTCCCACAACCTCGCCGCCAGCCTTCACAGGATAACCGTGGCGGGCAATATATCGCCCCTGCATTTCTAACCCCACTAACCGCCTCGATAAACCCCCTGATTTTTGCGATTCTAGGGACTCACGGCCGATAAAGTCTCCCTTCTCATCCCAATGGATTAACCAGCCTAAACCGGCCTCTAAAGGGGTGGTATGGGTATCAATATCTTGCCCATACAAAGCCATTGCCGCTTCTAAACGCAGGGTATCTCTAGCGCCCAAACCACAGGGAGTTGCCCCCACTTCTATTAAGTGTCGAAATAAATTTACTCCGGTGTGGGGATTTACCATTACCTCAAACCCATCCTCTCCGGTGTATCCGGTGCGGGCGATAAATGCAGGTTTTCCTAATAGGGTGGTTTCTATATGTCCAAAATTGGCAACTGCTGATAAGTCGGCTTCTACTAGGGGTCCAAGGACGGCTTCCGCTTGAGGTCCCTGGACTGCAATTAATACCTGGCTGCGAGATAGGTCTTCTAGGGCGACTCCGGTTCCTTCCAAATGGGCGACAACCCAAGCCTTATCTCTGGACTTGGTGGCTGCATTAACAATCATCATTCCCCGCTGGTTTCCTGTGGCTGGGTCTAAGCCTTGGTAGTAAAAAATGACATCATCCAATATGCCGCCACTGCTATTTAATAGGACTGTATATTGGGCTTGACCGGGTTGTAGACGACTGAGACTAGAGGGAAATAGGGGTTCGAGGGCATTGATTAGCTGTTCACCTTGGAGGGAAAATTTGCCCATGTGGGAGATGTCAAATAGTCCCACTTGCGATCGCACTGCTTGATGTTCTTGGGTAATACCGGAATACTGAACCGCCATTTCCCAGCCTGAAAATGGAACCATCCGGCCTTTGAGTTCAACGGATAGGTCATATAGAGGGGTGCGAGTCAGGGTTGGTTTCATTGCCGGAGTCTAACGGTAATGGGATAAGTATTTATTTTAAGGCAAACTTTCACAACTGCGATCGCCTCCCTGGAAACTCTCCTTTCGCCTGCATTGCCTTGAAACCCTTATCCTGACAGCGATAGCGGGTTATTACTCAACCCCTATATCCTATCGAGTTACTCAAATGTTACTCACAATCTAGTCCTAGCACAGGAAAATAATTCTGTCAATAGGTTGATTACTCAGTCAATAAGCACAACTTAATCAATCTGTCAAATACCCATACCACCCCCCTAACCAAACACCGATAAGGTAACTCTCTCGTGATACCCGTCAATGGCAAGCCTATCGGTTCGTTACGAACCATTGACTGCTATCACATCGGTCGCACCCCTAAGAGTGTTTGTTTCGGTTAGGGGGGGGATATGCTTCCAAGTCAACACGATAGCCGTAGGTAGCCGTAGGGGGAACCCACTAGGTTATCAATGTACAACGATACCCCTATCAATGTACAAAGATATCAGACCGCCTACCTGGTTCCCTATGGGAGTCAGATTATTGGTGAAATATTGAGGAGCCTACTCGCTACCAACAAAATGCGATCGCATAATCACGACTAACCTGGCTATGACATACTGAAGCGATACCCCTAAACAACTTTTCAACTGGTGACTTGTTTCGTCATCTCTCGCTGATACCTACATAATCCTAGAGAATTGATTCCCCATCGAAACCGATACCTACATACCGCTAGACAAGTCTCCAATTTATAGGGGTACTGGGTTCCGCCTGGGATGATTACCCCTAATAGACGGGTTAAGGTTTTGGCTTAGGGTGTTTATTGTGGGTAAATTAGAGGCAAGCATTCATATAAACTTCCAATAGGCCTATTGCAATAGGCCTACTGGCAAAAAATACATAGACACCCCCTACAGTCAGAAACCAGAGGGGGCCATTTAAGTTATTGGGGTAGCTGTTAGGTGTTAGGGCTTAGGGTTTTCTCCAACCATCATCATCAATATCATCTCTGTTAATTGGAAGAGGGGGTGATTGCTTTTTATCTTCTAACTGTTTTTTACAAACTGTTGATGGCATAAAATCATTAACATATCTAATCAAATAATTTAGGCTATTTTGGATACCGTCTAACCTATTCTCAATAATTAGGTTTCCTGTATGCGTAATGAACATACTGATAATAATCGCGACAATAATTAACCCTAATTCAACTATTATTAAGTTCATTTATATTAATTTCCAAAAATGAAGTGTAAACCATTTAATCCTTTCTAGTGGAGAAAATGAAGCGTAAAAATTGCTGTACGGCGGTGATTCAATTATTTGATATTCATTAAGCCATATAATTTCACGTTTAACCATCATATTCTGCTTCACATCATTGTATGTGTAAAATTTTAACCACCCTGCCATTTTCCAGTACACGGGTACACTGTCAGCGTCAAATAATATCCTAACAAATTTACTGCCAGAAATGTCAGGTAATTTTTTAGTACCGTGTAGGGTACTATCATCTTCTATCCTGAAATTAAGTTCATAAACCTTAAACCAATTACCCTCTGATATATCAAGTGCATTAGGCATTATCTGTTAATTTATTGTTGAGTGTTTAGCATATTTTCCAATTTGTCGATTTTTTCTGATAATTCCTGAATTGCCGCAATCACTAATGGTATCAGTTTATCATACATGATTGTTAAGTAATCTATTTTTTTGTCGTCAACTTCAGGACTATCTGTATGGTCATTTTTAATCACTTCAACTGCGTTAGGATATATATTTTGTACTTCTTGAGCAATTAAACCAAATTGTTCTGTACTTGGATTAAAGCCATGAAATGCTGCAAGTTCATTATACTTAAACCACGTGACTGTCAATGCGTTAATTTCGCTTAACCCTAGAGTTGGTTTTGATAAAAGTGTTTTGAATTTAAGATCAGAGCTACCTTTAACGTAGTCTCCATTATCGTTAATATAAGATACATTTGTGCCTCCTACTCTAAATCTAGTATGTACTCCAGATGATGAAAGAGTTGAGCTCTTTATAAAATATGTCTGCCCGTTATATAATTGTATTGAATATCTATTGTCAGGAGCACCTCGCCAAACATCGCTTTGATGAAAATTAATACCATGATATATAAATACTCTAGGATTATTATCTGCTTCTAATTGCATAGAATAATTCCCCTGATAAGAAAACGCCCAGCTATTTCCTCCAACTCTACTATTTAGTACTAAATTTGCCGAACCAGCACTAGAGCCTATCCGGCGGATGTCAAACCCCCTCCAAACATTAAAATCAATAAGCATATTTCCATCAGGAAAACTTTCATTAGTTGCAAAAGTTACTGGATTATTTGTTATGTTAAATGTTTTAATTCCTGTTAAAGTTTGATTACCTGTAGTTCTAACTACAGTTGAATCTACATTAATTGTTCTATTAGCTGCTAAAGTTCCTCCTCCGGATCAACCATCACCTGCAGTTAATGTAATATTTGAATGTGTGTGCGTTGTGGGAGTCCTAGCGTTAGATAATCTACTATCATTACCTTGACAGGCTGTGTTTGCTGTAGTGCCATAAGCAACCGCCCATGTTGTGGCAGTACTCCCATTAAAATTATTTCCAGTTAATCCCGTACCATTTGTTAATGTATTAGGAGTATTGGCAGTTATTGTTATATTGGCACTACCATTAAACGAAGTCCCATTAATTGTTCTAGCAGTTTGAAGTGCTGTTGCTGTTCCGGCGTTTCCACTTATTGACCCGGTAATTAATGAATTAAATGTTTTAACTCCTGTCCATGTCTGATTCCCAGTTGTAATTATCCCTGAATTAGTTGCACTAGCTGTAGGTAAAGTAACATTAGTTCCTGTTGATGATGTAACTACAGGACCTGCTGTTGTTCCTGCTGTTACTCCTAAATTAGTTGCTACATTTACTTGTGCGCCTGCCGCAATCCCATCCAGCTTTGTCTTATCAGCGTTCGACATTACACCTGCAACGGTTGTTGTAGCAGCAGGTAATACAGCATTAGTACCGTCAGAACTGTTAACGGTTAACGTATTGCTTGTAGTGCTTGTAGAGAGGTTGGTGGATACGTTTGGGGCGGTGTTTCTAAACTCAGTTCCTACTAAAGTTAAGCCAGTTCCCGCAGAATAGGTTGTATTAGGAGGTGTTACCCAAACACCATCGCCGCGTAAATAGTTAGATGTACTGCCATTTGTATCAATGGCAGCAACATTACCTGAATTTGTTATTTGAGATAAGGTATGTGTATGGCTAGTTGGTGTTCTAGCATTTGATAATCTGACATCGTTACCTTCTGTAACAGTTCCAATAGTTGTTCCAAAATTTTTGTTAAATGCTGTACTTTTGGTAAAAGTAGGCTCTTTACCGTCTAATGTACTTTGAAGTCCTGTAACATTAGCAATAGTATGTGTATGTTCTGATGGAGTAAACGTAGACGGTTTGGACGTTATTTCAGTCCAGCTATGGGAATGAGTAGATGGGGGGAAAGTGCCAGGTTTATTAATAATATTATTCCAAATTAACTCAGTTAATTTGACTAAATTAGTATTGGAGTCAATAACTGCTTGTATCCGTTCATTAGTTAAATACAGATTAACTTCACCTTCTGGCAAGTCATCGGTTGATTGCCCAAACTTACTAGAGTAAATGTTGAAATTAGTCATAACTGCCTCTATATTGAGTAATCAAATAAATGGCTAATAACTTAATACTAGCCATTCATTTGATGATTACATATTGATATATTCGATAATTGTAACGCTGATACTAGCGCTAGATTCTGCTATCGCCTGTAACTCAGTTCTACCCCACGTTATTGAGATGGTATCACCTGGCTTAACCGAAAATGCAGCGTCTGACACGCTATCACCTGTAGGGTCAAATATTAGATGTACATTGGTATTTGACCGATTCTTTACAAACACCGTTCTACCGTTACTGGTAGCATTGATAGGCACAACTTCCGTGATAGTGTTAGCAGTCAAACTTATCGCGGTAGTTTCGGGAGTTCCCGGTATTTTACTGCTCATATTTAGAGTGTCTAAATTGACAACAGAACTATAAACTGAGAAACTCATAATAAACTCCTAAATCAAAGTAAAATTTACCAATTTATTGTTTGTTCTAACCCAACAATATTGGTTACGCTATCCTCAGTTATAGCATAGATAGAAGCTGTTGATTTTAGTTCATCATCCCACCCAGCGTTAGGAGGTAAATATAGGCATTGATAAGGTACACAGTTACTGATATCACCGTGACAAAACCATACCCCTACAGAACCTACGTTTTGTAAGTGCAACCTATACCGATTAATATTTGAGGGTCTAACTAATGTGGGGGTATTGCCTATTGTCACCCCAAAATTTTCGGGTTGTGTCAATGTAGGGGTTTTAGGAACTGTATCGAGTTGATATTCAGCCATGCCCAAAATATTAATAGAATCATTGTTATGTAACTGAGTTAAACACCTAGCTTTAACTATTGAGTTGCTATCAATTGCTAAACCTTCGTTTTGATTAGTGATTAATTCAATTAACAGGTTTTCGGTGTGAATGCCTCCATAATATGGCAATTTGACAATCCCTAAATTTAACCCGTTTTCTGTTGCCATATTCCCATAAAATATTTGTAAATCTACCGCTTCCTGCAACACTTCCTGTTTTTTTTCCCACCGTTGGTAATAGCTATCTTCCGGGTAAATTTTGGGGATTTGTGATTGTGCAATACTGGGAGTGTAACATCTAGCGTTTAACGATGATATATAGCTGTAAATACCGATATCATATTTATATCTTTCTGTTATTAATGATTCTAAAGTAGTCCCGTTAAATAACTCTATGGCGTTACTCCAGTTAGCAGCGTTGATATTAGCCGTGATATTTTTAACACCTCTCACCATTTTAACCACCTATTAATAAATTATTTGTTAGTATAATATTACTACTTTAATGCGATTATTTAAATGGTTAGAGACACTATAAAAATTAAAGATACTATTAGGTCAAGCACACCCAGGAATATTGGTAGGTCAGGCGGGGTTGGTAGGTCAGGCGGTGTAAGTTCAGGTTTAGCAGGAGATTTAGGTGACCAAACATCTTCAACAATGGACTTTGGTAGGGGTTTACCGTATGCAAGGGAAAGAGATAGAGGAGGTGTTCCCGGATTAGTAAATCCTTGGGACCCAATTACCAGAGTGCCGCGTGGAATTAACCCAGAAGACCATGGTAGGTGGAAAAGAGAAGACGAGGCACGACGAGTAGATGATGACACACGACGAGTAGACGAGGAACCCCCAAAAAGAGATGAACCAAAGGGAGGAAAAAAACCTAGGGGAAAGGGTGGCGCTGGTAGAGGTTTTGGCGGTCCTAATAGCGGTGACGAGGTAGATGATGATAAAGGAAGGCGGCCACCAAAACCGGGGAACGAAATGCCAGACCCTCGTGATTATCCTGTTAAAAATAATGATAAATGGCATTTAATGATTTTTGCTCAAATAGTAAATAGTAGACTTAGCAGTGGAACATCTAGTATTAATAGGCATTGGTGGAGAAAGCAGGAATCAACAACGTCAAATTTTAGACTTAATAAGATTGGATTAGATGTGTTTATAGAGTGGGAAGAATCATGGAATGATTCAGAGTACAATTACGAAGAGCCGATAATTGTACATAATGATTATGTTAAACATCGTAAGTTATACCCGTTAAAACCTTACTATATGAATTCAGGTTGTGAAAATGTTTCATTTAATAGTTTTTATAACTCTGAATATAACGCTTCATGTCGTGGTCCAAATAGGCTTAGTATTAGTCCATTATTCGGGTCTATCTTTTACCGTTTAACTCCAACCACAACCTGGACAGACGTAACAACTGTTTGGACTAAAGACCCGGAAGCAATGTTAGAGTATATACATTTATGGGAAGTTCCATATGCTGATAGAGGTCATCAATCATACTACGAATATGAGTCTGACATATTTTCGAATGCCTATCGAGGTAGGTGGTATGAAAATACATACTGGTATCCAGTATTTCCTACGAGTACTAGATTAAACTACACCTCCTTAGACGGTACACGAATTTGGGAGAACACCCGTAATTATAGCTATAAACTATGGATTCTGTCTGAAGATAAAGATTATTTGCCGCCAGAAAACAACGTTCGTCAAATCACAATACCAGACAGACATGAATGAAGAATGCTGTGGAATGATTAGAAGGATTTACGAGTTCCTAGACCCTGAATACTTTCCGGCTGAAATGCCGGAAAAAATAACGGTTAATGCTGATAATCCAGAGAACAGAATTAAACGAATAAACACATTGCCAGAAACCTTGGAAAAATATCACCTGGACCCCCGACTTTTATAGTCCGTTCTTTAATCGTTACATCGAAGTTAAGGGAGTATTAACTGATTCATTTAAGCTAAAAATGCAGTTATTGCAGTACCTTAATCCTGGTTTAGTCAATCAGTGTTGGTTTGTTATAAGGGGGACATCCTACCGATGGCAAGGCATCTCATTTATCAATATCGACGAGTTTAAGGGGCTTTTGAAAAACTTAGAGATTCCAAGGGTAAACAATGAATAAACTACACTACAAGGGGTTATTTTCTATTGACGGTGAGTTAATAAACACCACCTATAACCCACACCTATTTGAGTCAGAAACCACTCAAATAGCCTACCGGATACTAACCCCTATAAAGGAACATAAAACCCAGGAAATCCTTGATTTAGCTTATTCCTATATGGGTTGTTATAGCCCTAGGGGGGACTACAGAGGTCACGCTACAGCAAGGTTGACAAATGAAGGCAGCCTACGAGTATCAATTGTTGGTAACCCTCAATTTTGGGAGGTATGTAAAAAAATTTCAAACGTCATAATCAATCATCAAAGGATAGTTAATCATGAGTATCGGATATTACGGCAAAAAACAGGACGATAAATTTAGTTATTGCAGTGCAGTTAAGCCCGGTGAAACGGCAACCTTTCTAATTGTTGATTATGCATAATTCCGAATTAAGTCACCTCATTTATGGATATTCGGGAAAGGTGTATCAGGGGATTTTTCTAACTTCAATGATAGGGATTGGAGTTATTCCAAAGGTGATAAATAATTAATTGCTGTACGGTTTTGTATTGAAAAATACGAGACTGAATATAACGGCAAAAAACGAGAATACACCCCTACATCTCCAGAACTCGCATTGCTTAAAATAGTCGAAAGTGACTCAATGCTTACAGACGGTTCTGTGATGTTTACAGCAACAATAAATCTAAGTCAATCATCAGTCAGACCTTCTGACAGGATATTAGAGGGAAATATCGGAGACGATAATTTAAACTCTGATATTTCTAATATCTTAGAAATTGAATGTATTAATCCATTCAATCAATCTTTCGCTACTTACTCAATCGGAGATATTGACGCTTTCATTGAATCCAAAACTAAAAATAAAGCAGGATTTAATGGAAAGGCAAAATACAAAACCTTCGAGGAAAGGTTAACAGAAGGGGCTAAGGTTTTGGATTGTGACCCTAGCTTTGAGAGTCTTTATAACAAGGTTAAACAACTTGATTCTAATGTATTAATTGCATTAATTGAATTACTGCGATTAATGTAGTCACAAATAAATCCCCCCTAAATATTTAGGGGGGAATAACTACCATACCATGTCAACAAGTCAAGAGCGATAAGAGGTTACTACCATGTCTGAGGACTATATTGATTATAGACTAATTAGAAGTCAGATGTCATCTGAACTAGAAGAAATAATCACAGAAGGCAACCTGGGTGAGCAATTAGAGTCTGTTTTACGGGCTGTCTGTGTTCTACCATATCCTGATATTCAGTTTCCAATTATCGCCTCGTTTATAGCGTCTCCAGTAACGTTAATGTCTACCGCTGGTATCCTGTTCCTTTGGGGGTCTAGCGGTACTGGAAAGTCACAGGTAGCTACCGTAGCATCTGAACTATACAAGACAACCTCGGTGCTTGCTAATAGCACTTTCGCTTCACTGAGAAACAAGATACAACATGAACGATTTTATGACCCCCTTCAATGTGAATTTGAGAAAAATTTTATATTGGTATGGGAAGATATCACCCCTAGCTTATTAATTGAAAATGAGAATATGTTATCGCTTTTCAAGGTGTTAAACCGCAAAAATAGCCGAATAACCATCAGTAGTCAGACACCGGGAACTAACATGATTTTTAATGCTTTCGCTTTAAAGGTGATTAATTCAATACATCCATTGTGGACATTTTGGGAGTTAAACGAACTCAAAAGACGGATGTTTCCTATATGGTTTAAAAAGAGACTATGACATCAGAGGAATATAGGGGCAATGGTTACGAGTTAAGTGATTTAAACGATGTAGAGGATATTACGCTTGATAAATTATCATCTCAATTAGAAATTTTCTGGAGAAATATCGATAACTGCAATCAATACAGCAAGGTCAAAAAACAACTACAGAAACACAAAAAAGATATCATTAACGCTAGGTTATCAAGTGAAATTATTGTCACCCATTCATTGATTTATCAATTATCTATCAATGAATCAATTAAACGCTTCAATGATTACTGGGATTTTGTTAATGAAAAAATCTTGACTATATCATCAGGTACTGAACAATTTTTAGACAGTTTTATCACTCAAGGTATTGAGGCAAAAATGAAACAAAACAACCAGGCAATTAACGCGGGATGTCCTGAGTTAACCGAGGTTGTAACTGATATCGACCCGAAAGCGTTAAAAGAAGCCATTGAGAGAGCTAAAACAGATGGATATCTTGATAGTCGCGTTAATGTTTCAGAGTTGACTAATCTAATGAAAAATAGAGGATATAATATGATTAATCAGAACGGCAAAAATGTTTGGAAACACATCATATAGGAGACCAAAAAAATGACTCAAACCAACACAAATGCCATTATAAAGGCAAGGTTTAAAACATTTAAACAAATGGTAGATAGTACAGTCTACAACGCCAACAGAGAAGACGCTAAAGAAACGTTAATTTCAATAATGAATGATTGCGAGATTGAGTTATCCTTAGCAGAAGCAAAAAAACAATTATTGCTCAAACAGCTTAATTATATTAAGCATTTACTAACCAAAATCGAATAATTTAAACTCGTCCGAAATGACGTTAAACTATCACAACTTAACCACTATCAAAGGATAAAACCATGTCAATCAAATTAAGTACACCCGGATTAAACGTAGTAGAATATAGCTACATGAGTAATCGATTAAATCCTAACGTTGTAGGATTACTTGACTTAGTAGAACTTGCTATCACATCTGAACAATTCGACGAAATTGTCGAATTTATTCAAATCCACAGGCATTTTTTAAACGCGGAAATCGAGTTACTCAAAGGCATTGAAGCCTTGCTTAATGCAAAAATTACAGAACACAACAATAATCAAAATCACCCCGATAATGATGATCACAAGTTCAATTAATCAATAGGAAATAAAGCCATGAATGAGTTTGAACAAGAAAAAATGATGGTTATTGCAGAAATGGCTAGGGAGATTTTTGTCAGATTAGCTGGCAATAATTTAACAGCAACTCGTGAGGATAGAATCACGATAGCAGAAATTGCTCATAATTACGCTATTGACTTTCTGGCAGTACACGAGAAATGGGTAGAATCTCAGTATCCAATTATTACTCGATTCGATTCAGACGTAATATCACCTGAATGTAACCTTAATGGTTATAACAGCGATATCCTACTGGGAGGTGATTTTCATGCCTAAGCTACTCCCAGTAGTCACACTAACAGGGTCTTACAAAGGGTTTCTGGTAGGTCATGGTAATATCTGTATCGAAGTAGGTTCTTTAGAATGGTTTAAATACCTAGAAACCCATAAATCTTTTTCAGTAGAGGTTAATGGTAAACGATTTACGTTGTGCAAAAAACTCTCAATTAATGGTTTTACCTACTGGAACCTCAAAGGGTGGGATGGTAGCGTCAATCATCACATCTACATAGGGAAATCTGACCAACTCATTGTAGACAAGCTAACAGACGTAGCGTTAGCTATGATTACTAAGTGTAAGATTAGCGGGGAGCTACCAAAACGACATTTCCTGTACTAAACCCTAACACCTAACAGCTAACTCAATAACTTAAATGGCCCCTATGGTTTCTGACTGTAGGGGTTCATTCATATTATCTGTTTTCAGTACCGAAAATACGGTATCGAAAATTATTTATATGCTTACCCCCCTAGTTTACCCACAATAAACACCCTAAGCCAAAACCTTAACCCGTCTATTAGGGGTACTGGGTTCGGCACGGGATGATTACCACCAAAAATTGGAGACTTGTCTAGCGGTATGTAGGTATCGGTTTCGATGGGGAATCAATTCTCTAGGATTATGTAGGTATCAGCGAGAGATGACGAAACAAGTCACCAGTTGAAAAGTTGTTTAGGGGTATCGCTTCAGTATGTCATAGCCAGGTTAGTCGTGATTATGCGATCGCATTTTGTTGGTAGTGAGTAGGCTCCTCAATATTTCACTAATAATCTGACTACCCCTATGGGTTTTGAAATTTGAGCCATACCCTCCCCCCATAACCGAAACAAACACTCTTAGGGGTGCGACCGATGTGATAGCAGTCAATGGTTCGTAACGAACCGATAGGCTTGCCATTGACGGGTATCACGAGAGAGTTACCCTATCGGTGTTTGGTTAGGGGGAGATAGTAGGCATTTGACAGATTGATTAAGTTGTGCTTATTGACTGAGTAATCAACCTATTGACAGAATTATTTTCCTGTGCTAGGACTAGATTGTGAGTAATATCTGAGTAATTAGGTACGACTATCGGGTTGAGTAATAACCGCTATCGCTGTCAGGATAAGGGTTTATAGTTAACACACTTTGACAGATGCTAATTGCATAGGTAGCCTATAACCCCTATTCTACCGTTACTTAGGTGTTACTCAAAACCATAGCAGGATCCATCAATCTGTAGCCATAAAATAACCCCTAGGGGTTTAATCTAGGGGTGTTAATTTATGAAAGGTTGACGATTAGATTAATCTATCTGATAGATAACTCCAAGGAATAATTTAGCTTCAGAGCTATCAATATCAACCCCTAACGCTGTTAACCGTTCTATGGCTACATCCAATGGTATAGGTAACTTAGAGCATCCTTTGAGAACTTCTAACGTAGCGTCAATGCCTTCTGTTTTATATTTACCTTCATTAACGATTGTGCTATGACCCATAAGTCTAGCTCGTAACTCGATAGGTAGTCCATACTTTTCACCTAACAGGTTGTACAGTCTACGAAAAGCATATTTCTGGGTTACCGGGCATTTCATAGAGGAAATTTTTTGACTAAACGTTACGTCAAAGCCTCTAACTATGCTTTTGGGTTTACTGCCTTTTCTAGGGGTATATTGAGGCAATAAAGGTTTTTTCAATTCCAGAAACTCAAACATTTCAGGGCTGGGAACTGGAGCAACAATCCTTCCCCCTGTTTTAATACTCACTTTCCGACCTTCTGCGTCAGTAAAGTAAACATAGTCACCTAGCACCAAGTAATTATCCTGATTATCGGGGTCTGACAGTGCTTTGATAGTGATACCATCATCCGTTACAAATGGCTTAGTTAGATTAACGGCGGCGGCTATCTCGGTAGGCCTTAACCCATACATTACTGCCATACTCGTCACCCATAACCAACTATGCCGGCATGATTGATGTTGGTGATTTTTAATAGTATAGGCTTCTTGTTTGGTTTTAAACCACCAATCCTTAAATACATCAACAGCTATCCGTTGTTTCTTTCTGAATTGTGTTTGTTTGGCGTTAATAGGCTCAAGCTGTTTAAGCAAGTGTTCTTTGTTAGGTGATTTCTCAGCTATGGCTTTTAAGATGTAGTAACGTTCCTTGAAGGTTTTGGAGCCTACTAATTGTTCTCCATTCTGCAAGGGAATATATAGCATAGCCTTGAAACTCTCCCAGCTAGGATATTCATCCCAATTAGGAAACAACTTGAAATATACCTCTTTAGCAGTCTCGTAAGATACTAAATCACTAGCGATATCGCGAGAACGTTTCCTTCCTGTGTTGCGGTTGTACCCCGCAAAATACTCATCCTCAATTTGTTTAAAGATGTCCCGGTAGGTTATCAGATTATTCTCAATCTGATTTTTCCCTAGGATGGTTTTATCGTACCAATCCCAAAATTCACTAGCGCTAGTGATAGTCCCTAGGGCTTCTGATACCAGTTTAGCTTTCTTGACTCCATCAATAACCCCTTCTGGAGTACATTCAAGGTTAGCCGTTTTGGGTAGCCGTTTCCCGGTAGATGGTTGCTTAAACTGCAATAGTAGATTGTACCTAGCCCCGGACTTTTGTAGTTTGAGTGTCACTCCTTTGGGACATTCCCCTTTAAAGTCTTGATAGGCTTTCAAGAATCTAGCGTAACTCTCATCATAGTTACCCTTTCCCCCTACTGTAGGGGTATCAGTAGCGTTACTCATTTTTTACTCACTTGTTATCCTGCTATGGTTTTGAGTAACACCTAAGTAACGGTAGAATAGGGGTTATAGGCTACCTATGCAATTAGCATCCAGGTAATATCCCAAGTTATCTGCTATCACCATCCCATCTAAGCCGGCTTCAAACAAAGCCAATAATGGACTATCCGGGGTCATCAGGGGTCCGGTTAACTGACGTTTAACTCGATGAGACGAATAAGCAGCAGATAAAACCTGGATTTGATTGGAGAATATCATAATGGATTAAGTTGACATAGGACTTTTGGGCAGACTCCGCAGTTGCCTGTGCCACTTATAGGGACTAACTAGGAGTCATAGTTTCATGAATTCTCAAATTTTCGGACCCTTAAAAATCACGCGCAAACACGATTATCATTCAATTATGGCTCAAAATATTTCCAGTCGCCATAGGTGGCATAATTTGGATCTATTTTCGGCCCCAAATACAAATAATCCCCATCTTGATACCAAGAGGGGATTAGCAACAATATCTGAGCAACAACCGATAATCTCTGATGCTGTTATCTGGGACAAACAGAAATATTGTTAGCGTTCAGAAGAATTCTGCCAGCAGAACGTTGATTAATTAACACTGGGTTTCCTGTATCAGTTTTAATGATCAGGGGATCAAGTCTCTTACATTCCTGAACCCGTTCGCCCCATTCCTCAACCCGGCGGGTATATTCAGCGCGGACGCGGGGAATATTATCTAGGGTAATGCCGGCAGGAATTGGTGGGAGATTAGGAATAAATACTTCATCGGTGATCACTGCATCACTTCTGATGTTGCGGTTAACTCCTAATTCATACATAATCGGATAGCGGAAAGCAGCCGGGAGAGTCCTCAGAGGATAAGACAAATCGGGCAAGCTGTAGTATCTGGGGGGAGTAACTCTGCCTGTTTGCGGATCTGGTCGCTGGTATCTGATATCAAAATCTGATGGAGTTGTGGGAACTCCAATTTGGGCTAAGGCTTTGACAGGCATGAATGCTGTAATCAGCACACACAGCCCACCTAACAGTTTAGACTTCATTAAACTCATCTCCTCAAAATCACCTAGTGGTTTGCCGAGCCATCCTACAGGCTATTGCCCTAGGATTCCAAATTCCTGAGACTTTTGCCAGAGGTATCTCGGAACTCTAGCAAATTTTACCTCAGATATCAACTGATATTATTACTGGAACCAAACTATTGTCCCGGATATCTATTTATTCAGGATTCCTAACGATCGCATTACCATAGCCAGTAGCCACTATAAGGCCAAATCTGATAAATTGTTTATCCTAACCAAAATCATCACCAAATTATCTGCTCAAGATCCATCTATGACATCCAACAACGACTCGCGCCGCCTCGGAAAATTTAGGGGCTACCGGGAATCTATCACCGTTAAACCCATCACTAGCCTCCAGAGAAAAATCGGCATTTGGGTATGTGGGCTGATTCTCGGATTCGTCCTTAGCCAAACCCACGCCTACTGTGCGGCGGCAGGCGATCGCATAATTTCCGCCATTACCAACCCCCCACAACCCCAACCAACCCCAACCCAGGTAGGGCTCGATTTTGAACTCAGCCAAATTCCCCTCCCCAAGCCTGTTGAAACAGCCAGTAACAGCCCCCAAGCCAATCAACCCACCCATCAACGGGAATTTAGGGGAGTATGGGTCGCCTCCGTAGTTAATATTGACTGGCCCTCAGCATCAAATCTATCTGTAGCCCAACAAAAATTTGAACTCCTAGCTATCCTTAACCGGATGCAGGAATTAAACCTTAACGCCCTAGTCTTGCAAATTAGACCCACCGGCGATGCTTTCTATCAGTCCCAACTTGAACCCTGGAGTACCTGGCTCACCGGAAGACAAGGGGAAGCCCCTAATCCCTTCTATGACCCCCTACAATTTGCCATTGAAGAATCCCACAAGCGCAATATTGAACTCCACGCTTGGTTTAATCCCTATCGCGCCCGCATGGGTTCAGAAAGGGGTCCTTTTGCACCCAATCACATGGCTGCCGTTTATCCCCAATACGCCTACCGCTACGGCGACCTAATTTGGATGGACCCTGGTGCCAAAGAAGTACAAGACCGCACCTATAACGTGATTATGGATGTTGTCCGGCGCTACGACATAGATGCGGTTCACCTCGATGATTATTTTTACCCTTATCCCAAACCCGGAATTCCTTTCCCAGACGGACAAACCTACAACGCCTATCGAGCCGCTGGGGGTAATCTCTCCCTGGCTGACTGGCGGCGAAATAATGTCAATCAGATGATATTCCGCCTATATCAGGGGATTAAGGAAGTTAAGCCCTATGTCAAATTTGGGATTAGTCCCTTTGGTATTTATCGCCCTGGAAAGGCTCCCGGAATTGTGGGTATGGATCAATATGAGGCGATTTTTGCTGATGTCAAATTATGGATGGATAGGGGATGGTTAGATTATCTCTCTCCCCAACTCTATTGGCGCATTGACCCCCCACAACAGAGTTATCCGGTGTTATTGGATTGGTGGGTACGAAATAACCCCTTCCAACGCCATATTTATACGGGCAACTTTCTCAGTCAATTGGCTAATGGTTGGCCTGTATCTGAGTTTCAGCGACAAGTCCAAATTTCTCGCCAAAAAGCTAATCAACTTTCCCTGGGAAATATCTTTTTTAGTATGAAGATGTTTCGGGATAATCAAAGTGGCGTTAATGAGGTGTTTAAATCATCTGTTTACCCAACTCCCGCCCTGCCGCCGTCTATGCCTTGGCTAGATAATGAACCACCACAACCCCCAACGGGTTTACAAGCTGCTTCGGGGATGATTTCCTGGAATCCATCTCCTGATAATGATATCCGGTCTTGGGCTTTATACCAGCAGTTTACCAATGGTTGGCAGTTGGTGCGTGTCATCGATCGCAATACCACAGCCGTCAGTGTCTCACCAGGAACCTACGCCCTGCGAGCCGTCGATCGCATGGCTAACGAAAGTTCAGAGGCGATCGTCAATGTTAGTTAACTTCTAACTTCACCAAAGGGCGGGTTAATTAACTGAATTGGTCACCGTTGACCCTTACCAGATAACCCGCCTTTCCTATTCCCACTGCCATATCTATGACTTTTATCTCCACCGATTACGCGATATTCCTGTTTCTTATATTCCTGATTTATTGGCTAATACCCTGGCGCACAGGCAGATTAATCATACTATTAGCAGCCAGTTTAATATTTTATGCCTCCCTACAAATTCAATATATCCCCCTGCTTTTACTGTGCATTTTCTTTAACTTTGGTTTAGCCCTCTCTATCGGTGAACCTTTAGAAGATTGGCAAATTGCTAATAGTTCCTTTAACCGTCGCCGCCTGATTTTATTGTGGATTGGAATTATCATCAATCTCCTACTATTACTAGGTTTTAAATATATTCCCTTTCTGCTCAATATCATTGGCGGTACATTCAATAACAATCAGATTCAAGATGCAGCCGTTTGGGTACAGTCCTATATTGTACCACCTTTAGGATTGAGTTTTTTCTGCTTTGAAATAATCGCCTATTTAATAGATGTATATAGAGGCGCACCCCCCACCAATTCTTTACTAGAATTTACCAGCTATAAATTCTTATTCCCCAAATTCATTGCCGGCCCAATTACCCGTTATCATCATCTCAAAAATCAATTTCAAACCCTGCAATTTCCCACACCAGAAAAAATCACAGATGGCTTATGGTTGCTGGCTATGGGCGCAGTCAAAAAAGGAATTTTTGCCGATCGCATTGGTATTTTTGTAGACCTAAGTTTTGAAAACTTACAACGGGCTGGAAGTGGCGACTTATGGCTGGCTACAGTCGCCTATGGTTTACAGCTTTATTTAGATTTTACCGGCTATGTAGACCTAGCCAGAGGTACAGCATTACTACTAGGATTAAACTTACCAGAAAACTTTGATGCTCCCTACTTTACCACCAGTATCGCCGATTTTTGGCGACGATGGCATATCACCCTAGGGGACTGGCTGCGAAATTATCTCTATTTTCCCCTAGGAGGTTCAAGGGTTGGACTCACCCGCACCTGTCTCAACTTACTAATTGTCATGTTAATTGCCGGAATTTGGCACGGCGCAGCCTGGGGGTTTATTTTATGGGGAGTATTACACGGGGTAGCTTTAGTTATTCATCGACTCACAGATACCCTATCTAAACAGTTATCAATACAGTGGATTTGGCTAACTTTTCCAGGTATAATTATCAGTTGGTTTATCACCCAATTAATGGTTTTTTGGACTTGGATTTTCTTCAGACTTCCTGACTTAAAGGATTCATTTTGGGTAGTGCAAAACCTTTGGGGAACCAGCGCCGATATTCAATTTGCCCACCTAGTTTATGTGGAGGCTTTAGGAGTTGAAAGAATTGATTTAGTCAGGATTCTAGTTGGGGTAATCATAGCCATGGCGATCGCCACCGCATTTCGACGGGGTTTCAAAGTACAACTCAACTGGCCCATCAAGTTAATTTTAGTTCCCCTGTGCTTTTTCGCCGTCTTATTATTAGCCCCAGAAGGTGGTTTACCCTACATTTATTTTGACTTTTAAGCCCCAGGACTCCCCCCCAGTGATACCCCAACCACACCCCCAGAAATTAGGAATCTTGATTAAGTTTTAAAACCGCCATAAAAGCCTCTTGGGGAACATCCACCGACCCCAAAGCCTTCATCCGTTTTTTACCCTTAGCCTGCTTCTGGAGTAATTTCTTTTTACGGCTAATATCACCGCCATAACACTTGGCTAAAACATCCTTACGCAAAGCTGGTATATGTTCACTAGCAATTACCTTAGAACCGATCGCCGCTTGAATAGGGACCTTAAACTGATGGCGAGGAATCAACTCTTTAAGTTTTTCCGCCATTCCCCGTCCCACATTATAGGCTTTATCCCGATGAACAATCATCGCCAGGGAGTCCACAGTATCCTTATTAATCATAATATCCAGCTTAACCAAAGGATTCTGACGGTAGCCGACAAAATGATATTCCATACTGGCATATCCCCGCGATCGCGATTTCATTTGATCAAAAAAGTCCGTCACCACCTCAGCCAAAGGAACCTCATAAACCAGAGTTGTCCGCCCCATAGTCAGATACTTCATATCCTTAAAATCACCCCGCCGACCTTGGGCTAATTCCATCAAAGTACCCACAAAAGTCTCTGGGGTAATCATTTCCACCCGCACATAAGGTTCCTCGATTTTCTCCCGGTGATTAGGTTCGGGTAATTTACTGGGGTTATCAATCATCAGCACTTCCCCAGTATTAGTCGTCACCCTATAGACCACAGAAGGAGAAGTTACAATTAAATCGAGGTCATATTCTCGTTCCAATCTTTCTTGGACAATTTCCATGTGTAGTAACCCCAAGAAACCACACCGGAAACCAAACCCCATAGCACTAGAAGTTTCGGGTTCGTATGACAAAGAAGCATCATTTAACTTGAGGCGATCGAGGGCTTCTCGTAAGTCGGGAAACTGGTCAGCATCAATAGGAAATAACCCACAAAATACCATCGGTTTAGCCTCTGTGTATCCAGGGAGAGGGCTATCCGCCTGATTTTTCGCCATAGTAATGGTATCACCAACCCGGGCATCTTCCACCGCCTTAATCGCCGCACCCAGATAGCCAACTTCCCCGGCGTGCAATTCATCAACCGGGGTTTGAGTAGGCGCTAATACTCCCAACTCATCAACTTCGTATTCTTTACCCGATGCCATTAAACGGACGCGATCGCCTTTTTTAACCGTCCCGTCCATCACCCGAAAATAGACAATCACCCCACGATAACTGTCATAATAGCTATCAAAAATCAACGCCCGCAGTTTCTCCGATACCGTATCCTTGGGAGGCGGAACTAATTTAACAATAGACTCCAAAATCTCCTCAATACCAATACCTTCCTTAGCCGAAGCGCGGATCGCCTCGGAACAGTCCAAACCAATAATTTCCTCAATTTCCCCAGCGACCCGTTCAGGTTCAGCCCCAGGTAAATCAATTTTATTGAGAACTGGGATAATTTCTAAATCATTCTCCAAAGCTAAATAGACATTAGCCAGAGTTTGCGCTTCCACCCCTTGGGAAGCATCCACAACTAACAGCGCTCCCTCACAAGCAGCCAAAGAACGGGATACTTCATAGGAAAAGTCCACATGGCCAGGAGTATCGATCAGATTCAAAACATATTGCTGACCATCTTTGGCTGTATAATTCATCCGAGCCGCCTGGAGTTTGATGGTAATCCCCCGTTCCCGTTCAATATCCATCGAATCTAGGAACTGTTCCTTCATCTGGCGATCAGCGACAGTCCCGGTCTGCTGAAGTAGGCGATCGGCTAAGGTAGACTTACCATGATCAATATGAGCAATAATCGAAAAATTACGAATCCGAGTTACAGGAACGTTAGTCATAAGGGGTAACTTTTTAAAACCAGTCAGTGGGAGGATGGGTGCTTAACGTATTTTAACAAAAAATTGGCGACCGTAGCGATCGCACCCACAACTGATCAAACCAAAATCTGGTTATAGCCTTGTAGCGGACAAAATAAGCCCCCAAAATGCCAGATACAGCATTTTCTGAGGCTAAAGTTTTTCGATAAACCATCTAAGGTTGTTTTTCCAGTTCCGATTTCATCCGTTCTAGGGTCATGTGCATTTGTTGGAACATTTGGTCAGGGGTAATCCCAAACTGACCCAGTTGAGTTTTTAACTGTTCCATAGTCATCTGAGCCATGAAATCCTCAGACAGTTCAAACCGCTTCATAAATACACGGTAACGATCCATCATCGATTCCATATTCTCAATAAACAGTTTTTTGCCCTCTCGGTCAAATTTCCCATAATCGCTTCCCAGTTGGATTAAAGACTGATAGTCCTCAAATAACTGTTTGGCTTCTTGCTGTACAATCTCAGATTCAAAGAAACTCATAATTGGTTAAATCTTTTATACAACAGGCGCTCCGGATTCCTTAAACCCAGGAATTGCTCCGATATTTTACCTACGATTGTAACACCGAAACCTCGGCTACCGTACCCCCCAAGGGTGGCAATTGCCGTACCACTTCCGGCTATAATCCTTATAGACTGACTTTTCCTTAGATCGGCCCTAATCGTTCCAGGGGCCAAAAACGCCAAGCCGCCCTACCAATAATGTTCTGTTGGGGTAAAAATCCCCATATGTGGGAATCATTGCTATCGTTGCGGTTATCTCCCATGACAAAATACTTTTGGTCAGGTACCAAATCCGGTCCCCAATCATACTCAGGAGGCTCCGCGATATACTCTTCTGCGATCGGGTTATCATCTAAGTAAACCTTACCGCCGCGAATTTCCACCAGTTGACCTGGTTCACCAATAATACGCTTGATAAATGCTTGGTCCTTGGTGTAGCCTTGAACCCTTAACTGTCCAGGTGGCGTAAAAACAATAATATCCCCAAATGTGGGGGCTATGAATCTGTATAAAACTTTTTCCACCACTAAGCGATCGCCAATTTCCAAAGTCGGGAACATTGAATCCGACGGAATATAACGGGGTTCAGCCACAAAAATGCGGATTAGTAACGACAGACTCAAAGCCACCGCCAGAATCACCAAATTTTCGCGAAACTTACCCCCTTTAGTGGTTTCATCAGGGGGTAATGGCTTGGTTTCGGGTTTGGGTTCGGGTTTTTGGTCCTGGGATCTCATCTTATTGATTCAGTCCTCTGATTTAGATAACTTAGGCGATTTGTGATGGTGAAAACGAATCCCTAGGAAAATATCATACATAAAACTCCAGAAGTCCTTACCATTAAGCAATCCCAAGGTTTGGGGAGACCCTTTCGCATCTAACAGAGGTTTAGTCGCTTCGTAGGCAGGTTTATACTTATACCAGGGAATTGACGGCCACAGATGATGGATCAAGTGGTAGTTTTGTCCCAAAATCAAAATATTGAGGATCGCACTAGGATAAACCCTGGCATTTTTCCAGCGATTGCGTTCTTGAAAGGGACGATGGGGCAAATAGTCAAAGAATAACCCCAAAGCCAATCCTACCACCAAAGCCGGAGTAAACCAGAAGTTGAGAATATAGCCCAAGAAATCATAGTGAACCCCTAGGGCGACAATTCCCACCACTACCATGCGGCTTAAAAACCACTCCAGTAACTCATATTTGCGCCACAGTCGCCGCCGGAAGAAAAAAATCTCGTGATAAAAAAATCTGGCCGCAATTAACCACAACGGCCCCCCTGTGGAAACAAAATGATCAGGATCGTTGTCTGGGTCATTAACATGGGCATGATGTTGGATATGGACCCGGGTAAAAACGGGAAAGGCAAAACCCAACATTAAAGCACTACCATGTCCTAGAATCGCATTCAGGGTGCGATCGCGGTGTGCAGAATTATGGGATGCGTCATGAATTACTGTCCCTGCTAGATGTAGGGCTAGTACATTACACACAAAACAGAACCAATGAGGCCAGTGCCAGCACCAGTAACCTAGAGTCGAACTAATGACGATCGCAATAGCCCCTAAGAACATAAGGAGGGTTATATTTAAACCCCCTTCCGGGACTAGGAAATCTTTCGGAACCGTCAGCAGCTTCTGGCCCTCCGACATTATCGTTTGCACTCCTTGAAGTTTGACACCTGAATATTTTACGCGAGTCCTGAGCAACTGTAAATATTTGTAAACAAAATGAGTTGCAACTTTGCCTAAGAAAATATCACTACTTTACCTGAAGGAGGAAAAAAATTCCATGTTTACACAATTCAAGTCTGGTTGGCGTAAATTTTCCCCCATTTTCGGGGTGATCAGCTTATCCTTAGCTATGCCTCTGGTAATCAATCAGGGGGCGGCCACAGCTAGGCCCCTGTCCATAGGCGATCGCCATTTTAGTCCTTCCTGGTCTCAGATTACCGACCAACTCGGTCTTCCTCGGATTAATTTTCCCCAAAACCCAGAACCAATCCCTACACAAACCTCTATTCCTCCCCAGCAAGAAGAGACAGTTCCCATCCCTCAGGTAGAAGTAGAAACAGAAACCTCCAATATTCCCAGGTTCCGCTGTGAAGTGGTCAACGGTCAATACACAGTCATGTATTATCCCGTCAGCCAACCAACTCAAGGCTTCCCTTGGGCGGTTCCTGGTGAAATGGGAGGCGGTTGGACTCCTCAACGTCGCTGTCAGGAAATTAGTAGCCGTCTGGAGTCCTATCGCCCTGATGGGTTGGTGGCTTTACAGACCGCTGTAGAAAATGGCCACAACACTGTTTGTGCTACCACCGAAGATATCCCTCAATGTCGGATTGTCCTGACGGTTCCGGCTGGCGAAAGTGCCGAAGTCGTGCGCGATCGCATTTTTCAGAATTTGTTAATTGCTGACAGCGGACAGAGTACCCAGGGCGTTGTGACATTGGTCAATGAACGCTCAACCCTTGGTACACTCGAAGGCATCATTCCCAGGAGTTCGTCTAATCGCTCCCAAGGGATTCTGTTAAAACCCTTCCTAGACCCCGCAGACGGTGGCACTGGAAATCGCCTGAATCGCCGTTTCTTCCGCTAAGAACCCCTTAACCCCCAAAATCTGGGGGTTTGGGGTCCGGTCTGGATGCCAACAAGTTACCCATTAGGTTTTGAAAGTTGAGTGTTTGGGGAGCGTTAGCCCACAGCGTCATATTAGCGAATCCGATCTAAAGCCCGCATTCCTCCCCAACGCTCCACAATTTTGTCATCATAATCATCAGCAATTTCTAGCACCGCATTTACCGAAGATTCCAGTTCTATTTTGTCGCAGGTTGAACCCACGATGGTATGCTCGAACAGAACATCACCATTATCATCAATGCCAAAGGCTCCAAACCGCATATTGCTGTTTTCCCGCAACAGAAACCGCATCAGGTCTGGGGTAAGTTCTGTTCCCGTCACCACATAGGAACGAGTGTTAATAATTGCCTCATCTGTTCCCCACGGAAAAACAAACACCTCTACCAGCGCTGATCCCATAAACAGAGCCAGTCCCGGCACATCCTGTCTGGCACAGGGAAATTTACCGTAAAGTTCCCTCATCCAAGTAGTAATTTTCTCATAACAGGCTTCCTGCATAGCACTCTCGAATTTCATCGGCTTCTCCCTTTCAGTATATTGATCATAGTTTTACCAAACAGTTGTGCCAGAATCTCCTCACCACAACTTTTTTAGTGTTAGTGCGTATTAATGGCGACCAACAAATCATATCCCGACAAGGCAACAGCAAGGCAACCATGATCTCTATCTGACAAGTGGCCACTTTGACTAACACTCAGCCCAAGTCCTTTTGGATTACGGAAAATCCGGGATTTCAGTGGTCTGGTTGTGGTATATTAAACACAATCGTGCGATAAAAAAGTTAAGGTTCGGGCTATGAGCGAAATTTTTACAGGCAGTCTTATTGAACCCGTGTTACTCGTGTTAGGTTCGGTGGGGTTTTTCTTTTTTGCCATTCAAGCCTATCGCCAACTGGAAAAATGACTCCTGCGTTGAGAACGGCAGGGTAAAATCCCTTCCTCAATCTCCTAAACTTTGATCAATAGTAAAGCAATACAATGGTTATAAATGCACAGGACGGAAAATCTTTAGATGTGTTTGGGGTAGGAAATGCCCTATTAGATATTCTGGCCTTTGTCGAAGATGATTTTCTGAAAACTCACCAACTAGGTCGTGGTGGTATGACTCTGATGGATGCTCACCAACAGGGTACTTTATTGCAAGAGCTGGAAAATAGCCCACTGAAATTAAGCTGTGGCGGTTCGGCTGCTAATACCATGATGGCGATCGCTCAAAGTGGTGGAACCGGTTATTTTGCCGCTAAAGTCGGTTCCGACACCAACGGCGAGTTTTACAGACAAGACATGACCGCCGCCGGAATTGAGTTTGGCGTTAAATCAGCCACAGAAGAACAGGGACCCACAGGAACCTGTTTAGTCCTCACCACCCCAGACGCAGAACGCACCTTATGCACTAATTTAGGCGTATCTATTGCTCTGTCTCAAGCTGATATCGATTGGGAGCAATTGCGCCGCAGCCAATATGTTTATATTGAAGGCTATCTCTGGGATGCTCCTGAACCCCGCCAAGCCTGTTTAGATATCCTCCAACAAGCTAAGAGTCATAATGTTAAGGTCGCTCTCACCTTCTCTGACCTCTTCCTAGTCGAACGACACGGCGACGAACTGCGACAATTATCAGCAGAATATGCTGATGTGATTTTCTGTAATGCAGATGAAGTCAAGAGGTTTTGTCAAGAAACAGACCTAGAAGCCTGTGCGCGTCAAATGTCTTCCTTAGCGGATCTAATTTTTATTACTAATGGCGGTCAAGGCTGTTTAGTTGTCCAAAATAAAACCATTACCCCGGTTTCTGGTTTTCCGGTTAAGCCTATTGATACTGTAGGCGCGGGGGATGCTTTCGCCGGCGGTGTTCTCTACGGAATCACTAACGGATTAACTACTGAGGAAGCAGCTCTCTGGGGGAATTATCTAGGTTCTCAAATTGTACAAGTCCGGGGTCCTCGTTTATCAGAATCTTATAGCTCGCACCTAGAAAAAATCATCGGGCGCTAATTGGATCATTGATAATCGATAATTATCCTGTAGGGGCGGGTTCCTACTCTCTCCCTAGCCCCGGACTACAGAGAGAAGAATATCTATCTTGTTTGTACTCGGTCTAAACCCCCCCTAATTCTGATTAAATTGTAACTTCCTCAGTTTCTCCTTCCCCGTTTTCAGCTTGTCCGCCACCACGATACAGAATTGAAGCCACTACTTGATCAGCCTCTGCAATAACTTCTACACCCTCTGGGAGTTTGAGTTCATGAATATGCAGTGCATCACCAACTTCTAGTGCAGAAACTTCTACGTCAATAGCTTCGGGAATATTCCCCGGCTTGCAGTTAACTTGCACTTCAGTGATTACTAGATCGAGCATTCCCCCACTATTTTTAACTCCCATGGGTTCGCCAATAAAGTTTAGGGGAATAGTGACTTCCACACTTTCGAGAGTTCCTATGGAGAAAAAACTCAGGTGATAAGGAAAGCCTTTCCATGGGTGAGTTTGTACTTCCCGCAACAAAGCCTTACCAGCCCAGGATAAATCGGGAATATTCAGTTGAATCAAGGTATGATTCACGGCTCCCTTTTTCATGAGATTTTCAGCGGTTTTGGCATCAATGGTCAGTTCTTCAGATTCAGCCCCTTTATGACCATAAAGAACGGCGGGAATTAGACCCTCACGGCGTAAAGCTCTAGGCTTAGAACCTGACGGGCGCTTCTGACATTTTACAGTAATTTCCATGATAATTTCCTACTAACTAAAGTGTGATGATTTTTGGGACATTTTAACTCAAAAATACTGAGCGTTGGTCGGTGAGCGCAGTCGAACCGCCACTCCCGTAAAATTTGAGTAATCAGGTTAAGATTGATGCTCTACGGGTTGACCTTTGGCATCTAATAAAGCTCTTTTCGGTCCGTGAATGGGGTCTTCGACAATAATGGTTTGATCGCGACTAGCTCCCAGAGAAACAATGGCGATCGGAACCTCCATTAATTCTGCTAAGAACTTGAGATAATCAAGAGCTTGTTGAGGCAAGTCTTGTAAATCGCGACATTCAGCCGTAGATTTTTTCCATCCTGGTAAGGTTTCATAAATTGGCTGACAGCGAGCAAACTTGCGACCATCACTAGGGAAATCTTCGCAGCGTTCACCATCAAGATTATAGGCGACGCAAACTTTGATCTCGTCTAATTCATCCAAAACATCAAGTTTGGTAATAGCCAGACAGTCCAAGCCATTAATACGCACCGCATAGCGACCAATCACCCCATCAAACCAACCACACCGCCGTTGTCTTCCGGTGGTGGTTCCAAATTCCGCGCCGCGATCGCATAATACCTGACCAATGCCATCAACCATTTCTGTGGGAAAAGGTCCCTCTCCCACCCTGGTAGTATAGGCTTTGGCCACACCAATCACCCGATCAATCATGGTTGGTCCCACACCAGCACCCACACAAGCGCCACCCGCCACCGGATTAGATGAGGTGACATAGGGATAAGTGCCATGATCTAGGTCTAGTAGGGTTCCCTGGGCTCCTTCAAATAAAATATTGTGCCGTTTCCGCACGGCATTATCAATTTTCAAGGAGGCATCAACCACATGGGGACGCAGGCGTTCTGCATATCCCAGATATTCTGTGATCACTGCTTCCGGGTCTACCGGGGGCAGATCATAGAGTTTTTCGAGGAGGACGTTTTTATATTTAATTGTCCATTCGAGTTGCGATCGCAGACTTTCCGAGTCCATCAAATCAATCACTCGAATCCCCGTCCTTTCTGACTTATCAGCATAGGTCGGACCAATACCTCGCCCCGTTGTCCCAATTTTACGAGTTCCTCGGCGTTCCTCCGATGCCTGATCAATCAAACGGTGATAAGGCATCGTCACATGAGCCGTTTGAGCAATCATCAGTTTAGCGGTAGAAATGCCAAGTTCTTGTAGTTGGTCCAGTTCTCCAATCAATATTTTGGGATCAATCACCGTCCCCGAACCGATAATGCACTCGGTATCAGGATACAAAATTCCCGATGGAATCAGATGCAGTTTAAAGGTCTGGCCGTTGACTACAACGGTATGACCCGCATTCACTCCTCCTTGGTAGCGAACCACAACATCAGCCGATTTGCTGAGGAGATCGGTAACTTTTCCTTTTCCTTCGTCGCCCCACTGGGCACCTATTACGATTACGTTAGCCAAGGGACTCTTACGCCAAGCTACGGTTTACACAAACTCCTATTATCTAATGTCCATTGGTGTCATGTCAAATACTTCGCTGGGCAAATCTCCGCTAATCACCTTAGAACCTGCTTATCCTCGGCTTAACCAGAAATATCACCACCCTAATTCCGACCAGGGACACAATGTAAAGTTTTGTAAAAAAATGAGTTTTTGTAAAATAAGCTACAGAAATTGTTGTATCTTAGTAAAAGAGGAGTATAAGTAATCAGCCCAAACTCTCTTTTTCCCATCAAATACCCCATTAGGGATTTTGATCAATTTAAAAAAAACCCTTTAAAGTTCGTCTGCTTCTCTTTTATTAATTAGACTGATTGCTTTTGACTTGTTATCAATCAACTTCTCAATAAACTCCGTAATTGTTGCCAGTTAGCCACCTTGACTAATCATCAACAGTTGGGGATAGTTTTGGCTGCCTAAAAATCAGCCAATTCGGTTTATTTAAAATTATCAATCAGGATGGCATTACCATGATTAATAATCTGAATGAAGTAAATATAAACTTATTAAAAAAAGTCGAGAAACTTACTGGCATGAGCCAATTTGAAGCAGAAGTTGCCATCGATAGAATCACTAAATCAACCCCATCTGGGTTCATAAAAATCAAAAACCTTGAACGAGAAGGCAAAACTACCCCCGACATTCAACTGGTTAATAATTTTGTGAACCGTATGCCTCCCTACCAAGGCACTATTTACCGTGGCATCCCTTTTAGTAAATTAGAAAAGCTGCAATCTTTTCTGACACTGATTCAACGAAATGGTGGATATACTATTGACTCGATGACCAGCTTTACCTCCGACGAGTTAGTAGCGGAAGATTATGCTTATTCTGCCTATCCAGTAATCATCAGGATTAAAAATAACATTTCTGGCATATCAATTCAAGAGTTTTTAATTTACAGCGAAAATGAAATCATAATTCCCAAAGGAACGAAATATCGTGTAACTCATTTACCGAAAGTAATTGAACCAGAAGAAATTTTATATATTGACATGGAAGAAATTTAAAATCATGCTCTAGGGGTGGTTTCTGGTAAGTGTTCCCCCACCCGTAGAGACTAAGGAAGCGCCCGATCATATCACCCGCCCTTATTGCTTATAAATCTGATCAATTAACCAAATTGAGGCAACAATACCGACAAAGTGGGCTAGAATGGTGTGATTGCTGGCGAGAACAACAATCAGATCTAGGGGTTGGATAAAGTCGCGAACAGTACCGGTTCCGAATACTAACTGGGAAGTAGGTTGAGACAGGGCTTTAGCAAATAATACCCCACCGATCGCCTCTGCCGCAATCAGGGTGAGAGTCATTCCCACCAAATTACTAATTAGGGTAATGCGAATTTGCTTAATAGTGTCAGCGCGGGAAGGTCGCTGCGGTCCACCCTCTCGTAAGCGTTTAGATAGGCGAGTATAAGCATAGGCTTGATAGGTACTGAACCCCAAGACGAACAACCCCGCGACGGCAAAAAAGAAACCGCCGCTAGTCCCGGCGGCTGTACTTCCGCCGCCTCCGGTAGTTTGGGCGGCTACGGCCGCAAACAATAGGATAATGCCAGAAATTACAGCTAGGACAAGCTGCGCCCAAAAACAGATCCATCCAGCCCTACGGAGAGCAACAGCAACTCGCTGGACGGACGCAGGTAAAGCTGGGGGTTCAGATGGATTAGACATTGTTTGAGGCTATATTTTGACTTGGCCAATAGTAGATCATCAGTTCCGCGTCTGTTTTCCTATTATCCAGGATACTGTTTTTGGGTCAATCGTCAATCTAGGAAATTAGGCGATCGCCTTCCCGGGAAACGATGTCACAATGAAGTTCGATCAAGAGCTATATTAACCGTGTCAGACCTGCTGGAAACCACCAACACCTATTTACAAACGGCCGTCGCCCCTGTGGCGGCTGAAATAGATCGCCTACCAGAAGCATTAAAGCAGGCTTGGCGGGGGTTAGGGAAACTAGGAGTTCTCACTTTACGGGTCCCACCCGCCCCAGTCACAGCAGAAACCTTCGCCCTATTCACCGAACAAATAGCGCGCTATTCTGGGGCTTTGGCATTTTTGCAGACCCAACATCAAAGCGCGGCGGGGATGCTATCCCTAAGTGATAATTCTACCCTCCGAGAGCAATATTTACCTGAGATGAAATACGGAACCGTTGGGGTAGGAATTGGTTTTTCTCACTTGAGACGTTCTGGAAAGCCAATGGTGACAGCATTAGAGGTTGAGGGAGGGTTTAAACTTAACGGAACAGTTCCCTGGGTGACAGGATCTGGCATTTTTGATCAGTTTATCCTAGCGGCGAGTTTACCAGATGGGCGGGCGGTGTTTGGGATGGTTCCTTTTCGGGATACTCAGGAAATTCTGGGAGAAATTAGCGTGGGTGTAAATAAGTCTCTTTGTGCTATGACTGCGACTAATACGGTGACAGTGACGCTGACCGATTGGTTTTTATCTTCTGACCGGGTGGTGTCTATACAGCCTGTGGGGTGGATACACGAGAATGATCTAAAGAAGGTATTACAGCCCAGTTTTTTCGCCCTGGGCTGCGCTAGGGCGGGTTTAGATATTGTTGAGAGGGTTTTTGAGCAAAAACAATGTGCTTTTATTGAGTCAGCGCTGGAGTCGCTAACAGAAGAGTTGGGAGGCTGTCGGGGGGAAATATTGGCAGCAATTACCGACGGCAATTATAGCTTTTCTGACCAGGTAAAGTTACGAGGGAGGGCGATCGCTTTAGCGGTAAAATGCGCCCATGCTGCGGTGACAGTATCCAGTGGCGCGGCTAATTTAAGTGATCATCCAGCAGAGCGGGTTTATCGGGAAGCCCTATTATTTACCGTTTCCGGTCAAACTCAAGCACTAATGCAAGCTACATTAGAGAATTTCGATAATTGTTAATTATCCATTATTTGGCTTCCATCCAATTAGTCCCGGCGTGAATATCTACCACCAACGGAACTGATAAAAATAGACAATTTTCCATGGTGGATTTAATCTGATATTCGAGTTCCTCCCATTCTGATAAGGGAACTTCAAAGACCAGTTCATCGTGAACTTGTAATAATAGTCTGGCTTGGTAATTTTTGAGAATTTCAGCCAGTTTAATCATCGCTATTTTAATAATATCAGCACTTGAACCCTGAATAGGTGCATTAGCGGCGGCGCGCAACATTTGTTCATCTTGGTAGTTAAGGCGATCGCGATCGCGTCCTTTTAAACCTTCAAAATAGCGCCGCCTCCCTAAAATAGTTTCCACATAACCCTGATTAATAGCCGCCAACTTTTGGGATTCCAAATACTCAAAAACCCCCGGATATTGAGAGTTAAACCTATCAATAAACTGTTTCCCTGCCGTCGCACTGACCCCCACTTCCCGCGCAAATCTTTGAGCCCCCATACCATAAATGACCCCAAAATTAATAATCTTTCCTAAGCGCCTTTCTTCTGGTGTAATTCCATCCCTATCAAACAGTAACTTAGCCGTCAAACTATGCACATCTTGATTAGTATTATAAGCCTCTATTAATACCTTTTCCTGGCTTAAATGTGCTAAAATACGCAACTCAATTTGAGAATAATCCGCCGACACCAACAGCCAGCCAGACTCAGGAATAAATGCTTTTCTAATTTGGCGAGAAAACTCGGTGCGGATAGGTATATTCTGTAAATTTGGGTGAGAAGAAGACAGACGACCCGTGGAGGTAATCGCCTGATTAAAGTCTGTATGAATGCGACCCGTATCACTTCGCACCAACTCGGGTAAAGCATCCACATAGGTAGATTTTAATTTCGATAAAGTCCGATATTCCAGGATAGAGTTAATCACTGGATGGTCATGTTTTAACTTTTCTAAAACTGTCGCATCTGTAGAATATCCGGTTTTAGTCTTCCGGCTTTTTTTCCGGTCTAATTGTAACCTATCAAATAACAACTCACTCAATTGTTTGGGCGACCCTAAGTTAAACACTTCTCCAGCGGCTTGATGAGATGTTTTTTCCAGATTGTCCAAGGTTTCGCCTAACTGCTGTGATAGTTGATTAAGGTAGTCTGTATCAATCCTAATACCCTGAAACTCCATCCCGGCTAAAATCGGTTCTAGGGGTTGTTCTACCTGTCTCAATAAATCATTTAATCGCGGTAAATCTTTGAGAATATCCTGCATTTTTTGGGTGATTTGAAAGGTGGTAAAAACATCTAAGCCGCAGTAATTGGCGACGGTGTTAATATCTAAATCCGCAATAGTTTTGCCTTTGGGGACTAACTGACTATAACTCTGGGCGACTATTCCTAAATCCGGTAAATATCTTAATGATAAATCTGTTAAATTGTGGGATGATTCAGGATTGATTATATAGCTGGCTAACATGGTGTCAAAAACTACCCCTTTTAAGGTGATTCCTTGACTCCGTAAAATCAGGCGATCGAATTTGGCATTCTGCAAGGTTTTCGGATATTCTTCGGACTCTAAAATGGGGCGCAAAGCCTCCAAAACTTGCTCTATATTTAACATTTCACCCTGGGTATGATTTAGGGGAATATAAGCCAGGTCGGATAATTCCGAACCCCAACAACAGCCAATTCCTACTAAGTTCGCATCCCTAGGTTCTAAGGATGTAGTTTCTGTATCCCAGGCGACTGGTTTCTCTGGGTTAATATGGGTTTTTAGGCGATTAACTAATATGGCTAAGGCTTCGGGAGTTTGGATGATTTGAGGATGAATAGAAGGGGCGATCGCTTTAGTTTCTAAGGTAGTATCCTCAGCACTAAAAAACCATACATCCTCATCCTCATTATTGTCATTATTCTCCGAAATCTCCAACTCTGTGGGGGGACTTGATGCCGAAATACTTGAGTTAATCTCCACATCAAATAATCCCTTAAATTGTGATTGAAGCTGATTAATTTTATTAATAAATCCGTGAAACTCTAACTGCTTGAGTAAAGGGATAAGTTCCTGGCTATCAAAACCCTGAAGTTGGCAATCTTCCCAATTAATATCTAGGGGGACATCACAGATAATCCTCGCCATTGTTTGGGAATGATAAGCCAATTCTTGACCCTGTTTAAGTTTATTGGCGATCGCCCCTTTGATTTGATTAACTGATTCATAAATACTATCTAAAGAACCATATTCCGCCAATAATTTAACCGCCGTTTTTTCGCCAATACCTCGGACACCCGGAATACAATCAGACTTATCCCCACACAATGCTTTATAATCAACTACCTGTTCTGGTTTAATACTTAATTTTTCATAAACCTGGGCGGCGGCAAATTCCTGGGGACTGCTACCCTTTCCATGGCTTAAATGTAAAACAGTAATCTGTTTTTGCTCATCAATTAGTTGAAATAAATCTTGATCACCAGATAAAATTTTCACCTGATATCCGGCGGCGCTTCCCCGATTTGCCAAAGTTCCCAAAACATCATCAGCCTCGTAGCCAGCCACCGAAAAAATCGGGATACGGAACCCTTCTAATAATTCTTGGAGGTTATTGATATCCTCAATAAAATCTGCCGGAGTTTCCGCGCGATCCGCCTTATAGTTAGCATCAGCTTCATGGCGAAAAGTGGGTTCAGCCCGGTCAAAAGCGATCGCCACTAATTCCGGTTTATAGGTATCGATAACCTCCAATAAAGATTTAATAAAGCCAAAACAGACACTGGTAGGAATTCCTGTAGAAGTTCGCAGTCCCCCATTACGACTTTTCCCGAAAGCATAGTAAGCACGAAAAGCCAAGGAATGGCCGTCAATGAGGATTAAAACCGGAGAGTTAGAAGACACGGGCAAGCCTTTGTGTAACAATATTTTGGTAGATATTTATAATACCAGGGGCGGGTTAATCAAAAAAAACACGGGTCAATCCGAAATCGCCATTAACCAGACCCCCACATTTGATTATAATTGACAGCGGTAGGCAAAGGTAACTCATGGACTGGCTGGAATTTTCCGATAATTGGGTGTTAATTCCCCCAAAACCAAAAGCGATCGTACATTTTCTGGGTGGGGCGTTTGTAGCATCAGCCCCCCATATAACCTATCGTTGGTTATTAGAACAACTAGCGTTACAGGGATATGCCATCATCGCTACACCATTCATTAATACCCTTGATCATGGAAATATGGCGCGTGAGGTATTATGGACCTTTGAGGATGGCTTAGAAGACCTATTTGCAGCCCAGAAACTGCGACGGCGGGGGTTGCCAATTTATGGCATTGGTCATAGTATGGGGTGCAAGCTGCATCTACTTATCGGGTCCCTGTTTGAAGTCGAAAGGGCGGGAAATATTTTGCTCTCTTTTAATAACTATGCCGCCCGCCAGTCAATTCCTTTGGTAGAACAGTTATCATCGGTGATTGATGTGGAATTTACCCCGACCCCACAGCAGACCAATTCCCTAGTTGGCGATCGCTATCAAGTCCGGCGCAACCTGTTGATTCAATTCAGTAACGATAAGATCGACCAAAGCACCGGACTCTATCAAATTCTCAATGGCAGATTTCCCGGACTGGTGACACTCCAGCAGTTGCGAGGTGATCATCAGACCCCCCTAGCCCAGGATCTCAGTTGGCCACGAGGAGAATCATTTAGCCCCCTAGATGCGATCGGACAATGGCTTAAACACGAAGTCTATAAAGACCTATACCAGCTTAGACGGGAAGTCCTACAATGGCTTAACCCTCTCAGTCCAGTCAAAAATATTTGATGATCGCTAAACAGTTTCTGTGAGGATCAGACCGCCGATAATGAAACTCGTCCGCAATATCTCGCATTAGCATCAACCCCCGTCCTCCCGGTGAACCGTGATGGGTTTTTGATGACATCTCTAGCAGTTTGGTCTCTAAATCAAAGGGTTGACCGCGATCAAAAATGCAGATTTTAATACTATTGTTAGACAGACTGACCTCGATCTCAATGGGAACATCTGCCGCCAGTCCCTTGTGTGCGTGTCGCACAGCATTGGTAAATCCTTCTGCTAATGCCAGTTGACAGCGCAGCCAGACTGACTTAGGAATTGATGGCGGCTGTAATTTGCCAAACCATGCTAAAACATCTGCCAACATATCCAAACTGGTTGCCGTTTCCAGGCAGAATGTAGAAGGCATAGGTTGGGAACCTTCAGATTTAATCACTTTTCGATAGGTGCGATCGTCGAGCCATCTTGTAATTAGACTATACTCTATCTTGAATGTTCTGTATAGGATTAGTTCATTCTCATCTAATATAGCCATCCCCGGTGAGATGCTCTGGGTGATCCTAATGGTTAATGATCACTTGGCTTGACCGTCCCTCTAATTGTTTAAACTCAGCGCCCATGTTTAAAATTTTAGTGATTGATGATGATACCATAATTCGAGAACTGCTCAAAAGAACACTCAAAAAGCAGGGTTATGATGTGGTGGTAGCTAGTAATGGCGAGGAAGGCATAGAAAAGGCTAAAGAATTGCGTCCGGCTTTGATGATTTGTGATTGGATTATGCCTCGGCTGACCGGAATTGAAGTATGCCGACAAGTTAAGGCTATGCCGGAATTATCAACTACTCAGTTTTTTTTACTTACTTCTCTGACCGCTGTTGACGATCGCGTTAAGGGTTTAGATGCCGGGGCTGATGATTTTCTGTCTAAACCTATTGAGATGAATGAGTTATATGCTAGGGTGAGAGCCGGTCTGCGACTTCATCAACTTAGCCAAGATTTACAAACTCAAAAACAGTTATTGGAAACTGAGTTATCCGAAGCCGCCGAATATGTGCGATCGCTACTTCCTGAACCCCTAGAAGAACCTGTGCGTATTGAGGCGAAATTTATCCCCTCTCGTCAATTGGGCGGAGACTGTTTTGATTATTCTTGGCTGGATGCCGACCATTTATCTATCTATTTATTAGATACTTCTGGTCATGGACTTAGGGCGGCATTGCCCTCGGTTTCCGTGTTGAATTTATTGCGATCCCGTGCTATCCCTAATATTAACTATTATCAGCCTAGTGATGTATTGCGATCGCTTAATACTACCTTCCAAATGACCTATCAAAATGATAAATATTTCACCATTTGGTATGGCGTTTATAACCGCATTTCCCGACAATTAACTTACTCTAGCGCTGGGCATCCTCCCGCCATTCTACTATCTGGAAAAAACCCCAATAATCTACAATTTCAACAGTTAAAAACCCCCGGAATGCCTGTAGGTATGTTCCTAGAAGCTGCCTATATTGACGCTTCTTGTCACGTCGAAAAAAACAGCAACCTTTATATTTTTAGTGATGGAGTCTATGAAATTCATCAACCCGGTGGTAATATTTGGGGAATGGATGCCTTTATTAAACTTTTAATGAGAAACAATAACTTTAAAACCGGGAGTTTAAATAGCATCTTAGAATCCGTCCAAACCATCAACTTTGACCATCCCTTTGAAGATGATTTCTCCCTTATAAAAGTTAGTTTACCCTAAAAAATATGTGATTATTTGGCATGAAAAAATATCATATTTTGATGGTTATAAATTTTGATAAAAACCGTTGAGCCTGCATAATATCAACATCAATTACACAGACCCAAATATCTATCCCAAAACCAGTTTTTTATTTCCCAAAACCCCGATTAAAAACTCAGAGGATGATTGGCATAACTAGCCGAGGTAACTTTGTTTTTTCTCAAACTCCTGTCGATTTTCAAAAATTGGTTGAAACACTCGATCCATACTGGTTAGTTCAAACAGAATTCTAATCTGTTCATTAATCGAACAAATTACCAATTTACTATCTGCCGCTCGAACAGTTTTCAGGGCCAGTACCAGAGCCCCCAGACCAGAGCTATCCATAAATGTGACATCCTGAAAATCAATCAAGATGGTTTTAGCTCCCTTTTCAACTAACCTAGAAATATCCTGACGGAATTGGCTAGCTTTAGTAGCGTCTAAAATACCTTGGGGCTGTAGGATTTGAACATCAGAACTCATATTCTTTTGAGATTGAAGCATAAAAATGACTCGCCATATTCCGCTAGTATAGCCTGTGAATGCGCCCTCAAGCCAAATGGCTACCCAAACGACAATTATACAGAGAGGCTTACAGCCCAATTAAGGCTCTCAGAGACAGAATCTCAAATCTCCTATATCAGACACAACAGGTAACCCGGTTGATTTCCCTAGCTTTCCTGAGTCCTCAAATGATCATCGGTTGGGACTTTTACCTCGGCGCGACAGAGAAGACGATCGCCCTTTCGGTAACCAGCAGAGGTTACAGTTACCCTATCCCCCGGCTGTGCAGTTCCCTCGACTAACTGGTGTAGATGCGGATTGTAGGGAACCTCAGAGGCGATCGGTGCAATTATCTCCACTCCCCATTGTTGCACAAGTCGCTCCACTGGTTTCACCAGAGGCAATATATTTTTGGCGGGAATTTGGGGATTTTCCTGAACTTTTTGGGTAACTTTAGGCCACTGTAACAACCAAGATTCTAAAATATCTAAACTAGCTTGTTGAAATTCCCGACCCACAGACTCCCGCAATTGTTCCATCTCAGCCTGTAGCCGTTCATATTCCTGACGAAAAGCCGAATTAAACCCCTCAGAGGCCAAGCTACTGTCATCAGGGGCGAAAATTCTCAACAGTTCCATCAGAGAAATTCCCAGCCCCTCGGCAATTTTCATTAAAACATCCACCCGGGTCTGTAACACCAAACCCTGACATAACCTAAAGAACTGTCTCTCCTCGACCCCTGAATATCGGCTTAACTCTCGTACACTGGAAAACCCCGCCCGCCGCATCAGTCTTTGTAACTGCGGGGTATAGTCAGATGATGATGGCGACCCGTTCATAGCCAGACAACCTTGCTTCTAAATGTAGCCTAGCCCAGATGGTGCTTATCAGTCTAGTGGCTGCGTAATGGTTGATTACTGTCACCCTGTAGGTGTGCTTCCAGGAACCACAGGCGCATATCAGCAGTGCGGGAAATTTCTGTATATAGGTCTGCTGTGTCTGCATCACCCAGATTATCAGTTTTGTCGATCGCCTCTCGCAGGGACTTAGCATATACACCAAAGCGATCGGCTAAAGCCACAATATGATCCGTGCCATTATCAATATCTAGGGGATATTCTGGTAAAATCGATTCAGACGCTGCCCTACGAGCCGTTCCCATAGCATAACCTCCCAGGGCCGTAACTCGTTCAGCAATCATATCCACATATCCCTCTAATTCTCCTGCTAATTCATCAAACAACAGATGTAGAGAGTAGAAGTTCAGCCCCTTAACGTTCCAATGAGCCTGCTTAACCTGGGTTTTCAGGTCCAGAGTCGTTGCTAAACTTTGATTTAGGATCGTGATCACTTGAGATCGGGTGTCTTCGGGTAAATCTATACGGCTTGAGTACAACCTGGTTTTTGTTTGCGTGCTAGTCATAAATTATTAATTACTCCAAATTTTCTGATAGTGCGGTTATCTTTGAGAAATTCCGCCACTAAACTAATTATACCGCTTCTCGGCTTAATTAACTCCCTCTGAGGCTAGATTGTTTGGCTAAACTCTCCCAAAGTTTTGATGGGTGCGTACTTCTACCAGTCTCAGCCCATTGACAATCTCGGTAGTGAAAATGCTACGATAAAAATTTGCTACACTTTTGCTAAAGTATGGCATAATGAATAAGCTCTGAGTTAAACTAAAAATATTTTTAACGAATCCGAGCCAGCAGTCCGGCTCTGTTGCCCTTTGGTAAGAGTCAGGAGCAAAGCTAGGTCAGAGTCCTGGTCTTAACTTAAAGACTAAGGCGCAGACAAGCAGGCAACATGGATACATACTTAGAGATGGCAGTTGAGTAAAATCACTCAGCCAACTAAGAAAAAACTCAATAGGAGTCCCTAGTTATAGCGTCAGCTTAACGGGGTCTGATATTAAGAGTAAGGGCTACTAGGCATGAACCAAGGGTATTGATACCATTGTGTGACAACTGCTGAAAATTGCCCGTAATTAAATAGGGTGAGTAGTCAACCAGGTTATAACCAGAGGCCACCGATTGAGGTAAAATGCACCTAACTAGAGTCCAAATTAACAAATGATGGTCACTAGAATAGAGCATATCCACCCCCCTCGGAAACCCCAAACCGCTGCCCTCTGTTCAATGTAAACACAATTAAGGGGAGAAATTCTAGGAAACGACTCGCATGATCAATCAGACACTAACAAGTAGAGATGTGGGCTTTACCCACGAAGATTTTGCCGCCCTGTTGGATAAGTATGATTATCACTTCAGCCCCGGAGATGTGGTGCCGGGCACAGTTTTCAGTTTAGAACCCCGGGGCGCTCTGATTGATATTGGTGCTAAGACGGCAGCATACATTCCGCTACAGGAAATGTCGATCAACCGGGTGGAGAGCCCGGAAGAAGTATTGCAGTCCAATGAGACCAGGGAATTTTTTATTCTCACGGATGAAAATGAGGATGGACAACTTACATTGTCAATCCGCCGCATAGAATACATGAGGGCTTGGGAGCGAGTTCGCCAACTGCAAGCAGAAGATGCTACGGTTCGTTCTCAGGTTTTTGCCACTAACCGAGGTGGGGCTCTAGTCCGCATTGAGGGATTGCGTGGTTTTATTCCTGGTTCCCATATCAGCACCCGGAAACCTAAAGAAGAATTGGTAGCCGAAGAACTGCCACTGAAATTTTTAGAAGTTGATGAAGACCGCAACCGTTTGGTTCTCAGTCACCGTCGCGCTTTAGTTGAGCGTAAGATGAACCGCCTAGAAGTAGGTGAAGTGGTCATCGGTACGGTGCGAGGAATTAAACCTTACGGTGCATTCATTGATATCGGTGGTGTCAGCGGTTTGCTGCACATCTCAGAAATATCTCATGATCATATTGATACCCCCCACAGTGTCTTCAATGTTAATGACGAAGTTAAAGTCATGATTATTGATCTTGATGCTGATCGGGGTCGGATTTCACTGTCTACTAAGCAGTTAGAACCGGAACCGGGGGCGATGGTGAAAAATCCTGAGATGGTTTATGAGAAAGCTGAGGAAATGGCTGCGAAGTTCCGGGAAAAAATGCAGGCTGAACAGCAAGGCATCCCGGTAGTTGAAACAGCACCAGAGACAGCATCAGAGACAGCATCAGAGACAGCATCAGAGACGGCATCAGAGACAGCGGAAACAGAAGAGTCTACTGCTGAGATTCCATCTGCTACTGATGTGGATACGGAAGCCGAATTGTCTGTTCCGACTGAAGAGCAACCGATTTCAGAATCAGAATCAGAATCAGAATCAGAAGCGATCGCACAACCGGTAGCGGAAACTGAAGCTGTAGAAGATTCGGTAGAAGATTCGGTAGAAGAGATTCCCATAGCAACCGAATCCTAATTGTTGAATGCTGATGGAAAAAAGAGGGATAGCCCTCTTTTTTTTGATATTTGGTAGGGTAGGGGGTGGTTAGAAGCCTATGTTAGCAGAAAAATATGAGGTCTGAACCTTGCCCAGTATTCGAGTTAATAACATTACCTTCGATCGCATAGAGGCTATCATTTTCGATAAAGATGGGACTCTGGAAGACTCCCAGGAATTCTTACGGAAATTGGGACAGGTGCGATCGCGTTTAGTTGATGCCCAAATTCCGGGGATTGGCGAGCCTCTGCTGATGGCTTTTGGTATAGAAAACGATACCCTAGACCCCACAGGCTTAATGGCAACAGGAACACGCCAAGAAAATGAAATTGCCACGGCCGCTTATATCGCAGAAACCGGACGGGGATGGATCGAGTCGAAAAACATTGCTCAGAAAGCCTTTATAGAAGCCGATAACAGCTTTAAAAACCATCCACCATCACCACTATTTGTAGGCAGCCTAGAGGTGCTTAAATCGCTATATGAGGGGGGTATTAAATTAGGGATTCTGTCGGCGGCTACGACGGAACAGGTGCAAGCATTTGTGACCCGCCATAAGTTGGAGCGATATATAGAACTACAGAAGGGGGCTAGTGAAAATTTAGCGAAACCGAACCCGGCGCTATTTGTTCAGAGTTGCCAAGAACTGGGGGTAGAACCAGGTAAAACGTTAATGGTGGGAGACTCTGCTGGGGATATGCAAATGGCGAAAGAAGCCGGAGCGGCAGGTGCGATCGGTATTTGTTGGCAACCATGGAGCCATGATTTACAGATGGCTGATGTGGTAATTTCGACACTTGATGCGATCGCAATTATTACCGGGGGAGTCTCCAATTAGTTTCTATCTCCAGCAGATTCTTGAGAAACAGTCCGTAGGAAACCCATTAAATGGTCAAACTTTCATGATCCGTTGTAGGGAGTTTGGTATATTGGACGGGATTACTACGGGGTAGTGAACGGCTAACAATCAATGATCCAACAGGAGGAAAGCCTTGTCTAATCGTCAATATCTGTTTACCTCTGAGTCAGTGACAGAGGGTCATCCTGATAAAATCTGCGACCAAATTTCTGATACCATTTTGGATGCTCTCCTGGCTCAAGACCCTAAAAGTAGGGTGGCGGCGGAAGTAGTTGTCAACACAGGCTTAGTTCTGATTACTGGGGAGATTACTACTAAAGCCCAAGTTAATTATATCGGACTAGCCCGTCAAAAGATTGCCGAAATTGGCTATATCCACGCGGAAAATGGCTTTTCAGCAGATAGCTGTTCAGTATTAGTTGCCCTTGATGAACAGTCGCCAGATATTGCTCAAGGTGTTGACCAAGCCCAGGAAAATCGGGAAAAACTGAGTGAAGCGGCTTTGGACTCTATCGGTGCTGGTGATCAGGGGTTGATGTTCGGTTTTGCGTGTAATGAGACCCCGGAACTGATGCCTATGCCGATCAGTTTAGCTCACCGGATGGCTAGACAATTGACGGCTGTTCGTAAAAATGGTACTTTGCCTTACTTGCGACCTGATGGCAAAACTCAAGTTACTATTGCTTACGAAAACGATCGCCCGGTCAGAATAGACACGATTTTGATCTCAACCCAACATACAGCAACTATTGGCGATATTACTGACCCCCAAGCGGTCCAAGATCGCATCAAAGAAGATTTGTTAGCTGAGGTGATCACTCCAGCTTGGGAAGGGATTGATATTAAACCTGACGAAAATACTCGCTTGTTAGTTAACCCTACTGGTAAATTCGTGGTTGGTGGACCTCAAGGGGATTCTGGTTTAACGGGTCGTAAGATTATTATTGATACCTATGGCGGTTATTCGAGACATGGGGGCGGCGCTTTTTCTGGGAAAGACCCCACGAAAGTAGACCGCAGCGCTGCTTATGCTTGCCGCTATATTGCTAAAAATATTGTGGCTGCTGGTTTTGCGGATAAGTGCGAGGTTCAGGTAAGTTATGCGATCGGGGTGGCTCGTCCTGTTAGTCTATTTATTGAGACTTTTGGCACGGGTAAGGTGGATGAGCAACAACTGCTGAAAGTGGTGCAAGAAAACTTTGAGTTGCGTCCGGCTGGTATGATTCAAGAGTTTAACCTGCGGGATTTACCAGGCCTGCGGGGAGGTCGTTTCTTCCAAGATGTGGCAGCCTATGGTCACATGGGACGGACGGATCTCGATCTACCTTGGGAAAAAACTGATAAGGTGGAATTACTCAAGCGGGAATTGCTTCAGACTCTTACGGTCTGATACCTGGGTTTTGATAACCTTCTGTAACTACCGCTTCTCGCCTCCGGTGATTATCGGTGGGGCGGGAAGCGGGATAATGGATAATTGCTGGTGGCTCAGGTATTTAATGAATTTCCCGCCAGGGCAGGGACAATATCTGTGTTGTCTGTACTATCCCCTTTGTCTCAAGTTGAAGGATGATTCTATGCAAACTGTTGAAAAACCAGTATCACAACCTGTTGATTCACCGCTAACGATCGCTGGTAGGTCATTTACATCGCGTTTGATGACGGGAACTGGCAAATATCGCAGTTTAGAAGAAATGCAGGAAAGTATTGTTTCTAGTGGCTGTGAGATAGTTACGGTGGCGGTTAGACGGGTGCAAACTCAGGCTCCGGGACATGAGGGGCTGGCGGAGGCGATCGACTGGTCGAAAATTTGGATGTTACCTAATACTGCTGGCTGTCAAACGGCGGAAGATGCGGTGCGGGTGGCGCGTCTGGGTCGGGAAATGGCTAAGTTATTGGGTCAGGAAGACAATAATTTTGTGAAGTTAGAGGTGATTCCTGATTCTAAATATTTACTACCTGACCCCATAGGAACTCTGAAGGCGGCGGAACAATTGGTAAAAGAAGGGTTTGCGGTTTTGCCTTATATTAATGCTGATCCTCTGTTGGCTAAACATTTGGAAGAGGCGGGTTGTGCGACGGTGATGCCTTTGGGATCTCCTATCGGATCTGGTCAGGGGATTAGAAATGCAGCCAATATTCAGATTATTATTGATAATGCTAAGGTGCCGGTGGTGGTAGATGCGGGTATTGGTACGCCCAGTGAGGCGGCTATGGCTATGGAAATGGGGGCTGATGCTTTGCTGATTAATTCGGCGATCGCTTTGGCGAGTAAACCATCTATGATGGCGAATGCTATGGGAATGGCGGCGAAAGCGGGACGTATGGCTTATTTGGCGGGACGTATTCCGGTTAAGGATTATGCGATCGCTTCTTCCCCTCTCACGGGTACAATCACAGGAGCGAACTTTTGAGAATGCTAAAATTTTCTAAAGTTTCTGGGGGTGTCGCCAAATTTTGTTAAGATTGGTGGCAGGAATAAGATCAGGACTATATACGAATGCCTTATACAACCGAAGAGGATGGACTCGTCAATAACTTTGCTGTAGAACCAAAAGTTTATACGGCGGAACCTCCCAATAAAACTCAGAAGCGTAACTACATAGTTTGGGGGGCGCTGGCTGCGGTTTTTGTGGCTGGTGTGTTAGCTATTGCGGTAGCTGCGTCTTAGAATCGGTGGAGAAATTCCTGTAGTGATGATGCTGGCTTGAATGAGATAATATCAGGCCAGTATCAATGTTATTTTTTCTGCATGGAATGACCGCAACTAATACAACCTTCTCTAGTAGTTACGCCACAAATAAGCAGCTTTATACTCAGTTGAAGCAGGCTTTAAGATTAGGTTTGGGACAACAGGTTTTTGTGGCAGTATGTGATCACCTGAGTCTGTTGCATCAAATGGCGAGTAGTTTGGAAACGGAACTAGGTTCTGAGGATCTTCTGAGTACAGATGGAGCAGATACTATAGACCGGGTAGGGGCTGGTGATAGGTCTGGCGAGGAAGAGATCACAACCCGAAAGCAGGTTAGTTCTAAGTTGGTGACGCTGCATTTGGAATTAACTGACCCCAACCCTATTGCTCAAATGTGCCGCTGGAAAAGTGAAAATCCTGGCTCTCCCCTAGCTTTCCAGATTTTAGGGGTTGAAAAGTTAACTAGACAACCTGCTGGTATTCAATGGTCTTTTTTGAACTATTTGCGGGAAGCTGAATCTAAGTTAATCGAATTTGAGTTAAGTGTGCTGCTGTGGGTATCATCGCCTTGGCTGTGCTGTATTCAGCAGTCAGCGCCGGAATTTTGGCGCTTGCATAGGGGTATATTTAAATTTGTGGGGGACCCTAGTCCGGTGTATGATCAGGCTTTATCAGGGCAGCATTCGCCGGGTATACATAAATCAGAATCAGAGAGAGAGAGGGTGAGCTCGTCTGTAGAGCAGCCGAAGGGTCAAAGGGTCGCTCAAACTGAGCCAATAGATGGTTCACCGTCGGGGCTGGTATATTCACAGGAATATCTACAGAGCTGTTTAAAACGGGCTTATATATATCGCGATCGCATATCTAAGGGTAATGGTACTGTGCCACTACTAAATGAGGCTATAGAAGCCTATAACGAGGTGGTAGAGCAATTGGATGAGTGGGAAATGCTGTTAGAGTCAAATAGTGCTTTACCGAAGGGTTTAGATGCGGTTAATATCTACAACGATCTTGGTACTTTCCACTGGATGCTATTTCAGCAGACGCGAAAATCTCTACATCAGGGTGGCCAGGCGTTGGCGAATCTGGAGATGAGTATTATCTGTTATCAAACCGGGTTAATGAAAGTTAAGCCGAACTCCGACGGCTATATTTATGTTAGAGTGCTAAAGAACCTGGGTGCTGCTTATACAGATTTAGGGACAATTCGGGATCCAGTTGAGAATTTGCAACAGTCGATTACTGTTTATGAAGAAGCTATCAACTATCTGAAATTGGTTAAGGACCAGGGCCGTCTATGTGATTCTCAAGGGCTAGATTATCGAGCTATCCAAAATAATTTGGGAACAGCTTATTGGACACGCGCCCAACATATTGAACCAGTGGTTAATTTAAAAGCGGCGATCGCCGCTTATGGGGAGGCTTTGCGGGGCTATTCGGAGAATAAGGAGCCTCAGCACTATGCTATGATTCAGGCTAACCTGGGGACAGCTTACTGGAATCTAGCACAGCATCAGCCTTCAAAAAGGTGGCTGCAAAAGGCGATTTATAGCTACCGAAAAGCATTAAAATATCGCACGTCCAAAGCGGATCCGGTTGCTTGTGCAACTACTGAAAATAACCTGGGGACAGCCTGTTGGCATTTAGCCATGTATCAGGAGGAACCAGAAGAGCGCAGTAAATCATTGAATGAGGCGATCGCAGCTTATGAAAAAACCTTAACCCTAGCCCAACAACTGAGTCCCACGCAGTTGACATTCGATACCTTGGCAACTCACAATAACTTAGGACTTGCTTATTATCGTTTGGCAACAGATCAAGCGCTCTGTCCTCGCTGTGAACAAAGGGTTTCTCACCTAGAGAAAGCACTGCACCATCACCTGATGGCAGGTTCCTATGAGGCGATTCCTGAAGAAGGAAGTGCCACCGCTCTAGAGTCGGAACGTCATCGTTTGGCGTTCAATCATCTAGTCCGAACCCTACGCGCTTTGTACCAGGAATCGGGCCCATTAGGTCAAAACCAAGCCCTATCTAAGATTCCCGGTCATCTGCTCCCGGAAATATGGCGTTACTTATCTTGAAATCCATAAAAAAATCAAGACAGACGCTATCCTGGCAAGGCTAGGCTTGTATTTTTGCCCCATGCTCACGCTCTTCTTGTGGTTATGGCCTCTCAAAAGATTCTTGTGGTTGATGACGACCCGGCAATCCGCAATTTAATTTCTCGGTATCTGACTCAACAAAACTATGAGGTTGAGTCGGCAAAAGATGGTGAGACGGCGCTGCAATTGTTTGACGAATTTAATCCCGATCTGGTGATTCTGGACGTTAACCTGCCTGATACCACTGGTTTTGCCCTGTGCCAGGAAATGCAGAGCCGGACGCGGGTATTTGTTTTGCTTCTCACCAGTTTGACTGGGGAGGCTGATAAGATTAAGGGTTTTGATCTGGGGGCTGATGACTATATTACTAAGCCCTTTGGTTTGGCAGAACTAGGGGCGAGAGTGCGGGCGATTTTGAAGCGACAGCGTTCTGTAGAAGAGACGGAAATGCGGAGCTTGACCTATGGGGATCTGGTGATTGACCCGGTACGCCGCGAGGTCTATATTCGCGATCGCCAAATCTCCCTCAGTGCCCTGGAGTTTGACCTACTTTACTGTTTAGCGAAAAAGCCTGGTAGGGCTTGGCGACGCTCAGAACTGCTACAGGAGGTTTGGGATTATGAATATGAGGGCGAACAGCGGGTAGTTGATGTTCATATTGGTCAAATTCGCAAAAAGATTGAGCCGGACACAGATAAACCTGTGTTGATTAAAACGATTCGCGGGGTGGGGTATATGTTCGATCGCCGTGGTAGTGAAGAACCTAGGCCTTAAACTCACGAATTTTAGGGGGTTAAGGGGTTGACAGGCAGGGGGAAGCCGGGGTAAAATATTGACATATTTTATATAATCGGAATCTTTACACAAATAATAATTTTGGCAATATTACCATTATCTAAAATAATACCAGAAGCGCAACCCAAAAGCAAGCAACCTCCCCCAGAAAAAATTTTTCGCAACAATTCTTAACATTTCGTTACAAAAGTTAACATAAACTGAAGGGAGGGCCAAGACTCCCTAGTGGTGATTAGTTGGCTGTTGGATGAAGGTGGGACTGAATTTGCGATGCCCATTGCTGGCCGCGCCTCACACAGTCACCGACGGAAACCCCATCAATATAGTTGCTACACAGATAAAGTCCGGGAAGCGATCGCAATCCAGCATTGATGGAATTTAGGCGATCTTGATGACCGAGAGTATATTGTGGGATAGCGCGCCGCCAGAGATGGACAGCCAAGACTTTGGGGGGGACATCTTCAGCCAGCAGAATTTGGCGTAGGTCTTGATGAACGGCGGCGACAATTTGATCATCATCCATTTCGCCAATTTCAGGGTCTGTAGCACCCCCAATATAATTGCTGAGGACTTGCCAAGATTCTGGGGCGCGACCGGGGAATAAACTGGAGGTCCAAATAGTGCCGAGGGTACGGATTCCTTGATGGCGGGGAATTAAATTACCAAAGCCTTTGAGTTGTTGTTTTAAGGCTGATTTAGGATAGGCGAGTACGACACAAGCGACGGGGGGATAAGGAATTTGGCTTAATGCGGAAGCGATTTGAGAGTGTAGGGGTTGCAAGAGGCGAGCGCTAACATGGGCGGGGGTCATTAAAGCGAGGGTTCGGGTTTCTACTTGCTGGGGGCCGTCTGGGGTGGAAAATTCAGCAATATAGGTTTGATGAGGGGTGGGATAAAAACGGTCGAGGGTCCAATTTAACTTAACTCGATCGCCTAATTTACTGGCCAAGGTTTCGGGCAGAGTTTCCAGGCCATAACGAAAGGACCCTAATTCACCGGGGCGAGTTTTGGGAATATTGGGGTCGGGGGTGGTGTCTTTGGTGGTTTTTTTATTAAGGCGCGATCGCACAAATCCAGGTAGTAGCGCACCCCCTGCGTCTTCGGCGGCTACTAATCGACTAAAAGCGGAACGGACTGCTAATTGTTGAGGGTCGCCAGCATAAACCCCAGAAACGAAGGGCTGGACGAGACGTTCTAGGACTTCTGAACCGAGATGTCGATGGAAAAACTGGGTAATAGTTTCTTCTCCTCGCTGTTGAGAGAGGTGAGCGCCTACTGGGGGTGGCACAAATCCTATGGCTCCCAAGGCGGCGCGGAGTTTACCTCTGGGGCTGATTAGTTGGGAGGAGAGTAGGGCGGGGGGGGTCATGGGTACTGGATGTAACTTATGGTTCCAGTAGACATAACGGGGTAGTTTGCGATCGGCAAAAATCAATTCTTGTTTAAGCCCCAAATCTACGGCTAGTCCGAGTAATTCAGGGGTGGGGGCAAAACTGTTAGGGCCTTCTTCCCATAAAAAATCAGATGCGCGTCCGGTCGTAATATTTCCCCCGACTCGGTTCTGGCTTTCTGTGACCAAAACTTTTAGGGGTGAGCGGGGGTTTTTTTCACGGTTCAGGCTATGGGCTAAACTTAGCCCGCTAATACCAGCACCAACTATAAGGCTATCAACTAGGTTTGTCATTGTGGAAATTACAAAGCAGATAGTGGTGATTGTACTGTTGATTGCCCTCTAGTGCAAGATTTAACGTTATTAAACCTGTTGATAACTTAACATCTGTGATCATAGTATGGCATGACGAAGAATTGTGACGGTAGTTGGGGAAAAACTAATTGTTAAAGAATTTCAATAATTAGGGGGTTATTATCTTTCTTCTGCTTTGAAAAGAGTTGGGAAGGTGCGTCACATCAGAACAGTTATCGTGGCTATGGAAATTAGGAGGATGTGACGCACCCTACTGGGGCTATTCTCAGGGCTGGCTTATGTATTGGACTGAAACAGAGTTTCTAGGTACACTCTGGCGGCTACTCTACAGCTATCGAGGGCTTCTGGTGTGTTGTTGCCATTTTGTAACAAAAACAGGGACAGGGCGGCGGAAAACACGCGATCGTGGTCCCAGTCGGGGTGAGTGTCCAGGTAGCCCTGAAGGGACTCGTGGAGTGTTTCGGGAATTTCGGTCAGAATACTAACACTTGTGTTCATATAAACCTCACAGAAGTTGGGATGGAGCCATTTTTTATGTGGCTAGGCTAAGGGACTGAGCAATTTGATGCTTGAAGGGAAAATAGTATCTTATTTATTGTGTGCTATGGGGGGGGAGGGTTGTCAATGTTGCTAAATGTTACAACCTCGGTCTGGGTGATGGGGACTTGACGACAGAATGAGGGTTTGCAGCCATTTTTTTTTACATAACTTTACAATAATCTGGGTAGTTAAGGCTGTCGATACTAGGCTTGCCAAAATCCCCAATTAAACGGCAGACTATCATTATAGGAGTGGTTGGCTGTGGAAAAATCTGATAAATCTGTGGAAAAACTCGGCTTACCCTGTGGAAAGTTTGTGGAATCTCTGGGGAAAATTTGGTGAAAAGATAAGAATGTTGAAGGGACAAAATTGGGGCGATCTGTGGACAATGGATAATGAAAGTCAAAATATTGCCAAGAGGGATTCTCAAAGACTAAAAGGCTGACAGGGAAAACCAGGGGTGATTAGATTAACTTTGGGAAGGCTAGTGAAATAAACTTGAGGGATATCTGCTTCTGGGTAGTCCCCAAAATTCTGAAAGTATGCTTGGCGACAATACTGATTAATTTAGAACGCATAAATACATTTTAATCCAGTTGGTTATAGCCCGATTATAAATCCTCCAATACCAGGGAAGATATCGGCATAAGTCAAACCTTTGACAACTCCCCAGCCTAAAGCGATAAGTTGAAAACATTTGACTTACCAAAATTTCCCAAGTTCAAGGCGATCGCTGGTAAAAATCAAAAAATATGATACCATGGAGGATAAACATTTGTATTATCAAAACTTTAGGCTTTGATTCAAGCAGAAACCCTAGAATTACTGGAATGGCATCGGCTGTGTAAACATCTGGCAACCTTTACGGCAACTAAATTGGGTGCTTTCGCAGCCCGTCAGTTGGCTATTCCAGAGACGAAAGAAGAAACCGATCGCCTTTTAGCACAAACTAAAGAGGCTTATCAACTGCAACTCAAGCTGGTTCAGGGTTTGTCTCTTGATGGTATTCAGGATATTGGGGCTTCTCTGGAAAGGGCCGATCGCCAAGGTATTTTATTTGGTGAGGAGTTATTAGCGATCGCCACTACCTTAGCGGGGGCTAGACAACTGCGCCGGGTAATTGATGACCAGGAAGATGTACCGGTATTAACTAGCTTAGTGGAAGAACTACGCACCTATCCGGAATTAGAGCAGGAAATTCATCGGTGTATTGATGAACGGGGAGAGGTAACCGATCGCGCCAGTGTGAAAATGGGGGAAATTCGCGCCCGGCTGCAATCAACCCGCGATCGCATTTATCAAATTCTACAAGGCATCCTGCAACGGAAAGCGCAAGCGGTTCAACAACAAATCGTCACCCAGCGAGAGGGTAGGTTTGTGATTCCGGTGAAAGCTCCCCAAAAAGATGCCATTCCGGGTATCGTCCATGATGCTTCGACTACGGGGGCGACAGTCTATGTGGAACCGCACCCTATTGTAGCACTAAACAACGAACTGCGACAAATTCAGCGGGCGGAACAAACGGAAGCGGAAGCGATCCGCCGGAGTCTGACTGAACAGGTGGCGGCGGTAGTCCCGGATCTCGAAAAACTTTTAGCGATCGTGACAACTATCGATCTAGCCCTGGCTAAAGCCCGTTATAGCTACTGGCTAAAAGCGAACCCGCCCAGGTTTATTGACCCTGGGGATACCTCAGAAACAATCAACCTGCGACAACTGCGCCATCCTCTCCTAATATGGCAACAAGAGTATGAACAGGGACCGGAGGTGGTTCCGATTGATATCACGATTAACCCTCAGATCCGGGTGGTAGCTATTACCGGACCGAATACGGGGGGTAAAACTGTGACGCTAAAAACTATTGGTTTGGCGGCGATCATGGCTAAGGTGGGGCTATTTATTCCGGCGCGGGAACCTGTGGAAATGCCTTGGTTTGGACAGGTGTTAGCAGACATTGGGGATGAACAGTCTATTGAGCAGAGTTTGTCTACGTTCTCTGGTCATATTCGCCGGATTACTCGAATTCTACAGGCTATTGGGGAACCGATGAGGGTAACGGAGGCGGGGGAGTACGATCGCATCTGTCAATCTCTCGTATTGTTAGATGAAATAGGGGCGGGGACTGACCCGACGGAGGGGACGGCTTTGGCGATCGCCCTATTGCAAACCTTCGCGGACCGCACCCGTCTTACGGTGGCGACTACCCACTTTGGCGACCTGAAAGCGTTAAAATACAAAGATACTCGGTTTGAAAATGCTTCGGTGGAGTTTAATGATGCCTCCCTACAACCTACCTATCGCCTATTGTGGGGGATTCCTGGGCGTTCTAATGCTCTGAAAATTGCGGAACGGTTGGGGCTAGATCATGACATAGTAAAACTGGCGGGGTCCTATGTTGGCGGCGGTGATGAGGATGTTAACCAGGTGATCGCGGGGTTGGAAGCACAGCGACGACAGCAGGAAACTAAGGCGATCGCTGCTAGTCAACTACTGAAAGAGACTGAACGCCTACACGGAGAATTGGCGGAAAGGGCTATATCTCTCCAGGAAAGGGAAAGACAGCTTAAACAAGCCCAGGAAAAGGAGATTAAGGAGACTTTACTACAGGCTAAGGGGGAAATAGCTAAGGTGATCCGTCGCCTTCAGCAGGGGAAACCTACGGCGGCTGACGCACAAAAGGCTACGGCTACGTTAGATGCGATCGCGGAGAATTATCTACCATCTCGGCAGGCTACACCAGCACCATTACCTAATTTTATGCCGAAAGTAGGCGATCGGATTCGTATTCCCCGCATTGGTCAAACAGCAGAGATACTCAGCGGACCTGATGACAATAATCAACTAACAGTCCGATTTGGGATTATGAAAATGACTGTAGGATTAGGGGAAATTGAGTCCTTAGATGGTCAAAAGGTAGAACTTCCCAAAACTTCAGCAACTCCCAAGGCTGACAAGACTCATTCACCAGTTACCAATAAACCGGAACCCTCAAAACTGCCTAATGTTCGCACGGATAAAAATACCCTCGATTTGAGAGGGAAAAGGGTATCCGAGGCGGAAACAGAAATCGATCGCACTTTGGGGCAAATTCTCGACTTTGGCGCGCTGTGGATTATTCACGGTAAGGGAACCGGACAACTGCGGCGAGGGGTTCACGAGTTACTCAAAGAACATCCCCAAGTTGAACGGTTTGAACTGGCATCAAATCCAGATGGTGGGGCGGGAGTTACTATTGCTTATTTGAAGTAAAAAAACCGAGTTTATCATCAACCCGCCCCACCGCCGATAATTAATAATTGTAGGGGCGGGTTCTGCTGTCAATTACAAATTCCCCACGAGGATATGAATAAACCCGCCCCACCGCCGATAATTAATAATTGTAGGGGCGGGTTCTGCTGTCAATTACAAATTCCCCACGAGGATATGAATAAACCCGCCCCACCGCCGATAATTAATAATTGTAGGGGCGGGTTCTGCTGTCAATTACAAATTCCCCACGAGGATATGAATAAACCCGCCCCACCGCCGATAATTAATAATTGTAGGGGCGGGTTCTGCTGTCAATTACAAATTCCCCACGAGGATATGAATAAACCCGCCCCACCGCCGATAATTAATAATTGTAGGGGCGGGTTCTGCTGTCAATTACAAATTCCCCACGAGGATATGAATAAACCCGCCCCACCGCCGATAATTAATAATTGTAGGGGCGGGTTCTGCTGTCAATTACAAATTCCCCACGAGGATATGAATAAACCCGCCCCCCCGCCGATAATTAATAATTGTAGGGGCGGGTTCTGCTGTCAATTACAAATTCCCCACGAGGATATGAATAAACCCGCCCCACCGCCGATAATTAATAATTGTAGGGGCGGGTTCTGCTGTCAATTACAAATTCCCCACGAGGATATGAATAAACCCGCCCCACCGCCGATAATTAATAATTGTAGGGGCGGGTTCTGTTGTCAATTACAAATTCCCGACGAGGATATGAATAAACCCGCCCCACCGCCGATAATTAATAATTGTAGGGGCGGGTTCTGCTGTCAATTACAAATTCCCCACGAGGATATGAATAAACCCGCCCCACCGCCGATAATTAATAATTGTAGGGGCGGGTTCTGCTGTCAATTACAAATTCCCCACGAGGATATGAATAAACCCGCCCCACCGCCGATAATTAATAATTGTAGGGGCGGGTTCTGCTGTCAATTACAAATTCCCCACGAGGATATGAATAAACCCGCCCCACCGCCGATAATTAATAATTGTAGGGGCGGGTTCTGCTGTCAATTACAAATTCCCCACGAGGATATGAATAAACCCGCCCCACCGCCGATAATTAATAATTGTAGGGGCGGGTTCTGCTGTCAATTACAAATTCCCCACGAGGATATGAATAAACCCGCCCCACCGTTTCTGCTGAGAAACTGGGTTTCTTGACCACGATATGGAGGTGGTGCGTCAGTTGAACAAAATCTGCCGTTTACCCGATAGGTTATCCCTCTGACGCACCCTACGATATGTGTGATAATTAATAATTGTAGTCATCTGATTAACTCTATGTCCGATCGCATTCCTTCCCATTGGCATTCACCGAAAACGCCGGAGTTAACAGCCACACAACTCGACCGTATGGCTGTGGAATTGCATCTAGTTATATTAGCTTTAGAGTCTTTGGCTGAAGTGACACCAGAGACTTTAAAAAAGGCGGCACAAACTCTGAGTTTAGATGTGGAATATATCCAAAAATGGCAATCGCAAAAATTGACGGTCGAAGGGGGGCGATCGCTGGTTTTAATCATCTGTTATCTAGCTAGACAAAATCAAGCCTTGCTGCGCCGCGCCATTGCTTTGATTGAACAATTAGAAGCACAAAATCAGGATATCCGAGAGATTTCTTTGATGCGGGACTACCTGGATAAATTCATCCAAGGCTATGATCAGCAGTTTCCGGTTAACCGACCCATTCCGGAAGAAGATATCATCCCCTTCGCGCAAAAACTGCTAATTGATTTACTATTTTATAGCAGTCCTGATGGTTTCGGGAGGTTTTGGTCAACCCTGCTAATGCGATCGCAAACCAGACAACGCGGTTATAATATTAATAAAAACCAGCCCTAAAATCCCCCATCTTATGTTAATCAGCCGACAATATACCCCCCCCACTTGTACCCTAGAAGTTAGCGCCAATACTTCTTTCTGGAGTCGCTGGAAACATGAGAGTTGGGATAACTTTCGGTTTAAACTTTCCTTTGATGACCCCCGTCTCTCGGAAGATCAATATATCAGCATAGAAGGCGATCGCCATAATTTAACCAACCTCTATGAAAGCCTCAACAGGTATATTAACGACTTTCTGACGGCTTCCCCCTTGTCGGAAATTGACCCCACTCCCGAAGAGTCTCCCCACCCGCAAAATCTCTTAACTACCTGTTCAGACTTCCAGATCAAGCCTGATGGCTTATTATACCATGATTTATTTTTAGGAAACTTAGCACCTAGTCCGGCGGAATCATTCGTTCATTTAAGCGCATTACAGTTATTTGATGTCGCCGCCGCCTTGCGGAATTGCATCACGGAAATAGAACCTTTTTTAACCCCAGAAAGTCAGCCAAAACGTACCTCTCCCGCGTGGCTACGAACTTTGATGATCATTATTACTACCACGGGACTATTTACGGGAATTATCCATTTAAGCAATTATTATCGTCGCGATCGCCATTTAATTTCCACCCCAGAAACTCCCCAAATTTCCACTTCTATACCTCCGGCGGAAATCATCCCGCCGCCACTTCCAGAATTTCCCATTGATGAACCCCCAGCGCCGCCTAAAATAGAAATACAAGTAGCGCCAGACCTTCCCCTAGTTGATACAGTACCTTTAACCATTCCCCCACCCCTATTTGATCAACCTCCCCCTTCCCCTGAATTAATCCCTAATATTACTAACACAGGGCGGGAAACAGATGGCATAATTATTATTCCGATAGAACCCGTTAATAGAACCCCTGCTAACGGGACGGTTAACCGCCCAGAAACTCCTCCCCCTCCCACACCCTTAGCGCCGCCTCCCACTCCCCTATTTGACATAGGAACAGTACCAGAAAATATTAACCTTCCCCCCCTGCAAAATGCTAGAGTTCCCGAAACGGATACCCCGGAAAATTATGCAGTTCAGGATATCCCAGAAGACAGCGAAAATGCGGAACCAATTGCACAGCTAACTAAACGAGAACCTCGGATAGCCTCTATTCGTTCCCTGAATAATACGGTATTTGATGAAATTCCCCAGGTGGCGGAAGTACGGAGTTATTTTGTAAAAAATTGGTATCCTCCCAAGAATTTAAACAGAATATTGCAGTATCGTTTACAAGTCAATTCCCAGGGTGCTATTGACAGTATCACTCCCTTGGGTGAAGCCTCGTTTAACTGGCTACAACAGATTAAATTACCATCAGCAAATGAGCCTTTTGTCTCGCCTATGGAAGATGGAAAGACCGCTAAAATCAGGGTGGTTTTAGACCCCAGCGGTCGGGTTCAGACTTTCTTAGAACCCCAAAATTAGCATTGGTTATTACCCAAACAACTGGGATAATTAGACTCATAGGTGTGTGGGCGTTTTCCAAACAATTGATAGCGGTTATCCCGCACCTGTTCATAAATGCGATCGCCTGCCCATTTTAGCCCCGGCATTCCTCGATAAGCCTTGACAAATAGCTCCCCACCTGGTAAGATGTTACCGATTTCTTCGGCGGCATCACTACCCTGCCATCGTCGTTGTGGCTGGTTTACGTCAATCAAAATCATCCCCATTAAACAGTCTTCGGGAGTAATATTTAACTGTGCTAATTTTGCCTCATCCTGCATAGGAATATAACTAAAACGTTCACCGCGATCGAGATTTTCCAACAGTTGCACTAAGTTACTGCACAGGTTACAGTTTCCATCGTAAATTACATGATATAGCATCAATTAATCACAGTTGACGACAGTTGATAATTATAGCATATTTTCGGAGACATGACTAGGGAATCTTTATAACTCCATAGGTGCAATGATACCCAACTTTTCTTGCAGTGCAAATCGCAAAATCGACTGTGTGACGATAATTAATCCTAGTCTAGCTTGGGATAATTGGGGGTGATGAAGTTTAACCTCTCCCCAAATACGACATTGGCGCAAAAAGCGATCGCATTTATCGCTGATTTTCATGGCTACCTTTTTATCATCCATCTTCCTAGGTGGATAATACCAGAAATCGACCCCATCAATTAACTCGCCAATCAGCATTTTTTCCGCATCATGAACTAACCGCAAATTCCCGGAATCATCTAACCAAGGTATATCCCTAGGGGTAGCTAATTGCCATATAGAAGGGGTAACAATTGGTTCTGTTTCCACCAAAGAAATTAAGCGATCGCCATGAGCCATTCGCAACAAAGAACAGCAACGAGCATGGATATATTGAACCGGGAACAAATCGGAATCCAAACTCTGATTATCGGGAGAATGAGCAGTGATTGGTAAACCATGGAGCCGGATATTTTCCAACCAATTTACCACCCCCAAATCAGTAATATCAAATTGAATCATTCCCGATGGTAGCACCGTGGTAATTATACCATCATCCACCATTTTATCAGCTTGATTAGCCACAATTAAATTAGCAATTTCCACGGGAGATTGAGAATTGATGGCAGCCAATTTAATAGCGATCGCCGATATATAACGAATGGGGCTACCATTGGGAACACGAGCCAGAGGGATATCAACCGAACCTATATAATCAGCATCAAGTCCCCTTAATCCATAGCCCAGGGAGTTAATTAAACTTTGCTTAATTACCAGATTTTCCATAAAATTTGCTATAATAGCCACCATCAAAACAGCAAAACTTGACTCATGCTAAACTCTTTTAAACACCGATTACCTACCCTCATGGTGACTATGTTCTGCACCCTAGGAATTTTAGTAAACGGCTGTTCATCAGTTACCGGATCTTCAGATTTTGAACAACAGGTTTTACAAGTAATTCGCAATAATCCCGAAGCTATATTAGAGTCCGTACAAGCCTATCAGCAACAGCAACAAAACCAACTCAGCCAAGCGCGATCATCTTTTTTACAACAAATGAAAACCCAACCACGGGCGATTATTGGTGATTCTCCCACGTTTGGCGCAGCGGATGCGGAAATTGTTTTGGTAGAGTTTTCTGATTTTCAGTGTCCCTTCTGTCGTCGCGCCCACGGAACCATTAAAGAGTTTATGGACAGACACCAAGACCAGGTTACTCTCGTGTTTAAGCATCTCCCCCTCAGTCAAATTCACGCCCAAGCCTTACCGGCTGCTAAAGCCGCCTGGGCGGCGCAACAACAAGGTAAATTCTGGGAATATCAAAACGCTCTTTTTGAGGGTCAGGATGACCTAGGAGAGGCACTATATGAGGCGATCGCCATTTCCCTAGGTTTAGATTTAGAACAATTTAACCGCGATCGCAACAGTGATGGAGCGATCGCCGCCATTGAACAGGATATGCAATTAGCCAGCGTTCTAGGCATTTCTGGGACCCCGTTTTTTGTCATGAATGGGGAAACCCTATCTGGGGCTGTAGACCTGTCAACCCTCGAAGAAACCCTCGCAGAGGTCATCGCTCGCGAATAACTTTTAACTCCACTGCTGCCAAAACCTGATAGGCTAGATCACAGTTTCCACCCTTACTCACTCAAGTTTCCGTGGTCAAAAACCGTGAACCACTCGAAAGTTTAGTCCTCTACCACCTGTTTAAGTGGTCTGTGGTTAGCCCCATGCTCCATGTCTATTTTCGTGGTCGCATTTATAATGCCGAACGGATGCCCCAAACCGGACCCATTGTCGTAGTTAGTAATCATGCTAGTGATTTTGACCCCCCAATGCTGTCCAACTGCGTCAGGCGACCCGTAGCATTTATGGCTAAAGAGGAACTCTTTAAGGTTCCCGTCCTCAAACAGGCCATTTCCCTATATGGCGCTTATCCAGTTAAACGGGGTGCTGGCGATCGCAATGCGATCCGAGCCGCTCTCAATTCCCTAGAGGAAGGTTGGGCCACTGGTGTATTTTTGCAGGGAACTCGCACCTCCGACGGTCGCATCACAGACCCGAAATTGGGCGCGTCATTAATTGCAGCCAAAGCACAGGTTCCCCTAATTCCTGTCTGTCTCTGGGGAACTCATGCTATTTTTAACAAAGGCTCTGCTTTACCCAGACCAGTTCCCGTCACCGTGAGAATTGGTGAACCTATGGACCCCCCCAAGTCCAGTAAGCGGGAGGAACTAGAGGCGATCGCTTATAATTGCGCCCAAATAATTAATGCTATGCACGATTTAGGGCGCTGAGTTTTCGCAGTACAACAACTAATCAAATCATGGAAGAATTAAAAGCACAATTAGCCGCCAACATTGATCAAGCACAGTGGGAATGGTTAATTCCCCATGTACAACGAGATGCAGTCGTCGTAGTCGATCGCCAATTGGATTTACTAGATGTCGGTGTCGCCATTAGCGAGGACCATGTTACTGACGTTCAGCGCTGGATTAGTGAACAACAGATTTATAAACCTTCTCCCCAGCAAATCTCCGATTGGAATGGCGATCAGACTAAACAATTTAATGCCCTAATTATCCAACCCTTTGTTTTGGTACAGGAAGCCTAAAATCATTCATACCCTCGCCATCCCACCACCACCTTAAACTTATGGGTTTTCGGGAATATTCTCCTTCTCGCTGATAGCCAATCTTCTTTTGTTTAGCCCCAATTCAAACAAAGCCTCCCGAACTTCTGGCTTGGACTCCCCAACAAGCTGTCCAGGTTCTACACCTCTGGCGATCGCACCTTCAAACATACTAACAATATCAGCTTGAGACTTAAATCCTGATAGATCGACTCTCATCCCACCAATTTCACTGCCAATTCTCGCCGCTTTACCTGTCCCAGTTGGGGAAAATTCTGCACTCGTACCCGAGGCATTATGTAGCTTACCAAAAACATCTCTCTTACCCATTTCCGAAGTTTCTCCTCCAATCAAAACCGCTCCTTTTAACTTAGCGGTAAAACAATATTCACCCTGCCTCCGTGAGACAGAGACACCGCCGCTTGCTTCGTCCACTTGCTTCAATCCCTTGCATACATCGGTTTTTCTTTTTGCCCTTCTCCTTGGGCATTTTTATCACCGGAAAATCCGCGAAAACCACGCGATCGCAATTCGGAACAGCCAAAGGTCAATCCCGCAAACCGGCGAGCACGAAGAAATCCCAGAAACCCAACGCCCCACAACTGCCGGAACTCGACATCACCACGAAAGTGCGGCCTATCAGTTCCAACAGCATCGACGTGATGGTTCGAGCCAATCCGGAGTCGGACAATTAATCAGGGGAGGACATATCGAATTGAGATGAAACGTTTCAGCATGGCTCCTCATTTGACAATTGCATCAAGTACAAATACAGACTTGATTTCTTTCAATTTACCGCGTTCCTGATATCGCGATACATACCCAACACATCTATATGAGCAATTCTGGAAGTTTCAGTCCCAATGCAATCGAGCTTCCCGAATATAACGAGGAGGTTGACTATCTTTAATTCGATACCATCTGTTTTTCCCATTTTTTGCAAACTGGGGCTGGGTTGTATCATCACTAATTTTGACTACAGCGCCAGGCTTATATTCTTCTTTCTTATGACCCTCTTCATCTCTGGCATGAGCTTTATCCTTGACTCTATATTGTTTCATCTTTTTGGATTGGTCAATTGATTTTTCTCCAAACAATAATTTTCGCTCGTCTTCCTTGATTTTTTTACCCAACAACTCTTTAGATGTAATGATACCTTGCTGCACATTTTTTTCCGCTTCCTTAAGCTCTTCTAACCACTTAGGATCTTTAACTGTTAGGCTCTTACCATCCTGACTCAGGGTCGTATAGTCAACGACCCGACCGCCAAATTCCGCACCGATCCTTCCGGCTTTACTGGTCCCGGTAGAAGACACCTCAGCCGGAGCGCCCCTCTGATCATGATACATACCAAACACATCTGTATGAGCCATTCTGGAAGTTTCAGCACCAATTAGTACGCTGCCAGGTTCTTTGCTGCTTGGAGGTCTGTAATATATGTACATATGACCGTGTCTGCCATCTGGTAGGATCACATCACCCGCCATATCTTCATTGCCCAGTCCCCCCAACGGTATATCCATGCCATAATGTTTGATGGTACCCACTATATCAAGGGTATCACCCTTGAGCTCCTTCAATGAATTTTTAGTAACCTCTACGTCGTGACTAGAAGCAATTCGAGTATCGACCTGTGCTCGGTAATAGTCACTGGATGTGTCTACATCTTTGTGATCATGTGATTTCGGTTTATCCTTTTGGACTGTGCCACCCAGCAGCCAATAAATAAACTCATGCTGTTTTTCAGTGCCTCCAAGAGGGGGCAAATTGATCATGACACGACCGCCGTGGGAGAGTGCCACTGCAACGTTCTCTTGCCATTCCTCAAACTTGGGTTTGTCTTGGTCATCACGGTACATTAATCCATGCTGAAGAACAATAAAAACTCGTTTCAGAATGGCAATGGCTGAATCCGTTTGTTCCTGATATTTTTTGGCGATCTTTTGATTTGACTCTGGTATAGTTGTCAAATCATTATTTAGAGTTTTTTCCCACATTTCAGTATCTTTATCATAGATACCTTTCTTCACTGCTTCATAGTTTTCCTTTTTCTTCTTGGTATCTTCACTATTGGGATCGGTTTTTGCAGCTTTCTCGTACTCTTCTTTAGCTTTCTTCATCTCCTTCGCTTCATGACGCAAATATCCTGGGGTTTGACGAAATTTTTCATCCTTAATTCCTAAATCTCGCTGATATGTCGCAATTTGCAGATGGTGAATTGGACTCAATACTGCCTCTCCACGAACATCAGGCAAAATTCTCGCACTCAGTCGGACAAAGTCATGTTCTTCATATCTTTCCCAATCTTTGATCACTCGTTTTTCTTCTGCCACCTTTTCTAACTCTTCCTGGGTGAGAAAACCATTTTGAGATAAGTAGGTTTTTCCTTTGGGAATTTGACTCAACTCTTGTATCACTTTAACGATATCATCTGTCAGAAAACCTTTGCCCAAGTCGATTTGCTTTGCTAGATTCATATCTTGCCATACTGTTTCACCTTTTTTGTTTTTATAGTCTCGATTTTTAATTTTTGTCAATTCGTTGATTTTTTCGATATTATCTTTTTGTGATTTTAAAGCATCATCATTGCTATTGACACGTTTATTGGCGGAGATATAAGTTCCATACAACTGCAATCGAGTTGCCCGAATATAACAAGGAGGTTTACTATCTTTAATTCGATACCATTTATTGTTGCCAGCCGGATCGATCTTGTGCTGAGTTTCATCATCACTAATTTCGACCAAATCCCCAGGATTATATGTTTCTTTACTCTTATCATTTTCATCTCTGGCATGAGCTTGATCTTTGACTGTATATGTTTTCCTTTGTAGCGTGAGTAAGCCCCCAGTAGCGACGGTTGAATTGTCGTCTTTTTTAGACTGAATTTGACTCCCACCCTGCTGCACCACATGGGTCAACTCGTGGGCGATGAGCTTTTGTCCGCCCCGACTCTCCGGCTGATACTCTCCCTGTTTGAAAAAGATATCTTGACCCGTCGTAAATGCCTTCGCTTGGATGGATTGATTCAATTGACTCGCTTGGGAATTATCATGAATCCTCACACCCCTAAAATCTGCCCCCATCGCCTGTCCCATTTGAGACTGTAAATGCTCATCTAAGGGTTCACCACCACCCTTTTCTCGTTGAATTGATGACTCTAAATCTGCCGAAACTTCCCCACCCGCACTCGCTGTCTGCGGCTTCATCTGTACATCACCATCATCATCAAATTCCTCCTCATCAGACTCTCGCTGTAGGGTATTTGATAGCTCTTCTTTTTTCTGCAACTGAGAAATCCTCGGAGTCCTCAGCAACTGTGGTTGTTCCTGGCCTCCTTCTGCTTCCTGTTTCTGAACCTCCGGGTGCGTGGGGGGAGATTGGATCTGGTCTACAACTACATCCGCCACTCGGTCCGCTTCCTGTTCGTATTTATCCCCTACCGCCCCCACCGTCAGTTTAGCTTGAATCGGCTGCTGCGGTGTCCCATTCGTCGGGTTATCCCTTTGGGCTAAAGTCTGAAACACCCTCTGCATTGGCGCGTTGGGTTCCCCTTTCATCTGGATATCATCATCCTCCGTCCGTTGTATCGGTTCTGGCGATCGCTTCGTATTAGCAAAAACCGGGATATTAGCTAAATCGAACCCAGAGGACTCCTGCTGAAACTGCATTTCTGGCCGTGTCAGCTCCTGGTCTCGCCCTGCAAAATTCGCATCCTGAAACGGTCGAGACTGAAACTGTGCCTGGACAGGAACTGCATTGCCTTTCGCTTCATTGTGGCGTTTTTTCCGGCGTTGGATTTTCATCAGTATGTCCTCCTAACTTAGAGCTGATTTGTATACAAAACTTTAATAAACCTGAATTGTTGGCTGGGACTGAATTCAACTCACTTCAGAAATTAGAGTCTGAGCGATCGCGTTTTTATTATAACTCAAAAATTGACCGGTTGATGTCAATAAATGTAATTTTTGATGCAAGGACGGCAACAACCGGCAATTAAACCATCAAAACACTCACAAAAAATTGACCCTTTTCAAAAAATTTATTTATTATGGTTCGATTTGACGGATGGCTTCTGGCGGAAATTGATGACCTTCCATCACCATCATCAGGCCCGAAAAATATCGCTCTACCGTCTCAACATTGGTGTAGATCAATGAGTGAATTTGATGCCGGCTCAACGATCCACCTTCGACATCAATACTCGTTTTATATCGAATTTCACCGTCGCCAAAGTCCATTTCAAAATTGCCGATGCAGAGTCCATAGTTTGCTCGGCAAATAAATTCGGCAACTTGAGGAATTTTTGACTCGGGTACTTTAGCCACTAAAATCGAGTAAAAAATAACTTGTTGTTCTTCTTCTCTGACTTTTGCTTCGCAGATCCACCCTCGTGTTTGACCGTCAATTTTGAAAAACAAAATATTTTCTTTGGGGGGGATTTTTGCCCACTTAATCCCTTCTTCTTCAAACCAATTAATCACCATATCAGTCAAACTTTCGGACTGTTGTTTTTTCTCTGTGTAGGAGATGGGGGATTTTTCCGGTAAATTTTTGACCAAATTTTCTAAAATAACGTTGACCGAATTGATCAGATTTTCCAACAAATTTAGTAGGTCAAATTCATCGATGTATTCGGGGGAAATTTTTGGCTTTATTTCACTCAAACTGTCGATAATTACGGACGCTTGTTCCGACAGAAATTGTTGTTTGTCGGGAGACAAAGTTTCGGATTGGTTGGATTGCAAAAAGCTCAAAAATTGGACTATACTATTTAAGGTAACTTCTTGAAAATCTTGGCCCAAAAAAATATCTGACCACCCCACAAAATCCCATAAAGTTCTATAGTTGACTATCCGCAAAGCAAACCAACTCTCAGTCCGACCCATTTCCGATCCATTTTGGCGATCGCACCATTCCCAAAATCGACTGACAATGTGTTGCGGATCGTCCCCCGCTTGAATTAGCCTTTTTAATAACACAGGAGATAACAATAGGGTAATTTGAACGTCCCCAGATGACACTAAATTGATCGCCTCATGCCAACCCTCTAATACTTCTGGCGTGATATAAAATAAGCGATCTTGAAGAATTTTTTGATAAGTTAAACTCCCCACTTTTGCCGTCAATTGCAGTGCGGTCACTTGCCTTTCGGAACCGAGTAAGCGCAGGTACTCTGCATCTAAATCAATGAATTGTTCGTCAATTCCTTGCATTACAAATTTTCGTTCAACAGGAAAAACTAAATTTTCAGTCAATTGTTTTCTCCTTTCAACTGTTCCGATCATTTAATCCTATCGTGAGGCATCGGATATTTTCACTTTTCCCCTATCAACTCCATACCGACACGCAACAATCGACCGTCTCAGGAAGACCCGAGTTTTCGCGCAATTTGTTCGACCATATGATTTTTTAATTTATCTTCTAAGGCTTTATTTTTTTTCTGTTTATTTTCCAGGCGGTCTGATTGTTTTTTCATCTTTTTGTCCGATTTTGTGAACTCTTTATTTCTTTTCTCGGCGGTTTTTTTGTCTTTCTTTTTTTCCAATATTTGATTGTATATATCGCCGTATATTTCCATCATATTTTCCGCTTCTAAGCCCAGACGTTCAATATCCTTGATGTTCAAGTATTTCTTAATTGCCTGCATCTGTGCTTGACGATAATCATATTCTAATTTGTCCGATTTCAGGACTCCTTCTTTCGCTTGTTGCATCGCTTCTACAGGTAAACCTAACTTCTGTAGCGCTTTTTCAGCCAAAGCATCGCCCGCCCGCAATTTTTCATAAAGCAGCGTCGCGATTTCATTCCGTTTTTTACCTAGAATACCCCCTCTCCGTTTCCTAAACCAATGACCAATTTTGTACAGCAGCAATCCCACTGCGCCCAGTCCCCCCAAGGCGGCTAACGCGGCACCAATTGCCCATCCAATTGGGTTGGAAGCCAGAACTAAACCGATAATTCCTCCTCCAATACTAGCTAATCCAGAACTAAAAGCCAGAGCTCTTCTGCCACTTTTTTCATATTTTTGATCGATCGCATACTCCACGGCATTGACGACATCGGGATTGTACTGTTTGAACCCCGGATTTTGACTTTTAGTTTCATGCAGCAACTCTTTCAAAGAGTTTTTGGTCTGAATTGATTTCGCCATTGCACAGGCATCAATTACCGATGTAATGGCAGCAAAGAAGACTCCGGCTATACTGGCAATTTGGGCAACGATACTCACGACTGGACTCACTGCATTAAGCACCTTAGCAGCCCCACCAACAGCCGTATTCAAGACTTCTCCCGCAGTGTATGCTGCCCCCTCGATTTTGGTTCGCTTATTTTTTGAACTAACATCCTGAATTTTCTGGTTGGCTTGCTCCTGTTGCTTTGGTACTAAATCCGAGTTTTTTGGCAGTTGTGCTTTGGCTTCTTGGGAGACAATTTCAAATTTAGATTGTTTCGGTGGCGCTTCCTCTGCTGCCGACTCTTTCTGGTAGAGTTCCGTTACAACCTGAGACAATTCCGGATTTTTAGACAGTAATTTTTCGAGTTCTCCTCCCGCCTCCTGACCGACATTTAGAGACGTTTGTACCTCGGTTCTACTCGGCAATTTATCCCCGTAAATTTTGGGCATATTTTTGCTCACATAGAGCTCTGCATCCTGTTTAATTTTTTTCGGATCTTCTCCTTCACGTTGAATTTTGGCTTCGGAAACCCTACCGACAGGAAAAAATTGCGGGGAATTTTGTCGGTTAATTTTTCTGACACCCGACCCCGAACCTTGCTGCACCACATGGGTCAACTCGTGGGCTATTAGCTTTTGTCCGCCCCGACTCTCCGGCTGATACTCTCCCTGTTTAAAAAAGATATCTTGACCCGTCGTAAATGCCTTCGCTTGGATGGATTGATTCAATTGACTCGCTTGGGAATTATCATGAATCCTCACACCCCTAAAATCTGCCCCCATCGCCTGTCCCATTTGAGACTGTAAATGCTCATCTAAGGGTTCACCACCACCCTTTTCTCGTTGAATTGATGACTCTAAATCTGCCGAAACTTCCCCACCCGCACTCGCTGTCTGTGGCTTCATCTGTACATCACCATCATCATCAAATTCCTCCTCATCAGACTCTCGCTGTAGGGTATTTGATAGCTCTTCTTTTTTCTGCAACTGAGAAATCCTCGGAGTCCTCAGCAACTGTGGTTGTTCCTGGCCTCCTTCTGCTTCCTGTTTCTGAACCTCCGGGTGCGTGGGGGGAGATTGAATCTGGTCTACAACTACATCCGCCACCCGGTCCGCTTCCTGTTCGTATTTATCCCCTACCGCCCCCACCGTCAGTTTAGCTTGAATCGGCTGCTGCGGTGTCCCATTCGTCGGGTTATCCCTTTGGGCTAAAGTCTGAAACACCCTCTGCATTGGCGCGTTGGGTTCCCCTTTCATCTGGATATCATCATCCTCCGTCCGTTGTATCGGTTCTGGCGATCGCTTCGTATTAGCAAAAACCGGGATATTAGCTAAATCGAACCCAGAGGACTCCTGCTGAAACTGCATTTCTGGCGATGCCACCTCCTGGTCTGGCGGCGCAAAATTCGCATCCTGAAACGGTCGAGACTGAAACTGTGCTTGCATCGGTGCAGAGCCAATTGATACTTCGGGTGAACCTTTCTTTCTACGTTGTATTCTCATCAGAAGCCCTCCGATTAGCTTGATCTGATTGCTCTAAATTTAATTAATCATCATCAAAAAGGCGATCGCACCTTAATTTTAAATCAAAACGGAATTATTCTCCCAATTCTCCCCGAACCAAATCCGCAATTTCCCCGATCCAGCGTTGTCGTTCTCCATGTTCGAGATTAAGAATATCAGCCCGAGACCAGTGGAAATAAAAAGCAATAAAGGCTACCTCCCGATACAAATCCTCTAGGGGGTAGCCCGCAACTCCCCCGCCAGAGAAATCCCCGCCTCTGGTGGATTAATCTGATTATATACCCCCTGTAAATAGTCCAAATCCGCTAAAAACAATCCCTCCAAGATATCCGGTCCCACCACAGAAATCTCCCCCAACTGGACAATGGATCGCGACAGCATCACCAAAACTCCATAGGCTGGATTTTCCCTCACCCGCAGATCTCTTTCTCGGAAAAGTTCATCCCACCCTGTCAGCGATCGCATGATTACCTCTCGATGCAAAGTTCCCTCCCCGTCCAACAATCCAACGGGGAGGGTAAAGCAAAATTGGGTCTGTGGCAAGTTTTCCGACAACATTAGATTAGGGACTAGAGAGTTTTGTAGCAGCCGGTGCTAGATAGGCCTTAATTAAACACTGGGGACACTGGCGCACCCGCTTTAGCAGAATAGGCTCCTACTAGGAACCCCCCCGCCTAAAAGCCACGGAGGATGTCAATTTCCTATCGTCGCTCTAAAAACGCGCCCAACTTTAATTAATCAGAGTCCGACTTGACCAAGCCGTTAATTTCCCGGTAGAAATCTTGCAGATAAGCCAAATCTACCGCAAACATATTCTCAATCACCGCCGTGGACACTTCCTGTAAACTACCGAGTTCAGTAATCACCCTGGCCAGGATAATCACAGTTGCATAGGCGGGATTCATCTGTACACGAGGATCGCGCAGCGGGATAATCTCATCGATCGCCCGCGACAGTCGCATCACCCCCTGTTGGTGCAGGTTCCCTTCCGGGTCCAAATACCCCTTGGGTAAAATAAACTCAAACTCCGTTTGCATCGTTTAATCGTGCCTTAGCAAAAGAATCGGGCTTTAAAGTCCCGTGTAACTACCTCGCGCCCAGCGCGGCGAGTACGTCACAAGATACGTTCAAACCCTTCGCAAGCAATTTCCAACTCCTCAACGGCTAAATCGCTTCCCGATGCCATATTATCGGTGATGCTATAACTAACCGGCCAGCCGCCACTAAAAGCAAACCGCGCCCCTTCCGAACTATCCTGACGGTAAATGGTCAAAAAACCATTTTTAAACTTAGATACCCAACCGCCATCATGGACAGTCGCGATCCAATCCCACAGTGTAGTGGAAGCCGTTAGTCCCCGACGCAGAGAAAAATTATCAACACTGTTGTTACCCGGAAGTTTAGTGCAAATCACCTGACCTCGAGTCGCCTTTCCCCACCTTTTTGGGAAGACCTCATTGTGGGTAATGACAGTCTGGGAATATTTGAACCCTCGGCACTCCATAAAGTAGCCATCCACATCATCCCGGCTGCCGTCCAAATGCAAAGCCACATAAAAACGGCAGGCGGTCAGAACTTCATAGAGATGATGTTTTTGGTTAATTAAATCACCAATCATGCCAATCGCTACCCTAACTAAACACTACACTTGTTCCCAAAGTTGCTACTTTCTGCAACCCGGAATGGCTAATTTCAATGGTTTCCTTAAACAGATCCGTTGAATCGGAACTAGCTTGGGTGGTTGTATATTTAGCGGGGAGACAGTCCCTCAAATTCCAACGAGCCCCCTCCGAGCCATCCTGTTTGTAAAGTACCAAGGAAGCATCACTCACCTTGGCGATCGCATCAGTTTTACCACCAAGCATCGCCGGCGGATGACAGTCGAGATACCATTTTACCAGGGCATCATTTTCAGCGGTAGTGATAAACTCCAGAGTCATATTTTCAAAAGTCACCGATGCTGGGGTAATTTGAGTTGCGCTTCTAACGTCTTTTCCCGAACCGATAGACTGTCCCTCTGCCGCCGGGTCGATACTAATAGAAATTCCACTCACTTTGGAAATCAGCAAACGAGTATTATTGCCAAATTCAAAGTAAAACCGCGCAGAAGTCAAATATTCATAAGCCATAATTTAAATCTCTCCTAACTGATAAGCGATTTGAAGGTCTTGTAGGGGCGGGTGCTAGATCCGCCACGGGAAAACCAGCCAACTACCTGCACCCGCCCTTCTTCTTTCAGGGGACGGGAAAACCAGCCAATTCTGGACCCGCCCTTCTTTCAGGGGACGGGAAAACCAGCCAATTCTGGACCCGCCCTTCTTTCAGGGGACGGGAAAACCAGCCAATTCTGGACCCGCCCTTCTTTCAGGGGACGGGAAAACCAGCCAATTCTGGACCCGCCCTTCTTTCAGGGGACGGGAAAACCAGCCAATTCTGGACCCGCCCTTCTTTCAGGGGACGGGAAAACCAGCCAATTCTGGACCCGCCCTTCTTCTTTCAGGGGACGGGAAAACCAGCCAATTCTGGACCCGCCCTTCTTCTTTCAGGGGACGGGAAAACCAGCCAATTCTGGACCCGCCCTTCTTCTTTCAGGGGACGGGAAAACCAGCCAATTCTGGACCCGCCCTTCTTTCAGGGGACGGGAAAACCAGCCAATTCTGGACCCGCCCTTCTTTCAGGGGACGGGAAAAATCAGCCAATTCTGGACCCGCCCTTCTTTCAGGGGACGGGAAAACCAGCCAATTCTGGACCCGCCCTTCTTTCAGGGGACGGGAAAACCAGCCAATTCTGCACCCGCCCTTCTTTCAGGGGACGGGAAAAATCAGCCCGATTCGATCACCCGCCGCCGATGCTGATTTACCCGAACTTACCCATAAATTAAACCGCAGCCCCACTCCTCATGCTGCCAACTTGACCACCCATAGCAACCTCTTTGGTAATCATTTCAGCAACGATTTCGTAGGTTTCAACCGCCAAATCCCCCGAGGTCGAGTCCATATCAGCGATCGAATACTTTTTCGGCCAAGCACGTTCGAGGTTCCAGCGTAAAACCTCTTCTCCGTCAGGAGAATACAGCACCACAGAACCACTAGCCCGGTACTGAGACCATTTCCCTTCTCCTCCCTCTTCCGGTGGTAGACAGGCTTTGAACCAAGCAAATAGCTGGCGGCTGGCATCGTTGGGGTCGTCGCTGATGTAAGTTTCGATGGTCATCGACGGGTTGGTTTCGTAACCGGCGATCGTGCTTTGGCGAACCCGGCGACCTTTGCGACCAGAACCCAAGGCTTTATCACCTCCGGCTACTTTTCCCTCGTAGGTCAGGGCTGCCATACTTTTGATATAAGCATTTTGGACAATATTCCCAACAGTATCATTGCGAAAATCAATTTGATACCGGGTGGCGGTAGTGGTAAAAACCGGAGCAGCACTACTCATAATTCGATTCCCTTGTGTAAGTGTCAATATCAAAAAAATCCCAACTGCCTCCAATCGGTTGGTTTTGGAGGCAGAGATTTAAGAGAGTTGGCTTATTCGCCTTCACCGTCAGCCGTCCACTGGCTGATGCGGAATATCACAAATTCAGCCGGACGCACTGGACAGACACCCACTTCCACAAACAGCCGACCCAGCATCATGCTTTGGGGGCTATTGAGTTCAGCATCGCACTTCACATAAAAAGCCTCACTGGGACTGCCACCGATTAAGGCTCCCGATCGCCATAATTCAGTTAAGAAGCTGCTAATGGTGCGTTTGACCCGCTGCCAGAGGTCTTCGTCGTTCGGTTCAAACACCACCCACTGGGTACCGTTTTCGATAGATTTTTCGATGTAGCTCATCAGACGGCGAACGTTGATATAACGCCATTCAGTTTTGTCGGGTTCCACCAAGGTACGAGCGCCCCAGATCCGGATACCCCGGTTCTCAAAAGGCCGGATACAGTTGATGCCAATAGGGTTCAGCAGTTCCTGTTCTCGGAAGTTGCACGGGTGAGTTAGACCGATCACACCTCGTGGGACTTCGTTAGCAGGCGCTTTGTAAACCCCCCGGGTTTCGTCCACCCGCGCCCATACTCCTGCCATGTGGCCGCTGGGGGGAATAGCTATGGGTCGTCCGGCGTTGCGGGGGTTCGGAACTAGAATCCACGGGTAGTACAGTGCCGCAAATTGCGATCGACGGTTAAATTCTATGCTCAACCAACGGCTGATCTCTTGCGGTTTTACCCGATCAGGCGGCGGGTCAAGGATGATCATTCGGTTGGGGGCGTTGGGGATGTCCCCGTCTGCGGCTCCCTCGCACATACTCACCATCAAGTCCATTAGTCCGTGGAGTTGATCAAGATCAATCAATCCCTGTTCGTAGACTTTCATTAAGTCTGGACAGCAAATGATAGTTACTTCGTCGATTTCAAACAAGCCCCGAATCCCGGTGCGCTCCTCCCTCACCCCTTCTACATGGCGCGCTAAGTTTTCTGTTTCTGCAATGATCGCCCCAGGACTAACTTCATACACCCCGTTAGACGGGCGACGGGCTAGGGGACTGCCACTGATGGCTAAATCCGTGGCGATAATATACTCAGATGCCTCCAGAGCGCTAACCACATAATCGGCTACTGCTGTTTCGATGTCTGGATTCATACTCAGGTGTGGGAACCGTTCGAGTTCCTCACCTCCCTGGCGAATAACTACGGTGAAAAATTCCCCTGTATTAGCAGTGACGATCGCTTCTGATGCTTCCGTTTCTTCGCTGGGGGGTTTGGGGTATCCTTCTGTAATTTGTACCCGGATAGAGCGATCGCTCACAGCCAGAAACCTGTTTTGGGAACTATCTGTTAGGGAACCCTCAGAACCACTATCTTCCGCATTTTCACGGATGGAAAATCTTAACGAAGGACGATTAGCGCGGTTGACAATTTCGGTTCCCGTTTCCCTCACTTCCGGCTTAGGAGAACCTGGGAGTCCTGTTCCCATGCTAGTAATCCAGCAACGACCGCCGCCGTTGAGAAACCAACCGTACACTGAAAAGGGAAGATAGGCTCCGAACTCCGTAAAACCGTCCGAGTTAGTTCGACCGAAGTATTCCAGATACTGCTTCCAACTGGTTACTAACATCGGCTTAAAAGGTTCAGCCCCACCTCGGATATCCTCCGTGAAACCGACAAATCCCGCTACAGCGGTGGGAACACCCTGAAGAGGTCGAGAGCCGCGATCGACCTCCTCAATGTAAACGCCAGGTGCAAAATAATCAAGCCTAGCCATAAAATTTTTTCTCCCTGATATGGGTGGTATGTATGGAAGTGGGCAAGTATCCCACTCTCAACTAAGTAGGGTGGGGCTTTCTCATCCTGAATAACTCTGGTGCGTCAGGTAGAATTTCACCGGGTTTCCCGATAATTTACCGGGTCTGACGCACCCTACAGCGTCAGGTAGAATTTCACCGGGTTTCCCGATAATTTACCGGGTCTGACGCACCCTACAGCGTCAGGTAGAATTTCACCGGGTTTCCCGATAATTTACCGGGTCTGACGCACCCTACAGCGTCAGGTAGAATTTCACCGGGTTTCCCGATAATTTACCGGGTCTGACGCACCCTACAACGTCAGGTAGAATTTCACCGGGTTTCCCGATAATTTACCGGGTCTGACGCACCCTACAGCGTCAGGTAGAATTTCACCGGGTTTCCCGATAATTTACCGGGTCTGACGCACCCTACAGCGTCAGGTAGAATTTCACCGGGTTTCCCGATAATTTACCGGGTCTGACGCACCCTACAGCGTCAGGTAGAATTTCACCGGGTTTCCCGATAATTTACCGGGTCTGACGCACCCTACACATTTACGCGACACTTTTTCGGCTATTCCCCGAAGCAGTTGCCGGCAAACCTCATCCTTCAATAACTGCAAGAATTAGCGCGTCATTACCTTTCTTCTCCTTTGACAACAGAAGAATTTTTGCCAGCATTCAAAAAACCTGGCAGCTAGGGAAGATCAACAATCCAGTAATGTCCAGTTTTTACTTATTTACTACTTATTGTATTAGCTCAATCACAGCCACCCAAAACCCCGTCGCTTCCTCCGAGTTTTCGGGGATGCTACAAAATCGCTTGATCTACAACGATTGCAGTTGTTGAAAATAATACAGCCAAACCTATAACAAATATACTAATTTTTACAACCATTGTTTAAGTGAATTAAAGTTTTGTGAATATTTGTGAATTTCTTGTTAATATATATAAAATTGGCGGTTGAATCCGATCGCACTCAGACTGAAAGTGGTATTAAATAATGGAAGATCAGAAGATCATCAGATTAGTTCTCATAAATCCGCGCATCCCATCATTCCCACCCCTTTAACTGGCCAAATCAGCCATGAGCAATCATCTAGCGGTCGCGACCGCCACCGCGACCTTACAGCGGATTATACAGCGAGCCGTGCAGAGAGACGTGGACGGAGCGCGAGTCACCACCGTGCGCCCAGACGGTTCGAGCGGGTCAATTCCCGAAACAGGTGTGAATCTATACCTGTATCACATCAAACGTAACCCAGCCCTCACCAACCAAGACACCCCCAACTTCCAACGACGGGGGGACATGACCCGACGCAGACAAGCGGCGATCGACCTATTCTATGTGGTATCCTTCTACGGGAATGATGGCGATCTCGAACCCCAGCGCCTGCTGGGTAGCGTCGTCCAAACCCTGGAAGACCAGTTAGTATTGAGTGCGGACACCATCCGATCGACGATCGCCGATCCCACCTTTACCTACCTCGCGGACTCCGATCTGGCTGAACAAGTCGAACAAATCCGCTCGGAATTTATCTCTGTCTCCACGGACGAACTCTCTAAAATCTGGTCTGTGTTCTTCCAGACCCCCTACGCCCTGTCCCTGGTGTACAAAGTGACTGTCATCATCATCGAAAGCGACATCGCCGGACGTTCCGCCCTACCTGTGCGCGATCGCATTTTAGGCGGTACAGTCTTTCCCAAACAACCCGTCATCACCCAAGTGGTCGCCGTGGGAGGTAAAAATCAACCCATTTTCAGTAACAGCATCCTCTCCATTCGTGGCCAGCATCTCTCTGGTGTCTTAACCCAAATCCGCATCGCTCAAGTAGAAGTAACCCCCCAAGTACTCAACAGTGGGGAACTACGGCTCCCCTTGAGCCTGATTTCCCCCTCAGTGCTACGCGCTGGCGTGCAAAGCCTACAAGTCATTCACCTAAGCGCCCCACCCGCACCCCCCCGTAATGGGTCTCAGGTAGGGGGAACCACCACAGCGACTACCAGGCGTAAAACTCCCGCCCGTGTTCCCCAAGTGGAATCTAACGTCGCCCCCTTCGTCTTGCGCCCTACCATTGATGCGGTCACAGTCCTAGATTTAGATGGATTTGACGATGAGCCACGGTCGGGAACCCTCAGCATTAGCCTTAATTTGGCGATCGCCCCCGGTCAGCGAATTGTCCTGATGATGAACGAATACAACCTCAATAGCGATAATCCCGTGGGCTACCTATTCACCGCCCCACCCATTACTCGCGCCACGGCTACCGTCTCCATCCCCATTCGGGAAGTCAAACCCGGAGAATATTTAGTGCGAGTCCAAATTGATGGCGCAGAAAGTATGCTGACTGTAGACGACAACCCCGACAGTCCAACTTTTGAGCAATACATTCAACCCAAAGTAGCGATAAATTAAACAGCACCCCCTTCCCCATTTCCCCCGTGACCATGACTGACTCAAACAGCCCATTCACCCACGACCAACAAACTCTCATACTCGCCTTAACCCGAATTAAGGAAAGAATCAAAGCGGCATCATTAGGGGAAACCCGACCGGAAACCACCGTAGCAAACATCATCCCCCCTGTCTTAGAGCAACTGTGCGATACCTTTGGGCTATCTACCTTTGAACAAGATTTGCTGCTACTGTGCGCCGGAATGGAACTCGATGCCGATTTTCCCCTACTCTGCGCGGAAGCCAACGGCGACCCCCAAAAGCCCTATCCGACCTTTAGCCTCGCCCTCAATATCTTCGATGACCCCCATTGGAGCGCCCTAACACCCAATGCTCCCCTACGTCGCTGGCGTTTACTAGAGGTCGGAGGCGGTGCGGTTTTGACCCTCAGCCCCCTTCGCATTGATGAACGCATCCTCCACTATCTCATCGGGATACAGCATCTTGATGAACGCTTATTCGGGATTGTAGAATCCCTGGGGGAGCCCTCCCTGTTAGTCCCCTCCCATCAACAACTAGCCCTAAAAATTGCCCAAACCTGGTCGAACTTTAGCGAGGAGTCACAGTTACCGGTTGTCCAGATTTGCGGGGAAGATATGGCGACTCGACAAGCGATCGCACAGGTGGTCTGTCAACAGTTAGATCTAGAACTCTATCTGATGGATGGCGATCGCATTCCTTCCGCCACCGCAGAGTTCAACCTTATGTTAAAACTATGGGAGCGCGAGTCAGTTTTGGGAGGTTATGCCCTCATTATCGACTGCGAACAGGTAGAAATGAGTCGCCACGGAGACGGTATCTGGCAACTGATTGAGCGCATCGGTAGCCCCCTGATGATTACCGTTCGCGATCGCCTTCCGCAGCGGACCCGACCCCTGCTTAACTTCGAGGTTACTCGCCCGGGCGCTGCCGAACAGTACCAGTATTGGGAAGAACACCTCGGAGAAGGTACTACACACCTCAACGGCCACCTACAACGAGTTACCGCCCAATTTAACCTCCCCTCCCCCGCCATTATCGCCGTTTGTACGGCTACCGCCAGCCAGGGAATTTCCCCCGAAGATACAGAAACCTTTATTGACCACCTTTGGGATGCTTGTCGCCTCCAAGCTAGACCCCGCATGGAAGATATGGCCCAGCGCATCGAAGTTAAAGCCACCTGGGCTGATTTGGTTCTCCCGTCGGCTCAAATGCAAGTTCTGGAAACAATGGCCGCTCACCTCCGCCAACGTTCCCAAGTTTACGAAAATTGGGGTTTCGGTAAAAAAAGCGATCGGGGTTTAGGTATCAGCGCCCTATTTGCTGGACCCAGTGGCACCGGGAAAACCACGGCGGCGGAAGTTCTCGCCCAAGCCCTGCGACTCGATTTATACAAAATTGACCTGAGTTCCGTCATTAGCAAATATATCGGCGAAACGGAGAAAAACCTTCGCCGCGTCTTTGATGCTGCCGAAAGTGGGGGCGCGATTTTGCTCTTCGATGAAGCTGATGCCCTATTTGGTAAGCGCAGCGAGGTCAAAGACTCCCACGATCGCCATGCTAACATCGAGGTTAGTTATCTGCTGCAACGCATGGAAGCCTACCGAGGTTTAGCTATTCTTACCACCAACATGAAGGGTGCCCTCGACCCCGCTTTTCTCCGTCGCATCCGTTTTGTGGTCCAATTCCCCTTTCCCGATGCTAAACAGCGCGCCGAAATCTGGCGGCGTATTTTCCCCTCGGAAACTCCCACCGATGGGCTCACGGTTGAGAAATTGGCGCGTTTGAGTGTCTCTGGGGGTAATATCCGCAATATCGCCCTTAACGCCGCTTTTCTGGCTGCTGATGCTGAAGAACCGGTAATGATGAAACATCTACTCGCCGCCGCCCAAAGTGAATATATGAAACTGGAAAAACCTTTGATGGATAGTGAAGTTAAAGGCTGGGTTTAATAACTAATAATTGATATGAAAAAAGATATTTATTTAAATCAACAATTAACGTTTATTTTGCCATCACAAAAAACCCTCGAATTGTTGGCTGTGAATGGCATTGTTGCTGAGGATGATGGGAAGGATATTAATGTTTATCTGACGCTAGAAGTACCCTTTGATACCTATCAATTGATTGAAAAAGAACAATTGTTTAACTTGAAACCAGAGGTTTGTAGTCCCTTAATCGATCGCCAATTTGACCCTTACGCTAATTTAACGTTAGAATTGATGCTCAAACCGGGTTTGCTGCCTCAACTCACCCAGGACGGAACCACGACGGCTACTCTCATCAATCACCTACAACAACCACCCGGACCAGAACCCCTACCTCACCAATTCACGGAAAACTGGTTTTGTTTGGGAGTGCGACAACAACAATTAGACAAAACCATCGCCTATCGTACCCTTTGGGATTGGGCAAATCCTGACACCCTCGCTCAACTGGTTGCTACCGGAAAAGACACTTTTCAGCAGTTAGGGGCGCAAATTAAAACGGCCTTGTCAACCGGAAGCCAAGCCCTCGAAGAAATTAGCAGGGAATTGGGCGCGCCGCCAACAGGGGACTCGGATTCCTCAATTTCTGCCCCCATTTCCCAAATCATGGCGGCCTTTTTTAACCAAGATGATTGGGACTACGTTAGCTTGGACGAGGGAGCTACCCTAGAGATGGCATTTATTGGCGACAATGGCCGTTGGAGTTGTTCCGCACAAGCCAGAGACGAAGAACAACAATTCCTGTTTTACTCGATTTGTCCCCTGACAATTCCTGCCGAAAAGCGATCGGCTATTGCTGAATTATTAACAAAAGCTAATTCTGGTTTAATTCTGGGCAACTTCGAGTTAGACTATTCCGATGGGGAGGTTTGTTATAAAACCAGTATCGATGTAGAAGGCGATCGCCTTACCCCGGCTTTAGTAGAATCCCTCGTTTATACAAACGTGACCATGATGGATCAATACCTGCCAGGTATTATTGCCGTACTCAATGGTACATCCCCTGATAATGCGATCGCCCAAGTTGAGGCTGAATAAATACCCTATTTTCTCACCCCCTAATTGACTACCTAACACCTGCTTCTTGGGAAGCCTTATGCAATGGTAAGACCCCCTCAGCGCCCAATTCCCAAAACCCGAACCGGAAAAGCTCTCCGAGAAAGCACCGTTGCTACCGCCCAACACCGCGTCCGACGGGTCGGTTATAATGCCTTCGCTTCCGCCTATCGATTTCTCCCCCTGTGGGTAATTCGGCTTTTACCTTTCATTCGCGAAGATGTCCGAGATCTCCTCCGACGGCGCAAACGGGGCGAAGAAATTCCCGAAGACACAGACATCGAAATCCTCGATACGCCTCCACAACTTGCCGAAGTCAGCCCCAGCAGCGTCAACCCCTATCCCAAATATCGCTGTACCCACGGCAACCCTCTATTCTGCCCCCTGGCTACCTCATCCACCACCGCAGAAACACAGGTTTTAACCTGTTTACAATGCGGATTTCCTGCCTTCCTCGCCACCAAATCCGAAATTATCGGCAACCAAGGCCGATATCGCATCGTCAATTTCATCGGTAGTCGGGGTCTGGGTCGCCTTTATCAAGCAGTGCAAACCAACAACAATAAAACGGTCATTATTAAAGAATATCTGCTCCCCGAACGTCACTTTAACCCACAGGAACAACAGCAGATCAAAACAGTATTTGAAAATGTGGCAGGATTAGTCCCCGCTGATGGTCGGGTGCAGGACTTTCGGCTGCTGGTCCCCTCAGAAGCGATCGCCGACCGCCACCAACCCCGCTGCTACACCGTTACCCCCACCCTCTCTAACAGCTATCCCACCCTGCGAACCTATATGCGCCAATTTGGTGCTATGACCCCCCAACAAGTCCTGCACCTCCTCGACCAGATTTTGCAAAGCCTGGAAGCCCTCCACACCCAGAAATACCGCCTCCCCTCCGGTCAAATTCGCGAATCTGTAGCCCACGGGAACCTCAGCCTGGACACCATTCTGATTTTACCCATCGAACAGCATCAGTTTCATCGCCCCCAATTTATCGCCTACATCGCTGACTTAGCCCTCACAGAAAAGCCATTTCAGCCCGGGTTAACCACAGTTACCCAGGCTGATCCTAAGCTCGATTTAACGGCTTTAGGTGCGATCGCCTTTGACCTTTTAAAAGGAAATTGGCAACATGATTTAACCTCCCCCGTCGATGTCCGAGGGCAGACCTTCCGCTACCAATTCCCAGAAGACTGGCCCGAAAACTATCTCCCTCTGCAACAGTTTATATTGCGACTCCTGGGATTCAATATATCCTTTGAAAATGCCAAAGCCGCCCGGGAAGCCCTCCCTAAGTTATCTGAAATTGACGACAATTATCAAGCGATCGTCTTAGACACAGAAGATACAAAACCCCCTTTTCCCCGGCTGTGGCTTCTGCTACTGCTTCTGCTGGCTTTTTTAGGAGGAATTGGTATCTGGCGGTTATTATATCGCCCCTATGTCGTCCTAGCTGACCACCGTTTTTCTCCCTGTTGCATCAAAGATATTGCTGCTATTCCCAAAGGAACATTTAGCTACACTGCTGAGGAAAATGGCGTTTGGAATTATTCAATCCGACAGCGCAACTTAGTAGAAAAAGGGAAAACCTTAGAGTCAGAATTGCAACAGCGCATCCCAAATATGCTGAAATTGGTTTATAAACCCCAACCAACAACCGAAAAAGCACTGGCTAAAGTTCGCAACCAAGAGGCAGATTTTGCTATTACCAGCTTAATTCAGGACTTAGACAGAGACTTAAATGCTATTCCCTTTGCTTATGATGGTTTGGTCGTGTTTGTCGCCTTTAGTTACCAGCGCCGCCAGAATTCCTTACCTCACAATTTAAACGGACAAATATCAATTAAGCAATTGCGACAACTATACACCGGAGAAATTAACAACTGGAAACAGTTAGGAGGGCCGGATTTACCTGTGCAATTGTACATCCCCACCGATGGAGAAGCTATCCGCATTTTTGAAGAACGAGTCCTACAAACCGAGCGAGCGATCGCTCAATTTCGGCGACTGTGGCAAAAACCCTCCTCAGATAATTTTATCACAACTGAAACCAATGTCAATAGAATTCGCCAAATCCCCACTTTTCAAGCGATGAGAACAGTTCTTCAGGATTTTGAAGAACGACAAATTGGCAGCCTGTCTTTTGGCCCACTCAGCCAAGTTTTTCAGCAGTGTTCTGTCTACCCTCTGGCGATCGTAGAAGGCTTGAGACCAGCCGTACAACCCCTAAGCCATAACAATGAATCTATTACACCTGGAACCGATTTGTGCAATGATAAAGGTAGCTACTATCCATCAGTTGAGCTATTTCAAACTGGACAATATCCCTTAGCCTATTCTCTGGCTGTTGTTTATTCATTTGATAACAGTTTATCCCCGGTAGGGCAGAAATTTGCCGAAATTCTCAAAACAGAAGAAGCACAAAATCTGCTCATTAAAACGGGATTAGTTCCTTTACAAAACCTTAGCCAAAATCGTTAACCAATTTAATCATGAACCCTAACCAACCCCCAATACCACACCCACCCCCCGGACAACCTAGCCACCCCATTGGTTTAGTTGCGCCCGCCCAAATACAGTGTCATAATCCCAAAGATTTGATGTATAAAATCGCCCAAAAAGTTCACGCCGACCCGATGCTAAAGCAACAGATCCAAGAACGAGTTTACGAAATGTTAATTACTGAACTTAATATCAGCCGTGAACGATAGTAATCTCCATCTTTATTACATCTTTAATGATGTTCATAAATTGTTAACATATATCCGAGTAAATTATGGAAGCCATACCCAGCACTAATACCTTTACACCCCGCTACAATTATATCACAACTAATCGCTTTTATGTAGAAATGGAAAGCACAATTTCCGCATCTTTTTCGGAATGTTCTGGCTGGGGAGTAACCTTGCAAAAAGAAGCCTATTTAGAAGGAGGAGTTAATGACCAACAGCGAGTATTTATAGGTCATGCTGAGTTTGACGACATCACCTTAAAAAGGGGAATGACTAATAGTACAATATTCTGGAATTGGATGATAACTACTATGAGTAATCCCATATATAATCGTCGGAATATCAATATTTTAATGTTCAATCAAGCCGGGGAAATTATGCAAGCATGGACTTTGATTGGTGCTATTCCCATTTCTTGGAAAGCACCAGGATTTCAAGCCGAAGGAAGTTCAGTAGCGATCGAAGAATTAACCCTAGCTTATGAAGGGTTACAAGTGACCACACAAACCCAGGGTGCGGGAGGTGTAGCCATCAATAGAAGGCGGGATCGTTTTGGATACTTTTAAAGGACAAATTATCAAATATCAGACTAATTTTTGTGGTAATTTGACTCAAGGTATATGTCTACAAAATCGGATAAAATTTCATCCACGAACACCCCATCAGAAGCACCTTTAGGGGTCAAAAATCCCATAGTTTCTCCTATACCATTAGGACAGAAATTTTTACAGCCTATAGGGGCACGATCTATCTCAGTTTTAGATTTATCTTTATTTTCTAGTAAAGGAGTAGAATTACAAAGGTTTTCTGATTGGGATAGTCCTTTTCTATTAGAGTCAAAACCTGACTTAGGTAATCGAAACATTATCCAAGAAAAGCCACTGAATGATGTTGATTTTTCTGGCAATAGTGAAATAGAATCGATTCCTAAACCCACAGAAATATCTCCTATTCCCACATCAGAATCATCTGCAATTAGAAGGGAATTAGATGCACCATTTGAGGACTTAGACAATATAAATCAAGACCAAACAAAAGTTAATTATCAACAATCACAACCCTCCAAGTCAACCATATTTAGAAGCATATTAGGGGATTATGTATCTCCAAAATCAAACCGATTTTATCCTCCTAAATACCCCGAAAGCCAAGAAAGATCGAAATCCCATCATTCTGAATCTATACAAAGACAATACGAATCTTCAACTTCTGAACCTATTTCCGACATATCCCCAATTCAACGACTCTCAGAAACCTCGGATTCGGGAGATATAAATGATGCGATCGCCTCTAATGATTCCCCTTCAATTCAGCGACTCTCGGAAACCTCAGATTCATCTCCAATTCAGAGACTCTCGGAAATCTCGGATTCGGGAGATATAAATAATGCGATCGCCTCTAATGATTCCCCTTCAATTCAGAGACTCTCGGAAACCTCGGATTCGGGAGATATAAATAATGCGATCGCCTCTGATGATTCCCCTTCAATTCAACGAATCTCGGAAACCTCAGATTCGGGAGACGTAAATAATGCGATCGCCTCTAATGATTCCCCTTCAATTCAGAGACTCTCGGAAACCTCAGATTCGGGAGATCTAAATAATGCGATCGCCTCTGATGATTCCCCTTCAATTCAACGAATCTCGGAAACCTCAGATTCGGGAGACGTAAATAATGCGATCGCCTCTGATGATTCCCCTTCAATTCAGAGACTCTCGGAAACTTCCGATTGGGGAGATAGAAATGATGCGATCGCCTCTGATGATTCCCCTTCAATTCAGCGACTCTCGGAAACCTCAGATTCATCTCCAATTCAGAGACTCTCGGAAATCTCGGATTCGGGAGATATAAATAATGCGATCGCCTCTACTCACGATTCACCCTCAATTCAACGACTCTCGGAAACCTCAGATTCATCTCCCATTCAGAGACTCTCGGAAACCTCAGATTCATCTCCAATTCAGAGAATCTCCGAAACCTCGGATTTGGGAGACGTAAATAATGCGATCGCCTCTGATGATTCACCCTCAATTCAGAGAATCTCCGAAACCTCGGATTTGGGAGACGTAAATAATGCGATCGCTTCTGATGATTCCACAATTCAAAGACTCTCGGAAACCTCGGATTCGGTGGGTGTCAATAATGCGATCGCCTCTCACGATTCCCCCTCAATTCAGAGACTCTCGGAAACTTCCGATTTGGGAGATGTAAATAATGCGATCGCCTCTCACGATTCCCCCTCAATTCAGAGACTCTCGGAAACTTCCGATTTGGGAGATGTAAATAATGCGATCGCCTCTGATGATTCCCCCTCAATTCAACGACTCTCGGAAACCTCAGATTATTCATCTCCTCCCATTCAGAGAGTCTCGGAAACCTCAGATTCGGGAGATATAAATAATGCGATCGCTTCTGATGATTCCACAATTCAGAGACTCTCGGAAACCTCAGATTCGGGAGACGTAAATAATGCGATCGCCTCTACTCACGATTCCCCCTCAATTCAGAGACTCTCGGAAACCTCAGATTCGTCTCCCATTCAGAGACTCTCGGAAACCTCAGATTCGGGAGATGTAAATAATGCGATCGCCTCTACTCACGATTCCCCCTCAATTCAACGACTCTCGGAAACCTCAGATTCGGGAGATATAAATAATGCGATCGCTTCTGATGATTCCACAATTCAAAGACTCTCGGAAACCTCAGATTCGGTGGGTGTCAATAATGCGATCGCCTCTACTCACGATTCCCCCTCAATTCAGAGACTCTCGGAAACCTCAGATTCATCTCCAATTCAGAGACTCTCCGAAATCTCGGATTCAGGAGACGTAAATAATGCGATCGCCTCTACTCACGATTCCCCCTCAATTCAGAGACTCTCGGAAACCTCGGATTCATCCCCAATTCAGAGATTCTCCGAAACCTCAGATTCATCCCCAATTCAACGACTCTCGGAAACCTCAGATTCGGGAGATGTAAATAATGCGATCGCCTCTGATGATTCCCCTTCAATTCAGAGACTCTCGGAAACCTCAGATTCGGGAGACGTAAATAATGCGATCGCCTCTGATGATTCCCCTTCAATTCAGAGACTCTCGGAAACTTCCGATTCGGGAGACGTAAATAATGCGATCGCCTCTCACGATTCCCCCTCAATTCAACGACTCTCGGAAACCTCAGATTCGTCTCCCATTCAGAGACTCTCGGAAACCTCAGATTCGGGAGATGTAAATAATGCGATCGCCTCTGATGATTCACCCTCAATTCAGAGACTCTCGGAAACCTCGGATTCGGGAGATATAAATAATGCGATCGCCTCTACTCACGATTCACCCTCAATTCAACGAATCTCGGAAACCTCAGATTCGGGAGACGTAAATAATGCGATCGCCTCTACTCACGATTCACCCTCAATTCAACGAATCTCGGAAACCTCAGATTCGGGAGACGTAAATAATGCGATCGCCTCTGATGATTCCCCTTCAATTCAGAGACTCTCGGAAACCTCAGATTCGGGAGACGTAAATAATGCGATCGCCTCTCACGATTCCCCCTCAATTCAGAGACTCTCGGAAACTTCCGATTTGGGAGATGTAAATAATGCGATCGCCTCTACTCACGATTCCCCCTCAATTCAACGACTCTCGGAAACCTCAGATTCGTCTCCCATTCAGAGACTCTCGGAAACCTCAGATTCGGGAGATGTAAATAATGCGATCGCCTCTACTTACGATTCCCCCTCAATTCAACGAATCTCGGAAACTTCCGATTCGGGAGATGTAAATAATGCGATCGCCTCTACTTACGATTCCCCCTCAATTCAGAGACTCTCGGAAACCTCAGATTCGGGAGACGTAAATAATGCGATCGCCTCTACTCACGATTCACCCTCAATTCAACGAATCTCGGAAACTTCCGATTCGGGAGATGTAAATAATGCGATCGCCTCTGATGATTCCCCTTCAATTCAACGACTCTCGGAAACCTCAGATTCGGGAGATGTAAATAATGCGATCGCCTCTACTCACGATTCCCCCTCAATTCAACGACTCTCGGAAACCTCAGATTCATCTCCTCCCATTCAGAGACTCTCGGAAACTTCCGATTTGGGAGACGTAAATAATGCGATCGCCTCTCACGATTCCCCCTCAATTCAACGACTCTCGGAAACCTCAGATTCGTCTCCCATTCAGAGACTCTCGGAAACCTCAGATTCGGGAGACGTAAATAATGCGATCGCCTCTACTCACGATTCACCCTCAATTCAGAGACTCTCGGAAACCTCAGATTCGGGAGATATAAATAATGCGATCGCCTCTACTCATGATTCCCCTTCAATTCAACGAATCTCGGAAACCTCAGATTCATCTCCAATTCAGAGACTCTCCGAAATCTCGGATTCAGGAGACGTAAATAATGCGATCGCCTCTGATGATTCCCCTTCAATTCAGAGACTCTCGGAAACTTCCGATTCGGGAGACGTAAATAATGCGATCGCCTCTCACGATTCCCCCTCAATTCAACGACTCTCGGAAACCTCAGATTCGTCTCCCATTCAGAGACTCTCGGAAACCTCAGATTCGGGAGATGTAAATAATGCGATCGCCTCTGATGATTCACCCTCAATTCAGAGACTCTCGGAAACCTCGGATTCGGGAGATATAAATAATGCGATCGCTTCTGATGATTCCACAATTCAAAGACTCTCGGAAACCTCGGATTCGGTGGGTGTCAATAATGCGATCGCCTCTGATGATTCCCCTTCAATTCAGAGACTCTCGGAAACTTCCGATTCGGGAGACGTAAATAATGCGATCGCCTCTGATGATTCCACAATTCAAAGACTCTCGGAAACCTCGGATTCGGTGGGTGTCAATAATGCGATCGCCTCTGATGATTCCCCTTCAATTCAGAGACTCTCGGAAACTTCCGATTCGGGAGACGTAAATAATGCGATCGCCTCTGATGATTCCCCTTCAATTCAGAGACTCTCGGAAACTTCCGATTCGGGAGACGTAAATAATGCGATCGCCTCTGATGATTCCCCCTCAATTCAACGACTCTCGGAAACCTCAGATTCGGGAGACGTAAATAATGCGATCGCTTCTGATGATTCCACAATTCAAAGACTCTCGGAAACCTCGGATTCGGTGGGTGTCAATAATGCGATCGCCTCTCACGATTCCCCCTCAATTCAGAGACTCTCGGAAACTTCCGATTTGGGAGATGTAAATAATGCGATCGCCTCTCACGATTCCCCCTCAATTCAGAGACTCTCGGAAACTTCCGATTTGGGAGATGTAAATAATGCGATCGCCTCTGATGATTCCCCCTCAATTCAACGACTCTCGGAAACCTCAGATTATTCATCTCCTCCCATTCAGAGAGTCTCGGAAACCTCAGATTCGGGAGATATAAATAATGCGATCGCTTCTGATGATTCCACAATTCAAAGACTCTCGGAAACCTCGGATTCGGTGGGTGTCAATAATGCGATCGCCTCTACTCACGATTCCCCCTCAATTCAGAGACTCTCGGAAACCTCAGATTCATCTCCTCCCATTCAGAGACTCTCGGAAACTTCCGATTTGGGAGATGTAAATAATGCGATCGCCTCTGATGATTCACCCTCAATTCAGAGACTCTCGGAAACCTCGGATTCGGGAGATATAAATAATGCGATCGCCTCTGATGATTCACCCTCAATTCAGAGACTCTCGGAAACCTCGGATTCGGGAGATATAAATAATGCGATCGCCTCTGATGATTCCCCTTCAATTCAACGAATCTCGGAAACCTCAGATTCGGGAGACGTAAATAATGCGATCGCCTCTGATGATTCCCCTTCAATTCAGAGACTCTCGGAAACTTCCGATTCGGGAGACGTAAATAATGCGATCGCCTCTGATGATTCACCCTCAATTCAGAGACTCTCGGAAACCTCGGATTCGGGAGATATAAATAATGCGATCGCCTCTGATGATTCCCCTTCAATTCAACGAATCTCGGAAACCTCAGATTCGGGAGACGTAAATAATGCGATCGCCTCTGATGATTCCCCTTCAATTCAGAGACTCTCGGAAACTTCCGATTCGGGAGACGTAAATAATGCGATCGCCTCTCACGATTCCCCCTCAATTCAACGACTCTCGGAAACCTCAGATTCGTCTCCCATTCAGAGACTCTCGGAAACCTCAGATTCGGGAGATGTAAATAATGCGATCGCCTCTGATGATTCACCCTCAATTCAGAGACTCTCGGAAACCTCGGATTCGGGAGATATAAATAATGCGATCGCCTCTGATGATTCCTCTTCAATTCAGAGACTCTCGGAAACTTCCGATTCGGGAGACGTAAATAATGCGATCGCCTCTGATGATTCCCCTTCAATTCAGAGACTCTCGGAAACTTCCGATTCGGGAGACGTAAATAATGCGATCGCCTCTGATGATTCCCCCTCAATTCAACGACTCTCGGAAACCTCAGATTCGGGAGACGTAAATAATGCGATCGCTTCTGATGATTCCACAATTCAAAGACTCTCGGAAACCTCGGATTCGGTGGGTGTCAATAATGCGATCGCCTCTCACGATTCCCCCTCAATTCAGAGACTCTCGGAAACTTCCGATTTGGGAGATGTAAATAATGCGATCGCCTCTGATGATTCCCCCTCAATTCAACGACTCTCGGAAACCTCAGATTCGGGAGACGTAAATAATGCGATCGCTTCTGATGATTCCACAATTCAAAGACTCTCGGAAACCTCGGATTCGGTGGGTGTCAATAATGCGATCGCCTCTCACGATTCCCCCTCAATTCAGAGACTCTCGGAAACTTCCGATTTGGGAGATGTAAATAATGCGATCGCCTCTACTTACGATTCCCCCTCAATTCAACGAATCTCGGAAACTTCCGATTCGGGAGATGTAAATAATGCGATCGCCTCTGATGATTCCCCCTCAATTCAACGACTCTCGGAAACCTCAGATTATTCATCTCCTCCCATTCAGAGAGTCTCGGAAACCTCAGATTCGGGAGATATAAATAATGCGATCGCTTCTGATGATTCCACAATTCAGAGACTCTCGGAAACCTCAGATTCGGGAGACGTAAATAATGCGATCGCCTCTACTCACGATTCCCCCTCAATTCAGAGACTCTCGGAAACCTCAGATTCGTCTCCCATTCAGAGACTCTCGGAAACCTCAGATTCGGGAGATGTAAATAATGCGATCGCCTCTACTCACGATTCCCCCTCAATTCAACGACTCTCGGAAACCTCAGATTCGGGAGATCTAAATAATGCGATCGCCTCTACTCACGATTCCCCCTCAATTCAACGACTCTCGGAAACCTCAGATTCGGGAGATGTAAATAATGCGATCGCTTCTGATGATTCCACAATTCAAAGACTCTCGGAAACCTCGGATTCGGTGGGTGTCAATAATGCGATCGCCTCTACTCACGATTCCCCCTCAATTCAAAGACTTTCGGAAACCTCAGATTCATCTCCTCCCATTCAGAGACTCTCGGAAACTTCCGATTTGGGAGACGTAAATAATGCGATCGCCTCTCACGATTCCCCCTCAATTCAACGACTCTCGGAAACCTCAGATTCGTCTCCCATTCAGAGACTCTCGGAAACCTCAGATTCGGGAGACGTAAATAATGCGATCGCCTCTACTCACGATTCCCCCTCAATTCAACGACTCTCGGAAACCTCAGATTCGGGAGATATAAATAATGCGATCGCTTCTGATGATTCCACAATTCAAAGACTCTCGGAAACCTCAGATTCGGGAGACGTAAATAATGCGATCGCCTCTACTCACGATTCCCCCTCAATTCAACGACTCTCGGAAACCTCAGATTCGGGAGATGTAAATAATGCGATCGCTTCTGATGATTCCACAATTCAAAGACTCTCGGAAACCTCGGATTCGGTGGGTGTCAATAATGCGATCGCCTCTACTCACGATTCCCCCTCAATTCAAAGACTTTCGGAAACCTCAGATTCATCTCCTCCCATTCAGAGACTCTCGGAAACTTCCGATTTGGGAGACGTAAATAATGCGATCGCCTCTCACGATTCCCCCTCAATTCAACGACTCTCGGAAACCTCAGATTCGTCTCCCATTCAGAGACTCTCGGAAACCTCAGATTCGGGAGACGTAAATAATGCGATCGCCTCTCACGATTCCCCCTCAATTCAACGACTCTCGGAAACCTCAGATTCGTCTCCCATTCAGAGACTCTCGGAAACCTCAGATTCGGGAGATGTAAATAATGCGATCGCCTCTACTCACGATTCCCCCTCAATTCAACGACTCTCGGAAACCTCAGATTCGGGAGATATAAATAATGCGATCGCTTCTGATGATTCCACAATTCAAAGACTCTCGGAAACCTCAGATTCGGGAGACGTAAATAATGCGATCGCCTCTACTCACGATTCCCCCTCAATTCAGAGACTCTCGGAAACCTCAGATTCATCTCCTCCCATTCAGAGACTCTCGGAAACTTCCGATTTGGGAGATGTAAATAATGCGATCGCCTCTCACGATTCCCCCTCAATTCAACGACTCTCGGAAACCTCAGATTCGTCTCCCATTCAGAGACTCTCGGAAACCTCAGATTCGGGAGATGTAAATAATGCGATCGCCTCTACTTACGATTCCCCCTCAATTCAACGAATCTCGGAAACTTCCGATTCGGGAGATGTAAATAATGCGATCGCTTCTGATGATTCCACAATTCAACGAATCTCGGAAACTTCCGATTCGGGAGATGTAAATAATGCGATCGCTTCTGATGATTCCACAATTCAAAGACTCTCGGAAACCTCGGATTCGGTGGGTGTCAATAATGCGATCGCCTCTACTCACGATTCCCCCTCAATTCAGAGACTCTCGGAAACCTCAGATTCATCTCCTCCCATTCAGAGACTCTCGGAAACTTCCGATTTGGGAGATGTAAATAATGCGATCGCCTCTGATGATTCACCCTCAATTCAGAGACTCTCGGAAACCTCGGATTCGGGAGATATAAATAATGCGATCGCCTCTACTCATGATTCCCCTTCAATTCAACGAATCTCGGAAACCTCAGATTCATCTCCAATTCAGAGACTCTCCGAAATCTCGGATTCAGGAGACGTAAATAATGCGATCGCCTCTACTCACGATTCCCCCTCAATTCAGAGACTCTCGGAAACCTCGGATTCATCCCCAATTCAGAGATTCTCCGAAACCTCAGATTCATCCCCAATTCAACGACTCTCGGAAACCTCAGATTCGGGAGATGTAAATAATGCGATCGCCTCTACTTACGATTCCCCCTCAATTCAACGAATCTCGGAAACTTCCGATTCGGGAGATGTAAATAATGCGATCGCTTCTGATGATTCCACAATTCAAAGACTCTCGGAAACCTCGGATTCGGTGGGTGTCAATAATGCGATCGCCTCTACTCACGATTCCCCCTCAATTCAAAGACTTTCGGAAACCTCAGATTCATCTCCTCCCATTCAGAGACTCTCGGAAACTTCCGATTTGGGAGACGTAAATAATGCGATCGCCTCTCACGATTCCCCCTCAATTCAACGAATCTCGGAAACTTCCGATTCGGGAGATGTAAATAATGCGATCGCCTCTGATGATTCACCCTCAATTCAGAGACTCTCGGAAACCTCGGATTCGGGAGATATAAATAATGCGATCGCCTCTACTCATGATTCCCCTTCAATTCAACGAATCTCGGAAACCTCAGATTCATCTCCAATTCAGAGACTCTCCGAAATCTCGGATTCAGGAGACGTAAATAATGCGATCGCCTCTACTCACGATTCCCCCTCAATTCAGAGACTCTCGGAAACCTCGGATTCATCCCCAATTCAGAGATTCTCCGAAACCTCAGATTCATCCCCAATTCAACGACTCTCGGAAACCTCAGATTCGGGAGATGTAAATAATGCGATCGCCTCTACTTACGATTCCCCCTCAATTCAACGAATCTCGGAAACTTCCGATTCGGGAGATGTAAATAATGCGATCGCCTCTGATGATTCACCCTCAATTCAGAGACTCTCGGAAACCTCGGATTCGGGAGATATAAATAATGCGATCGCCTCTACTCATGATTCCCCTTCAATTCAACGAATCTCGGAAACCTCAGATTCATCTCCAATTCAGAGACTCTCCGAAATCTCGGATTCAGGAGACGTAAATAATGCGATCGCCTCTACTCACGATTCCCCCTCAATTCAGAGACTCTCGGAAACCTCGGATTCATCCCCAATTCAGAGATTCTCCGAAACCTCAGATTCATCCCCAATTCAACGACTCTCGGAAACCTCAGATTCGGGAGATGTAAATAATGCGATCGCCTCTACTTACGATTCCCCCTCAATTCAACGAATCTCGGAAACTTCCGATTCGGGAGATGTAAATAATGCGATCGCTTCTGATGATTCCACAATTCAAAGACTCTCGGAAACCTCGGATTCGGTGGGTGTCAATAATGCGATCGCCTCTACTCACGATTCCCCCTCAATTCAGAGACTCTCGGAAACCTCAGATTCATCTCCTCCCATTCAGAGACTCTCGGAAACTTCCGATTTGGGAGATGTAAATAATGCGATCGCCTCTACTCACGATTCCCCCTCAATTCAACGACTCTCGGAAACCTCAGATTCGGGAGATATAAATAATGCGATCGCTTCTGATGATTCCACAATTCAAAGACTCTCGGAAACCTCAGATTCGGGAGACGTAAATAATGCGATCGCCTCTACTCACGATTCCCCCTCAATTCAGAGACTCTCGGAAACCTCAGATTCATCTCCTCCCATTCAGAGACTCTCGGAAACTTCCGATTTGGGAGATGTAAATAATGCGATCGCCTCTCACGATTCCCCCTCAATTCAACGACTCTCGGAAACCTCAGATTCGTCTCCCATTCAGAGACTCTCGGAAACCTCAGATTCGGGAGATGTAAATAATGCGATCGCCTCTACTCACGATTCCCCCTCAATTCAACGACTCTCGGAAACCTCAGATTCGTCTCCCATTCAGAGACTCTCGGAAACCTCAGATTCGGGAGATGTAAATAATGCGATCGCCTCTACTTACGATTCCCCCTCAATTCAACGAATCTCGGAAACTTCCGATTCGGGAGATGTAAATAATGCGATCGCTTCTGATGATTCCACAATTCAAAGACTCTCGGAAACCTCGGATTCGGTGGGTGTCAATAATGCGATCGCCTCTACTCACGATTCCCCCTCAATTCAGAGACTCTCGGAAACCTCGGATTCATCCCCAATTCAGAGATTCTCCGAAACCTCAGATTCATCCCCAATTCAACGACTCTCGGAAACCTCAGATTCGGGAGATGTAAATAATGCGATCGCCTCTACTCACGATTCCCCCTCAATTCAGAGACTCTCGGAAACCTCGGATTCATCCCCAATTCAGAGATTCTCCGAAACCTCAGATTCATCCCCAATTCAACGACTCTCGGAAACCTCAGATTCGGGAGATGTAAATAATGCGATCGCCTCTACTCATGATTCACCCTCAATTCAGAGACTCTCGGAAACCTCGGATTCGGGAGATATAAATAATGCGATCGCCTCTAATCATGATTCACCTTCAATTCAGAGGTTATCGGAAACTTCCGATTTAGGAGATGTAAATAATGCGATCGCCTCTAATGATTCCCCCTTAATTCAACGAATCTCGGAAACCTCAGATTCATCTACAATTCAGAAACTCCCCGAAACCTCGGATTCATCCCCTCCCATTCAGAAACTCCCCGAAACTTCCGATTTGGGAGATGTCAATAATGCGATCGCCTCTACTCACGATTCACCCTCAATTCAACGAATCTCGGAAACCTCAGATTCGGGAGACGTAAATAATGCGATCGCCTCTGATGATTCCCCTTCAATTCAACGACTCTCGGAAATCTCGGATTCAGGAGATGTAAATGATGCGATCGCTTCTGATGATTCCACAATTCAAAGACTCTCGGAAACCTCGGATTCGGTGGGTGTCAATAATGCGATCGCCTCTGATGATTCCCCTTCAATTCAACGAATCTCGGAAACCTCAGATTCGGGAGACGTAAATAATGCGATCGCCTCTCACGATTCCCCCTCAATTCAACGAATCTCGGAAACTTCCGATTTGGGAGACGTAAATAATGCGATCGCCTCTACTCACGATTCACCCTCAATTCAACGAATCTCGGAAACTTCCGATTCGGGAGATGTAAATAATGCGATCGCCTCTACTCACGATTCCCCCTCAATTCAGAGACTCTCGGAAACCTCGGATTCATCCCCAATTCAGAGATTCTCCGAAACCTCAGATTCATCCCCAATTCAACGACTCTCGGAAACCTCAGATTCGGGAGATGTAAATAATGCGATCGCCTCTACTCATGATTCACCCTCAATTCAGAGACTCTCGGAAACCTCGGATTCGGGAGATATAAATAATGCGATCGCCTCTAATCATGATTCACCTTCAATTCAGAGGTTATCGGAAACTTCCGATTTAGGAGATGTAAATAATGCGATCGCCTCTAATGATTCCCCCTTAATTCAACGAATCTCGGAAACCTCAGATTCATCTACAATTCAGAAACTCCCCGAAACCTCGGATTCATCCCCTCCCATTCAGAAACTCCCCGAAACTTCCGATTTGGGAGATGTCAATAATGCGATCGCCTCTACTCACGATTCACCCTCAATTCAACGAATCTCGGAAACCTCAGATTCGGGAGACGTAAATAATGCGATCGCCTCTGATGATTCCCCTTCAATTCAACGACTCTCGGAAATCTCGGATTCAGGAGATGTAAATGATGCGATCGCTTCTGATGATTCCACAATTCAAAGACTCTCGGAAACCTCGGATTCGGTGGGTGTCAATAATGCGATCGCCTCTGATGATTCCCCTTCAATTCAACGAATCTCGGAAACCTCAGATTCGGGAGACGTAAATAATGCGATCGCCTCTCACGATTCCCCCTCAATTCAACGAATCTCGGAAACTTCCGATTTGGGAGACGTAAATAATGCGATCGCCTCTACTCACGATTCCCCCTCAATTCAAAGACTTTCGGAAACCTCAGATTCATCTCCTCCCATTCAGAGACTCTCGGAAACTTCCGATTTGGGAGACGTAAATAATGCGATCGCCTCTCACGATTCCCCCTCAATTCAACGACTCTCGGAAACCTCAGATTCGTCTCCCATTCAGAGACTCTCGGAAACCTCAGATTCGGGAGACGTAAATAATGCGATCGCCTCTCACGATTCCCCCTCAATTCAACGACTCTCGGAAACCTCAGATTCGTCTCCCATTCAGAGACTCTCGGAAACCTCAGATTCGGGAGATGTAAATAATGCGATCGCCTCTACTCACGATTCCCCCTCAATTCAACGACTCTCGGAAACCTCAGATTCGGGAGATATAAATAATGCGATCGCTTCTGATGATTCCACAATTCAAAGACTCTCGGAAACCTCAGATTCGGGAGACGTAAATAATGCGATCGCCTCTACTCATGATTCACCCTCAATTCAGAGACTCTCGGAAACCTCGGATTCGGGAGATATAAATAATGCGATCGCCTCTAATCATGATTCACCTTCAATTCAGAGGTTATCGGAAACTTCCGATTTAGGAGATGTAAATAATGCGATCGCCTCTAATGATTCCCCCTTAATTCAACGAATCTCGGAAACCTCAGATTCATCTACAATTCAGAAACTCCCCGAAACCTCGGATTCATCCCCTCCCATTCAGAAACTCCCCGAAACTTCCGATTTGGGAGATGTCAATAATGCGATCGCCTCTACTCACGATTCCCCCTCAATTCAGAGACTCCCCGAAACCTCAGATTGGGGAGATGTAAATAATGCGATCGCCTCTCATGATTTACCCTCAATTCAACGACTCTCGGAAACCTCAGATTCATCTCCAATTCAGAGACTCTCGGAAACTTCCGATTCGGGAGATGTAAATAATGCGATCGCCTCTGATGATTCCCCCTCAATTCAACGACTTTCCGAAACTTCGGATTCATCTCCCATTCAGAGACCATCGGAAACCTCGGATTCGGGAGATGTAAATGATGGGATATCTGAAAATGATTCATCATCTATTCAACGAGAAGCTGAATTATTATCAAGTATTTCTACTAGAAATATAACGGTTAAAGAAATGCTTTTAAATGGCAATATTCCCGAAATTCAAAGATTTTTTAAAAATAAATTTATAACAAAAAATAATGAGGCTTCAAATCATCAAAATTTTAATAAAAATAACCCCAAAAATAGTGATTTTAACGAGAAAAATTTAGTCTCTCACAATCCATACAATATTCACAACATAAATAATCAAAAAAATTCCAGGTTAAATCAATTCAAAAATAACCAAAATACAAATGTTAGTTTCCCGCAAAATCCATATATTCCAGATAGTCTTCAGGTAAGTTCCAAGGGTAATATTTTGTCTTCTCAATTTTACAATAAACCATCTAATATCAAAGAAATTATGCAAAAAACTATTCAAGATAGAGCCAGATTAAAGCAGACAATTTCATCCCAAAAGTCTCAGCAAGTCGAATCATTAAGGGAGCAAGATATTTATGAATTAGAGGAAAATATAAAAGCCAAAGCCACAACTGATGATGACCATAATCAACCAGAATCTAAATCAGAAGAAGAAGTTGTAACATCTGAACAACTAGAAGCACTAGCTATAGAAATATATAGATTTATTTGTCAGCGATTTCAAGTGGAAAGAGAGCGTTATGGTTCCCATAGGTCTTCTGGACGTTTTCCGTGGTAATTCAAGATATTTAAGGATTGATGAAAATATAAAGAAAAGTTAAATTTTTATGTAATTAATCAATAATAGTGGTATAGTGGAATTATTTATCATAAAAAATATACCTAATTACAGGCATAAAGACTGATGATAAATCATCTTGATTATCGTGGAATTAGAAAAGGGGTGAATTATGACACAAGGGAATTCATGGCTCAGTAATTTGGCTAAGGATGTCGCGACAAGTACAGCCGATATTGCTTTGCTTAAAGGAGCAGCTATATATGACAAAACTCGAGATCAGCAGTATTTATCCTTAGAGCGAAAAAAAGAGGATGCAGCCAGTTCTCTTTATCAAAGGTCTGAGTTCAAAAGTGGGAAACTGGTCAAAGCTGCTCTGATTCCGAGAAGTGGAGAAGGCGCTAATATTATCCGGTTTCAATTTAACCCTACAGACTTGCAGTTAAGTAGGTCTGTTTCGATTGAAGATATCAAGGGAGCGCGGACAAGTAGAGGTTTACCGAAGGTGAACTTTGGTTTTGTAGAACCCTACCAATTGACGTTAACTGATCTGGTGTTCGATACCTATGAAACTGGTGAAAATGTATTGAATCAAATCAAGCCTATTCTGGATGCTGTAGACTTTAGTTCCTTTAAAGATCCATTTGCGAAAGAACAAGGTTACAGTGAAAGATTGGTCAAAGCTAGTGTTACTAATACTGTAATTCAATCGGCTGTATCTAGCCTGTCTAGTAACTTGTTAGGGGTGAATGCGAATGCCATGGAATTGGCGGAATATGGTGGGGGAGATATTGCAACACAAGCCCTAGAGCTGCGACGACCCCCGGTTTATTACTTAATTTGGGGGGATAAAAATTATATGCGTTGTATGGTGGAAAGTTTAGATTATAAATTGACGATGTTTAAACCAGATGGTACACCAGTACGCGCCCGAGTGACGATTAAGCTGAAAGAAGTGGATCTGGGGGTTGCCGATCGCAGTTTTAGTGAGCGTCGTAAAATTATCAGTAAATAATAACATATCATTGTAGTCATGGCAAGCGATCGCAGTCTGTATGTTTCCAGTCCTCTGTTGCAAATTGAAGGAGCTGACCAATTATCCCTGTCGGCTTTAATGAATGATTTGCTGCAAATTTCGGTAGAAGAGAGTTTGCACCTACCGGGGATGTTCACACTGGCTATAAATAATCCCTACGTTCCGGTAGACGACGAAAGCCAAACATGGCAACACGATCCCCTACTACAAATTGGCAAAAAAGTCAAGATTGGTTTTCAAGGTAGCACAACGGAATCTCCAGAATTCAACCAAGACCAAAAAGACTACATTATCGAAGGAGAAATTACGGCGATTGAAACACACTTTACCAGCGACACCCAAGCACCGATTATAGTTCGGGGTTATGACATTTCCCACCGTCTGCACCGAGGGCGCTATAACCGTTCTTTCCAGGATTATACCGATAGCGATATAGTTGCGAAAATCGCGAGAGAAGTAGGAATTGAGCGAGGGAGAATCGACCCGAGCGGAGAAAGACAAGCCTATGTCTTTCAGGAAAACCAGACCAATATGGAATTCCTGCGGGACAGAGCAGCTAGAATTGGATTTGAATTATTCGTTCAAGATGGGAAACTATTTTTCCGTCGCCCCCAGGGAGGGGATATTTTGAGATTGAAATGGCTAAAAGACTTTGAAAGTTTTCGAGTCCAAGTCACCAGTGCGGAACAGGTTGACTCAGTGGAAGTGCGAAGCTGGGATTATACTAGAAAACAGCCTATTGTGTCGGTAGCCGATCGCTCGGAAAAAATCACTCAAATCGAGGGTAATTCCCAGGAGGGGCACTCGAGTCAGTTTCAAGGGAGGTCATCAGGTGGCGATCGCTTAACCACGGGACTTTTTGGGAGCAACTTCCCGCCGCCGAAAATGATTGTTGTAGATCGGCCTGTTTCCAGCCCCAAAGCGGCGGACTTGATGGCTCAGGCTCTCTATAATGAACTCGAGGGAGAATTTGTGCAAGCGGACTCCCATGCTCCGGGAAACCCGAATATTCGGGTAGGGAAAGTGGTGGAATTAACGGGGATGGGGCGTTATAGCGGTAAATATTACATTACCGAAACGCGCCACCTGTATCAAGAAGGGAGATACAGCACAGAATTTAGTGTTAGGGGGTTACGGGGCGGTTCAATTTTGACAACTCTTTCTCCCAAAATAGGTTTGAAACCGGGGCAAACCCATCTAGTGGGTATTGTTACTCATAACTATGACCCAGAGGGTCTTGGGCGTGTGCGAGTGAAATTTCCGACGCTGACCCCTGAAGGGGACGGGAGCGCCCACGCCAGCGCCTGGGCTAGGGTTGTGGGTATTGGGGCTGGACCTAACCGAGGCTTTTACTGTCTCCCAGAAATTAATGATGAGGTGCTAGTGGCTTTTGAACATGGAGATATCCACCGTCCCTATGTTATTGGTGGGGTATGGAATGGCCAGGATAGTCCCCCAGAGCCTGTTGAGGAGACTATTTCTAATCGGGGGAAAGTGCGCCTGCGAAGTTTCACTACCCGCAGCGGCCATAAAATCCAGTTTGTGGAGGAGGATCTCAGTCGCACTAGCCAGGATGGGGTTTATATTCAAACCAGTGGCGGTCATCAAATTAGGCTTAATGATAGCGATCGCACTATAGAGATAGTGACATCTGGCCATCAGCGCATCCGCATTGATGATCGTACCCGCAAAATTGACATTCAAACTGCTAATGTCAACGTGACGGGAGCTGTAACGGCTGCGGCTTTAATGGTCGGCGGGACGGGGGGGATGAATGTGGCGGATGCGATCGCTAATTTGGCGGCGCAGCAACAACAGCAACAACAGCAATTTCAGGATTATGTTAGAACCCAAGAGGCGATCGACCGCCGCCAAAACCAAACCACCGCCGCTCTCAATAACCAACTTCAGCAACAGCAGCAGAACTTCGAGAACTTCCTCAACCAACAAAACCAGCTAGACGAACAGCAAAACCTAGCTACAGAGGAACAGAAACGACAAGTACAGGAGGCGCAAGCACAGGCTAGGAATATGAGGTTTTGATATAGCAATTAGCGATCGCATATTCACCAGGGAACACCTTAACCAAACCCCGATAACCAAGCCCCGATAACCAAGCCCCGATTATCATCTTTTTTCAAAACAGCAGCCCATATTCCTCGACAGGGGTTGACAGAGGCGGCGATTTCCTGCTATTATCTTGACATAAAAATTATGATTGTTTGGGATAAACAATATTTTTTGGGCACATATTCCGATTATATTATTAATATAACCCAAGTCAATAAAAAAAGCTACCCACATCCCCCAAAACGGAAAAATTTTAACATTTATTAATTTTTTGCAACAAAAATTAACAAAGCCTGATCATTAGGTAAATAGGTTAGTTGACTGAGTGAGGTTAGGATGGCAAAATCAAATTTGCGCCCCCACATAAAATTAAATGCTAACCAGCCCACAAAACCCCTTAGTTAAGCAGATTCGGCAGTTACATACAGCGAAAGGAAGACGAGAGGAGGGACTATTTATCTTAGAAGGAACCCACCTAGTAGAAGCAGCTTGTGCTGTGAATTGGGATATCATGGCGGTTTGCTGTACTCCCCAATGGGAGGAACGTCACCGAGACCTGTGGGAATTGGCGGTAAAAAGGGCCGATCGCACTGAACAGGTAAGCGATCGCCTGATAGCGGCTATGACGACCACAGTTAACCCTGATGGAGTAGTAGCGATCGCCCGCCGCCGAGACCAAACCCCAGTTCCCATCACCAGTTTAGGGCTAGTCCTAGAAACGGTGCAAGATCCTGGCAACCTAGGAACAATGATCCGTACAGCCACAGCGGCGGGAGTTGAGGGATTATGGTTAAGTAGTGATAGCGTTGATCCAACCCATCCCAAAGTCCTCCGTGCTTCTGCTGGTGCTTGGTTTGAGGTTCCCATAGCGGTGCATTCAGACCTAATCACCCAACTAAGTGATATTCAGAAACAGGGTATACAAATTGTGGCTACCCGCGCGGACGCTTCCCTAAGTTACTGGGAAATTGACTTGCGCCCACCGACAGCGATCGTCTTAGGAAATGAGGGTTCTGGCTTATCCCCAGATTTAACCAGCCTAGCGGACTATCATATTAGAGTCCCTCTGTTGGGGAATGTTGAATCTCTGAATGTGGCTATTTGTGCAGCGTTGATATTATATGAAGCGCAGCGTCAACGACTGGACAGTTAACCGCCGTGGCGGTTAATCATCCTCAGAAGGATCTGATTGTGTTTCCCTGAGAGTATCTGGACTAGAGGGGTGTTCCCGTTGGCTTTCCAAAAACTGCTCAATATCCGAAATAGCCTCCTCAAGTTCTGACAGACTAATAGGACTCGAAGGGTAATTATCTCTCCGGGGTTCCACGGGGGAATGATCCAGAGAGGGGGCTTCCTCCGATGACTCATTTTCTTGTTGGAATGCCTCAAGTAACTCCTGTTGAAAGGATTTAACGAACTCTTCGGCAGCATGACGACGCATATCGCGCTGGTGTTTATCCGTCATGATCAACTCCTATTAGGGGTAGAGATAGGTTTTCGCAGCCTACCCCTGCCATTCAAAAAGCTGCAATCCCACAGCATCCCCACACTATACCGCAAAACTGACTAATAGCGCTAGGTTATCGCCATCACATCAACAACAACCCAAAAGCTATCGGTTTCCCCTGTCAGGTCGGTTGAAGTCGGTTAGCTTTCGGGAAAACCAGCCCCGGAATGTCCTGTGACGCACACAGATTGGCTATTCTCTAAAGGTGACTATAACTTTGATGAGCTATGAAATTTAGTGATGTCCTACAGCAATTAAAAGATGGAGTAGTTAGCCACAGTCTCGAAGATCGCGATCGCATAGATCCGGTTATTCATGGTGTAGCAGCCATTGATGAGGCTCAGGCTGGTACTCTCAGTTATATCGAAGGACAAAAGTTTGCTGCTTATTTGGCTACTACCCAAGCTGATGCGGTAATTTTGCCTGTTGATGAGGCTTTACAAGCCCAAGCGATCGCACAAGGACTAGCTTGGATGTCCACAGAATCCCCACGGTTGCTATTTGCGAGGGCGATCGCCTTATTTTATCAACCCTATCATCCTCGGCCGGAAATTCACCCCACAGCAACCATTGCACCTGATGTTAAACTGGGTTCCCGGGTGCATATTGGCCCCCATGTAGTGATTCGGTCTGGGGCAAAAATTGGCGATGATGTCTGTATTCATCCCAATGTGGTGATTTATCCTCAAGTGAAAATTGGCGATCGCACAATACTTCATGCTAACTGTACTATCCACGAACGTACTGAGATTGGGGCAGATTGCACTATTCATAGTGGCGCAGTCATTGGCGCTGAAGGCTTTGGCTTTGTCCCTACCCCAGAAGGTTGGTTACAGATGCAACAATCAGGAATTACGGTACTTGAAGATGGGGTGAGTGTCGGGTGTAACAGCACCATAGATCGTCCAGCGGTGGGAGAAACTCGCATCGGTAGCCAGACCAAATTAGATAATTTAGTCCATATTGGTCATGGCTGTAAAATTGGTTGTGGCTGTGCTTTCGCCGCCCAGGTGGGGTTAGCAGGTGGTGTCACTGTTGGCGATCGGGTGATTCTCGCTGGTCAGGTGGGAATTGCTAATCAAGCTAAAATTGGTAAAGGTGCGATCGCCACCGCCCAAGCTGGTATTCACAGTGATGTTAAACCAGGCGCTGTGGTTTCAGACTCCCCAGCCATTGACAATAAACTTTATCTGAAAAATTCCGCCATTCGTAAACGACTCCCCGAAATTTATCAAACCCTGAAACACATTCAGCGTCACCTCGGCTTGCATCAATAACATAGAGAGTATTATCACCTATTTACTCTCCGGGTAGGAAGTTCAGTATAGTTTGATCGGGCTGCTATACTGTTTCCCCTCCCTCATCTCCCTGGCGCGGATATGCTAATTTGTAACAGGCTTTTTTAGAACTTGGATAAGTGTAACAGGCTTTTTTAGAACTTGGATAAGTGTAACAGGCTTTTTTAGAACTTGGATTAGACCATAATTACAGAAAATTGTCTAACTGTGGCTATAGCTGGAATTTATCTTAAATAGCCCAAATTTGATGATTTACATATCAAAAATGATTTATATTGGATTGTATATATCGAAAGAGGATACTAGATACCGATACTCAAACTGTATTTGTCAAAATGATTGTTTTAAGGATATTATGGTTTTTGATGCGGTCAAAAACTGCATCAGCGATCCTTACTTAACTCTGAATCACTAAAAAATCCCGATCATGTTACCATTACCTGACTAAGGAAATGGTTGACTCAACTTGAGAAGGTTTACTGGTTCATAGATAATTAAGGAATGCTACAGAGTAAGTTTATTAATACTTCCCAGTTAGAAAAGGTATTTTCGCAATGTCACAAGCAGCAACAACTCCGTTAGTAGGAAAGGATTTGCTTCAAAAAGTCAAAGAACTTTCTGATACTACCCGGCGAGAAACCGCCAGACTGTGCGGTTATTACACGATAAAAGATGGTCAAGTCAGGGTGAATCTGACTGATTTTTACGATGCTTTACTGAAAGCGAGGGGGATTCCCTTTAATTCGGAGACTCCCAAGGACGGTAGGGGTCGGGATGCTACCTATACGGTCAGTGTTCACAAAAATGGTCAAATTGTGATCGGCTCGACTTATACTAAGGAAATGGGATTGCAATCGGGTGATCAGTTTGATATTAAACTAGGATATAAACACATTCATCTGATTCAGGTGGAAGAAAACGGTAAAGTGGTTAATTTTGCTGAATTAGAGGAAGAATAGTAATAATGAGAGATCCCACCTGATAGTTAGTGGGACTCTTATTGATACCCGTTTGGGGATAAATATATGATGATGAGCGATTCGACAATTGCATTAAACCCATTCACCCCGGTTTATGGTCCGGTGTCTTCCTGGCGTTATGGACGATCGCTAGGAATTGACCCAATTGGGGTGGTTTCGACCTGTTCATTTAACTGCGTTTACTGTCAGCTTGGGGAAATTGAACAGAAAACGAGCGATCGCCAAGTTTATGTACCTACAGCGGAGATTTTGACCAGCCTAGAAAATTTTGCCCCCAGGTCGGTAGATGTGATTACCCTCAGTGGTAGTGGTGAACCGACATTGGCGGCGAATTTGGGAGAAATTTTAACGGGAATTAAGAGGTTGAGCGATCGCCCTACTCTAGTTCTGACTAATGGTACTACGTTAAATGACCCCCAGGTGCGATCGGATTTGGCGATCGCAGATAAGGTATCCATCAAACTAGATGGGGTATCATCAGACCAACTAAGACGGGTGAACCGACCTGTCCCCGGTATAGACTTCAACGAGATCATGGCAGGACTTTTGGAGTTTCGCCAGGACTATCAGGGGGAAATAGGGATTCAAACGATGCTGCTTTGTCCTTGGGACGAGTCCACCAGGAGAGAGTATATTAGTTTAATGGCTGCTGTTGCACCTAGGGAAATCCAATTAAACACCCCTAAGCGTCCCAAACCAGTACAACGACAATTCGATGGTCGTGAAAACCATACATCAAGGGCCAATCGTCCTTATCAAGTGCGATCGCTGCGCTGCGTAGATCCCGAAATTCTGCACGAGTTCGCCCAAGAAATTCAGCAAAAAACGGGTATTATGGTAAGAACCGCGCCAATTCCTGCCACAGTTTAACTGGATAATTGTCGCTAATTGGCGGGTGTGTCAGAATAGATATAAACTGCATACAGCCGGAACTATGACATCATACGCAACCTCGACCGCCAGATCTGAAATGAGCGAACTCCGGCGACTGAAAAGTTTGCTACCCCCTGAATTGCAGAGTTGGGTAACTGTGGAGAAAACCATTGAGGTTAACCCACTATTGATTCGCTCAGAAGAAATTGGCAAAGATCAAGTAGAGATTCAAATTGATTTAGTTCGCTGGGAACAACTAGCCCTAGACCAGCGCAACCTGTTGTTTTGGCACGAAGTCGCCCGCATTCAAAATGATACTATCCCCAGAGATGGCTGGGAAATGGCAGCCCTAGCTATTGGTTTAGGGGGTGCGGTAGGAGAACTGTGGGTACAGGATGGACTGCTGTTATTACTGGCTCTGGCTCTGTGTGGAGTTTCTGGCTATCGGTTGTATCAGAAAAATAATGGGGAGCGAACCCTGGTGGAAGCGATCGAAGCTGATGAAAAGGCGATCGCGATCGCATCTCGTTTTGGTTATACACTCCCCAACGCCTACAAGAGCCTTGGTAGTGCCTTAAAGACGTTAATTGAACAAACACCCAAAAAGCGACAAAGAGCCCGTTACGAAGCACGTTTACAGGCTCTCAAGCGCAGTGCGGCTAAAGCTAAAGCCAGGGTGAAAGGTAGTAGTCCAGATTCCTCATCCTCCAGTTCCGAGAGCATTTACGGATAATGGATAATCATGTAGGGGTGGGTTCCAATGTTCAGCCTATCTGGGGGCGAGAAGATTGACGGGCCCGCCCTCTGTCTTGGCTCTGTGGGTTCCACGGCGGCGACTATCTGGGGGCGAGAAGATTGACGGGCCCGCCGTTTGGGGTGACGCAAGAGATCCGGCTGGGATAAGTAGATATACTGCGTGAAGCGGACTTGATATGATGCGAATATGTTAGAACCGAGTTTTTCAGTAAACTATGCCCTATCCGGTCCCACCTCCTGAACCACCAGCGATTATCGAAACCCTTGTTAACCCAAGCCCGAATCAACCCCCGTCATATCAGAGTTGGAATCAATCGGAGTCTGGTTCAAACGGATATATACAGCATAATCAAACAATCTCCTACGTTCTACCATCAAGCCGAAGCTCGGAAATTCACCGGGAATCATCAGCAGCGCTTCTGGGTGAGCCGATGACCCGTAACTGGTCAGATATTTACGGGAAAACGCAATTGTATCTAATTCCCAGAAACGAGGTTTCTAGGGATATTTTTGAGTATTCACCCACAACTCCCATAGAAAGGGGGTTTCTTGGTGAAGAATTTTCCCAAAATGCGATCGCCTCCTCATCGAGTTACGGGATTAATAGCAGCCAAAAATTTACACCTTTCGATCGCCATCGTCCCCTATACCTAGCCCAAACAGAACCTACCGGGTCAGATAACATTCCTATACCAGTAATTCCGCCGACAGACTTAGTGGAAGTCACAGCCGCCGAACAGGAATTTGACCAACAGCGACAAATCATCACGGCTAGAGGGAATGTCAGAATCAGATTTAGAGAAACCCTAATCGAAGCGGAGCAAGCCCAAGTCAACCTGAACACCCGTCAAACCGCCGCCAGGGGAAATGTCGCCCTACAAAGGGGGGAACAACTGGTTCAGGGGAGCCAGATGGAATATAACTTTGTGCGTAGTACGGGAGTTATCTACGAAGCGAGAGGGGTGGTTGTGACCCAATCGACTGCTTCTGACTTTGACATAGAACAACCAACCAACCTCACCCCTGCGCCGATTTTTTCGGGGTCTCTGTCAGATACCCTGACGGAAGCGCAACCGGTGACGGAAGTTACCACTACCGGAGAGACTCAAATCCAGGTAACTGGTGCTGGTTTCCCACAAGTTGGGGGGACTGTAAATCGTTTAAGGTTTGAAGCTGAACGGATCGATATTCAACCTAACGGAGAATGGGAGGCTACTAATATCCGCATTACTAATGACCCTTTTTCGCCTCCCGAATTGGAACTGAGGGCGGATAATGCTCAATTAAGGCGGATCTCTCCCCTACAAGATGAATTGCTGACGAGTCGATCGCGTTTAGTGTTCGACCAACGCTTCTCGATACCGCTATTTCGCGATCGCACTATTATTGACCGTCGCCAAAGGGAACCGAGTCCCCTAGAATTTGGCTATGACCTGAGAGACCTCGATGGTTATTTTGTCCAGTGGAACCTAACGCCGATTGAATTAGGACCGTTAGAATTAAAAGTGGCTCCCCAGGTGTTAGTACAGCGGGCTATTTCGGAAAGTTTATCGCCACTTGACCCTCGATTTTATGGCTTAAACACCCGTTTATCTGGTCGCATTACCCCGACTACTTCTATAGAGGGACAGTTAAAAATTAGTAACTTTGAAGACTTCCCCAACCTAGGGGAAAACGCTTATAGGGCGAGATTAAGGGTTCGCCAATCATTAGAAGATTACACGCTCACGGGGGAATATAGCTATCGGGAACGGATATTTAACGGAACTCTGGGGTCACAAACTGTCCACCGTAGTTTTGGGGCGGTTCTGACGGTACCTAATATCTTGATCGGACCATCAGGAGGATATGTTAATTTTCAAACAGGCTACCAAGCCATAGAAGCGAATACCGATCGCTTTGACCTTCTGGAGGCGGAACGCGAAAACGATCGCATCAGTCGCCAACGCTTTCAAACTGTTGGGACTCTGATCTATCCAATTCCCCTGTGGAATGGTTCCGCTCTCCCTGCTACGGCTTCGGAGGGACTGAGATACACTCCCAGACCTGTTATCCCGTTTGTGCGTCTGGTGGGAATTGCTAGAGGTTCGGCTAGTTTGTATTCTGAGGATGAATCCCAATTCTATCTTAGTAGTAGTGTGGGCATCCAAGGACAGCTAGGGCATTTTTCCCGCAGTTATCTGGACTATACGGGTTTCAGTTTATTCTATACTCAAGTGGCGATCGATGGTGCATCTCCGTTTTTATTCGATCGCATGGTAGACCAAAGAATCCTGACTTTGGGATTAGTTCAGCAAATTTATGGGGGGTTAAGGGGTGGTGTAGAATCAGCCATTAATTTAGATAGCGGTTTAGCGTTAAATAATGAATTTACTTTAGAATACAGTCGGCGCACCTATGGTGTCATCCTCAGAATTAATCCTGTCCAAAGACTGGGAAGTTTCAGTCTTAGGATTAGTGATTTTAACTGGACTGGGGACTCACCCCCTTTTGATGATTAGCCCTATGAGCCTATCACCCGCAGAACAAGCCCAAGTCCTGCTTAATCATTACAGTTTTGACCTAGATGGAAATTCCGCAAATCAAATTATTAGCAAGTGGTCGGAAATATATGATGTGAATTGGCTGCATCTTGCTGTGATTGAAGCCCTCTATTTGGGGCGTTATAAATCTATTTCTGTTCAGCAAATACTAGAAATGTGGAAACGTCGCAATCAGCCCATTTATCACTTTAACTCGGAGTTTGAGCGGTTAATTTGTAATAAGTTACCTCATGCTTTTGAAGATTATAAAATTGTCCACAATAACACACCAGAAACCAATCAACAAAAGCCTGAGAATGAAATCCTAGACCATGAAATCCTAGACCATGAAGAAGCAGTTATTGAATCTCTGCCAATTAGCGAGAAAACCCCGACTTTGCCGCTTCACTACTCAGACTTTTGTGCCAAATTGCAAGCCATTGTGGAAAATAGTCAATAGACTATATGTAAAAGCAGAGACAAGGGGTGGCTTGTCTCTACGAGGGGGAGCAATTTAGCTGGGGTAACTATCAATTATCAATTGTCAATTGTCAATTATGATGTAGGGGCTGATTACCCCGGGAATATTAAACCGGTTATTGGGGGTGATTTTTTACGTTAAACCCATGCGAATTTCTGAGCAAAAAGAAGCCAAAGCCAATCCATTATTATAATTAACAATACTGGTTCGCAGGCGTAGATTAGGAATCAAATACCAGATCCTCTCCTCGGCTTTAAACTGATCAGACTCGATCGACAAGGTCAAAACATCATCCTTACCCATGAGATAACGACCGATTAAGGATTGATTCTGGCCATGGGCTTGTTGCTGCTGCAAAAGTTTTCCTTGTAGGGGAGTTGAGCGATCGCATATTGTAACTAAAACGGCTGAACCTCGTTGCTGATCAGGATTTGATTCTATAGTGCCTTCCCAAGTTAACTGTAAACCCTTAGCTACCAATCCGGCATCAACCCCGTGGCTGGAGCAGATGTCTGTAACTATAGCATGATCAGGGGCAAGGGCTTCCATGACCAAATTAGATTTACCAGCCTCGAGGTTACCGGAAGTCAAATTGTGTACAGTCCGCTGAGAAAACCACTTTCCCGCACTCAACTCAAAAAATTCGACAATATCCATGATTTTCGTGCATTGTAATTAACCAACAAATAGCTTAAACACTTTGGTTATTCAACACAACTACTAAAAAGGGAGACCGGATAACTGATAAACTGTGGATTGGTTCAATAGCCAAGGAGAACACTGGAAGTGGCAATCGAAATCGGTCAACGAGTAAAGGTCCGGCGCATCAGAGATCGCATACCGGGAAATATCGTTAATCAACTCAAGCAAAATCCATTTGGAACTGTCAAAGGCTTTAAAATGGTCGATGGCAGTGGCATTGGTTTTGTCGTCCAATTTGACAATAGCCTATCGACTTGGTTTTTTGAAGATGAGCTAGAATAATGGGCGCTTGACAATGGATTATCGGCGATCAGCAGCTCAGGTGCGGTTCCTGGGATAGGATAAATAACTGATCTATTGAACGATCGCGTCAGGCTTAGGTAGCATATATCGCCTCTCATGGGGGGGTGAGGTGAACCTAGACTGCGCGATCGCCAACCATATAGGAAATCATTGATGGCTGTGATTCTGACATTTTTGGGTAAGGGTGGTACAGGTAGAAGTACAATTGCGATCGCTGCGGCGAAGGGACTCGCCGCCGAAGGTAAAAGGGTTTTACTGGCTACCTCGGACAGCGGGCCAGCACCAGGACTGCTACTGGGAACGAAGTTGACTACGTTACCCACCCCTGTAGAAACCAACCTCAAAGCAGTACAATTCCAGTGCGCTGCTTTACTAGAAAGCAGTTGGGAACAAGTCAAGACCATAGAGGCGCAATACCTACGCACTCCTTTTTTTAAGAATGTCTACGGTCAGGAATTGGGGGTATTACCAGGAATGGATAGCGCCCTAGCCCTCAATGCTCTGAGAGAATATGACAATAGTGGCGATTATGATGCGATCGTCTATGATGGCAATAATAGCCAGGAAACATTAAGGATGCTGGGAATGCCAGAAATTCTCAGTTGGTACATCCGAAGATTTCGGCAGGTATTTCTGGACTCGGACTTAGGAAAAGCACTATCTCCATTTGTGCAACCCATTGCTAGTACGGTGTTAAGTGTTGATATCTCTGGGGATACCTTCGCCGGACCTACTAAAGAAATGAGCAATGTTCTGGAACAGGGAAAATCCGCAGTATCAGACCCTAACCGAGTTAGTGCTTATCTGGTGACTACGGAAGATGAAGTGGCGCAGGCTACGGCTAGTTACCTATGGGGAAGCGCTCAACAGGTAGGCTTAACTGTGGGTGGTATTCTCCTCAACCGGAGCCAACAAACCAGCTATTTGGCTGACAGCTTCGCCCCCCTGACGGTTACAGCCATTCCAGAAGCTGCTTCCAACTGGGAAACTTTAATCAAAGCCCTACCGGACTTTAGCGGGGCAACCAGCGCCCCGCGTTCCATCTCTATTGATGTCGCGCGCCGTCATGTCACCCTATTTTTACCAGGATTTGATAAAAAACAGATCAAACTCACCCAATATGGTCCTGAACTGACTATTGAGGCTGGAGATCAACGCCGTAATATTTTGCTACCTCCTTCCCTGACTGGTCAACCTGTAACTGGGGCTAAATTTCAAAATGGCTATCTGATTGTTTCTCTTTGACCTCATGGTAGGGTGCGTCAGAAAAATTTCTAATAATTAATACCATAAAAATCTGACCTGACGCACCACAAATCATCCGAACTGATACATTTACGCGACATTTATCCGGCTATTGCCTGACAATGCGACGATAGCACTATTACCCGTTAAGGTAACAGAGGCGGTATCCCGCAAAGCTTTTAGAAAGATTCCAAAAGCACCGTTCCAGTCCCTGGGTTGAACCCACACTCAGGACATCGGAACACTTTTGAGCCACCTAGCTGGGAATGGACATGACCACAGTGAGTACAGGTTTTGCTGGTGTATTCTTCCGTCACATCTACAACTGTGGTTCCAGTTATTTCCCCTTGATGTCTCAGGGTTAGTTTGAATCGATAATGCGCCCATGTCAGCATGGCTCGGGCAGTCTTGGATTTGATTTTCCGCTTGGCTTTGGCAACCATGTTGGAAGTCTCGAAGGTCGGCAGAAAAATTATGCTGTAGTTGTGAGTCAAGTAGTGAGCAATTTGTTTGTGGGCTTCATCAACTAGATTGCGGATTTTGGTTCTCATTCGTTGAGCCGCTTGCCTCATCCGTCGCCTTCTTGAACGACAGGGTTCCTTGGCGATTCGGCTCATCAAATCATCCAAATGTTGACATAGCCTAGTAATGCGTCCAATATCCCCGGAGCCCAATTCCAGAAACCGAGAGCCATCAAACCCGGTCATAAAAGTTCGGACGCCCGGGTCTAATGCAATTACGCCATTCGCTTCAGTTGGGGTAACGGCAACTGGTTCAGGGAAAATCGCCAACCATCGACCTTTGGTAAACACCAACTGAGTCCCTTGCCCGCAAGTTTTAGGGATAGCTTCGGAAACCATGAAAGTTAATCCTTTCGTTAGTCTTGGATACCAACTCCCTGAAGAGAAATTAGCATTGTTAAACTTGATGGCTTGAGAACTATCCCGACAGCTCGGTGGCCTTGCGCCAGGACTGGCGGTCAAAGCCTGATAGGCATCAAAGATGGCATTTTGCCGAATGTGGCAGGGTGTTTCTTTGACCCATTCGGGTAAGTCGCTCTGCATCACTTCGTTGCGTAATTTCAGTTTGCTTAGTCGTTTACCACTCCGGGATAATGCAATTGCTTGGTTGTAGCAATACCGACAAGCAGCCAGCCATTTGCGCCAGACTTGATTTAGCTCTAGGCTGGGGTAAATCCGGATCTTCTTTGACCTGAGTTTTATATTGACTCCGTCCGTATAATCGGGAACTGAAGCAGTGGAGGATGGCGAGAATGTCCTCAACCATTTCTGGTTCTCGACTGAGACTTGTCTCGTTGAGAACCATGAGTGAGCACCTGTTTTGCTCACAGAGCCATCGAAACAAGTCCCATCCAAATCTGGCCAATCGGTCTGGGTGGGCAACGACAACCATGCGGACATCTCCTGACAAGACTTGTCCCAGTCAGGCCAGCATTTTCTTTCCCTTGAAGTTGAGCCCGCCTCCGATTTCGGAGACGACTTCTGCTTCGGGGTAGAGGTTGGACAGTGCGGCCACCTGTCGGTTGAGGTCGGACTGCTGGGCGCGGCTACTAACTCTGGCATAGATAACGACTTTGCGTTTGTCACTGCGTGATGGCATCAGAATATGACTCAACGTTGTATCGTCGTTGCCCAGCGGGGGTTCTGATGGTCTCGATTGAGCCATTTTCGTCCCATCTGCGGAGTGTTCTTTCATGGACTCCAAGGATTTAGACCGCTTCCTTGGGTTTGACATATCTGGCAATAGGTTTATCCTCAAAGTAGGGGTCGAGAGAGATGTCGCCATCTCCCCCTCCCATACAGAACCGTACTTGAGACTTTCACCTCATACGGCTCCTAATTTGACCGTCTCCTTGTTAAGAGTACAGCATCATCTCTTCATCAAGAGCTGTTTTATTGTCGTGACAATGGCGATGTAATAATTGAATATTCTTGTATTCATCCTTTCCGCCATGGCTTCTAGGTACAATGTGGTCTACTTCAATTATATCTGATGGGGTAAAGAATTGTCCACACCAGGTACATCTACCTTTTTGCTTTTTGAGTAGTTTTGCTACCCTAATTGGCGTGTCGATTGCTTGTCCTTTCCTGGTTGCCCAGTAAGTCCAATTTCCGTCATAAGGTGTTGCGTCAGGGCGTATTAGGGTATGTCTGACAATTGGAGTCCAGTTGTGTTTAAACAGATGTAACCCATCTTTGGTTTGAAACAGCCAATTTTCGTGTCTTTCTTTCCCATTGCTAAGTTTAATTGTTCCATGTCTGAAATAATTACTTAGTTTTTCGTAACTTGCCTTTCCGCATCTTGATACTGTCCATGCCCTTAACATTTGCCAGACTGTTTTGTCTAGCTTATTGAAGGTCTCTGTTGAGACTACCGCTGAATAATAATTTGACCATCCCCGAATAATCAGGTTTAGTTTACTAATCAGGGCTGACTGAGGTGTTGCTTTATGTTGCTTGATTACACCTTTTATCGCTTCTGTGTGGGCTTTGACTGCTTTTTGGCTGGGTTTTATATGGGTTTTGTGACCGATTAATCGGCTTACTTTCCCACCTGTTTTCCCAGATTTATATTTTCCTGCTGGGTATTGCCTGATATTGAATCCTAGAAAATCAAACCCAGGTTCCTCAGTCTTACCGTCATACTCAATAGTTTTGAGTGTATGACAGATTCGAGTCTTTTCAGGTTTTATTTCTAATCCTACAGGTTTTAGCCATTCAGAAATAGCAGTCTTGCACTGTTCAATGATTCCTAGGTCTTTGGATATGACCACAAAATCATCGGCATATCTTATAACGTTCGCATAAGGGCGATTGTCTGTTTTCTTGGGATACAGTTTTTCAATTAACCTAATCATACCCAACAGTGCGATGTTGGCGAGTATTGGACTTATTACCCCTCCTTGGGGTGTCCCTGCTTCTGTATCCTCAAATACACCGTTATCTAGCACGCCAGCTTTGAGCCATTGTTTCAGGTCTCTCTTCAAGCTGCTTGGACAATGAATTTTGGACAATAGGTAATCATGGTTCACGGTAAGAGCATTTTGCTATATCAGCATCAAGAACATAGTATTGTCCTTGATTTATGGCAATATATATTCTACTTATTGCATCTTGTGCTGACCGTCCGGGTCGGAACCCATAGCTCGTGCCCTCAAATCTCGATTCCCATTCAGGTTCGAGAGCCGACTTAACCAAGGCTTGCCTTGCTCTGTCTTGGATTGTGGGTATGCCTATTCCAGCTTTTTTCATCCCTACCAGGTTTTGGAATCCACACCCTTCGCAGTGGTTTTGGTTTGAGATTTCCCTTAATGTTTTTGACAAGTTCTAACCTTTGTCTTGGAGAGATTGCTCTTACTCCATCGATTCCGGCTGTTTTCTTGCCTTGATTATCTTGGGTTACTCGTCGCACTGCTAGGAGCCGGGCATAATATGATTTCACCAATAGACGTTGCCACCTTCTTACCTTTGCATCCTGTCCCGATTTAGCTGCTTGAAATATACTCTTTTGGAGCTTGAAAACTTTCCGTTGAACCTTAGTCCATGGGATTGCCTTCCATGCGTTGTTCGTAGTCTTGATTGGTTTTGGTTTCCCAAACCCTTTCTTTAAACTCGCTATCGCCATTTGTACACCTACTAGGCTCTATTTCTTTACAATCAAACCGTGACCTGTTAGCATATCCCTTCCATTACAGTAGGGCGTTGGCTTTTGGTCACATCTCACATCCTCTAGGACTTGCGGTTACACTTATCCCTACTGATATCTCGACCAGATAATCAGAGTCCAGGAGGACTTAAAACGTTCCGTTTATATGGGCATTCCATCTTTAGATTTGTCCTTTCCACCGGGGTACTTTTAAAGGTCTGTGTAGGTAGTGAATAGAAGCCCCTACTTTTCCCCTTACTCTTTTGAGCGCAGCGTATCAACCTGTTTCGCTACTTAACAATGACGATGGTTCAAGCCGGACATTCGGTTTCCCTAATCATGGATGGTTGGCAGTGGTCTCGGTTCTGGTGTTGGGTTACACCTCGGAGCCTTCCGTTCCCCGCTTCAATCCTGGGGTTGTGATTCCCAAAACTGGGGGTGGCTATCGCCGTTACCCTAATTTCCTGATTTTACTTATCCATTTCTGGGCTTCCTATAAGGAATTTGTATGAGTCAGTTCGTTTTGACCTTGGGTTCCCTGCCTTGTTTTGTATATTTCTATACAAACGTTGGGACATATAAACAGTTATGGGATGGTCAGAGTACGAGTCCCTTATATTTCATCAAGGGGTGAAAATCCCACTAGGAGGTTATTTCAGGCATTGCAGCCTTATTTGATTCCTAAACGTCTCGCACCTATTCTCGCTTCTTATACCGTATTGCCCTAAAATATTAACCTAATTTGAGATTAAATCATGCTCCCCAAAATGCGACTGCTGAATCGACCCCTACGGCGATCAGCCCAACTAACTTGTCTCCAAATAGCTTTTATTGCGATCGAGAGGGGTTTGGTTTGAGTTGGGCGGTTAGGACTTGCTGCATTGGGGATTAGGTTTAACGGTTTCTCAGAGATGGGATTTGATGATATTTTTGGTGGAATTTCCACCAACGACTGAGGGGAAAGTAGACCACAGGAGCCAATAAACTACTGAGTATGGCTGAACTGATGGCAATTTTTTGGCGATCGCTCCAAATGTCTGCCAAATCATTTGTAATGGTTCCTAAGCCCCATTGGCTAAATTGTAAGGCTCTGATCATCTCGACGATGATCGCCATGCCAAATACAATCATAGCCACGGAGATAAAATCTTCTTGAATATTCTTGAGCAACAACTTAGAAAGTACGAAGGTGATGACGGCAGCAATGACTAATGGAACCGCATGGCTAGGCTGTGGGGCGCTGATGCTATCACTCAAGAAACCCATGACTAAACCAGCAATAATAGCCTGGGGAAGCGATCGCCTGAGACTCCAAGCTACTAACCAGATGACCGGCCAATTAGGACCAATGCCAAACATATCAATACCAGGGACTCTGACGAGCATCAATAAAATACAGGCGATCGCAGAACCCACATTAATCAGAGCATTTAGTAATTGACCATTTGTGATATACATTTAAATCTTAAAAATTGGATTATCCAAATCATTTGTACGGACGAGTTCACCAATCATCTGAACTTGCGCCTACTCTGGGAGTGATGGGTTATTCAAGGCTGAAGACTGTTGCTGATTTTGGTAAACCACCACCCACTCTAAGGAATCAAGGGGAGCAAAAAATGCGATCGCTGCCTCTGGTCCTGTGGCTTTGTTAATATCGACAGATACCACCTTACCCACTGGCCAACCCGGAGGTAAGATTTGGCTAAATACTGAAGTTGTCACCACATCTCCCGGTTGAACATCAGGAACAGTATTAAAAAATACCATAACTCCCTGATTGTTATTGAGACCCTGCAAATAACCCATCTGACGACTACGCGCGACAGCCACACCAATGCGACTGGTAGGGTCAGTCACCAGCAGAACTTTACTGGTGTTGGGGGTGACACTAATAATGCGTCCCACTAAACCACCTGGTCCTATCACTAAGGCGTTTTCTTTAACACCCGCTTGACTTCCCCGCCCCAAAGTTATCTGTTGCCACCAATGGTCAGGACTACGGGCAATCACCGGAGCCACCACACCTTTAAAATTAGGTCTAGTGGAAACATAGTCTACCAGTTCTCCTAACCTTTTGTTTTGCTGTTCCAATTCTTCAACTCTAGCTTCAAGTCCTTGGATAATAGGATTCAGGGACTCAGCTTGTTGTTGTTGTTCCAATCTTTGTTCAGATTGAATTTGAAACGGGCGAGTTATCCAATAATAAACCTCAAACAGTGCAGCACCTTGGGTTTGTCTTACCCATAATGCTGTGAAAACTGCTAAACTTAGCAGTGCTAATTGTGAACCGTATCGATTCCACCAGGTGCGTGTACCCATCTATTCCTCCGCAGCAGCCTACACAAATTATTTAACCAAACAGCTACGGATTTTGTGATTGTCGTGTAAATACCCGTTCAAACTGTTCCATATTCTCTAAAACCCGTCCAGTTCCCAATACTACACAGGAAAGGGGATCTGTAGCCACATGGGTGACAATACCAGTTTCGTGACTAATCAGAGCATCTAAGCCTCTCATCAGAGCTCCTCCCCCGGTTAACATAATCCCTCGATCAATAATATCGGCGGCTAGTTCTGGGGGGGTTAGCTCTAGGGTGCGCTTAATGGCTGTAATAATGTCTGATAGTGGTTCTAGCATACTCTCGCGGATTTCTGCGGCTTTAATGGTGACAGTCCTAGGTAATCCTGAGAGTAAATGAATCCCCCTGACTTCCATAATAGATTGTTCTTCGCCATCAATAGGATAAGCTGAACCTAGATTTATTTTAATCTCTTCAGCGGTTTGATCCCCAATTACTAAATTATGGACTTTTTTCATATATTGGATGATCGCCTCGTTTAGGTCATCCCCGGCGACTCGGAGGGACTCACTCAGCACGTTTCCTTCTAGGCTGAGTACAGCTACTTCTGTGGTTCCGCCACCAATATCAACTATCATATTGCCTGTGGGATCTACCACCGGAAGACCAGCGCCAATAGCTGCGGCGATGGATTGATCTAGCAGTTTGACATCTCCGGCTCCGGCTTGGGTGGCCGCTTCAATTACGGCCCGTCGTTCTAGCCCAGTCACACCACTGGGAACGGCAATTACAATCCGAGGAGCAAAAAGGTGTTTTTTCCCGTCATTAACTTCCCGGATAAATACTCTCAGCATCTGTTCTGTCGCTTCTACATCTGCCACCACCCCATTACGCAGAGGACGTACAACACTGACGTTTTTAGGGGTACGGCCTAACATTTTTTTGGCAGATTCTCCCACGGCTAATGGTGTTTTGTCGTCTTCGTTAATGGCAACTACGGATGGTTTTTGCAGAACTATTCCCTTTCCTGATACATAAATGAGGGTGTTTGCGGTTCCTAGGTCGATGCCCATGTCCCGTGATAAGGAAAAGCGATTAAAAAAGCCCACTGGTGTTTACGCCCCCAATTTTGATTAATTCTTTATTCAACGCTATCTTGGCTATGTTGATACGATACAACTTAGACTATGCACAAACAGCACTGGCAAACTCGGTTGACTGGAATACGAGAAAGCTATTGCTAAGATGACACCCTAGCAGTTTGGCATATTTTTTTTCTCAAACGCAGAATTTCACTGGAAGTTATAACCAGTTTTCTGGTTTGAGTCAATCCTGGTGAACCGATGTGGATTGTAGTATGTTTTGGTCTCAGAGTCTAGTCTTTCAGTGAAGACTTGACTATGTGCTGCTATACATATCCCTGAACTGGGTCAGCCCTAATGTAAGGGTTCGGTGGACAAGGCAAGGTTTCAGGACAAACAAAATAGATCAATTCAAATATCATCCTGGTTCTGGACTTATGGGAAGATAATATATATATAATTTTGGTTTATAATCGGGGTCTACTGGTTTTGCTCACCCGGGTTGACGATGATTATTTGATATAATTCAAGGCTGTTTTGATGGTGAAACAGGAAAGGATAACAGTTGATGCGGCTGCTCTATGAACTGCATCTACCTTGGGCAACTTTTTGGAAAAAGTCAATATATTGGAGATGTCCTTGAGGAAATGCGACATTGAGGGTGAGGGGATCTTCTGTGTCTAGGGGGTCGCCGGGTCCAGCCACTACTTCTAGTATTCCATCTTCATTGGTTCCTAATTTAAGAGGCTGGCGATTTTTCACTTCTCCCTGGGAACTATCTACATAGATAATAATATTTCCGGTATGGAATGCTTTGCCAATTTCCTGAATTAATAATAAAAAGTTGCGATCGCTTCCACCACGACGGATTTCTAATTGACCATCTAGCTCTTGAGATTGGCTATTTACGGTATCACCTACGCCGACGATTAAAGGCATTTGTTGGGGATCAAAATTAGCTTTGACTAACTCTAATAGATCAGCGATCGCCTGGGGACACTGGCGGACATTAAAATCTGCGCCGAGGGGATAACTGCCGGTTTGTTGAAAATAGTAACGATTCAACAAAGCTAAAACCCCAGCTTCTTTAATTGCACCCCTAATCATAAACTGAAAATCCGTAGTACCAGAGTCTCCTAATTTTGCCGGACGTAGAATTTCTTTACCCTGTGTATCTCGCCCTAAATTGGGGGCATAGTGAACAAAAAATGAGTTTTCTAAGCCTTGGGCTTTGGCTTTTTCTAATAACTCGATCATTAACTGATGAATGTCTTGTTGTAAGTCGGCATAAACTTGATGGTGGTTATGGAGGCGATCGTAAAATGAGTTTAAGTTAGCGGTTGGTGAGGCTTGATTATCCAAAACGGAAGCATCAATACATTTTTCTATATCTTCAGGGGCAAAAATATCCTGATGTGTCTGACAAAATCTTTCTAATCGGGCGCGAATTTCACGGGGAACGATCGCCAAAAATTCCAACTCAGCATCAGTAACGCCTGGATGAGATACTTGTCCTTGGCGATTTTGCCATTGCACGCCGCCCCCGGCTAAACCGGGAAGATAAAGCCCTTGTTTGGTTACTAAGTTCGGATCACCAACGGCTCGTTCAATAATACCATTTACGCCACGAGTGCCGATATGTTCTCCATTGGTCAAAACGTAAAAATGACCATCTAACAGGGAAGCGGCGCGCACATAATCTAAACTAATCTGGCGATCAAGGGGATCTTTGACCAATCCCATACAAACCCCATCCAAGTCCTGAATAATCAAGAGGTTTGGAGTCTGAACCAAAACCTGAGTGAGGGTCTGATGGTCAAGGGACAGAGACTGCTGGTGCAATGGGATTTGGGATAATGGTGTCATGGTGGAGCAAAAATTGACCGCGCGATCGCCACTATACCATGTGGCTGGTATTTTCCCAAGCCATGTCTGGCAGAATGAGCCAGGCTATGGCAAAATCGCGATAGACTAGAATGATTATTAAATATACAAGCAGGGCAGTTCCGGCTGTTCTCGACTGACTCTGATTTTAAGGAAGGAATTGTAATGCAGCGCCAGAATCGAGCCGTTTTAGCATTAATGTCCGTAAGTAGTATTATGATCTCAGCCTTTGTGCTGTCGGTTGATGTGGCCCGTAGTCAGTCTAACCCCGTCGAGGTCAGTCCGGCGGAGGTGGAACGATTACAGAATGAACTGCGACTACAGGAGGCGGTACAGGCGGAAGCGAACCAAATTTTTAGCCGGACAATGGCTTTGTTTAATCTGCTGCTGTTGTTGTTGGCTTTGCTGTTGGCGGCGGCGATCGCTGCTTTATGGATTTTACGGCGATCGGTCATTCATGAAGTTACTGGAATTGTGGAAACCCATCTAAACGAACTGGGGGACTTGGAAAATAAAATCACCAGTGGGAATGAACAGGTACAAACTTTGATGAAAAATACCGAGGTGTTAGCTGGTCAATTGAATCAGCAAGCTGAGGGTTTTGAGCAAGATCTGGGAACTCGGCGAGAAGAAATGAACGCTATGCAATCTGAGTTCGTGAAGTCGAGGGAACAGGTGCTACTAAAGTTTGAGGAGCAGATTCAGAAACTACGGGAAACCCGGGAACATTTACAACGGGAATTAACGGCTCGTATGGGAGAGCTGAAGCAACAGGTGGATGAACGGGGGGAGTTGGCTCAACAGGATTTACAGAGGTTGGTGGATACTCTGGAAAATGAATTTTCTCAGGTTCATAATGATTTGGGAAATCGGCGAGAGGCCTGGTTTGAGGAGTTGCAGGAGTCGGCTGGTCAATTTTCTACAGAATTAGCACAATTGCAGGGGCAGACGCAACAGGAACAAAGGTTAATTGTTGATAATTTGAAACAGCTTGGGGAAGTATCAACGCGGGATATTTCGAGAGTGCCAGATGATGTTAATGAACAAAAACAAGCGGTATTGTCTCTGTTAAAGGGTGCGGAACGGGAGTTTGCTACTCAGTTGGCGCAGTTACAACAGGAAGTGAGAAAACAACGGGATTTGGTGTTAGAAAATATCAGCCAAATGGCGGCGGATTTTTCGCCTCAACTGTCAAATATTCGTGAGGAAGCGGAATTGGCAGCTCAGAAGAAGGTGGAAGTGGCTTTATCAGATTTGGAGAGGTTAGGGGAGACTCTGGCGACTCAAATTGCTGACGCTCAGTTGAAAATTCAAGATCGGATTCGGGATAAGTTTCAGTCTCTTAAACAATTGGAAAGTGAGTTTGTGGCTCAGGTGACGGAGGCGCAAACGGGAATTCAAAATCAGAAACAGCGGGTTTTACAAGAGTTGGAAATATTGCAAACTGATGTGGGAAGTCAGTTAAATGGTTTGAAAACGGAAATTCGCGATCGCAAAGATGGTACTTTCCAGAAATTAGATAAGTTTGAAAGTACATTGTCTGAACAGTTGGCGGTGATGCAGTCTGATGCAGAATCGGAAAAACAGCGGATTATTCAACAGTTGGGAACGGTTTATTCGGCAGCAGAAAATCAAAAGGATGAAATCTTGGCACAATTGGTGATGCTGCAAGAGTCTGCGACTACTGATAAACAACGAATTTTGCAGGAGTTGGCTGAGATTTCGCCGACTTTTATCGCTGAGTCTGCTTTGTCAGAAATTTTGCAGAAGTTAGCAGGGGTTAATGAGGAACTGGCTAAGATTAAGGCGGCAAATCCTGAGCTGTTTATGACGGCGGAAGATTATGTGCATCAGGGTAATTCCTATTTTGCTAAGGGTGAGTTTGAGACGGCTTTAGAAATGTTTAATCAGGTGGTGACGCGGAAACCTGATGATTATCGAGCTTGGTTAAATAGGGGTATGACTTTAAGCCGTTTGAGGCGGCTTGAGGAGGCGATCGCTTGCTATGATCGAGCGTTAGAATTGAAGCCAGATTACCATCAGGCTTGGGTTGATCGGGGTGTGGCTCTTGGAAAGTTACAGCGCCACTCCGAAGCGTTTGAGTCTTTTGATCGAGCGGTGAAGGTGCATCAAGATGATGGGGTGGCTTGGTTAAATAGGGGTATGGCTTTGGATGTGTTAGAACGTTATGAGGAGGCGGTTAAGTCTTTTGATGTGGCGACTCACTGTGATCCGAGTTTGGCCAAAGCCTGGAATTATCGGGGTTATACTTTGCTAAAATTGGAGCAGGATGCGATCGCAATAGATAGCTTTAAACGGGCCTTAGAGGTGCAACCAGATTATGCTGATGCTTGCTATAATTTGGCTATGGCTTATGCCATAAATAGTCAGGTTGATTTGGCGACGGAACATCTGGAACAGGCTATTAACTTAAATCCCCGATATGGGAAAGAGGCTCGCACTGATCCTAATTTGGAACCGATCGCTCGTCGGCTGCGTTCTTAGGCTTCATGTTGAGGAATATCAAGTTAGTTCATTTTGTCCATACCATAGACACAGCCAGTCTCACCCCTTTGACAATGGTATAGCTGCTAGGTAAGTGCTGGCTGTGGCTGAGGAAATCCCCAAATTTGATCAAATTTTGACAGTGACTTTACAGCTTCAATTAGACTGAACACGCTTAATCAAAAACGGTAGATATTTGCGGGTTGATTTCGGTCAATTATGGTAAATGTAGGGCAATTCAAGGGGGCTATCAATGGCAAGTTTTGACAAACCTAGTGGAACTTATGAGCAGGGAGAAAAATCCTCGTCATTCTATCATAATCAGTCGGATACTGAGAGAGTACAGGAGAAAATTTATCAGTATTTTATCGAGAGGGTAAAACAGGAAAAACCCGATGAAGTTTTGGCTAAGTTTGAAGCAATATTTCTGAAATTTTCTGGCCCGGTTGACCGGGAAATCAAACAAAGTTTGAAATACCTGATTGCTAAAAATCAACAGCAAAAATTTCAAGAATTAATCAAGCGCACTTGTTATATTTTAATCAATAACTGGTATGTGGGGAGATATTCTGAGTGTGTACAAAAACTAATTGCCAAGCTGAATGAAGTTAGACAGCAGGATTTTGGGGGTGATGATGAAGAGCATATTTGTTTACATAATTGGTTAATTAAATTTTTAAATAGTTCTGATTATCAAGATATTAAGGCAGTCACACAGGTAACGGTTAATCAGAATTGGAGCGATCGCTATAAAACCTATTTATTAGTTTCTCAATATGCTAATCCTGACAACTCTTGGGAACATCGAGAAGTAGCGAGAAATTTATCACAACAACTCCGGGACAAATACAAGTTTGAATTAGCTATGTATTTATCCCGTTCTGAGTCTGCCAGTTATCCCCATAAGGATTTAAAAAATCCTACTCATCTGGGTGCGGAAGTTATTACTCTAATTAAAAAGGCTATTTCTACTCAAAGTGTCTCCCAAAGCAAAGTCAAAGCCGACCATTTTTTAGAACAAGTAGAACCCTTAAAATACGGAGACTTTAAACATAAGTTTTATGATTATTTAATGGTGAATGTTGACTCCAAACATCCCTTCAATGTGATTAGTTCCCGCCTAGATAAAATGCTAAATGATTTAGGCAACCAATGGAGCGATCGTCAGATGAATGCCAATATGATCCAGATAGTTTGTAATCAGACACTGGAATTTTTGACCATGAGGAGTAATGGTAATCCTTCCCCTAATTTCACTTTGTCAATGAAGCACGCTACTCATTTGACATTAGCAATTATTTTAATGAAAGTAGTTTTAATTTCTCCGAACAGTCGAGAGCATCTGGATTTGTGCATTTCTAGGATTATTAGTTATTATCAAAATTCCGATGAACAGCAATGTAAAATTGTCATCCAGTTTTTAGAGGTTTTTAACTTAGTCTCTACTTTATTCACCGAAAATATTCAGTATAATTTAGTCTCAATTAAATCTGAGGATGGCATCTTACCATCAGCCACTGAGCTAGAAACATCTCGGCTATTTTCTCAGTTCCAAGGACTAGACCTGCGCCAGACCAACTTAAAAGGAGTTAACCTGAAAAAGATGGATTTAACAGGTGCGGATATGCGAGAAAAAAACCTCGAGGGAATGAGTTTAATTCAACTAGATTTGCGACTGGTAAATTTAGCGAAAGCCAACCTAAGCCATGCTATTCTTAACGGTTCTAAATTAGCTGTTGCTAATCTGAAGGGAGCGAATCTGCAAGAGGCAAGTCTGGTAAAAGCAGACCTAAGACGTGCAGATCTGGAAGAGGTTAATCTGAGTTATGCGAGTCTAACAACTGCTAAGTTACAACGAGCGAATTTGCGATCGGCTTGTTTAATTGAAGCTAATTTAATGGCAGCCAGTTTAGAAGGCTGTGACCTAAAGGGTGCAGATCTAAGTAATGCCAATTTAGAATCAGCTAAGTTAAACCAGGCTAATTTAGCTCATGCTAATCTACGGGGGGTTAATTTACGCAATGCGAACCTGCGAGGGGGTAATTTAGAAGGGGCACATTTAGAAGGTGCAGATCTTAGAGGTGCGGACTTACAGGGTGCTAATTTAAAGGGTGCTAATTTATACAGAGCCAACTTTTATCAAGCTAATATTACAGAAGGTAATTTTAATGGAGCGAAGCTGAGACGAGTTAATTTTAACCGCAGCGATTTACGGGATGCTGAGTTAATAAGAGTTGACCTCAGTAAAAGTCGTTTACGAAGTGCTTGTTTGCGGGGTGCTAATCTAAGTCAGAGTAATTTAAAGGGTGCTGATTTGACTCGTGCTGATTTAAGTAATGTTAAATTTACTGGTGCTGATTTGAGTTGTACTTTAATTCGTCATGCTAATTTAAGTGGGGCTGATTTAAGGAATGCTAAACTTGAAAAGGCGAACTTATTTGGTAGTAATACTGTAGGCTGTATCAGAAATGATGTATAACTTTTAACAGAAACTGTTAGAGAGTTACTGAGATTATGGAATCACCAGTTGAGCGTTTTCGCTTATCGGAAACAGCTAAGGACCAATTGATTAAACTGAAACGAATCACTAAAATTGACCAATGGAATATTTTATGTCGCTGGGGTTTCTGTCGTTCCCTTGGGGAGTCGAGTCCCCCTTCTCCGGTGCCGATCGCTAATTATAGTAATGTGGAACTAACCTGGCGAGTGTTTGCGGGTGAGATGTCTAATATTTTAACAACTGCTCTCAAACAACGCTGTTATGAGGATGGCTTAGGAACTTCGCCGGAAACCCTCGAACAACAATTTCGGCTACATTTACACCGAGGTATTGGCTATTTGGCGGGGGATAGTGAACTGCAAACCCTAGAAGACTTAACAGATTTAGTGTTAAAATGAAAGTATTGGTGCGAGACGTTTACTGTAATAGTGAATAAGAGACAACTGTGAAAGTATTTGATAGGGTGTTTTGCTTAGGTAACAAATATTAAGCCCGGTGGAGTTATGGCTAATCCGGGTTTTTGTAAATCTTGGGGGATTGAGATTATGGCAACTATTAAATCCAGGAAATACCATAATGTTATGGAAGATCTAGTGTCTGAGGAAGTCCGACGACAGTTAGTTTCGATGTCTCCTCGGCTAACTCAATATATTAAACGGGTGGAGGTAGAAACCTATGCTTTAAACCGTTTACCACCTCTGTATGCTTGCAGTAGAGAAGGATGGCTACATCAAAAGCGGCGGGGGACTGAGGACTGTTATGAGCAGGTAAAAATAGCAGTGCGTCAGGCTTTGGCTGCTGTTCAGCGGGATTTGTTGAGAAATTCGACTCCCTTGGTAGGGGATGAGGAGGAACACAAAACTGCCACCACAGCTACTCATCCCGTGACTAAGGGATCTAAAGACCCTGAGCAATATAAATATTTGCGTAAAAGTAACTCTTATTACAACCGTTAGGGGTTATGAATAAAGTTGCTTAACTCCATGCTGATTAATTCCTGTGGGATTAATTCTGGGGAGATTCTTTCGGGTGGGGCGATATCTGCTCCTAAAACAATACCTTGCTGATGGTTTTTTAAACCTGGTACGGCTGATTTGGCTTCGGATTCAGATTTACTATCGGGTTTAATCTCAGGTAGATCTGGGGGTAATTCAGTTTCTGGGAGAGGTTGATCCGCTATCCAAGCAATGCCACCCAGGGAAGCTGCTAAAATGGCGGTATAACCCAGATATAGGTGAACAGAATTCAGATAAAACCTAGAGTCTAATTCAATTTTTGACCACGAACGAACTAGGGTCGGGTCAGGATTGGGAGTGGGTAGGAATCCGGCTAAAGCACTGCCGTTAAGTCCGAGAGCATTGCCTAAACGACATATAAACCCTCTCAAATAGATATCTTCGGGTAGGCGATCTATTTGACCTTTTTCGATCGCTTGTATAACTTTAACTGGGATGAGAGTGTGATGATGAATTTCTGCTAAGGTTATGCCCTTATCGGCGCGGGTTTTTTGTAATTTTTTGCCAATTTGACACAGGCAATTTTCCCGCCTTTTTTGAGATTTTTCCGCCTCTTGTGCGCGGGTGAGTTTTTGAGGTTTTTTCTTCTTGGCTGTGGTGGTCTTGGGTTTGGGGGTGGGATCTTTTTGACGGGTTTTTAATTGGCTATGGGATTTATCGTGATCCTCTGGTGAGGATACGGGAGAATTATCTGTTGGAGGTTTGGGTTTTTTGGCAGATACTTCTACTTTTGACGGGGATGAGGAGGTTTCAGATGTGGGCTGAGGTGTTGGAGAATGGACGGAAGGCTGCGGCGGTGGGATAATGACGGTTTGATCGGCGCTGACTAACATCATTCTCTGCTGTCTGATTAACTGTTTAACAGAAAGCTGGATCGCCTCTCTACCAACTGCTTTGATGACTATTTCAGCTTTAGTGGCGGCTTCCCCTAACATCTTTTGGAGGCTTTGCATAGCAATCTGGTAAACTTCGCTCTTGTGCAATTCTGCCTCAATCTTATATAAAAGCGATCGCATATCCTCTGAGGAAATCTCGGCAGCCATCCCGGCGGCGCTGAAGTTAACTGTGGGATTAATATCGTGCATTATCGGTCTCCCCTAATCCAAGTGCTATAATTCATTTTTCTATGGGTTGATTCTCAGTCCGGATGAGGATCAAAAGAATCTTGATTGTGTCCTGTGTCGGTAAAGTCGGCTAGATAGCTGAATTAGAGGAGGGTTTCAGGGAAGGTCGGCTATATCTTATAATTAGGTATTTATCTTAACCCAACCCAGCTAAGGTAAATGCAGCCCAGTAGTAGGGGTTAGCAAAAGGAAATTCTTGTAAGTTGAGGCTGGCTAAAATGGTTTTTTGGTCATTAATTTGTTTCAGGTTTTCGGGAGTTTTCACCTGCTCAAAATAGCTCTCTAATTCGGGCTGGTAAGTTGCCATTAACTCGGTTTTGGTTAAACTTCTGAGTCGAATTTGAGCCTGTTTTAGGGCTTCTAGGGGGCTTAATTCTTGACGATATTGATAGTAGAATTGGCTAAAAATGGCGGTGGGAATTTCTCCGGCTGACCATAGGGGATAAATAACTGTTGTGGCTCCCATACCCAGAAAGGCACTACTAAAGTTGATGAATTGTTGATCTATTAGGGAAGAGGTGCGGTTTTGGTCTGAAGCTGTTGTATAGGTCTGACAGCGGGAAATGAATACTTCTAGGATTTGGGGCGATCGCATATTGAACAGGTCTTGTAGAGATATAGATTCTGTGCCTAAATTGAGTTGAGAGGATAGGGGATTATCCATATTAAAGCTCATGGGATTTCCGATATATAAAACCTGGGCAGATTTCAGTAATTTTTGATACTGATTGAGGTTAATATTGTCATTTAGCAACTGTTCTGAGGGGATAGAATAGCGTTGAGCTAAGGCTGCACATTCATAAGTTGCTAGTAGTGAGGTAGGTTGAGAATTGCCCATTAATCCCCATGGGGTTGAGATGTTTAATGCTGTGATCGGAGACTGAGGCTGAGACTGGCGGGCTTCTCTAACTTGACGGGATAAATTGAGAATATGGCTACTGGGGGCGATTCTGACCCGGAAGCGATCGCCTAAAAATTCCTCGCCGCCAGTAATTGGTAAAGCGACAAACGGACAGCGATGTAAGACTAAATTCGGAATAATTAGCAGTTCGTCAACTTCCACAAGATGTTCACTAATTAGGCGGTCTATATCCAGACGTTGAGCCAATTCTGCCAACATATCTTTCATGCGATCGCGGCTATTTTTGGGAGTTTCTATATCCAATTTTAGCCAATAATTAGTCAACCAAGTTTCTAAGCTGTCGCCTGGTTGTTCAGGACATATATGCAGGGCAATTTCTACGGTGTTTGTAGCTGACCAAGCATCATCATTGCTGCTCTGTTTTACTATAAAAATATAGGCGCATTTTTCCGATGTATAGAAACTTAATAAAGCCGTTCGAGAATGTATGAAAGTCTGTAGGATTTCTTGACTCCACGGTTCAACTCGCAGCAGACCAGCCAGGAAGGGGTCTAGGGAGCGGATCTGATTAATCAATTGGTCATTTTGAGTGGCTAAACCATTGAGTGTAGCCGTTTCCGCCCGGAATATAGCAATACTATTCATCCGAATTCCTGCTGCGGCAAACTGTTTCATTTCATCGGACTGACGGCGAAAATGGAGGGTGTCAATTTGCTGCTGAAGCCGTTGATATTTTTCGACAAGTTCAGTTAATTGTTGATCTATTCCGGCATAATTATTAGACAGCAAGCGGACTAAATGTTGAATGCGGAAACGTTCCCCATATTCAAAAGCTAACTGCTGCTCATTAGCATTAATACAGGTCTGCACCATGCGACTATATAACCCGGCGACTTCCCTAGTAACTTCGTGGCGATGAGTGGCGGGAATAATATTTGTGTAACTGTTTTCTACAGTGTCAATGGCTCGACTATAACCTGATATAGCCAAGGACCAATTTTGTTGCGAAAAGCCGATATCCCCCAGATGTCTGGCTGCTAGTAAACAGTGCATAGGAAGGGTTAAAGGTGTGGTTTTTTCTAAACTTTGTTCAAAGGCTTGAATCGCATTATCAAAGTCTTTAATAGTTTGGTATGTTTGACCTAAATTATTAAGGGCTTTGACTTCTTGGCGCAGGTCTCCGGTTTCTTTGGCGATCGCTAAGGCTTGTTGATAGTTGTCAATGGCATTCTGTGCTTCTCCTTGGCGATAATAGGTATCGCCTAAATTGAGTAAAGCGATTATTTGTCCTTGGCTTGACTGCATTTGTTGTGTTAACTGGAGATGCTGTTTATGGTAGGCGATCGCTTGCTCTAAATCTCCTTTAATTTGATAGGTCATCCCCATATTACTCAGGCTATTTGCCACCCCAAAATTATAATTAATACTGCGGGCAATTTTCAGGGCTTGATGGTGGGTTGCCGTGGCGTTATCATACTGTTTGATGGCAGTATATGCACTTCCCAAACTAGCTAAAAAGCTGGTTTCTCCGAATTTATAACCTAATTCCTCGGCTTTTTCGGCGGCTTTTTTCGTATGGGCGATCGCTTCTTCGTAGCGCCCCAAAGTAGAGTATAATTGACCCAAAGAACCCAGCACATTGACCTCCCCAAAACGATAGTTAATTTTTTGGGTAATTTCTAAAGCCTGCTGATAGCCAAACAAGGCTTGATCATGTTGACCAATAGCATAGCAAACATGGGCAAGACTGCTGTAGGCGTTGGCTTCTCCCTGGGGATATTGAGTTTTTCGGGCTACAGCTAAACACTGTTGATGGGCGGATATAGCTTGTTCATATTGTCCTAAAGAATGATAGATATTACCTAATTTACCCAAACAATTAATCGCCCCGCGATGGTTATTGACTTCCTGATAAAGAATCAGGGCTTCTTGCCAAGATTTAAAGGCTTCCTGGAATTCATTATTTTGGAACTGTTGAACTCCCTGTTTGAAAAGTTCCTCAGCTTGGGATTGTTTAGCTGTAATTTGTTCAGGAGTTAGGACAGGTAACTCAGGTTTTGGTTGGTCAGAAACTTGGGAGGATGCTGTGGTCGCCACTGCTGGTACAGGTTGAGCGACGGGTTGGGGTTGTGGGGCTGGAATTTTCTGCTGAATGAGAGTCGAGACATTGCCAAACTCTTGAATTTGAGTGGCTATTTCTGTTAATCGTTGGGCATCTTCTTCACAATTTCGCTCTACAAGAACTTGGCAAACTTCCTGTAAAAATGGCACAAAATCCTCGTCAATTACGGCCATATTGCCTTGGAGGACTTGCAGATATTTCTCTGGAGAGTATACAAGCAAACTGTAAACAATTTCGTAGTAGGCTTGCTGAAGATGTTCATCCATTGCGATCGCGATTGATTGTTTAGGTCGGTTTGGCACTTGGGGTACAGAGCCAGAGATTATGGGAACACTCCCGACAAGATCTCCCCCTCGAATTTTACCAAGATTAATAGCTATTTACCACAGACTTGATCTGATTTCCGTTAATTGTTCCTATTCTCCACCGGGATGGTTGCACTAGGGAGAAGGAGAATGGGAGGAATGAGTCTAGGAATAGTGTTCGGCAATTCTCTAACTGCTAAATTGCTGGGAATAGAAATAAGCATAACGACCACCAAGTGCTAATAATTCAGTATGGGTCCCGGATTCGGTAATTGTACCATGTTCAACTACTAAAATGCGATCGGAGCGGCGGACGGTGGCTAATCGGTGGGCGATAATAAAAACGGTTCGACCCTCCATGAGTCTTTCTAAGGCTTGTTGAATTAGGGTTTCTGATTCGGAATCTAGGGATGATGTCGCCTCATCCAGAATTAGGATTCTGGGGTTTAATAAGACAGCCCTGGCGATCGCAATTCGTTGTCTTTGTCCACCGGATAAGTTAACTCCCCGTTCCCCTACTATGGTTTGATAACCTTCGGGAAATTGGCTGATAAAATCATGGGCGTTAGCGATTTGGGCGGCGGATTTTACTTGTTCAATATTATAATCAGTTTGACCAAAGGCAATGTTTTGGGCAATATTACCAGAAAATAATGTCACTTCCTGGGGTACTATGCCAATTTGTCTACGGAGACTGGGAAGGGTGACATCTCGAATGTCTATATCATCAATCAGAATTTGCCCCTGTTGGCGATCATAAAATCTAGGGAGGAGGCTAACAATTGTGCTTTTTCCGGCCCCTGATGCACCGACTAAGGCTACCATTTGCCCTGGTTCTACTAAGAGATTAAAATCGACGAGAACGGGCTTATTAGGGGCAGAATCTTGGCTGTAATTATGGCTGTTTTGTGTAAAGGTGGGATAGGTAAAGCTGACATGACGATATTCAACTTTTCCTTTGACGTGAGGAAGGGCGATCGCATCAGGTTTTTCTATGACGTTTGGCTGAATGGCGAATAGTTCAAAAATGCGATCGCAGGAGGCTTCTCCCTGTTTGAAATCACTATAATTACTGGTGGTTAAAGCAATCGGATCAATCAATAAAGCTACGGCGGTCACATAACTAATAAAACCTGTTCCGGTTAGCTGACCTTGGGAAATTTGCCAGCCTCCTAAGAAAAACAAAAAGACTACACTCATAGCTTCCAAAAACCCCACTACTACAAACTGTAGGGCTTTAATTCTTTCCGCCAAAAATTTCGCCTGTCGGTTATGTTCTGCTTCTAGGGAAAATCGAGATATTTCGTAATCTTCGGCGGCGAAGGCTTGCACTAAACGGATGCCGCTAAATACTTCCGTCAAGAGGGCGGAAAGGTTAGAAATACGGGTTTGACTTTGGCGGGTAAAGGCGAGGAGTTTTTCCCCAAACCAGCCAATTAATAGCGCCATCAGAGGGGCAATAATTAGGGTGGCTAGGGTTAGTTTCCAGTTCAGATAAAGCATATAGCCGAGAACGACTATTAGCTGCAAAATGCAGGGGATAAATTGATGAAATAATTTGTTAATGACTTCGCCAATTTTATCTATATCTTCGGTGAGACGATAGGATAAGTCTCCGGTTTTGGCGGTTTCAAAGTAACCAACATTTAGCCGATGAAGATGACTATATACTTGTTTTCGCAGGTCTAGGGCGATGCTTAGGGCTGCTTTGGCCATCAGGGTATCTTGACCATATTGGACAGTTCCCCGAATTAGAAATATAATGGCAGCAACCCCAGCAATTTGGGCGATCGCTTCTACATCCCCCCGACCAATATATCCGGCTATTTGACCCATTAGCCAAGCTAATAGCGGCCAAAATGCGGTAAACACGAGGGTACAGGTTAGGGCTTTGGTGATCGTTCGTGACTGGGGACGAACATAGGGCAATAGTTGCCAGTAACTTGATGATTGTTTCAAGGATGCCACAGATATTAATACTATTTGTTTAGGATATCAGTTGTTAAGTCTCTGGAATTTGCTAATTGTCAATTGAAGTTGTAATCAAATATGAATTTTCGATTGTTTTAGCTGATTTTACCCGACAACATGAATAATAAACTTACTCAACAACAGTTAGATCAGGTGATTGCTGAGGTTGAACGCCTATCGCAAATGCAGGAAACTGAACTCGATCGCCAACAGGTCCAAGAAATTCTGGAGGAATTAAATTTACCTACTGAAAATCTTGATCAGGCGCTGATGCAGGTTCGCCGTCGGGAAGTCTTGGCGGCAGAAACCAAGCGAAACCGAATCTTGATGATAGGATTGGGATTAGCTTCTGTAGCTATTGTCGGTGGCGGTTCCCTGTGGTTTTATCAACAACAACAGGCGATCGCCCAAGTTTATGCTAACCCAAATCAAAGCCGTTTGACCTTAGAACGATTCGACCGGGTTAGTCATTTTGACATCATAGACCCTCAGAACTCCCCCACAGTTTACTATCAAGTTAGGTTACAACAAACTCCCAAGGGTCGTCAACTAGAATTAGGATGTAATTGGATTAATCCTTTAGGTCAACTCGCCCACCAAAATCGCTATCAAACTCGTACAATTGATAAGAATGTCTGGAATACTCGCTGTCGCCATCAGTTGGGTCCGACTTCACCACCGGGAACTTGGCAGGTGGAAATGTTTTTAGGCGATCGTATTTTAAGCCAATCAGAATTTATCGTTAAATAACAGCAGTTAAATCACATTAATAATTAATGAATATCACTGAAGCCAAAACCATCAACCCTAACCAGTCTCAAAACTTGCCTTTTTCTGCCGATTTAGCGCAAAAACTACTAGATATATATGGTTCGCCTCTGTATGTATATGATGCTGAGATTCTCCAGGAGACAATTAACCATATTGGTGGGGCTGTTAACTATCCAAAAACTCGCTTTAAATTCGCTAGTGTCACCAATGGCAGTATTGCCTTACTCAAGATTTTTCAACAGGCTAACTGGGGACTCCACGCCAATACACCAGGAGACGCATTTTTAGGACTCAAAGCTGGCTTTCATCCCCAGCAAATAGTTTATAGTGGCAGTAATTTAAATCACCGGGAGTTTCAATTATTATTAAACTGGGGAATCACTACCTATAATTTAGACAGTCTCGACCAACTCCAGCTATTTGGGGAAGTTTTCCAACAACTAAAACCTGATTTTTTGCCTAAGTTAGGATTTCGGCTAAATCTGCCGAAAATTAATGGTGATAGTCGCATTGGTGTTAATCCCCAGGAATTTCCAGAAGCCATCAAAATAGCCTCATCTGCTGGCTTAAAAATTAGCGGACTGCATTTTTATCGCGGCACTGGCACTAATGCAACTTCCTCTTTTACCCAGGTTATTAAACCCCTGTTAGCTATCGGTCAGCAGTTACCAGATTGGCAATATCTGGACTTTGGCGGTGGTTTTGGCTACCCCTATCAACACCAAAAATCAGCCTTTGATTGGCAATTGTTCGGGGAACAAATCACGGCAGAACTTAATCAACTTGACCGAGAAATTGATTTAATTATTGAACCAGGAAGGTCGGCGATCGCCTCCTGTGGAACCCTATTAACTCAAGTAGTCTCAACTAAATGGCAATCTCCAAAACAGATAGTGGGAGTTGATACCACAGTTGCTAATTTATCCGTTCCCTCAGTCTATGGAAATTATCGAGAAATTGTGCCATTTTCTGATACACCCAACCATTATATTACTGATGTTTGTGGGAATACAACCTACTCCCGCGACTATCTGGGAAAAAATCGCCAACTTCCGCAACTTAAACGGGGAGATATCCTCGCTATTTTAGACTGTGGCGCTTATGGTTACGCCATGTCTTCCCACTTTCTGCACCGACCTCGACCAGCGGAGGTCTTACTAAAACAGGGAAAACATCAGTTAATTCGCCAACGGGAAGATTATAATATTCTCTTAACCCAGCAGGTAGATATTTAAGTTAAAATCAATTGGCTGCCAGGTTTAATTATCAAACAATCAGATTATGAAGTGTATCAATTGTGGTATCGAGAATAACTTTAAAGAACGCACCGCCTATGGTGGCAGATGTAAAAGTTGCGGACATCAATTTGTATTTGAACCTAAAACAGGTTCTCCCTTTAGTGACCCCGGCTTTCAGAAATATATTGAATCAGTTTCAGGTCCGGGGAATCTTTTATTCACCAAAAAACAATTAATCTACTTTTTTGAACGCAAATTAGGCCGAAAGAAGAAATTTACCCCCTATCCATACGCCATACTATTCCTGATTATATATTTTTGGGTAACTATTTTATTTTCTGTGCCACTCCTGGTTTCGTTCATAACTTTGAAGATATTGTCGGCACAAATAAAGTCAGAAAATCAAACCGTATCATTGCGTAAACAACAGGCGAGATTTTTGCAATTTATCGGTTTATTTGAGATATTTGCATCAGTAATATTGCTGATTATCAATCCCAACAGTATCAGATTTATAATTTTCCTACTGAGTGTAGGTCTGGGTTTATTTATGATATATATAGGAGAGAGTCGTCGTCAAATGCTTAGTCATGCTGTTGACAAATTTCCGATGGCATCAACAGAATTAGATACTTGGTTAAATCTCTGGAGTGTAGTTAATGGTCCCATAGGTAAACTCTTACCACCTCCCAAACAATCAGAGAGTAATGCTGTGCTTAGTCCTGACATTACCTCCTATAGTTTCGATCGCCTGATGGTGTGTGATAATTCGGCGATCGCTCAATTTTTAATTGCTAATAACTTTCACTTCAATCACAATTGTGCAATTGTCAGTATTACTGGATACCCTGAAAATATTTTTTCCACCATCTTAGAAATGGCTAAACGCAATGCCGAATTAGTAGTTTATGCCGTCCATGACGCTACTATTCGGGGTGTCTCCTTAACCCATCATTTGCGGAATACCCCTCAATGGTTTGCCAACACTACTATACCTATTTATGACGTAGGTTTAACACCCCAACAAGTTTTAAATAGTAAAGGTTTCTTTATCCGTAATTCTGAGACATTCGAGGCACAATCACAAGCCATCTCTTCCGAAATTCGCACCACCCTATCACCGGAAGAAATAGCATGGTTAGAAGCCGGAAATTTTGTCGAATTAGAATCATTACCACCAGCCAAACTCTTACAAATTCTCAGCCGACAATTTAACTTAAACTCTACTAAGTGGTCAGATGACACTACCAGTAGTTATAGCACAGTTGATGGCAGAACATCTACAGATATCGCTATCTTTGCTTCTTCGAGTTTCGGTTAAATCACCACCCCTTGAATGCCTAAAATTATCAAATCCGTGAAACCCCTAAATTTGTCTAAATCTTTAATCCGGGTAATCCTGATAATTTTAATAACCTGTGGATTAACCATAGCCGCAATTCCGCCTGTCACCATACACCAAACAGCCGTTAGTGCGGAACAGGAAATTCGGGGAGTATGGATAACCAATGTTAGCAGCGGAGTTCTGTTTTTTCCCTGGGGAATAAACCGCGCCCTAGACCAATTATCTACCCTTAATTTTAACACAGTTTACCCAGTAATTTGGAACCGAGGCACGACATTTTTTAAGAGTGCAGTCAGTCGCAGAGTCACCGGACAATCCCAAGATTCTCTACTACATATCAGCCGACTAGGACGAGATATCCTGTCGGAAATTGTCATCGAAGGACATAATCGCGGATTACGAGTAATTCCCTGGTTAGAATATGGTTTTATGGCTCCCATCAATTCTCAGTTAGTCAAGAGACATCCCGAATGGGTAACAACTACCAAAGATGGTAGGCTAATACTTCCTAGATATACCACGGAACCAGAGCCGGTTAATGCCAGATTATTTAATCAAATTCGGAGGCTGTTGCTATTAAGTCCGATTCGCAATGTTTGGCTAAATCCTTTACATCCAGGAGTCCAGAGATTTCTGGAAGATTTAATCATAGAAGTGGTGATGAAATACAATATAGATGGTATTCAACTTGATGATCATTTCGGTATTCCGGTTGAGTTTGGTTATGACCCCTATACGGTCAGCCTTTACAAACAGGAACATCAGGGAAAATCTCCCCCAGATAATCCCCAAGACCCGGAATGGCGGCGGTGGCGTTCTAACAAAATTACTGACTTTATTGAACATTTAGTTACAACTATTAAAGCCACGAAACCTGATTGTATTGTTTCCCTATCTCCTAATCCATACGAATTTACCTATAATGTTTATTTACAGGATTGGTTAACTTGGGTCAATCGTGGCTGGATAGATGAAGTTGTGTTACAAGTTTATCGCAATAGCTTAGAAGGATTTATCAAAGAACTGGAACACCATTCGCTGATTACTACTCAACAAAAAGTTCCCCTAAGTATCGGTATTTTAAGCGGTACTTTGCATAATCCTGTGGCGATTAAGGAGATTGCTGCACAGGTGCAAGAAGTACGCGATCGCCATTTAGATGGTGTATGTTTTTTCTACTGGGAAACACTCTGGAGTTACCTAACGCCTGATTCACCAAAAAAACGTCGTCAGGTGTTTGAGATGATGTTTTCAGAATCGATTGTAGACTAGAGTTTTTAGGTGGATTTCCCATCAGATTGGTTGAGACGTTTCTGCCATTCTGCATCAATTTTATCAGCGTTAGCAGCTTCTTGGTCAAGCATATCGGTTTCTGTGGTATAAGCCAAATCCTGATTGCTAATGACGGTTTCTGCGGCGAATTTTCGGGCATATTTTAACTTTTGTTGAAGGGTATCATCAGCTTGATTTAAGGCGATCGCATGAGACTGGCGGTATTCATTACGCACGGCGATTTTACCATTGCGCCACTGTACCCAAAAATATCTAATTAAAGGGACAATCATAAAACCCGCACCATAGGCAAAAAGTAGGGGATAAATTATCTCCACAAATGCCACTAAGCCACCCATTTGTGCTGCTATTGCGCCATCTTCTAGTAAATGACCTAAAATCAATGCGCCGACGAAATTAACCGCACCTAAACCCGCTGCTAACATTAACTGATTAGAAGTAGCATTGCTAAACTTCCAATTATTTTCTTTGAGGTAGGCGGGGACGGGTTGGGGTCGATATTTAGTGGCAGTGGTTTGTAATTCGGGAAAATGATATACTAACTGTCCTTGGGGACTCACTTCTGGCTGTCCGTTAAACCTAGTTAAAACTGGCAGCATATAGTCCTCAAATTCCTGGGAATATGCGTTACCCAAATTATCCAAATAAGGGGCAATTTGTTCAGCTACTACTGCACCTTGATTATTGCGAATTACTGTGGCGATTTCCTGCCAACGCTGCGCTTCTAAATTATAGTTAGGGTTGCCATCTCCAAACAGGAAAGAAAACACGACTTCAAAGAAGTTCATTTTCTCTTTCTTCTGTTTCTTGGTAATCTTCTGTTGCTGGCGATAATAATTGCCATTATCCCAACTCAGGAATGAGAAGGAGTTAGGGTGAAACCAAAAGTGGGGAATAAAAATGAGGCCGCGACCACGGGAACCGCCGCCACCACCGCCGCCACCGCCACCGTTGCGATTAGAATCGCCAAAAAATAGAATCGCTGCAATGGTTATAAAAATTAGGACTATGGACACCAATAACATAATCCCAAAGGAAATGCGAATTAAATAAAATAGTATTCGCCAGACTTTTTGCCACCATTCATAAACTCTTAACCGCCAATATCGATTTCGCATGACAGCGCGAAAATTCTGGGGAAATAGGAAGGCAATATCCCCAGACTCAGCTACTTGTAGGTGTCCTCCGGCTTCTGATGCTAGGGCTAAAAGTTGCTGTTGAGCGAGGTTAACTTCAAGGCCAGCTTGAATGGCGACATCAGCGCTACTGACGCGATATCCCAGCTTTTCGACAGCTTCAATAATAGCGGGGGAACTAGCAGAATTAAATAGGTTAGACATGATTAAATCTTGACATATTCCTAGTGATTTCTATTTACCCATTGATATGATCGTTATGGTTTAGGGGTGAGCATTGGCAAAACCTGCTGTCAGCACTTACCCATATTGTAGTCTATAATCAAAGAGTTTTGAAAATATTATTGGTTAATGTCTGATTGGAATAATTGGGCAATCATTAAGATATACAATAACTGCAAATAAGTTATTGATGCTCATGAAAGTTGGATTAATTGGAACCGGACTTATGGGAGGACCGATCGCCCTGCGACTATTGGAGGGGGGATTAGATGTAGTCGCCTATAACCGCACTGCTGCTAAATTACAGCCTCTTGAGGATAGGGGAGTAGCGATCGCCTCATCGGTAAAAGATGCGATCGCCTCTTGTGATTGCACTATTTTGATGTTAGCAGATGCGCCCGCCATTGAAAATACGGTACTATCCGCTGATATTCGCCCACACTGGCGGGGTCGCGCCGCCATCCAAATGGGTACTATTGGCCCACGGGAAAGCCAAGCCATCAGAGACAAAATAGTTGCTGTAGGGGGGGAGTATATGGAGGCTCCGGTTTTGGGTAGCATTCCCCAGGTAAAATCCGGTACACTTCAGATTATGGTGGGGGGAACTGGCGAACAGTTGCAACGGTGGGAGAAAGTCCTTGCACCCCTGGGGGAGGCGATGCTAATTGGGGAAGTCGGTGCGGCGGCGGCTGTGAAATTAGCCCTCAATCAACTAATTGCGTCCCTCACGGCGGCCTTTGGCTTGAGTCTCAGCTTTATTCAGCGTCAGGGTGCAGATGTTGAAATTTTTATGAAAATTCTCCGGGATAGTGCGTTATATGCGCCGACCTTTGATAAAAAGCTACAACGCATGGTTGATGGGAATTATGCCGATCCCAATTTTCCGACTAAGCACCTGTTAAAGGATACTAATTTGTTTATCAATGAAGCGATCGCCTCTCAGTTAAATGTCGCCGGACTATCGGGGGTGCAAGAGATAATCGCACAGGCAATCACCAATTTAGATTTGGGCGACCTGGATTATTCGGCATTAGTAGAAAGCATCAGAAACCCCATTTAATTATATCATAAAATATCCCCCAATAGTATTTTTTAACTACTGGGAGATATAAATTTAATTAATTAGATGACATCTGACACAATTGGGCAGCAATTTGATGTTTGCAAATGGTTTGCCGATACCGCCAATCTTCACAGGTACATCCTCCCGATTTTACTAAGGATAGGGTATGATGATCGGGGTTCCAAACTACTGCACCTTGGGGGATTAGGCGCACTTGTAGAGGTTCTAGGGCTACTCGATTATAGCGAGATAGGAACATTTTAGCCTGGTTTTTATCGACGGCAACCGTGCCTTGATTGGTCTGGATAATTAAGCTGTGGTCGGTGATGTTAATCTCCAAAATTCGGGAATGTTTTACGCCTCGAATTGACAGAAAACAAGACCAAACCCTAGCAAAATCAGCTTTAGATACGAGACGACTGCAACGACCAGCGGAAGTTTTATAAACGAGTCGCGGGGTATTGCCGGGGCCGATAGTATCAATATTTTCGATTTTGATGGATTGAGAAATGAGAGGGGAAATTTTGGGGGTTTCTGGCTCTACCAAAGGGGAAGAATAAAACCCCAACCGGCTGTTAGCAGCGGTGGCGATCGCACTTTTACTCATTGTGGTATTATACCCTTGTGATCAAAATATTGGGGACTGAGCGCTCTATCCAGAATCAAGGGGGGAGAGCGCTCTTTTGTTAACTCTATTATAGCAAATCGGAAAAGTGATCGGGGGCTAAAACCTCAGATAGTTTGGAAATTAGGGCATTTGAGGGGGTCGAGCCGTCGCCCCGCTTTACCACCGTTCCCAAACAGGTTAAAATAGGGCAGATATATCAGCGCGTTGGATACGCCGATTAACCGATGGTTTTATGAGCAAAGGAACACTATTTGATAAAGTTTGGGACCTCCATACAGTGGGAACCCTACCATCCGGTGAGACTCAACTCTTCATTGGTCTACACCTGATCCATGAGGTGACAAGTCCCCAGGCTTTCGCGATGTTACGCGATCGCCAATTGAAAGTCCTATTCCCACAACGCACCGTCGCCACGGTGGATCATATCGTCCCCACGGAAAATCAGGCCCGTCCCTTTGTGGATGTCCTGGCTGAGGAGATGATGCAAGCCTTAGAAAAAAGCTGTGCGGAACACAAGATCCGATTTTATAATATCGGTTCGGGTAATCAAGGCATTGTCCATGTAATCGCACCGGAACAAGGCCTGACTCAACCGGGAATGACGATCGCCTGTGGAGACTCCCACACCTCGACCCACGGCGCTTTTGGGGCGATCGCTTTTGGTATCGGTACTTCCCAAGTTCGGGATGTCCTCGCTTCCCAAACCCTAGCCTTATCAAAACTCAAAGTTCGTCGCATTGAAATTAACGGCCAACTCCCCCCAGGGGTCTACGCCAAAGATGTCACCCTCCATGTGATTCGCCAATTGGGAGTTAAAGGCGGCGTGGGTTATGCTTACGAATACGCCGGCACCACCATTGAAGCCATGTCAATGGAAGAAAGGATGACTGTTTGCAATATGTCTATTGAAGGTGGCGCACGTTGTGGCTATGTTAACCCCGATCAAGTCACCTTTGACTATCTCAAAGACCGCGATTTTGCACCCAAAGGCGAAAATTGGGATAAAGCGATCGCCTGGTGGCAACAAATTCGCAGTGATGCCGATGCGGTTTATGATGATGTGGTAACTTTTGATGCTGCTGATATTCCCCCCACCGTCACTTGGGGAATTACTCCCGGACAGGGTATTGGCGTTGATGAGGTCATCCCTAAACCGGAAAATCTCCCCCCCAGCGATCAGGCGATCGCATCAGAAGCATACCGCTATATGGAGTTTACCCCCGGAACTCCCATTGAGGGAACCAAAGTTGATGTTTGCTTTATCGGAAGTTGCACCAACGGACGCTTAACCGACCTACGGGAGGCGGCTAAATTTGCCCAAGGTCGCAAAGTCGCCGCCGGGGTGAAAGCCTTTGTAGTTCCCGGTTCCGAAAGAGTTAAACAAGCCGCTGAGGCTGAAGGACTTGATCAAATCTTCCGAGAAGCAGGTTTTGAGTGGCGAGAAGCCGGGTGTTCTATGTGTTTGGCTATGAACCCTGACAAGTTACAGGGAAACCAAATTAGTGCATCTTCTTCTAATCGCAATTTTAAAGGCCGTCAAGGTTCCTCTACCGGACGCACATTATTAATGAGTCCCGCCATGGTAGTCGCGGCGGCGGTTAACGGAAAAGTTGCCGATGTTCGTAAGTTAATCGAAGCCTAGTTAATTAGTACCCCCATTACCTGATGCAACCGGGTAGGGGGGAACTCTCCTTATTTCCTCTTGTTAACTAATCGGAATCTTCCTAGTCAAAAATCATGAGTAAAATTCACAAGGTGTCAGGACGCGGTATCCCCTTAGTTGGTGGTGATATTGACACCGATCGCATCATTCCCGCCCGGTTTTTACGCTGTGTAACCTTTGATGGTTTAGGACAACAAGTATTTGCTGATGACCGTCAACAATTAAACGGAAACCATCCCTTTGACCTCCCACAATATCAAGGTGCTAATATCTTGGTGGTTAATGAAAATTTTGGCTGTGGTTCCTCCCGAGAACACGCCCCCCAAGCTATCGCAAAATGGGGCATTCAAGCCATTGTGGGGGAAAGTTTCGCGGAAATCTTTTTGGGTAATTGCGTGGCGATCGGAGTTCCCTGTGTCACGGCTACACCAGAGGCGGTCACACAATTACAACAGTTATTACAGCAAAATTCCCAAGTTGAAATTATCATGGATCTGGGGTCGCTGAAAGTTCACGGCGGCGACCTAACTATTGATGTGAACATGAATGAAGGATCGCGACAGTCTTTTATTAATGGTAGTTGGGATAATTGCGGTCAGTTGATTGCTAATAGTGACCAAATCGGCGCTACTGCTGCTAAGTTGCCCTATTTGCAATGGGATAATTCGGCGATCGCATAATCTTTCCCCAGCTTTGGTAGTAGGTTGGGTTGAATATTTCGCCTAACCTATTCCCGTTTCGCGTATACTTACTCAAGTGCCGGAATTCTTCTAGCCACAGCAGCGATATCATTGCTTAAATCCATGATTCCCTATCAAAACCCCATTGATTCTACACCCTATCTAATTTATCCCCCCTTACCTGACCCCCTATTTATTCCCGGAAAACCCATCAAATTAGGGGTTTTGGCTTCCGGTAGTGGCAGTAATTTTGAAGTAATTGCCCAAAAAATACGCGATGGACAACTTAACGCCCAAATACAGGTTTTAGTTTACAATAACCCCAAGGCTAAGGTTAAACAACGCGCCGAAAAGTTTGATATTCCCACTATTCTGGTTAACCACCGCGACTACCCCACTAGAGAAATTTTTGATCAGCAGGTTGTTGATACCCTCAATCAATATGATCTTGATTTAGTTGTATTTGCGGGATGGATGCGAATTGCTACCCAGGTTTTGGTGACCGCTTTTCCTCACCAAATTATTAACCTACACCCCGCCATATTGCCCAGTTTTCCCGGTATTCGTGGCGTTGAACAAGCCTTAGAATCGGGAGTTAAAATAACAGGATGCACGGTTCATATTGTCGAGTTGGCTGTTGATAGCGGCCCGATTTTGATGCAAGCGGCTGTCCCCGTTTTACCCCAAGATACCCCCGAAACTCTCCATCAGCGCATTCAAGTATGTGAACATCAGATTATGGTTGGGGCGATCGCTTTGATGACCCAAAAATTGCCGTTAACCTAATTTCATGAAGTTTTGTAAAGAAAAGTTAAGAAATGTTAAAAAAATCGCCTTTTTCTGGGAGGGGGTAGCTTTTGGGGTGGACTTGTGCTATACTTTTTAGATAATGGGAATATTGCCAATTTTTTAAAAAACGGTTAGATTTCTATTATGAAGCATTACACTTAAATAATCCCACAAATTGCACCAATTTGTCAACCCCTGTGAAGGAATTTCGGCTAAAATGCAACTTGGAGCAGAATATGTCTTTTTTATCATCCTGGCAGCTTTTGAAACCTCGTCATCGTCAAAGATTACCAGGGCCAGAAATCCGGCCAAATTGGTGGGTAAGTTTAGGTAATTATATCACTCCATCGGATGAAATAACTTGGCAAGAGGAGACAATTGCCATTTACCAAACCCAGCCAATTATCAGCTTAAAGCAGCGATTTGTCATAGTAGGGGACAGTAATTTAATTAACGGGGATATTGAGGAATTATTAGACCATTTAGACAGCAGGGATAATATTCCCCAAGTCCTCTCGGAGTTACAAGGAATGTTTGCCTTAGTAATTTGGGATAGAAGCCAACGGCGACTGTGGCTAGGGCGAGATCCTGTAGGCGCGAGAAATCTATACTATACAATTAACGAAGGTATTTTGCGGGTAGCACCTCGTCTGTCAACCCTAGGGAAATTTCATCCCCAGCAATTAGATTATCTAGCTTTACGAGACTATCTTTCTTGTGCGTTTATTCCGGGAGAACAAACCATCTGGGAAGGGGTAAAAGAAGTACGTCCGGGGACAATACACCAATGGTCAGACGCGGGGAAATCTCCAGAAATACAAGTTTATTGGCAACCTGAAGAACAAATAGGCGATCGCGATCAACCCCTAGAATATTACAGCCAAAAATTGCGATCGCTTCTTAATGAAGTAGTGGAAGAATCCCTACCTATTGGGGAACCTGTCGGCACTTATTTATCAGGGGGATTAGACTCTAGTGCTATTACAGCTTTAGCAAGTCAATTTCATCAGCATCAAGTCCATACTTATTCTATCCATTTTGGTGCTGAATATCCCAACGAATTAGAATTTGCCAATTTAGTAGCCGAACATTGCCAAACTCAGCATCATATTCTGGAAATAAAGCCAGAAAGTGTATGGGATAATCTAGCAATTACTATGGCAAATTTAGACGACCCCATTGGTGATCCTCTGACGGTTCCTAACTATTTATTAGGACAGGTAGCTAAACAGGATGTCGGAGTTATTTTAAACGGGGAAGGAGGCGATCCCTGTTTTGGCGGTCCGAAAAATAAGCCGATGTTACTCTATGAATTGTATGGGAATATTTACAACCATTTTCCCAATCGTCTGACCACCTATTTAGAGTCTTTTAAAAAATGCTATCCCCATTTACCGGAACTTATGAAACCAGAAATTTGGCAGCAGGTGAAAGATGCGCCGTCAGTATTTGAACCAGACTTAAATGCCGCCAACGAATATTTAAATCGATTGATGCTAATTAATATTAAATTTAAGGGGGCAGACCATATTTTAACCAAAGTCAGTAATATGACCTCGGCGGCGGGTTTAGAAGGGCGATCGCCATTATTTGATCAGCGAATTGTTGACCTAAGTTTACAAGTGCCACCAGCATATAAACTCTCTGCTGCTAATGAGAAAGCAGTGTTAAAAGCAGCGGTTACTGATATATTACCAGCATCGATTATTTATCGCCCTAAAAGTGGGATGCGGGTTCCTGTAGGTTCATGGTTTTACCACCATTGGAAACAACGCACCCAGGCATTATTATTAAATAAAAATGCGGCGATCGCCCCCTATATTAACCAAAAGTTTATTAAAGAATTTTTTAATCCACAAAGTCCGGCTTATCAAAAATTTGGCATAAAACTCTGGTTATTAGTGAGTTTAGAAATTTGGCTACAAACCCATCAAAGTTAATTGTTGATAAAATAACCAGGTACAATAGTTGTGTGTCCTTGTTTGGGGTCATATTTGAGTAAATATTCACGGGCGATCGCATCTTGTTCTCGCAGGCTTTTTAATTCGGGTTCGCCAATTTCTGTGTCTGTAGATAGCAAAATTACCTGATGGCTGGCGGAGGGAAAATATCGTTCAATTAGGTTGTAGCGGTGAGAAGAGTCTAGCCTTCCCAGGGGGGTATCAATAGCAACAGGAAGCTGGCGACCAGAAACCCGCGCTAGACCCCACAAAAAAGCGATCGCCAATAGTTGTTTTTCCCCTGCAGATAAGCGATGTTTGGGGACGGGTTGACCTTGGGGGTCATACAGAGACAAACTAAAATCCTGGGTAGCAATAACCACTCGATGAACTAGGTCTGATTTATGGAGAAGATAGCGGAAACATTCAGTGACTTCTATTTCCAATTTATTAAGTTTTCGGAGAGTCAACTTTTCCCGAAATTGTACTAAAGTTTGCTGTACCCTTTCGGAAGTTTGGATAATGTGGTTGGCATTTTTGCGATCGATAGTCACCTGGCTATATTGCGACAATTCTTTTTTAGTTTTTTCCACCATAGCCTCATAGCGATCGCGCTGACCTATAGCTTGATCATAATCATTTTTCACCTTCGCCACATCCGCCGCCGCATCAGAAACGGCCTTTAACAGTTCTTCGTAAACCTCCGGGGGTGCCGCCACATTTAGCTGTCTTTCCTTAGCTACAATCGTCTCTTGAATGCCTATCAGCTCCTGTTTTAAAGACTCCGTTTGACTAATTTGATTAGGCAGTTGATGTTCCAGGACACTGGTAAGCTGTCGGAGAGTAATTTCATCCATATCTAACCAAACTTCCCGTAAATACTCATCGGAATTTTGGGAACTCTCCGACTCCAAAAAACTCCGAACTTTATCCAAAGTAATCTCTCCTAAATCCAGAGTTTTTAAATAGTCGAATAATCGGCGATCGCGTTCCGCCACCACCTCCCGCGCAATTCTGGCTTTGTGATCACTGATTTCCTTTTCACCCTGCAATTTTGCCCTATGTAACAGAGGCTGAATTAATCCCAAAGGCAACATATCCGCCGCTATTTCTCTGAGGCGATCGCGCTTGCCATTTAACCTCTCTTGTTCCTTGTGTAATTGTGCTTCAATTTGGTCTCTATCTTGGGCTAGTTTACCCCCTTCAGTCCGAAACTTATCACGAGTTTCTTTTTCTCGTTTATGGGCTTTTTGCAACTCCCCATCAACTCGCAAAACCTCCAACTTTGCCTTTTCTAAATCTGCTATTTGTTCATTTAATCTCGACTCAATTTCCTCCAAAGTAGCCAACTCAGAAACCTCAGCCAACTCCTTACGTTTCCGACTCACCAAAATATTCAAATCCACCGATAAACGTTCAGCCAATTCCAGCCCCAAAAGCGACTGAATAGCCTGGATAACCGTAGTCGGAGGACTGTCTAATTCCGCCAATTCCTTCACCTGTTCCCCATCAAATAGAAACAAATTAGAAATTCCCAAAGGAAAGAAATCTTCAACCCGTTCATCCCAAGTTTCAACCAAACCCTTATCCGGCCAATCATCAATTAAAATACCCAAAGTATCCTTACCATTTTTCAGATTTCTATTCCAGCGTCTTTGTATGCGGAATTCCACCTGTTTATTCTCTAAAATATGTTCAAATAATAGTTCAACGCAAGTTTGTTCATGGGGCGGCGTATGTTTATTAATCGCCTGTTTCAGAAAATCAGAATATGCAATATTTCCCCTAGTCGAACATTGGGCGCGCGCACCATAAAAAACCAAACGCATAGCATCCATTAGCGTAGTTTTTCCCCCTCCATTCATCCCTCCAAGTAGGACAATAGGACTGACCGTTTCACCAGTAATTTGCGGACGCAGGTTAATCACTTGTTTACCGCGATAGGGGCCGAAGTTTTGCAGAGTCAATTCCAGGAAAATCACAGAATAGCAGTTTCCGTAAAGGTTAATAGAGTCGAGGCAGAAATAAACAACTTATTGAGTAAGACATCAATTTTCATCCTACAGGATTAATCCCACCTGTGACCCATCACAAATCACAGGATAACTAACCCCTACAGTATCTTAATACATCAGCCCTAACTAAATTTGAGACTCGCCCAATTTAGTTGTTGGGGAGGTTCGGGTTTTTCACCATTGACAATTTTTTTGATATCTTCAACTTTTCCTTCCTTAGCTGCTTGTTTCAGGTTCCGCTGATAGTGAGCATTTGCGATCGCTTCTGATTGCGATCTTGAACTGGTTTCAAAGCATCTTTCCAAGGTATCATAGATTCCGGTACGCCGCGACATCGTTTTATACTGTCGTTCAGTATCCAGCAGTTTCGTCATTAGTTCTAAATACATCATATCTCCTTCGCTGAGTTCCTCCAAAATCTGCCATTCATCTACACCCAACATAGCATTATTACCAGGACGCGGGTCTTCAAAAGGTTCTCCTGTTACCTCTTGATAAATTCTCGGTAAGCTATCATCAAATTCGTGTTTTTCCTCCAACCATATCCTCCGAATTTCGCTAAGTTCCTCCGGTTGAATTAGGGTGATATCCCGCATATCAGGCGGTGCATTTTTACGAACCTGTTGTTGAGCTTCTAATACCCGCTTTAACCAATATTCCCGCCATTCTCGTTTATAAGGTCCTGGTATCGGTTCGACTGAGGTTTCTCCATCAACATTTCTTTCAAATAATTGCACCGTCCCAAATATCCGCCGGAAGTCTCTTTTATCGTGATCATTCCATATATCTAATTCCAGACGAAAATCAACCAGAGGCTGTAACCATTCTTTCTCTTCATCATTATTAATCATTGCTGTCAGTGATTTATCGCTATCAACCAATGTGCAAACCCAACAGCCAAAACGAGAACTTCCACAGCTAGGGGTTGAGGTATCAATAACTAAGGGACATTCATTGTCTGCTGTAGCACCTCGATACATTGCAAACAAGTCTTTATTACTGTAATTCCAAGGGTTTTCAAACTGCATCAAATACAGCCATACTTCATCAGTTGTCCAGCTTTCAATAGGAGTATAAAGCAAAGAACTAGGTAAATGAGGATGAGGACAGAGGTGTTCTCTCACACGCTTTAATTCTCGCTTTTCCATAATTGCTGCTCGATTAGCACTTTCTGTTTTACGGGTTCCCAAGACTACAATTGTTTCACCACTTGAGCGGACAACATTACGGATAAAGCGATTTGATGGGTCTACCTTTAAACGCCCAGTACACCATCGGAATTTATGTCGAGGTGCTGGATATCCTTTTCCAATTAAACCTACCCAGTATGTCTGTGCTATCTCAGGGACTAGCAAATGAGCTTGGACGGGCATATTTTGCGTCTTAGCAGCCTCTTGCATTTTTTCTAAAGATTTTTTAACCCACGCTGAAACTACTGGATTTTCAACTAAGGTATCTGTTGTAATTACATGAATTTTCTTATGGCGTTTTTCTGGGGGTAGTTTGGCGATCGCATTCCAAATTAGTTGTAATGTGGCTGTGCTATCTTTACCGCCAGAATAACCTATCACCCAAGGAATATGATCCAAGCAGTAGAGTTCTTGAATTTCTTGGGTTAACAATTCTAGTGATTCTACAAATTCTTCAATTTTGGTATTTGGCGTATTTTGACTAGGTGGAAATAAATTGATTTGTTCGGCGTTCATTTGATAATACTCCTGTAGATAATTGCTATAATTTAACCTAAACAACTGGTCTGCTTTTAATCACGGTCCCTCCTAACAGATAGAATAGCCTTGCCGAAATGCCCCATATAGGATAGTATATGGGTGGGCACAGAAGTTTTTAAAAACCATATCAGTATAGTAGTACAATAGCTATGACGATCGCAAGGAACCCAAAACCAGAAGTCCAGCCGGGGGAACTAGGACAATTGCTAACCCAGTTGGTAAATAATAGCGATCGCATTTTAGTTCAACCCACATCAATGGGAGTCACCCAAGGATATATAGGCGCAGTCAGCCTGGAATGGGCCGCCCGTGAAATTGGTTATGCTTCTGAATTACCCCTATTTAAAAGCCATATTGACCGGGAAACCCAAAACATAGAAAGAGGTGCAGAAACCATTGATGCTATCCTACAGCGACCCCTAGACTGGTCACGTCAAGCTATCCTGGTGCAATACCTCATTACCCACAATTGGGATCGAAAATTCCCCCCCCTCGTCGTCGTTATTAGTCCCGATTGGGTAGATAACCCGAAAGCGCCACAATGGGATAAAAACGGACAAGCTACCTGTTCAGCAGCCGAATATATACCATTAGATGAACATGGAAAAATAGGCATATTAGATTTATCATCCCCCGTGTCTGTCTTTGCTTTAGATGGACAGCATAGACTTATGGGAATTCAGGGAGTTATAGAATTATTAAACACCCACCAATTACAACCCTATAGTAAATTGAAAAAGCCGGTAGGTGAACCAATAAATTGGGATAATTTGCCGATAGAAAATATACAGCCAGAACAGAAACTAGCCGAGTTAAACCAGGAAACTATTGGCATTGAATTTATCCCGGCTGTCTTACCTGGAGAAACTAGACAACAGGCACAAAGGCGGATTAGGTCTATTTTTGTACATCTTAATCAAATGGCAGTTAAACTCAGTAAAGGACAGTTGGCTGCATTAGATGAAAATGACGGCTTTTCGATTGTTTGTCGTCAGGTAGCCGTTAATCATCCCCTACTCAAAGATGAACCCGGACGTAAGCCTCGGATTAACTGGGATAGCGCCACGGTTGCCACCAAATCAACAGTATTAACCACCTTACAAGCCTTACGAGATATGGCGGAATTATATCTAGGTTATCACCCCAAATTTCAGGGCTGGAAAGCCACACAACCGGGTTTAGTTCCCTACCGTCCCGAACCGGAAGAGTTGGCATCAGGGATTCAGGAATTAATGGTTTTATTTGATGGTTTGGCGAGTTTACCCAGTTATCAAAAACTGACACAAGAAATGGAAACTCCCGATTTGAGAAGATTCGGATTTGAACGCCCCCCAGGATTAGGAAATATTTTGTTTAGACCAGTTGGACAAATAGCGATCGCTCATGGTATTGGTAAGGTAGTCTTTCACCATAAACAACCATTGGAAACCGTATTTCAAAAGTTAGTTAAATTTGATGAAGAGGGTGGTTTTAATCATATTGAATACCCTCAATCTATATGGTATGGGGTATTATATGATCCCAATAAACGCCGCGTCCGAGTAGCTGGTCGGTCTTTGGCTACAAATTTAATTGTTTATTTACTAGGAGAAATCACCGAATTAATGGATGAGGCAATTCTACGGAAACAATTGGCTGAGGCGCGCACTTTTGAAAATCGGGCGATTAATTTTGAGGGTCGGATAGTTAAACCGAGGGAAGTAGGATTACCTGACCCTATAGATTTGTGATATGATCTAGCCATAGATATTAAATTAATAACAACTAATTAAACCATGGCTAATGATGAACCTCTCCATAAAATCGACAATTTGGTAGCACCCTTTTATACTGAATACTTCCGCGAAAGGTGTTATTTGGGGTTGATGTGTCGCCAGGGAGGGCGACAAATGATTCAAATTAATGTCCCAGCCCAAGATTTACCAACTCTGCTACAGGCGCGACCCTCCCTGGGAAATGACCCGGACTCTGGCAAAAATCGACCGGAGATTAAAGGTCATGCTGAGGAAATTAAAGACTATATTCTCCAGCGTGTTCAGAAAAATCAACCCTGGATTTTGGGAACATTGACAGCTAATGTTAATCCTGAAGATATCCAAATTATTGACTTGGGTAGAGGCGTGTGTTTTGTGGTAATTCCCCGTGGTCATAAGTTAGATATCACTGATGGACAACACCGCAAAACGGCGATTCATCAATTAATTGAAAGTGATTTAGGAAAGTTAATCGGTGAGGATGATTTTCCGATTACTTTGGTTTTGGAGGAGAATTTTAATCAGTGTCAGACCGATTTTAGGGATATGGCGCAAGCCAGACAATTAGATAAATCTTTGCTGGTTTCTTTTGGGGAACATTCGGGTCGCATTGGTATTACCAAAAATTTGGTGAATCGCGTTTCGATGTTTTATGGGAAAACTGAGAAGGTGAAAAAAAGCCCTTCCACTAAGCAGAAGTTGATTTATACTAATGCTTATATTGTTAATTTGGTTAGTTGTGCTTTTACTAATCAGCCGGATAATGACTTAGAAGATTATGATGTAGAAATGGCATCCCATGAATTAACTCAATGTCTGAATCAGTTTTTTTCGGAATGTCTGGTAACATCACATATTGCTAATCAGAGTGTGGATGAATTAACGGTTGAAGAAGTGGCGAATTTTAAGGAAAAATATTTATTGGGTTTTCGGGTGGGCTTGGAAATACTGGGGCGACTGTTATATATGACCTATGACGGTCAGCAAAATGAGTTTAATCGAAATCAAATATCTGAGTTGGCGCAACTTGACTGGTCGCGGGAGAGTCGCCTATGGGAAAATAACGTGGTAACTATAGATCCTAATCCGAAAAACCCTCATAAACCCTATAAAATTTCGATGGGGGCTAGTCAGGTGAGAATTGCGGTTAATATAGTTAAAAGCCATTTGGGTTGGGGTTCATCTCATCTCTATCTGAGTTAAATGTTATGGTGGGGGTAGTATACTGATGATAGCCATTTTTAAGGATATCTTAAACCCTATGGCCGATCGCTATCAAAAAATTATCATATTTGACTTTGATGGGACTTTAGCTGATACCTTGGAAGTGGTGATTAGCATCATCAACGACCTGGCGGAAGATTTTGGATATTCCCCCACCACAGCTAGTGATTTAGACAAATTACAAAACCTCAATTATCGCCAAATTATTAAGCTGTCCAATATTTCCCTATTCAAAATTCCCCGACTCCTGCGCCAAGTCCAGAAGGAATTACAAAATAATCTCGGGTCGATTTCTCTATTTCCGGGTATTCCCGAAGCGTTACAGGACCTGAAACGCCAAGGCTGTCAACTATATATTATCACATCTAACTCGCGAAATAATGTGGAATTTGTGTTAAACCGACATGGTATTTTGGGACTTTTTGATGATATCAACTCTGAGTCCACACTATTCGGTAAACACCGAATTATTAACCGCCTACTCAAACAGCAAAATATCCCCAAACATCAAGCCGTTTATGTGGGAGATGAAACCAGAGATATCACAGCAGCGCACAAGTCGAAAATCTATAGTATAGCAGTCACTTGGGGGTTTAACTCTGCTAATATCCTGGCTCAATATCAGCCGGATTTGATGATTAATGAACCCCAAGACCTCCCTCGGACGATCGCATCTATTTTGCCGATAAATTAGCCTTCCGACTCCCGATTTAATCCCATCAAAACGGCGCGATCGCTAACATTTTTATAAATGGTGTCTAAATACTGCATAACCACATCCGCCGCCGTCGCTGTAGTCCCCAGAGGAATTGGACCCAAAACATCCAAAACTGTCTCGCTTCCTGGTGGTGGTGAAATCACGACTAAAGAAGATTCTAACTGTTGGTTATACTGCCAATATCCACTAACAACAGGAGGTTGATAACCTTTGATAGATGGGGATACTTGGGAGGTTTTGCTGTCTTTTTTAACCTCACCGGAACCCCGTATATGTCGCAATTTAGCGATAATCTCTTCTTTCAAGCGTCCCCGCAATTGAAATAAGACAAATGGATCTTCACTAAAGCGATCGCCTAACATATAATAAACTGCACCAATATGTTTACAGGGGTTAGCCGGATCTGGACAACAGAGCGCGAGAATGTACTTCATCCAAATTAAAAGGAAACAGCCGCAAGCCATTTTTAGCAAATACATCCTCAATATTATAAGGCATTTCCCCTGCTAACAACTTGGCGGAAAAAATCGCCTGCTGGGATAATGTTTCAATCACATATCCCCATTCTTCCTCGGTAAAAGTATCTAACCACAATTCCACTTGATAAGGTTCGGCTTGCGTCCCCTGAACTTGCGCCAGAACCCGCTGACCAGTAAATTCAATATTGAGAACATTACCCTGTCTGGCATAATTTCTCGCCCTTTCCAATCGTTTCTTAAACCGATAGCGATTCAGAATGTCTAACCATTGCTGGGTCCACCATTCCTGATTATTTTCTATATGGTAATCTGCCATAATTGGGAACCCTCAAAAATATCGTTTTATTCATTATAGACAACGGGTGAGGGTTGACAACAGCCGGGAACTCATGATAGGATATTGACATATTGTTTCATAATGAGAATATATGCACAAATAAAAAAAATGCAAATATTCCCATTATTTAAAGTATAGCGCAGACCCCCCCAAAAGGCAACCCCACCCCCCCAAAAAAAAATTTTTCGCAACAAAACTTAATTTTTTGTTACAAAAGTTAACATAATGACCTAGTGATGGCGATGATGCGATCGCGGTAGATGGGAGGATTCTGTATTCGGGGAATATTTGGGCTGAGAATTTGCGTAAATTGTTTGACGGAAATTGATAAATAATTATATTTGCCGACGAAACTTTCCCAGGCGGTGCTAGAGGGAGAAACGGAGGAGTTGGAGCGGACTCTGGACAGTAACTACGGGTTGTTCGGGTTAGTAGTCACGAACTGCGAAAGTGCGATCGCCGATTGTCCAGAGCCGGAAATTCATGTCTATATTGGTCAAATCTGACTATATATGACTAGATTCTTGTTGAGACTTTACAATGCTTGGTAACTTTTGTGGATTCGCTATATCCTTGTGATACTCAAAGAATTGACTAAGCAAATTCTGCACGCGGGGACTAATTTGAGGCTGAGATGGTCAAAATTCTGGTGATAGTGATAGTTGGGGTTCTGGGAGCGATCGCTCTTTTGGAACTAGGGTTACGGGTTTTTTTTGGTTTTGGCAATCCTTTGATTTATGTATCTGATGAGGAGATCGGCTATTTATTGGCTGGTGATCAGAGTAGCAGACGATTTGGCAACCGGATTGAGATTAATCAATATTCTATGCGTTCTCATGCGATCGCCCCTACACCAGAAGATAACACTCTCCGGATCATGTTGTTAGGAGATTCTATTGCTAATGGTGGATGGTGGACTGATCAGGATGACACGATTTCTGCCATGATGACACAACAGCTTCAATCCCAACTACCAGTCAAACAGGTGGAGGTTCTCAATGTTTCTGCTAATTCCTGGGGACCCCCGAATCAATTGGCTTATGTTCAGAAGTTCGGTTTATTTGGTTCTCAGAGCTTAGTTTTGCTACTCAATACCGATGATTTGTTTGCTAGAATCCCTAATCCTCACATTGTCGGACGCGATCGCAACTATCCAGACCAAAAACCTCCTTTAGCCTTGTTGGAACTGTTTAACCGCTATTTAGGACGCGATCAGCCTATCCCTCCACCTTCTCGCCCACGTCCCCAGGATGTGGTGGCTTATAACCTAGATATGATTAGAGAGCTAAATGCGATCGCTCTTCAACAGGGGGCTCAATTCCTACTGCTGATGACTCCCCTGCTACGGGAAATCGGTCAGCCTGGACCCAAGGACTACGAACTTAAAGCACGCTCACGTCTGCAATCCCTTACCCAACAGGAAAATATTAAATTTATCGATTTGCTTACACCCTTCAACCGCCACCCCGACCCCCCGAGTCTCTACCGTGACCACATCCATCTCAGTCCCCAAGGTAATCAACTCGTAAATGAATTATTACTTGAGCAACTTAATTGATAGTTAAGAGTGCGATCGCCGCTGTTCGTCGATGGGGGTTGCTCTCAGGTTTCTCCATCATCCTCATTTGAGCGGACGATACGTCGGACTCCGACGCGCGCGATCGCTTGTTTCGAGAAACCCGGTTTTTTGAAAAAACCGGGTCATCAGCAAATTGGGTTATCAATTACACCGACAGAAAGGAAGTCATGGGATTTATAAATTGAGGGGTCGATGAAGGTTGTTGTCAATGCGAGGCGATTAATTGCTTTGATTAAGTGTTGTTGAAAACATCCCAATCAATTCCCAGTTGTCGCAGTGCAGACCGTAGAGTTCCAATTTTGAGATCGCGACTTCCCCAATCCGGTAACGCCGAAGCTTGCCCTGTGTTGGGATTCAACCACTTTCGGTGAGAGCCACCCCCGCGCCGGGGCAATTCTTGACAACCCAATGCTTTCAGTTTTCGGGCCACTTCGCGATACTTCATGAACTCACGACTAAAGTTTCTAGCCACACAGAATGATCGGCATCGGCAACACATAAATTTGGGGGTAAAGTTCGACCCAAATCCTCATAAATCTCGACCACGGCAGCCAGGGCATCCTGAACGTTGGCGAGGGCTTCCTCGGCGGTGTCGCCCTCGGTCAGAAGTTCTGGCAAGAGTGGGGAGGTCACAGTAAATCCCCCTTCGGGTTGGGGGGAGAGCAGCAAAGGAACTTTATAAAGCATTGTTTGGAGATTCTCCTTTTGGGTTGAGTCGTCTCGAATATTTTCCAGTTTTTATAACGCCTAATTTTAGCACTTGTAGCTGCTTTTAGTCAATGCTTTGAATGAGTGGCGATCGGGGCAAACGAGATAGGTGCGATCGCTCTTCGCGTAGCACAGGCATCTTGCCTGTAGTGGACCGACACGGCTAAAAATGTGCTTTCGTGTAGGGTGGGTTAGGCGGCTGAAACCCAGGCGGTGAGGCAATATAGCAATCCGCCGTAACCCACCGTTTAAGGTGTGTCGGTCCAGTAGAATCGAGAGCGTCGCTCCCATCGTGTCAACCCCCAGCGCTCATGGCTCCATCGGAATTGCTGACGACACCCGTTGTGGCGATCGCATTCCGGCGTCCGGACACGACGCGGAAGGTGTTTGATGTGATGCGCCGGGTGCAGCCGTCCCCACAGAAGCGCGATCGCACCTTTTCCGGGCATCTTGCCTGTATAATTGGGAGGGTCGCAATCCTTGGCGGAACCGGATTTATACCGATTGAGGGCTGGGACGATCGCCACTTCTGCTAATATACCCGCTTATGGGGGGAGTAACGGGGGATGTGGGCTGGGACTCGGAGGTTGGCGATCGCTTTGACGGGTGATATAATTCCGGTTGAGGTCTCAATAAATTCTTTAACAGCAGGGGGAGGTGGCAAGGTGCGATCGCATTACATCACAGCCAGCCTACCACTACCCTAGCACGATTACTGAAATCCAGGGAAATGGGGATGGCGATCGCTTTTTGAAAACCATCCACCGCCTCTTCTAGCTTACGGCTCGGCAGCAGTTGATTACCCCTCACTAAATCCCTGACTCCCCAGAATCAAGTCTATATAGACGGGTTGTATTCACCCAGCGATTATACCCAAGGAGAACATTCTTGCCAAGGATTTTCATCAATTCACAATTAACTACACTTGTCAAGTACGGATAACCGCATACTTTATTCCGGCAAACCGAATGCCGATCGCTCTAGGTATTATGCGATCGCCGCCCTCGGTATTCGAGCTAAACTTCCCCATCTTCTCTTCTCAACTCGGATACCGGCTCAAATTCTCTGGTATTGTGAGTGACCAATATGAAATTATTGACAATGGCTCGCGCGGCCATCAGCAAATCATCAGGGGCGATTGGGGTTCCCCAACTCGCCAAGTTGTTTCGGATTTCTCCGGCATTTTTGGCGGCTCTATCATCCCCAGGTAAGGAGACCAAAAAATCTCAAAATTCTGGTGGCATTGCCAAGTTGTTGGGCGGATTTTCACTCTCGCTTCGCCCCATAAAATCACTCAAATTTCACGGTGGTCAAAGGAATGTTGGGCATGGTGGGCGATCGCCATTTGATGGGTGATTGAGGCTTTGATTTGCTCACCAATTATGGCTCGTTTTCGGGGCATCTTGCCTGTATAATCGAGAGCGATTGCGCTACGCGCACGCTACGCGAACGCACCCATCGTGTCAACCCCCAGCCCTCATGCCCCCATCAGAATTGCGATCGCGCTACGCGATCGCACCATATATTTCCCCCTGCCACTTCTGGCTTATATCATAAAAATTAAAATCTGTCAATCACGGATAACCGAACACTTTATTCCGGTAAACCGAATCTCCGGCGAGACGTGCTGCGCGATCGCTCATAGTGTAGCCCAGGCATCTTGCCTGTATAATCGGGGGTGCGATCGCACTTCTGAGACTCTAGGCAATACGTCGCACTCCGAGGCTACGGGAACGCGCTTCCGAGAATGTAGGCGATACTTCTGGCGGGCACGCTGCGCGATCGCACTTCTGAAAGGGTAGGCGATACTTCTGGCGGGCACGCTGCGCGAACGCACTTCCGAGAGAGTAGGCGATACTTATGGCGGGCACGCTGCGCGAACGCACTTCCGAGAATCGCTCGGTAGATGTTTGTCAAGTTGCATCAGTCTCGTGATAGGGTATAATGCTGGGATATGTCAGGGGGTGGGTGTGTTGGTAAGCTAGTTATGAGGAGTGGTGAGGGAATGAGTGCGGGTGAGTTGCTGAGACAGGCGAATCAGTTGAAACGGTCTGGGAAGTTGGATGAGGCGATCGCGCTTGATCACCAGGTAATAGATATTAACCCCCATTTTGCTTGGGCTTATCATGGGTTAGGGGATGCTTTGGTTAAGCAGGGCAATTTAGAAGAGGCTGTTACTTGTTATTCTGAAGGCTTGAAAATTAATCCGAACTCAGCTTGGCTATCTCCGAGGCTACGCGATACGCACTACGGACACGCTACGCGATCGCACTTCTGAGACTCTAGGCGATCGCACTTCCCAGAGAGTAGGCGATAGGTCGCACTTCTGAGAGGCTAGGCGATAGGTCGCACTTCCCAGAGAGTAGGCGATACGCACTACGGACACGCTACGCGATCGCACTTCCGAGAATGTAGGCGATAGGTCGCACTTCCGAAAGGCTAGGCGATCGCACTTCTGAAAGGCTAGGCGATCGCACTTCTGAAAGGCTAGGCGATCGTATGCCAACTGTTTGCTATTCTTCTGCCAATTTTAAAAAATGTTGATAAAGTTTGCTCTCTATCCGAAACTCCGCATCTTCGATCAACCGATCTATTAAAGGCTGTACGGCGGGAATTGCCTCTTGATGTTTGGCTTGTAGTAAAACACCCAGCAATCCGGTTACTTTTAATTGACAATCAGTTGCCAGCGCTCTGCCTCTCCGTTCATCCATGAGGAGCAGATCGGCTTTCAATTCCAGAGCCAGTACGATCGCTTCTGCTTCTCCGATATGAATGTGCCGTTGGGAAACTAAAATTTCATCAACTTGTCGGGTATTTTGGACGGGTCGAGTTACAATCCAGGGCAATGTTTGGACTTCGAGAGTGCCGGGAATGGGTTCGTCAGTTCCGGCCGGGGTCAATTCATTATAAACGGCGACGGGAAGGGTAATTGTCCCATAAAGTAAATGCAGAAGGTCGAGTTTTTCTATGGCGGCGAGATTGGTAATTGGGGAAGTGTCACTGACAACAATCATAGGAGTCCCAGTGTTTTTAGGGTTTGTACATCTTGATTGAGTTCCTCAAAGTCATAATTCAGACATAAATCTCTTTTGGCGAGTTCGTGCTGAAATTCTAAAACAGTTAAACCCAACCAAGCCCGCACTTGTCCACCGCTAATTTTGTTTTTTTTGTACAGAATTAATGCCAGCTCGACCTTTAATTCATCTTCGCTGAGTTCGGCGGCTTTTAAAATCTCTTCGGGAATGAAAATACTCATAGACTCTCCCTTATTTATTGGCTTTAAATTGTACCATGACAGTTTCCTTCAAAAGTGTGCGACGATCACGTTGCGATCGCTTGTAGTCCGGTATCTTGCCTGTATAATCGGGAGTACGATCGCACTTCCGAGAGGGTAGGCGATAGGTCGCACTTCCGAGAGGGTAGGCGATAGGTCGCACTTCCCAGAGGCTAGGCGATACTTCTGGCGGGCACGCTGCGCGATCGCCAACTCTGGCTGTAATTTACCATTGGCGGGGACGGAATTTATCATCATTTAAAATCACCACGCTATCTCCTGACTGTGCCAACACAAATAAGCCGCGACGGTAGCCATAGCGGGCGACTTCTTCGGGAACCACCATTCCGGCGACGGCTCCCATGGCTTTGACATCACTATAACGGGGCATTAACGGCTTGAATTTTTCGAGTCTTTCCAGGTGTTCGTCGATGTCGGTTTGGCTGAGTTTGCTTTTGACTTCCACTAATATGGCTTGGTCGCTGTTGACGACGAGCAAATCAATTTCTAGGGCTTCTCCAAAGCGTTTAACCGAGAGGTCGCCGTGAAATTCATTGACAGCAATTCCCCTTTTTTGAAATAGTTGGACGGCGGCGGGGCGTACCTGCCATTCGACAAATTCTCCGAGGCGGTTTCCCAATTTGCCTAATTCTTGGTTGAGTTTTTCATTCTGTTGTTTGATGATTCGTTCGGTTTCCCGGAAGCGGCGATCGCTTTCTTGGGACTGTTCCCGGAAGCGGCGATCGCTTTCTTGGGATTGTTCTTTGAGGAGTCGTTCAGTTTCCTTTTGGGCTTCTATGAGTTCTCCTAGCAGCCTCCAAACATCGTCAGCATTGGTGGTCATGGGGGTTGTCCTCTGGGTGATTTCAATCATCCATTTTAGCCACTTTCCACTATGCGATCGCTTTCTGGTAAGATGCGATCGCACTTCCGAAAGGCTAGGCGATACTTCTGGCGGGCACGCTGCGCGAACGCACTTCCCAGAGAGTAGGCGATAGGTCGCACTTCCGAGAGGGTAGGCGATACTTCTGGCGGGCACGCTGCGCGATCGCACTTCCCAGAGAGTAGGCGATAGGTCGCACTTCCGAGAGGCTACGCGAACGCCAACTCTGGCTGTAATTTACCATTGGCGGGGACGGAATTTATCATCATTTAAAATCACGACGCTATCTCCTGACTGTGCCAACACAAATAAGCCGCGACGGTAGCCATAGCGGGCGACTTCTTCGGGGACGACCATTCCGGCGACGGCTCCCATGGCTTTGACATCACTATAACGGGGCATTAACCGCTTGAATTTTTCGAGTCTTTCCAGGTGTTCGTCGATGTCGGTTTGGCTGAGTTTGCTTTTGACTTCGACTAATATGGCTTGGTCGCTGTTGACCACGAGCAAATCAATTTCTAGGGCTTCTCCAA